>DYFK01000001.1:0-104868 GCA_020725265.1 Hydrogenophilus sp. | reverse complement strand
ATCGATCGGGCAAGGAAATATCATGCCTACGCGGAGACGATGACCCGCGATGTGATCCTGGAGATGGGCAAGTATCTGAAACCCGGGGAAATCGTCTATTTCTGGCCATCCGGCAATGACTTCTTCGTCAATTACGCTGCCCCCATGCTGGGGGTCCGTGCCTATAACGTCGGTGGGGACAAGAACATGGACATCGCCCGCGCGCATTGGCCGGTGGAGCTGATTGCCGCCGAGCGGGGGGAATGCCTGACTGACAATCTGCATGCGCTTGTCGGTTCTGGTCAGCTGGACACCATCATCGTGCCCAAATTCAATATGATGAAAGATGTCGGTAGGCCATGGCCGTTGAATCTTGCAATCGTTAGGGGTCACGAGCAGGCGTTCCGCGCGGGCCCCCTGAACAGCGCGGAATTCGATATCCGGGAGTCCCGGTACTTCTATGTCTTGAAAAGCCTTGTCGGGAATGCGCGGTCGCGGGCTTTTCTCGATCCCGGGCGTAACCTGTATTGGTCGACGGACGCCGCCACTGGTGGAAACGATTGCCTGCTGCGCGGCAAGGAGGGGTTTTCCCAGCCGGAGAATTGGGGAACGTGGACGATGGCCGACCGGGCGCGCTTCGAAGTGAACCTGGGACACAAGGCGGTCGCGCCGCTCGATCTCGAATTCGAATGGCTGGGATTCACGACCAGGGAACAACCTGTACGGACGGCTTCGTTGTACGTGTCCGGAGTGTTGGTCAAACGGCTGGAACACCGCTATGGCGCGCCTCCCGCGGTCGACCGGGTTGCCCTGCCTGACGATCTGGTGGCCGGCAAGACCCGTTTGCCGATCGAGATCGTGATTGATCGGCCGCAATCGCCGAAGGAGCTCGGGATGTCCGAGGATCCCCGGATGCTGGGGGTCGCCTTGCGCAGATTCTGTGTCGCTCGGCCGGGCGATGCATGTTCCGATTGAGAAGCGCGAGCATCATGAAACTGATCATTCAAATCCCCTGTTACAACGAAGCCGGAACCCTGGCCGTGGCCTTGGCTGAGTTGCCCCGTCAGGTGCCGGGTTTCGACACCGTCGAGTGGCTGGTGATTGATGATGGCAGCGTGGATGACACCGCCCGGGTGGCGAAGGCCCATGGCGTCGACCATGTCGTCCGTCATACCCGGAATCAGGGGTTGGCCAAGACTTTCATGACCGGCCTGGATGCATGTCTGCGCCTGGGCGCGGACGTCATCGTCAATACCGATGCCGACAACCAGTACCACGCCGGAGACATTCCGGCGTTGGTGGCGCCGGTGCTCGCCCGGCAGGCGGATATCGTGATCGGCGCCAGGCCGATCGAAGTCATCGAACATTTCTCGCCAGCCAAGAAGCTGCTGCAACGGCTGGGTAGTTGGGTGGTCCGTTTCGCGAGCAGAACGGATGTTCCGGACGCGCCGAGTGGTTTCCGGGCCATCAGTCGAGCCGCCGCGCAAAGTCTGGTGGTGTTCAACGACTACACCTACACGCTGGAAACCATCATCCAGGCAGGCCAGAAGAACATGGCCATCACCTCAGTACCGGTACGCGTCAACGCCGATCTGCGGCCATCCCGGTTGGTGAAAAGCATTCCGTCCTATGTCCGTCGCAGCATCGTTACCATCGTCCGGATATTCATCATTTATCGGCCGTTCCGGTTTTTCTCGACCATTGGTTTGCTCTTGTTCGGTATCGGTTTCCTGATTGGTTTGCGCTTCCTGTGGAAATTTCTGATCGGCGAGGGTGGTGGTCATGTGCAGTCCCTGATTCTGGCGGCGTTGTTGTTGGGCATGGGTTTCCAGACCCTGCTGATCGCTTTTGTCGCGGACCTGCTGGCGGCGAACCGGAAATTGCTTGAGGACGTGCGTTGCCGGCTTCAGGCCGATTCCGGTGGCGATGGCGCGCCAGCCCGGAATGGCGTGGCACGGGATTGAGGTGGTGGAATGAAGATATCCGGCGGTCTCCGGGAAAACGGCATCGTGGTCGGCAATGCCTATGACAAGTATGGGTCAGGCAATCCGGTGGTCAGGTGGATCATGGCCGGTTTCGAGTCGGCCTTGTCCGAGCTGGTCGCTCAGGCCGCGCCAACCACGATTCATGAGGTTGGCTGTGGCGAGGGACATTGGGTCTTGCGCTGGGCCAGTCAGGGAATGAAGGCACGGGGCAGCGATTTCTCCAGTCAGGCCATCGAGCTCGCGCGGGAAAATGCCACCGATCAGGGGCTGTCCTCCGATTTGTTCGAGGTGCGCGGTATCGAGACGTTGCAGGCCGGACGCGATGGCGCGGACCTGGTCGTTTGTTGCGAGGTGCTGGAGCATCTGGAGGATCCGGTCGTCGGACTTCAGGCCTTGCAAAGGGTGACGGAGAAATATCTGATCGTCAGCGTACCCCGCGAGCCGCTCTGGCATGTGCTCAATATGGCCAGGGGCAAGTATTGGTCTTCCCTGGGGAATACGCCTGGGCATGTTCAGCACTGGTCGAAGCGCGGCTTCCTGCGTCTGGTCTCCGCGCATTTCCAGGTGGTGGCGGTCCGGAGCCCGTTGCCCTGGACCATGTTGCTGTGCCGGCCGCGTTCCTGAGCGCCAACCATGTCCCCGACGCTCAAGCGCGGCTTGCATTGGCTGGGTGGGGGGCTTGCCGTTCTGGGCATCGGGTTCGTGACCATGCGCCTGCGGGAGTACGGTTCCGAACTCGATGCGTTTGCCTTCGGTTGGGCCGTCTGGGTTGCGATCGCCAGTCTGGCGGTGACCTATGGGGCGTCGAATGTTCTGCTGGCCCTGGCGTGGTGGCATCTCCTGGAACGATTTGGCGGCGGTGTCACGAAGCCCTGGGCAATCCGCGCTTATGGAATCTCGCAGATCGCCAAGTATGTTCCTGGCAATGTCTTCCATCTCGCGGGACGGCAGGCCATGGGAGTGGCTGCTGGCGTGGCATCCTGGCCGTTGGCGAAATCGGCTGTATGGGAGCTGGGGCTGATCGCGTTCGCGGGCGCCTTGTTCGGTTTGCTGGTCCTGCCCACCTCGCCGGTCATTCCGGGCGGCGGTATCTTCCCCTTCGTCGTCGTGGCGGGTTTGTCCGGCCTGGCGCTCAAGCAGTGGTTGGGCACGCCGGTGGCCAGGAGCTTCGGCTTGTACCTGGTGTTTCTGGCGGTTTCCGGCACGTTGTTCACGGGCCTGCTTGGCCTGATCCAAGCCAGTGAAGTCCCTGCCTTGCCGGAACTGCCCATACTGATCGGGGCTTATGTGCTTGCCTGGCTGGCCGGGCTTTTGACACCCGGCGCGCCGGCCGGTGTCGGGGTGCGAGAACTGGTCCTGCTGCTGCTGCTGGAAGGACGGGTCGCCGCGCCCGAGCTGATTCAGGCGGTGGTGTTGGGCAGGGTGGTGACCGTGCTGGGGGATCTGGGCTTTCTGCTGTGGGCGGTCAGGATGTCGGCGACGAAACCCGGCCCCAATTCCGTCTCGGGGCGGGCGTAGTGGTCGTCGTGATCGGCTATTCCCAGCTTCGCCCGAATAATCCTGGGGTTATCGCGCGGAAAGGGCATCGACCCGCGCGCGCAGATCGGTGAGTTCCGCGTGTAGCGATTCCAGCTTGTCTGACTGCGCTTTCAGGGCTTCCACCAGCACCGGGATGACTTCCGCGTAGTTGACCGCGCTGGCGGTGCCGCTTTCGGCATCCAGCATGACCGCTTCCGGCAGGACTTCCAGCATTTCCTCGGCGATGAAACCGATCGCTGGTTCTCCGCTGTCTTTCCAGGTGAAGCGCACGCCGCGCATGCGGCTGATCAGGTCTTCCGGGGCGTCGATCGGTGCGATGTTCTCCTTGAACCGGATCGAACTGGTTTGCGCGTAGGAGGGGGCCACCACCTGGCCGGTGAACGTTGCCGTGCCGTCGTTGCCGATGGTGAAACGGCGGGTGCCGGCGCCACCGGTCGCGGTGCCGAGATCGTTGATGATGAATTCGCCGTTGTTGACGCCGGATGCATTGGCGCCGACGACGAAAGTTTTCAGTATCGCGCCGGAACTGTTGGTTCGGACCAGAATGAACGCGGCGGTATTGCTTGGACGATCCATCCTGAACGAGGCGAGGTCGCCTTTCAAATGCAGTTGCCTATCTGGCGTGGCGGTGCCGATGCCAACTCCCGTGCTCGTGACTTCCAGTCCACTGGCTTGGGCGCCGGCAATGACAAGGCCTGGCAGTGCCGTCATGCCTTGTTGAACAAGCACGGAGCCGGAGCCGAGGAGGGCGAGGGCGGAGAGAAACAGGGCCAGATGCGCGCGTGAGCGCTTGGTATGAGTCAGGGTTTGGTCGTTCATCGCGGTATCCCTATCATGGCTGTTCGATCGGTTCGGTCAGCGGATTTTCACGGAGAGTTTTCCACCCGCTTCGATGCGGGTTCCAGTTTGCAAGGTGGCGCGCGTGCCGGCGATGACGCCGAGGTTGCCGGTTGGCGATACGGTCAGGTTCGGTCCCAGGGTAACCGTGTCGCATGCTTCGATTGAGTTCGTGGCGCTGATGTTCGCATCGGTCAGATTGATGTCGTTCGCCGCGGAGCAGCTCGCGGAGTAGCTGTCGATCCACGCCGCGTCGCTGCCCGAACTGACCGAGTCATCCTTCTTGTATTCCCACTTGAGCTCGTGCGTGCCGGCGCTGATCGGGTAGCTGACCACGGCCCAGCCGACTTCGCCGGACCAGGCACCCTGTTCCACGCCGTCGATGTAGAAGCGCAGGTAGTCCCAGCCGGATTCGCTGGAGACGCGGCGGGCGAAGCTGACAGTGCCGCTGTTGAAGGTGGCGGTATGGGTCAGCGTCGATTGCTGGCTGTGGCTGATGACGCCGGATTTCAGGCTGTAGGCGCCGCTGTGCGTGCTGTCGGTGGCGACTGTCCAGGGGGCGTTGGAGCCGGGCGGGTTGGTGGTCCAGCCGGCGGGCATGCTGCCGGCGCTGGGGAAGGTGTCGGTGGCATTGTTGAACAGCGCGGTGACGTTGCGCGACGCGGTCATGCCAAGCGCGCAGGTGCTGGCGGTGCCCGAGCAGGCGCCGGACCAGCCGGCGAACAGGGAGCCGCCGTCGGCGGTCGCGGTGAGGGTGACGTTGGTGCCGGCCGCGTAGGTTTCCGCGCAGTCCAGCCCGCAGTGGATGCCGGCCGGGCTGCTGCTGACCAGGCCGGTGCCATCGCCGCCCTTGCTGACCGCGAGCGGGTATTCGCTGGCGAGCGGCGCCGAGAAGCAGGTCGGGTAGCTGGCGGCGGCGACATCGACCTCGGCGCGCATGCGGTTGGGCACGCGGTAGGCGGCGATACCGTAGTTGTGGTTGAGTCCGAAGGTCCAGGCGATGTTGCCGTAACCGCCGCTGCGTTGGTGGCAATAGCTCATGATCGTGCCGTTGGCGGCGCCGGAGGTGCCGCCGGTGAGGCTGTTGAGGCCGGGCAGGCTGAACGGGCCGCTTCCGCAATAACTGTCGCTGGCGTCGCTGGCGCAGCAGTCGACTGGCTGGGTGACGCCGCCGATGCCGTCGTAATAGTGCGAGTGTTCGCTGCCGAAGTTGTGGCCGAGTTCGTGGGCGACCACCTTGGTGTCCCAGACCACCTGCGGGTTGTCCGGGTCGAAGTTGCCCTGCAGGCTGGCGCTGACGCCGTAGCCGTAGCCGCTGGTGGGGTAGCCGTGGCTGTGGCAGAGCACGTCCAGATAGGCGATGCCGCCGCCCAGCGCCTTGCCGCTCATGAGGTGGGTGACGGTGCGCGCGATGCCGGTCCGGTTGCTGTTCCAGTAGTTACGCAGTTCCTGGAGCGCGGCCAGGGTGCTGGCGGTGGCTGTCCAGGGGTCGGCCGAGGTGGCGTAGATGTAGAGGTTGGAGATTTGCAGGTTGACGTTGATCTCGTTCTTGTAGAGCGCGTCGGCATGGGCGATGAGGTCGCCGGCGTATTCGGTGGCGGCGCTGGTGTTGTTGAATTTCTGATAGAACTCGTAGTCGGTTTCCACCGCGATGTGGGCGACGTAGGGCGTGGTGTCGGCCAGCGCTGGTGGTGGCGTTTCCGAGAGGATCTGGCGCAGTTCGCTGGCGCGCGGGCCAATGTCCAGGGAGACGTCGGGCAGGCTGCTCTGGCCGCACTGGAAGGTCCGTTCGGCGAAATCCGCGGTCCGGTCGACCTTGCGCGTTCTGCTGGTCGCCGATCGGCCGGGGCCGCCCTCTTGCGATTTGTGGACGTGGATTTCGCCGTCGACATGCATGACCCCGCGCATTTCGCCGTTTTCGGAAACCGCCCAGAACACGCGCGATCCGGGCTTGCCGTCGATGCCGCCCCGGTAATAGGCGGTGCGCGGCGGCGCGACCAGGGTGACGCCGTTCTTGTCGTGGACGTGAACGCGCGCGTCCGGGGTGAAGACGTCGAATTTCTCCAGGTTCAGATCGATGCTGGGTTGGCGCGCATCGTCGAGCGGGACCGCGCGCAGCTTGGCCTGGGCCTTGACCGGCAGCGCGCGCAACTGGGCGGCGACGCCGGGCTTCTGGAGTTCGGCGCTGATCGGCGGCGCCGCTTGGGCGGTGGGGATGACCAGCGCGAGCGCGAGCAGCAGGCCGGCCAGACCGGAACGCGCGCGTGGCGTGGGGTCTTGCTGGCGCATGGTGAAAACAGGGTTGGGCATGGCGCTCGGTTCCGAAGCCGGAGATAGACGCATGGCCGGCATGCGCGTTTGTGATCCTGATGATTACAGGGTACTTGGTGGTTGCCGCGCACGCCAGATTGACGCGCCGCCGTTGCGCCGGCTAAACCGGCAGTTCGTCCCCGGCGGGTTGCCAGGCCGGGGCGGCGGGCCGAAATTCGCTTCGGTTCGGCGTTCCCTTCGGCGCGATCATCGATGTCCGGGGCGTGACGCGCGTTCGGGCCGGTCCACCGGGTCGCTCCGTCGCCATACCTTATGTGTTGTCCAGAATCTTGATCATCGAATTCAAACCGAATCCCGCGGCTGGCCCGCGTCGATTTACCGATCCGCCAGCGTGGACGTTGGCGGGGTTTCGCCGTGTCCGGTGATGTCGTGTCGTCCGCGCCGACCGATGCGGGCATCCTGCTGGTCACCGGCGCCGACGGTTTCGTCGGTCGCGCGGTGATCGCCCGCGCGCGCGCGGCGGGCTGGCGGGCGCGCGCGGCGACCCGGAGCGGCCGGCCGGTCGCCGGCGCCGACTCCAGCGTGGCAGTGGGCGATCTGGCCGAGGTCCGGGACTGGTCGGACGCGTTGGCGGGGTGCGCGGCGGTGGCGCATCTGGCGGCGCGGGTGCATCTGCCGTCGGCGGCTGGCGCGGCCGAGGCGGCGGCCTTCGACGCGGTCAACGTCGCCGCCAGCGAGCGCCTGGCCGAACAGGCGGCGGTGGCCGGCGTCCGTCGGTTCGTCTTCATCAGCACGGTCAAGGTGCTGGGTGAGGGGCGTGATGACCGGCCTTGTCGCGATGACGATCCGCCCGCGCCGGTGGGGGCCTACGCCTGTTCCAAGCTGGCCGCCGAACAGCGCCTGTTCGGGCTGGCCGCGCGCGTCGGCCTGGAAGTGACCGTGCTGCGTCCGCCGCTGGTGTATGGTCCCGGAGTCAAGGCCAATTTCTTCCGGTTGATGGACCGGGTCGCGCGCGGTTGGCCGTTGCCGCTGGCCGGCCTGAACACCCGGCGCAGTTTCCTGTACGTCGACAATCTGGCCGATGCCGTGGTCACCACGCTCGCGCATCCGGACGCCGCCGGTCGGCCTTTTCTGGTGGCCGACGCGACCACCATCGCCCTGCCCGATTTCGTGCGTCGGCTGGGTCTGGCCCTGGGGCGGCCGGCGCGCTTGTTTCCATTGCCGGTCGGGGCGATGCGGAGGCTGGCCGACTGGTTCGGCCAGGCCGAGGCGGTGGCCCGGCTGACCCGGTCGCTGGAAGTCGATGCCGCCGGTCTGCGCGAGGGCCTTGGCTGGCATCCACCCCATGGACTCGACGCGGCGCTGGCGGAAACCGCGCGTTGGTACTGGAGCCGGCATGGCCGCTGACGGACCGCACTGGCTGGCGCCGATTCTGGTCGCGCTGCTGGCTTATGGCGTCGTCGGCCTGCTGGTCGGCCGGGCCGGGCGGCTCGGCCTGGTGCACGCGCCCAACGCCCGTTCGTCCCATAGCCAGCCGACACCGCATGGCGGCGGCCTGGGCATCGTCGTCGCCGGGCTCGCCGGCGCCGTCTGGCTGGCCATGTCCGATCCGCGCGCCGATATCCAGTTGTTGCCGATCGCCGGCTTGTCCCTGGCGATCGCCGGCCTCGGTTTGTGGGACGACATCCGGCCGATGCCGGCCGCGCCGCGCCTGCTGGCCCACACTCTGGCCTGTCTGGGCGCGCTCTGGTGGCTCGACGTCGGCGCCGCGTTCGGGCTTGCCGCGTTTGGCCTGTTCTGGTTCGCCGGGGTCTGGTGGCTGAACCTGTTCAACTTCATGGATGGCATCGACGGACTGGCCGGCGCTCAGGCCTTGTTCATGGCGTTGGCCGCCGCGCTGCTGGCCGCGCTGGTGACGCCGGAGGCGGCCGGGCATCCGGTCTGGCGCTGGCTGCCGTTGATCGCGGCTGCCTGTGTCGGGTTTCTGGGCTGGAACTGGCCGCCGGCGCGCATCTTCATGGGCGACGTTGGCAGTACCTGGCTGGGTTTCGTCCTGTTCGGCGTGGCGCTCGCGACCATGCTCGAAAGCTGGCTTACGGCTCCGGTCTGGCTGATCCTGGGCGCGCTGTTCGTGGCCGATGCCAGCCTGACCCTGTTGCGCCGGATGGCGCGCGGCGAGGCCTGGACCCAGGCGCATCGGAGCCATGCCTATCAGCGGCTGGCCCGGCGCTGGCACGGGCATCGGCCGGTGACCATGCTGGCGCTGTCGATCAATCTGCTCTATCTGCTGCCGCTCGCATTTGCCGCACTGCATTGGCCGGATTTCGCCTGGGCGCTGGTGGCGCTGGCTTATGCGCCGCTGATTGTGGCAATCTTGACCATCCGGTCCGATGGGCCGGATTGATAGTTGCCGATCCGATAACCTGAAAATTTCTCGTGAGTCCCACGCGCGCATGTTGAAGCTGACGCATTCCTGGCTGACCGGGCTGGATCGTCCCGCCAAACAGATGGTGCTGGCGCTGATCGATTTCGGTCTGCTGCTGTTTTCCGCCTGGGCGGCCTATTCGGTGTTGCATGGCGCGCCGTTCCAGCCGAACCAGACGCAATGGCTGCTGATGCTGGCGGCGCCACTGATCGCTTTCCCGATTTTCATCCGCCTGGGGCTGTACCGGGCGGTGATCCGCTATCTCAGCGAACACGTGTTGTGGACCATCCTGCGCGCGATGACCATCGCGGCGTTGCTGTGGGCGACCGGCGCCTTCCTGCTGACCGAGGTCGCGCATCAGAACGTGCTGCCAAGGGCGGTGGTCCTGCTGTACTGGATGTTCGGCATGCTGCTGGTCGCCGGCGTGCGTTTCGTCGCCCGCTGGCTGGTCTGGCTGCCGCTCCAGCACCGTTACCGCGGCCATCAGGCGCTGATCTACGGCGCCGGCGAGGCCGGCCGGCAGATCGTCGCGACCCTGCGCGAAGGCAAGGATGTCTTCCCGGCCGGTTTTCTCGACGACGACGAGTTGCTGCAAGGCAAGGACGTCAACGGCCTGCGCGTCTATCCCCCCCGGCAACTGCCGCAATTGATCGAGCATTTCGCGCTGCGCGAGGTCATCGTCGCGTTGCCATCGGTATCGAGCGCGCGTCGGCGCGAGATCGTCGAGTTCCTGGAACGGCACGCGGTCCACGTGCGCATCCTGCCGGAGGTCAGCGAGATCGCCACCGGCCGCAGCCTGGTCAACCGCATCCGGGAAGTCGATATCGGCGACCTGCTCGGCCGCGATGCCGTGGCGCCCGACGTCAAGTTGCTCGGCCAGTCGGTGACCGGGCGCAACGTGTTGGTCACTGGCGCCGGTGGCTCGATCGGTTCGGAGCTGTGCCGCCAGATCACCGCGCTCAACCCCAAGCGGCTGGTGCTGCTGGAACAGAACGAGTTCGCGCTCTACCAGATCGAGCGCAAGCTCAAGGACGTCGCCGACTGCGAGGTGGTCGCCCGGCTGGGCACGGTCAGCGATGCCAAGCGCGTCGCCGCGCTGCTGGTCGAGCATGGCATCCAGACCGTCTACCACGCCGCCGCCTACAAGCATGTGCCGATCGTCGAGAACAACGTGCTGGAAGGTTGCCGCAACAACGTGCTCGGAACCCTGGCGCTGGCGCGCACCGCGTATGAATGCGGCGTCGAGATCTTCGTGTTCATCTCCACCGACAAGGCGGTGCGGCCGACCAATGTCATGGGCGCCACCAAGCGCTGGGCGGAGCTGATCATCCAGTCGCTGGCCATGGAAGCCCGGCTGGCCGGCAGCCAGCAGCGTTTCTGTGCGGTCCGTTTCGGCAACGTGCTCGGCTCCTCCGGCTCGGTGATCCCGCTGTTCAAGGAACAGATCGCGCAGGGCGGGCCGGTCACCGTCACCCACCCGGAAGTGACCCGCTACTTCATGTCCATCCACGAGGCGGTGCAACTGGTCATCCAGGCCAGCAACCTGGCCGAGGGCGGCGAAATCTTCCTGCTCGACATGGGGTCGCCGGTCAAGATCGCCGAACTGGCCGCCAACATGATCCGCCTGTCCGGCCGCGCCGTCAGCGACCCGAGGGCGCCCGACGATGGCATCGAGATCGTCTACACCGGCCTGCGTCCCGGCGAGAAACTCTACGAGGAACTGCTGATCGCCAGCGGCAACGTCGAGGGCACCTCGCATCCGAAGGTCATGAAGGTGTTCGAACCTTCCCAGAACTGGGAAATCCTGGAGGCGGATCTGACCCGGCTGGCCAACCTGGTCCAGCAGGGCGATGCCGAGGCCGCCCGCAAACTGCTGATGCTGCGCGCGATGGGGGATTTCGCCGGCGAGGTCGTGGCCACGCCACCGGCGCCAACCCAGGAAACCACGGCCGAAACCAACGGCCAGGTACTGCAACTGCCGCTCGGCCGAACGGCCGGCGGGCGCTGAAGCGCCGCGCCTTCAACCGAACATCCTGGTGCCCGAGACCGGGGTCGAACCGGTACGGCCTTGCGGCCGAGGGATTTTAAGTCCCTTGTGTCTACCAATTTCACCACTCGGGCGCGTGAGTCATCGACCGCCGCGCGGGTTGCCTTTCCTTTCCAGATCGATCAGGGCGTCGACGGTCTTGAACAGGGCCGGTTCGCTGCCGGTCAGGGCCACGTTGGTCAGGTATTTGCCATGGATGGCGATGGCGGGTACGCCGTTGAGCTTGTAATCGCGCGTGAGTTGTTGCGCGCGCAAGACCTTGGTGTTGGTGGCGAAGCTGTTGTAGGCCTCGGCCAGTTTCTGGCGGTCGACGCCCTTGGTCGCGGCCCAGTCGAGAAAGCTGTCGGGCGGGTTGAGGTCCATGCCCTGGACATGGATGGCGTTGAAGACGTCGCCGTGCAACTGTTCCGTCAGGCCGAGCGCTTCCAGCGCGTAGTAGGCGCGCGCCATCGGGGCCCAGGACGGGCCGAGCAGGGCGGGGACGCGTTTGACGACGACGTCGCGCGGCTGCTTCCTTGCCCATTCGTTGAGGCCGGGCTCCAGGCTGAAGCAATGCGGGCAGCGGTACCAGAAGAACTCCAGCACCTCGATCTGGCCGGGGTTGACGCTGGCGCGCTGGGGCGGCGAGACCGGTTCGTAGTCCTTGCCGGCTTCCAGCGCATGGCCAGTGGCCGGCCCGAGCAGCAGGCTGGCCGCGATCAGCAGAGATATCCACATGGTTTTCATCGATTTCTCCGAAAGTCGATTCAGGGGGCCGGTTTGATCGGCTCTTTGAACAGGCGCGGCTCGAAATCGTTCTCCGCCAGGATGTCGAGGTCGCCGAGCGCGTCATCCTCGCGCTGGTAGGGGCCGACCCGGACCCGGTAAAGCGTCTGTTCGCCGCTTTCCACCTTCTGGGTGACGACCTTGAGGCCGAGCAGGGTCAGGCGCGCGCGCAGCCGGTCGGCGTCGGCCGGGTTCTTGAGCGCGGCGACCTGCAACCACCAGATATCGCTTCCCGGCGGTGGGCCGGGCAGCTTGGGCGGCGTCGCCGGTTTGCCGGGTTTTTCGCCGGGCAGGATGTCGTAGAAAGTCAGATCGACCCGGGGACGGGTGGTCGGCTCGGCCGGTTTGGCGGGCGACGGGGCAGGGCGCTTGGAGGGCGGTGGCGTGACGGCGGGTTCGGGCGCGGCGCGTTCAACCGGTTTTTCGACTCTGGCTGGCGGTGGCGGCGTTTCCGCTTTCGTGGCCGGCGGCGGATCGACGCGGACGGCGTTCTCGCGTGACTTGTAGGCTTCGCTGGAACGGCTGTTGAAGTACCAGGCGACGACGGCGGCGACCACCAGCCCGACCACCAGGCCGATCAGCAGACCGACGACCATGCCGCCGCGCCGACCACCGTTCCTTTCGCCGCCCTCGCGCCGCCCCGCGCGCGCTTCTCTGCCGCGCGCCATGCCTTACATCTTGTCCGGGGCGCCGACGCCGAGCAGCGCCAGGCCGCGCTGGAGCACGCGGCGGGTGGCGGCGATCAGGGCCAGACGGGCGAGCCGGAGCTCCTCGTCGTCGACCAGGAACTGGCAGGCGGCGTACAGGCCGTGCAGATCGGCGGCGAGATCCTTGAGGTAGTAGGCGATGCCATGCGGCGCCAGATCGCGCGCGGCGCCGGCGACCGCCTCCGGGAACTCGGCGAGACGGCGCAGCAGGGCGAGTTCCTGCGGATGCGCGAGCCGGCCGGTGTCGGCATCGAGCAGATCCGATTCCACGCCGCCCCAGCTCGCCAGCACGCTGGCGATGCGGGCATGGGCGTACTGGATGTAATAGACCGGGTTGTCGTTGCTTTGCGATTTGGCCAGATCGAGATCGAAATCGAGATGCTGGTCGGACTTGCGCAACACGTAGAAGAAGCGCGCGGCGTCGTTGCCGACTTCGGCGCGCAGGTCGCGCAGGGTCACGTACTCGCCGGCGCGAGTCGACATCGAGGCTTTCTGACCGTTGCGGTAGAGCACGGCGAACTGGACCAGCGCCACGGTGAGCCGGTCGGCATCGAGCCCGGCGGCGGTGAGCGCGCCCTTGACGCGCGGGATGTAGCCGTGATGGTCGGCGCCCCAGACGTCGATCAGGCGGTCGAAGCCGCGCTCGATCTTGTTGACGTGGTAAGCGATGTCGGCGGCGAAGTAGGTGTAGATGCCGTTCTCGCGGCGGACCACGCGGTCCTTCTCGTCGCCGAACGCGGTCGACCGGAACCAGAGCGCGCCATCCTGTTCGTAGACGTGGCCATGCTTGCGCAACTGCTCGACGGCCTTGTCGATAAGGCCGGACTCGTGCAGGGTCTTTTCGGAAAACCAGGTGTCGAAGGTGACGCCGAACTCGGTCAGATCGTTGCGGCAGTCGCCCAGCTGTTCCTCCAGCGCGTAGCCGTGAACGTAGGCGTAATCGGCACCGAGGAGGCGGCGGGCGTTGGCGATCAGGGCATCGAGATGACCTTCCGGATCGGTGGCCGCGTCCGGCACGTCGGCGACGACCTCGGCGGCGGCGCGGCGATAGCGGTCCTGGTGCAGCGCGAAGATGCCGTCGGCCATGGCGCCGACGTAGGCGCCCTGATAGGCATTAGCCGGGAACGGCACGAATTCGCCGCACAACGCCAGGTAACGCAGCCAGGTCGACAGCGCCAGGATATCCATCTGCCGACCGGCATCGTTGACGTAGTACTCGCGATGGACCTGGTAACCGGCCATCGCCAGGACGTTCGCCAGACTGGCGCCAAAGGCCGCGCCGCGGCCGTGGCCGACATGCAGCGGCCCGGTCGGATTGGCGGAGACGAATTCCACCTGGATGCGCGCGTTGCCGCCGAGCGCGACTTCGCCGAACCTGTCGCCGCTGGTTAGCACCTGGGTCGCGATGCCCTGCCAGGCGGCCGGCTTGAGAAACACGTTGATGAAGCCCGGCCCGGCGATCTCGGTTTTCTCGACCAGTTCCGAGGCCGGCAACGCGTCGACCATGGCCTGCGCCACTTCACGGGGATTGCGGCGCAACGCCTTGCCGAGCTGCATGGCGGCATTGCAGGCGAAATCGCCGTGGCTGGCCTGCTTGGGACGTTCCAGGTCGATGGCGACGTCGTGGTCAGGCGCGACGGCGCGGGCGGCCTCGACAAATAGCGTGGTGATGCGGGATTTGGGAGAAACGAAGGCGGTCATGGTCGGTTACCGGAAAATCGCGCGGATTATACCGGTGATGCCCCTCGCCGACCCGCCGTGTCCGGGCGGACGGCGCCAGCGCGGAAATGAAAAACCCCGCCGAAGCGGGGTCGCATGCCTGTGAACCGGGCCGTGGCCCGGTCCAATGGCGGGGCGAACTTAGAAATCCATGCCGCCCATGCCACCCATGCCGCCACCCATGCCCATGTCGGGGGCGCCGCCACCCTTCTTGTCTTCCGGCAGATCGGCCACCATGCAGTCGGTGGTCAGCATCAGCGCGGCGACCGAAGCGGCGTTCTGCAGCGCGGTGCGGGTCACCTTGGTCGGGTCGAGCACGCCCATTTCCATCATGTCGCCGTACTCGCCGATGGCGGCGTTGTAGCCATAGTTGCCCTTGCCTTCCAGCACCTTGTTGACCACCACGGAGGCTTCCTCGCCGCAGTTGTTGACGATCTGGCGCAGCGGCTCCTCGACGGCGCGCAGGACGATCTTCACGCCGGCGTCCTGGTCGTGGTTGTCGCCCTTGAGGTTGTCGATCACCGAACGGGCGCGCAGCAGGGCGACGCCACCGCCGGCGACGATGCCTTCTTCAACGGCGGCGCGGGTGGCGTGCAGGGCATCCTCGACGCGGGCCTTCTTCTCCTTCATCTCGACTTCGGTGGCGGCGCCGACCTTGATGACGGCAACACCGCCGGCCAGCTTGGCCTTGCGTTCCTGCAGCTTTTCCTTGTCGTAGTCGGAGGTGGCTTCCTCGATCTGCTTGTTGATCTGGACGATGCGGGCCTTGATGGCGTCGGCGGAACCGGCGCCGTCGATGATGGTGGAATTTTCCTTGCCCACCTCGACGCGCTTGGCGCGGCCCAGATCCTGCAACGTGGCCTTTTCCAGGGACAGGCCGACTTCCTCGGCGATCACGGTGCCGCCGGTCAGGATGGCCATGTCCTCCAGCATCGCCTTGCGGCGGTCGCCGAAGCCGGGGGCCTTCACGGCCACGGTCTTCAGGATGCCGCGGATGTTGTTGACCACCAAGGTGGCCAGCGCCTCGCCCTCGATGTCCTCGGCGATGATCAGCAGCGGCTTTCCGGCCTTGGCGACCTGTTCCAGCACCGGCAGCAGATCGCGGATGTTGGAGATCTTCTTGTCGTGCAGCAGGATGAACGGGTCATCGAGCACGGCCAGTTGCTTCTCGGCGTTGTTGATGAAGTACGGGGACAGGTAGCCGCGGTCGAACTGCATGCCTTCCACCACGTCCAGCTCGTTCTCCAGACCGGAGCCGTCCTCGACGGTGATCACGCCTTCCTTGCCGACCTTGTCCATGGCGCTGGCGATGATGTCGCCGATGGAGGCGTCGGAGTTGGCGGAGATGGAACCAACCTGGGCGATTTCCTTGCTGGTGGTGCAGGGCTTGGAAATCTTCTTCAGCTCTTCGATGATGGTGACCACGGCCTTGTCGATGCCGCGCTTCAGGTCCATCGGGTTCATGCCGGCGGCGACGAACTTCATGCCTTCGTTGACGATGGACTGGGCCAGCACGGTGGCGGTGGTGGTGCCGTCACCGGCGACGTCGGAGGTCTTGGAGGCGACTTCCTTGACCATCTGGGCGCCCATGTTCTCGAACTTGTCCTTGAGTTCGATTTCCTTGGCGACGGACACGCCGTCCTTGGTCACGGTGGGGGCGCCGAACGAGCGGTCGAGCACCACGTTGCGGCCTTTCGGGCCGAGGGTGACCTTGACCGCGTTGGCCAGGACATTGACGCCGGCGACCATGCGGCCACGGGCGGAATCACCAAAACGAACGTCTTTAGCTGCCATTGCTTGTATCTCCTGAATCGGTTTTCGAAGGGGTGAGAGGGATTACTGCTCGATCACGCCCATGATGTCTTCCTCGCGCATGACGAGGAGCTCTTCGCCTTCGACCTTCACGGTCTGGCCGGAATACTTGCCGAACAGGACGCGGTCGCCGACCTTGACGTCCATGGCCATGTGGTTGCCCTTGTCGTCCTTCTTGCCGGCGCCGACGGCGATGATCTCGCCTTGGTCGGGCTTTTCGGTGGCGGTATCGGGGATGACGATGCCGGAAGCGGTCTTGCGCTCTTCTTCCATGCGCTTGACGATGACGCGGTCGTGCAACGGGCGAATCTTCATGCTTTCCTCCTAACGGAATCCATGTTTGAACAAATGGGGTCGGTGCGAGGCAAGCGATAAACGTCGCGCGATTAGCACTCACCTCCAGCGAGTGCTAATGGTAGGGATGGGCCGTTCCTATTTCAAGGGTGCCCGGCGTCCTTCTCCATGATTTTTTTGTGCGCGGTGACGTCGGCGGGCGTCAACCAGCCAGCGCTCTCGAAGCGCCGGTAGAGCTCGCGCGCGATCCATGCATCGGTGGCGGCATAGCGGAGCTGGGCCGGCGTCAGACGCGGCGATGCCCAGTTGGTGGTGCGCTGACCCTTGGGGATGCGCAGCCCCAGGAAGCGGGCGGCCAGATTGCGCAGGCCGGTCTGGCGGATGCCATGACGACGGGCGACGCGGCCGAGGTCGACGATGCCCGCCGGCTCGATCGGCATGACCCTGTTCAGTTCCCGCAGGTCGTGGGCCAGGGCCACGCCGACCTTGATGATGCCGGCATGATCGATCAGCTCGGCCAGCGCGGCGGTGCAATCCAGACGCTGGATCGGGAACAGATGGACCGCGCGGGAACCGGCGATCTGGACCAGGCTGGGCGGATAGTGTTCGCCCTTGCGGAAGGCCGGGCGGGTTTCGGTGTCGAAGCCGAGCACCGTGTCGCGGCGGAGTTCGGTCATGGCCCGTTCGAGTTCCGCCGCCGAGGTCGGCAGGTGGATTTCGCCTTCATAGCGCCGGATCGGCAGCGCGGCGACGTCCTCGGCGGACAGGGCGGGGAAGGCCGACGGCGGCGCGCCGGTCACGCCCCGAACCGCTCGCGCAGGTAGGCGATGATGTCACCGGATTCGTACATCCAGCGCGCGCCACCGTTACCGTCGGCGATGCGCAGGCAGGGCACCATGGCGCGGCCGCCGCCCTCGATCAGCGCCTGCCTGTGGACGTCGTCGGCTTGGGCGTCGCGCAGTTCGATGTTGAGCGACAGTCGGCGGATTTCCTGACGTACCTTGATGCAGAACGGACAGGTCCGGAACTGGTAGAGCGCCAGATCCCGGCATTGCCGATCGACTTCGGCCTGTGCTTCGGGCGATCGCGTCAGGCCCTTGACCACGGATAGCCGTTCGAGCAGCAACAGGATCGGTCCGAGAATCAGGCGGAGGGTCTTGAAGAAGGTTCTGAACAGCCATTTCATGATGTGTCTCGATCGGGTTCCGGTCAGGGTTTGGGTTTGCGGCGGAGACTGGCGTTGGCGCGCGATGCCGTCTCCGGGCGGGTTTCGTCGGGAATTTCCAGGATGCGGACCTTGACGCTTCTGCCCTTGATGCCGACTTCGGACAGGCGTCGCCGGGCCGCCTCGGCGACCTGGCGGGCCACCGCCACGTAGGTGTGGAATTCCGTGATGGTGATCTTGCCGACCTGAGCGGCGCTGAAGCCGGCTTCGCCGGTGAGCGCGCCGAGCACGTCGCCGGGGCGGAGCTTGTCCTTGCGGCCGCCCAGGATCTGCAAGGTCGCCATTGGCGGCAACAGTGGCTGGCGCGCCGTTCCGCCGGCCTCCGCCGTCAGTTCGGCGAGGTCATGCCATTCCACCTGGGTGCCCAGCTCCCGGGCGATGTCGTCGACCCGTCGTCGCTGGTTGGCGCTGGCCAGGCTCAGCGCCCAGCCGTTCCGGTCGGCGCGGCCGGTGCGGCCGATGCGGTGGACGTGGACTTCCGGGTCGGGCGTCACGTCGACGTTGATGACCGCCTCCAGATCGGCGATGTCGAGCCCGCGCGCGGCGACGTCGGTCGCCACCAGCACCGAGCAGCTGCGATTGGCGAACAGGACCAGCACCTGGTCGCGCTCGCGCTGTTCCATCTCGCCGTGCAGCGCCAGGGCGTGGAAACCGCGCTCGCGCAGCACCTTGAGGAGGTCGCGGCATTGCCGGCGGGTGTTGCAGAAGGCCAGGGTGGAGACCGGGCGATAGTGTTCGAGCAGGCGGGCGACCGCTTCCAGCCGGTTCTCGCCGCTGACTTCGTAGAAGCGCTGGCGGATCTTGTCGGCCTCGTGCCGCTCCGGCAGTTTCACGGTTCTGGGCTGGCGCAGGAACTGTCGGGCCAGTTGTTCGACGCCATCGGGGAAGGTCGCTGAAAACAGTAGGGTCTGACGCTTGCCGGGGCATTGCCGGGCCACGAACACCATGTCGTTCAGGAAGCCCATGTCGAGCATGCGGTCGGCTTCGTCGAACACCAGGGTGTGGAGCGATTCCAGGTTCAGGCTGCCGCGTTGAAGGTGGTCCATGATCCGGCCCGGCGTGCCCACCACGATATGGGCGCCGTGTTCCAGGCTGGCCATCTGTGGACGCATGGTGCTGCCGCCGACCAGCGACAGGATCTTGATGTTGTCCTCCGCCCGCGCCAGCCGGCGGATTTCCCGGCAGACCTGATCGGCCAGCTCCCGGGTCGGGCACAGGACCAGCGCCTGAACCGCGAACCGGCGCGGATTCAGCTTGGTCAGCAGCGGCAGCGCGAACGCCGCCGTCTTGCCGCTGCCGGTCTTGGCCTGGGCGATGAGATCATGTCCGGCCAGGGTCAGCGGCAGACTCTCGGCCTGCACCGGCGTCATGGTCAGATAGCCGAGCCGGCGCAGGTTCTCGAGCATGGCGGCGGCCAGCGGGAGCCGATCGAAGGACGGCGCGTTGGCCGCGTCCTCTTCGGTGGCGATCGGGGACGGAGGGGGGAGTGGCTGGCGGTCGGGCATGCCGGATTGTAATGGCTGAAGGGAATGGCTGCCGGGCCGGGGATTCCGGGCGGTTGGCGCGCGGCGGCGGCGCGGATACGAAAAAAGCGGCCGTGGCCGCCTTTTTCGAGGGACCGTCTCGGGTTTACTTCACGACTTCCTTGAGCTGGTCGAGGATGGCCGGGTTTTCCAGGGTGGAAACGTCGGAGGTGATCTCCTCACCCTTGGCCAGGGTGCGCAGCAGCCGGCGCATGATCTTGCCGGAGCGGGTCTTGGGCAGGTTGTCGCCGAACCGGATCTCGTCCGGCTTGGCGATGGGGCCGATCTCATGGCCGACGTGGTTGCGCAGCTCGTTGACGATCTGGCGGGCTTCGTCGCCGACCGGGCGGGCACGCTTGAGCACGACATAGGCGACGATGGCTTCGCCCTTGACGTCATGCGGCTTGCCGACCACGGCGGCTTCGGCGACCAGCGGATGCGAGACCAGGGCGGATTCGATTTCCATGGTGCCGAGGCGATGGCCGGAGACGTTGAGGACGTCGTCGATGCGGCCCATGATCGTGAAGTAGCCGGTCTTCGGATCGCGCACCGAACCGTCGCCGGCCAGATACAGCTTGCCGCCCAGTTCCTCGGGGAAGTAGGACTTCTTGTAGCGTTCCGGATCGCCCCAGATGGTGCGGATCATCGACGGCCAGGGTTTCTTGACGACCAGGAAGCCGCCCTTGCCCCATTCCACGTCATGACCGGCTTCGTCGACGATCTCGGCCATGATGCCGGGCAGCGGCAGCGTGCAGGAACCGGGTACGGTGGGGGTGACGCCGGGCAGCGGCGTGATCATGTGGCCGCCGGTCTCGGTTTGCCACCAGGTGTCGACGATCGGGCAGCGGCCGCCGCCGATCTTGTCGTGGTACCACATCCAGGCTTCCGGGTTGATCGGCTCGCCGACGGTGCCGAGCACGCGCAGGCTGGACAGATCGTACTTGTCCGGATGGTGGTCGGGGTTGCCCTCGGACAACTTGATCAGCGAGCGGATCGCGGTCGGCGCGGTATAGAAGATGTTGACCTTGTGGGTCTGGATCATCTCCCAGAATCGGCCGGGGTGCGGGAAGGTGGGCACGCCTTCGAACACGATCTCGGTGGCGCCGCAGGCCAGCGGTCCGTAGGTGATGTAGGTGTGGCCGGTGACCCAGCCGATGTCGGCGGTGCACCAGAAGACGTCTTCCGGTTTCAGGTCGAAGGTCCACTTGGTGGTCAGGATGGCGTGCAGCAGGTAGCCGCCGGTGGAATGCTGGACGCCCTTGGGCTTGCCGGTGGAACCGGAGGTGTAGAGCAGGAACAGCGGATGTTCCGCTTCCACCCATTCCGGCTCGCAGATTTCCGGCTGGTCGGCCACCAGATCGTGCCACCACAGGTCGCGGCCGGCGGCCATGGCGCAGGCGCCGCCGGTGCGCTGATAGACGACGACGTTGCGGATGGTGTCGCAACCGCCCAGGCCGAGGGCCTCGTCCACCGCCGGTTTCAGCGGCATGTTTCGGCCGCCCCGGCACTGCTCGTCGGCGGTGATGATGAGCACGGCCCCGGCGTCCTCGATGCGGTCGCGCAGCGATTGCGCCGAGAAGCCACCGAACACCACGGAATGGGTGGCGCCGATGCGCGCGCAGGCCTGCATGGCGACGATGCCTTCGATCGACATCGGCAGGTAGATGACGACCCGGTCGCCCTTCTTCACGCCCAGGCTCTTGAGCGCGTTGGCGAAGCGGGCGACGCGGGCGAGCAGTTCGCGGTAGCTGACCCGGGTGACCTTGCCATCGTCGGCTTCGAAGATGATCGCGGTCTTGTCGCCCAGGCCGGCTTCGATGTTCTTGTCCAGACAGTTGTGGCTGACGTTCAGGCGACCGTCCGGAAACCATTTGTAGAACGGCGCGTTGGATTGGTCGAGCACGGTCTCGAACGGCTGTTGCCAGACGACATGTTCACGGGCCAGTCTGGCCCAGAAGCCTTCATAGTCGGCCTCGGCCTCGGCGCACAGCGCCCGGTAGGCTTCCATGCCGGAGATGGTGGCCCGCGCCACGAATTCCGGTGAAGGGTTGAACACACGGTTTTCGTGCAGGACGGACTCGATGCTGGTGCTCATGTCGTGCGTCTCCTCAGACGTCGGATTGAAGAATGAATCGCTTCCTCCCCCAAGGAAGCGGCAAAATTAGGCCACTTCCCGATTTTTGGCATTTTGCACCGCAACATGAGTTTGCCGCCAGTCCAGGACATGCTTTCCCGCGCCGCCGCCTACAGCCGTTGGCTCGCCGCGCGCCTTCAGGCCCGCCCGGAACTGGCCAACGCGCTGCGCGAGAAGCTGGCCGAGCCGGTGACCCGCCAGGAGATGCTCGACGAACTGGCCAGCGGCATCGCCGACGACGACGGTCTCAAGCGTCATCTGCGCCGTCTGCGCGAGCGCGTGTTCGCGCGCGTGCTGGCGCGAGACCTGAATGGTCTGGCCGATCTGGCCGAAGTCACCCGCACGCTGACCGCGCTGGCCGAAGTAACGCTGCGCGCGGCGCTGGAATTCCACCATCGCGAACTGGCCGCCGCCCACGGCGAGCCGCTCGACGCCGCCGGCCGGCCGCAACGCCTGATCGTGGTCGGCATGGGCAAGCTGGGCGGCGGCGAGCTGAACGCCTCGTCCGACATCGACCTGATCTTCGTCTTTCCGGAAGAGGGCGAAACCGGGCTGGCGCCCGGCGAATCCGAACGGCCGGTGCGCCGGATCGGCAATTTCGAGTTCTTCACCCGGCTCGGCAAACGTCTGATCAAGGCGCTCGACGACAACACCGGCGACGGTTACGTGTTCCGGGTCGACATGCGCCTGCGGCCCTACGGGGATTCCGGACCGCTGGTGTCCAGCTTCGCCATGCTGGAGGAGTATTTCTACGCCCAGGCGCGCGAATGGGAACGCTATGCCTGGATCAAGGGCCGCGCGCTCACCGGCGACGAATCGCGGATCGCCGAGCTGGAAAAGCTGCGCGTCCCCTTCGTCTTCCGCAAGTATCTGGATTTCGGGGCGTTCGGCGCGATGCGCGACCTGCACGCCCAGATCCGCCGCGAGGTGGCGCGCAAGGACATGGCCGACAACATCAAGCTCGGTCCCGGTGGCATCCGCGAAATCGAGTTCATCGCCCAGGTCTTCCAGCTCATCCGCGGTGGCCAGCACATCTCCCTGCGCATGCGTCCGACCCGCACCCTGCTGCACCAGCTCGCCGCCTATGGCCTGATTCCCGAGCAACAGGCCGAGGAGCTGGAGGCCGCCTATGTCTTCCTGCGCAATCTGGAACATCGCCTGCAATACCTGGACGACGCCCAGACCCAGATGCTGCCGGCTGGCGACGACGATCGCCGGCGCGTCGCCGAGGCCATGGGGTTCGCCGACTGGCATGACCTGCGCGCCCGTCTCGATCCGTTGCGGCGCAAGGTCTCCGGCCAGTTCGAACAGGTGTTCGGCGCGCCCCAGGAGGATCAGACCGGCCATGTCCTGGCCGGCCTGTGCGACCTGCCCGCCGACGACGCCCGCGAACGGCTGATGCTGGCCGGCTACCGTGACGCCGACACCGCCAGCGCCGCGCTCGATCGCCTGCTCGCGTTCCGTGGCGGCGCCCGCTACGCCAGTCTGCCGGCTGGCAACAAGGCCGCCCTCGACGGCCTGCTGCCGCCGCTCATCCAGGTCGCCGGCGGCTACCCGAACGCGCTCGACACGCTCACGCGCATCCTTGACCTGCTCGAAGCCATCGCCCGGCGCGCGCCCTATCTGGCCTTGCTCAAGGAATATCCGCAATCGCTGCGCCAGCTCGCGCGCCTGCTCAGCGCCAGTCCCTGGGCCGCCCACTATCTGGTCCGCCAGCCGCACCTGCTCGACGGGCTGCTCGACAGTCGCCAGCTGCTGGCGCCGCCCGACTGGCCGCGCGCGCGCGAGGAACTGCGCCAGCGCCTGATCGGCTTCGAGGGCGACGTCGAGCGCTCGATGGACGAACTGCGCCATTTCAAGCAATCGGAAACCTTCCGCCTGCTCGCCCAGGATCTGGCCGGGCTGTGGACCGTGGAAAAACTGTCCGATCACCTCTCCGACCTGGCCGACCTGCTGCTCGGCGCCACGCTCGACCTGGTCTGGCCGTCGCTGTCCGGCCGTCACCGGGAGACGCCGGCGTTCGCGGTGATCGCCTACGGCAAGCTGGGCGGCCGCGAGCTCGGCTACGCCTCCGACCTCGACATTGTCTTTCTGCACGACGACAACCACCCGGACGCGCAGGACATCTACGCCCGTCTGGGCAAGCGTCTGAACACCTGGATGAGCACGCCGACCGCCGCCGGCATCCTCTACGAAACCGATTTGCGCCTGCGTCCGGATGGCGCCGCCGGCTTGCTGGTCAGCGGTATCGAGGCGTTCGACGATTACCAGCGCCGTCAGGCCTGGACCTGGGAACATCAGGCCCTGACCCGTGCCCGCTTCTGCTGTGGCGACCGCCGCGTCGGCGAACGTTTCGAGGTCATCCGCGCCGCCGTGCTGGCGCAACCCCGCGACCCCGAAACACTGCGCGCCGACGTCCTCGTCATGCGCCAGAAGATGCTCGACGGCCATCCCAACCCGAGCGGCCTGTTCGATCTCAAGCACGACCGCGGCGGCCTGGTCGACGTCGAATTCGCCGTCCAGTACCTGGTGCTCGCGCATGCCGCCCAACATCCGGAGATGACCGCCAACATCGGCAACATCGCCCTGCTCCGGCGCGCCGGTGAACTCGGCCTGATTCCCGACGAAATCGCCCGCGCCGCCGGCGACGCCTACCGTGAACTGCGCCGCCGTCAGCACGCCCTCAAGTTGCAGGGTGCCGAACACGCGCGCGCCGAACACGGCGGGCTCGGCCAGGAAATCCTCGCGGTCAAGGCGCTTTGGCGCGACGTTTTCGGGGAAGCGGTCTGACCGGTTCCCCGGGACTTGCAACCCGCACCGGTTCATTTATAATGCGCCGCTCTTTGCGCGCTCGTAGCTCAGTTGGATAGAGTACCTGGCTACGAACCAGGGGGTCGTGGGTTCGAATCCTGCCGAGCGCGCCAGAAATCAACGGCCCAGGCTTCATCGCCTGGGCCGTTTTCGTTTGCCGTGACGGTTGCGCTCCGCGTGCATGGTTCGCGCCGGCCCGCCATGCCACTTGGCGTTACGAGGGGGAGCAAGTGATGGCGTGCGGATCGAGATGAAAATCGGATTGATCACGACCCAGGCGTTCTCGCTCCACAATTTCCGTGGGCCGCTGATCCGCGACTGGGTGGCGGCCGGGCACGTGGTTTACGCGCTCGCGCCCGATTTCGATGCCGACAGCCGTGCCCGGGTGGCGGAACTGGGGGCGCGTCCGGTGGATTTCCGGATGGAACGCGCCGGCCTGCGCCCGTTGCGCGACCTGCGCGATCTGATCGGACTGGCGAGGCTGTTGCGCCGCCTGAATCCGGACCGCACGCTGGCGTATTTCATCAAACCGGTCATTTACGGCACGCTCGCCGCCCGCTTCGCCGGGGTTCCGCGTCGGTACGCGATGGTCGAGGGCGCGGGCTATGTGTTCGCCGAAGGCGCCGATGGCCTGAAGCGGAAATGGCTGCGCGCGCTGGTGACCCGGCTGTACCGGCTGGCGCTGGCGTCGGCGCGCGGCGTGTTGTTCCTGAACCGCGATGACGTCGCGTTGTTTGTCGACGCCGGCATGGTCGATCGGGAAAAGGCGATCCTGCTCGGCGGCATCGGCGTCGATCTGAGCCATTTCGCGCCCGCGCCGGCCGTGCTTGAACCGCCTTGCTTCATCCTGGTCGCGCGCCTGCTCCGCCAGAAGGGCGTCGAAGTGTTCGTGGAGGCGGCCCGGTGTTTGCGCCGACAGCATCCCTCGGCGCGTTTCCTGCTGCTGGGCAGTCCCGATCTCAACCCGGACAGCGTCGGCGAAGCGCGATTGCGCGCCTGGCATGCCGAGGGGGTGATCGAATGGCGGGCGCATGTCGCCGATGTGCGTCCCTGGCTGGCCCAGGCGAGTGTGTTCGTCCTGCCGACCTGGTACCGGGAGGGCATGCCCCGGAGCATCCAGGAGGCGATGGCCATGGCGCGCGCGGTGATCACCACCGACACCCCGGGCTGCCGCGACGCGATCGAGCATGGTGTCAGCGGCCTGCTGGTGCCCCCCCGCGATGTCGACGCGCTGACGGCGGCGATGGCGCGCTTCATCGCTGATCCAGCCTTGATCGAGAGCATGGGCCAGGCCGCGCGCGCGCGCGCGGAAGCCTGTTTCGATGTCCATCGGGTGAACCGGCGCATCAGCGAGATGCTCGGTCTGGGCCCGACGATCGAACCCTGACCGGCCATGCCCGCGCCGCCTGACTGGACCCCAAACCGGACCCCCATCCATATCCTGCTGGCAACCTACCAGGGTGGCGAACATCTCCGCGCGCAACTGGACAGCATCCGCGCGCAGCAGGATTCGGACTGGCGTCTGCTGATCCGGGACGATGGCAGTTCGGACGGCACCCGGCGGCTGATCGACGCGGCGGCGGCCATGGACAGCCGCATCCGGGTGCTCGATGAACCCGGAGGACGCCTGGGCGCGGCCGGCAATTTCTTCGCGCTGATGGAAGCCGCCCGGGCCGAGGACGCGCGCATGTTCGCGCTGAGCGATCAGGACGATTTCTGGTATCCGGACAAGCTCGCGGTGTTGCGGGCGGAATACCGGCGGGTCGCGGCCATGCGTGGGCGGGAGCAGCCGATCCTGATCTTCTCCGACCTCGCCTGGGTCGACGCCAACGGCCGCTGTCTGGCCCGGTCCGGCTTCGATGCCAGCCGGGCGCGTCCGGCCCTGTCGGGCATCGACAAGGATGCGCGCTGGCTGCTGGCCATGAACCTGATTCCCGGCTGCGCCATGCTCGGCAACCGGGCGTTGCTCGATTTCGCGTTGCCGCGCCCGCGCGCGGTGGAGCATCACGACTGGTGGCTGGCGTTGCTGGCGGCGGCCGTTGGAACCCTGGTGGTGGTGGATCGCCCGCTCGGCGATTACCGGCTCCATGCCGGCAACACCATTGGCGCGGCCAGTTGGGGTGCGCGGATCGCCGGTTTTTTCAGGCGCCCGAGCGAACAGCTTCGGCGGGGCCGGCGTACCCATTGGCAGGCTGTCGCCAACGCGCGCGCGTTGGCGGATCGCATGGCGGGCCGGGATCTCGATCCGGATTGGCGACAGGCGCTGGCGTTCACACTGACCGAGCTTGGCTCGACCAACCCGATGCGGCGCGCGCGCGCGTCCGTCACCGGGCCGGTGCGCAGGGTGGGCTGGGCGCGTGGGTTGTTGGCGTTGCTGGCGGCGGCCATGCCCATGCCGGATCGCGGCCGGGATGGCCACGATCGGCGGGGCGAGGGCTGACGGACGGCGCCGGGCCGGCTGGTCAGTTCAGGATGCGCAGTTCGACCCGACGGTTGAGGGCACGACCGGCATGCGCGCGGTTGTCGGCCACCGGTTCGCTTTCCCCGTAGCCGCGCGCGCTGAGCCGCTCGGCCGGGATGCCCTCGCCGATCAGGTGGTCCATGACCGCTTGGGCACGGCGTTCCGACAATTCCTGATTGCGCTCGTCACTGCCGCGACTGTCGGTATGGCCGGCGATTTCCACCTTCATGCCCGGATAGCGCCTGAGCAGGGCGACGGTTTCAGCCAGACTGGCGCGGGCGTCGGCGCGCAGGTTGGCCTTGGCGAAATCGAAGTGGACGCCCTTGAGCACCAGGGTGCCGGGTAGCGAACAGCCCTGGGCATCGACGCGGTCGCCGGCCGGGGTGTCCGGGCACTGGTCGAGGCGGTCGACGACACCATCGCCATCGCTGTCGAGTTCGCAGCCCTTGGCGTCGACCCTGGCGCCGGCCGGCGTATCCGGGCACTGATCGAGGCGGTCGACGACGCCGTCGCCATCGCTGTCGAGTTCGCAGCCCCTGGCGTCGACCCTGGCGCCGGCCGGGGTGTTCGGACATTGGTCGAGGCGGTCGACGACGCCGTCGCCGTCGCTGTCGAGTTCGCAGCCCTTGGCATCGACCCTGGCGCCGGCCGGGGTGTTCGGGCATTGGTCGAGGCGGTCGACGACGCCGTCGCCGTCGCTGTCGAACTCGCAGCCCCTGGCGTCGACCCTGGCGCCGGCCGGGGTGCCCGGGCAATGGTCGAGCCGGTTGGCGACACCGTCGCCGTCGCTGTCCGGTTCGCAACCCTGGGCATCGACCGGCGCGCCGGTCGGCGTGCCCGGGCAACGGTCGCGCTCGTCGGGCACGCCGTCGCCATCGCTGTCGAGTGGGCGTGGCGCCGGTTGTGGCGTCGGTTGCGTGGATGGCTTGGGCGCGGTCGCCACGGGTTCCGCGCATGGGGTTTCGAGAATGCCGCGCCCCGGGCAGCCGACGGTCCTGTTGAGTTCGTAGCCGAGCGTGCGGCCGGTCGGACTGGCTTGGTTGGCCGGGTTGTAATAGGGCGACTGGGCGTGCGCCAGGCCGGTGGCGATCAGTCCGGCGAGGATGGCGGGAAGCAGGCGGCGATGGCCGTCGGCGCGGGTGTGGGTTGGCTGTGGCATGGGACTCGGAGCAAGGTTGCGGGAAGGGCGCGCGGCCGGGTGGACGGCGCCCGTGGTCATTGCGTCATTTCTTCAGGGAATCGCGAATCTCGCGCAGCAGCAGGACATCTTCCGGCGGCGCGGCCGGCGCCGGGGCGGGCGCCGGCTTTTCGCGCTTGAGTTTGTTGATGGCCTTGACCGCGACGAAGATCGCGAAGGCGATGATGGTGAAATCGACCAGATTGTTGATGAAGGCGCCGTACTTGATCAGCGGCGCGCCCGCCTTTTCGGCGGCGTCCAGGCTTTCGTAAGCGGTGTCGCCCAGGTTCAGGTAGAGCTGCTTGAAATCGACGCCGCCCATCATGGCGCCGATCGGCGGCATGACGATGTCCTTGACCAGGGAGTCGACGATCTTGCCGAAGGCGCCGCCGATGACCACGCCGACGGCGAGATCGATGACGTTGCCGCGTACCGCGAATTCCTTGAATTCCTGGATGAAGCTCATGGTGGGTCTCCTTGGTTGGGCGGGAAAAGCACGCGCGCGACGGCGCGCGGATGAAAACACAGGTCCGGTGCGGCGGCTGTGAGCCGGCGCACCCGTTGTCCGCCTGACGCTCAGTCGCCGCTCATGCCGGCGACGGTGATGCCGCGCTGGCCGGCGAATTCGAGCATGCGGTTGATCGAAACCACTGCGCGGGCGCCGATCGCCGGATCGATCTCGATCGCGTTGGCGCCGGTTTCCAGCACGCGCGCGAGGCCGCGCAGGCCGTTCATCGCCATCCACGGGCAATGCGCGCAGGACACGCAGGTGGCGCCGGTGCCGCCGGTGGGCGCCTCGATCAGCGTCTTGCCCGGTGCCGCCAGCCGCATCTTGTGGAAGATGCCGTTGTCGGTGGCGACGATCAGGAGCGGGTTGGGCAGCTCGGCGGCGGCGCGGATCAGTTGCGTGGTCGAACCGACCACGTCGGCCAGCGCGATCACCGCCGCCGGCGATTCCGGATGCACCAGCACGGCGGCTTCCGGATGGCGGACCTTGAGTTCGCGGATGCCATCCGCCTTGAATTTCTCGTGCACCACGCAGGAACCTTGCCAGAGCAGCATGTCGGCGCCGGTTTCCCGACGCACGTAATCGCCCAGAAAGCGGTCCGGCGCCCAGATCAGCTTCCTGCCCCGCGCTTTCAGGTGCGCGGCCACCTTGACCGCGATGCTCGACGTCACCATCCAGTCGGCGCGCGCCTTCACCGCCGCCGAGGTATTGGCGTAGACCACCACGGTCCGGTCCGGGTGGGCGTCGCAAAAGCGGGCGAACTCGTCGGCCGGGCAGGACAGGTCGAGCGAACACTCGGCGCCGGGGTCCGGCATCAGCACCCGTTTTTCCGGATTCAGGATCTTGGCCGTCTCACCCATGAAGCGCACGCCGGCGACGATCAGCGTGCTTGCCTTCGAGGCATGGCCGAAACGCGCCATTTCCAGGGAATCGGACACGCAGCCGCCGGTTTCCTCGGCCAGCTTCTGCAATTCCGCCGAGGTGTAGTAGTGCGCCACCAGCACCGCGTCCTGTTCGCGCAGCAAGGTCTTGATGCGCGCGCGCAGGGCTTCGCGTTCGTCGTCATCGAGGACTTCCTCGATCACGGGGGGCACGTCGGTGACGGGGTGGGCGGGGGGGACCTGGACGATGGCATTCATGATGGAACCGGAGAAAACGGCAAGTCGCCCCGGTTGTAGTGGTGGGACCGACCCCTGTCAAGCTGGCGGCGCCGGCCGGGCCGACTGGTAGACTTGCGCGCCATGCGTCAGCTCATTCTCGACATCCGCCCGGAAGCCGCGCCCGGCTTCGACAACTTCCTTGCCGGCGCCAACGCCGAACTGATCGCCAGCCTGCGCGGTCATGCCGCCGGTGAAGGCGAGCCGGTGGTCTACCTGTGGGGCGAGGCGGGCGTCGGCAAAAGCCACCTGCTCGCCGCCTGGCGCGCCGCCACCGGCGCGGTTGCCGGCCGGCCGCTGCCGGACGACCCGGTCGCCCGACTGGCGGTGGACGACGTCGACAGCCTCGACGGCGACGACCAGATTCGCTTGTTCAACCAGATCAACGCCGCCCGCGACGGTGGTGGCCGTGTTCTCGCCAGCGGCCCGCTGCCGCCCGCCCGTCTGGCCATCCGCGCCGACCTCGCCACCCGGCTGGCGCAGGGTCTGGTGTTCCGGGTGCAGCCGCTGAGCGACGCCGACAAGGCCGCCGCCCTGGCGATCCGCGCCGAGGCGCGCGGCCTGCGCCTGCCCGAGGACGTGCTCCGCTACCTGCTTACCCACAGCCGGCGCGACCTGCCGCGCCTGCTCGCCACCGTCGACGCGCTCGACGACTGGTCGCTCAGCCGCAAGCGTCCGGTCTCGGTGGCGTTGCTGCGGGAAATCCTGCAAGGCCCGATGCCGCCGGATGGTCGCTGAGCGCGGCGCGCCTTCATTCCACCGATTCCAGCCGCAGCACCAGCACCTTGCCCTTGTCGTCGAGGGTGCGGATGCGCACCGGCAGCCAGTGGCGCGCCGGCGCCAGCCAGACGTCGAGCGAACCTTCGCCGGCGCGCGCCCCTTGCAGGTGCAGGGCGTTGACGCGGCCTCCTTCCAGCGGGATGGCCTCGTGGCCGCGGAAGCGGAACGGGTAGTCGCGCAGCTTGCGGCCATTGGTCACGTGCAGCAGGTGGGTGCCGCTGTCCTCGCGGATGGTCATGGCCAGGTGGAACGGGAAGCTGAGCAGGTCCTGGGCGAGCGGCGGCAGCTCGACGGTTTCGCGGCGTGTTTCCAGGCGACGATTGGCCCAGTCGAAGCGGGCCACGTCCTGTTTGCGTTCGCCGCGCGTCATGCTGAAGCGTTCCGGGCGCAGGCCGTGGGCGTCGATGGCGCCTTCGCTGCGCTGGACGATCTGGCCGCTGATGAACAGCGAGGTCAGGCCGATGGCTTCGGTGACGCTTTCCAGCCGGTAGCGATCGCCGTCGGCGCGCCATTGATAGCGGGCGCGGCCGAGGTTGAAACCACCCTCGCCGGCCTGCACCGCGTAGCGCAGGGTCAGGCTGTCGGGCAGGTCGCGCAGGGCCGGCGGGAGCGCGTTGACCGGCTCCGCCGCGCTTTCGGTGGCTGGTTCCGGCATGGCGGTGGGAGGCGGTTCCGGCGCGGGTTCCGGTGCCGGGTCCAGGTGGGGCGCCGGTGGTTCGGGCCGCGGGGGGGAGGGTTCCGGCGCGCTCGGGGCCAGGGCGATGGCCGGCGGTTGGGGCGTTATGGGCATGGCCATCACCGGCGGTGGCCGCGAGGCGGGTGGCGGCGCGACCGGTCTCGGGGCCGGTGGGATTGGTGGGGGATCAGGTTCGACCAGACGGGTTTCGATGGGGAAGGGAATTTCTTCCGCCGGTACCGCCAGCCAGACCTGGACGTTGCCCAGAACCAGCAGGTGGGCGAGCAGGGACGTGAACATGGCCAGGCCGAGAATGCGCCGGTCGCCGCGCATGGCCGTCATCGGTCAGCCCGACGGCGACACCAGCGCGGCGTCGGCGTCGCCGGTATCCGCGCTGACGCGGGCAACGCCGTGCTCGTCCACGCGCACCCGACCTTGCGCCAGCCAGCGCAGGGCGAGCGGGTAGACGCGATGTTCCTGGACGAGCACGCGCGCGGCTAGGCGCGCCGGGTCGTCGTCGGCGCGCACTGGCACGGCGGCCTGGACCAGGATCGGACCGGCATCGACCTCGGCGGTGACGAAATGCACCGTGCAGCCGTGCAGCTTGACGCCGGCGGCGAGCGCGCGCGCGTGCGTGTCGAGGCCGGGAAACGCCGGCAGCAACGCGGGATGGATGTTGATCAGGCGGTTTTCGTAATGGCGCACGAATTCCGGCGACAGGATGCGCATGAAGCCCGCCAGCACGACCAGATCGGGCCGGTGCGCGTCGATGCGCTCGGCCAGCGCGCGGTCGAAGGCGGCGCGCTCCGGGTGCTGGCGATGGTCGACCACTTCGGTGGCGATGCCGTGTTCAGCGGCGATGGCGAGGCCGGCGGCATCGGCGCGGTTGCTGATCACGCAGGCGAACTCGACCGGCTGCCCGGCCAGCGCGCCACCCGGGCGGCGTGCTTCGAGCAGGGCGCGCAGGTTGCTGCCGCGCCCGGAGATGAGGGTGACGACGCGCATCGGCGCGGCCGCCTCAGACGATGACGGCCTGATCCTGGCCCGCCGCGCGGGTCCGGATTTCGCCCAGCCGGTATACGGTTTCGCCTTGTCCGGCCAGGAAGCGCATGGCGGCGTCGGCGTCGCCGGCATCGACCACCAGGACCATGCCGATGCCGCAGTTGAAGGTGCGGTGCATTTCCGCCAGGGCGACGTTGCCCTGGGCTTGCAGCCACTGGAACAGCGCCGGCCAGGTCCAGGCGCCGGATTCGATCACGGCGGTGACGGTTTCCGGCAGCATGCGCGGCACGTTGCCGGTGATGCCGCCGCCGGTGATGTGGGCCATGCCCTTGACGCGGGTTTCGGCCATCAATGCCAGCAGCGGCTTGACGTAGATGCGGGTCGGCGCCAGCAGGGCCTGGCCGAGCGTGCCGGCGTCACCGAAGGCGGCGCCGAGATCGGCGCCGGCGACTTCGACGATCTTGCGGATCAGCGAGTAACCGTTGGAGTGCGGGCCGCTGGAGGCGAGGCCGAGCACGGCGTCGCCGGGATGGATGTCGCGACCGGTGATGACCCGCGATTTCTCGGCGACGCCGACCGCGAAGCCGGCCAGATCGTATTCGCCGGCCGGATACATGCCCGGCATCTCGGCGGTTTCGCCACCGATCAGCGCGCAGCCGGCCAGCTCGCAACCGGTGGCGATACCGGCCACCACCTGCTCGGCGACGTCGACGTCGAGCCGACCGCAAGCGAAATAGTCGAGGAAGAACAGCGGTTCGGCGCCCTGCACCAGGATGTCATTGACGCTCATCGCCACCAGATCCTGGCCGATGGTGTCGTGCTTGTTCATCTGGAACGCCAGCTTGAGCTTGGTGCCGACGCCGTCGGTGCCGGAAATCAGCACCGGTTCCCGGTATTTCCTGGGCAGTTCCATCAGCGCGCCGAAGCCGCCGATGCCGGCCAGCACTTCCGGCCGCATGGTGCGGCGGGCCAGCGGCTTGATGCGTTCGACCAGGGAATCGCCGGCATCGATGTCGACACCGGCGTCACGATAGGAGAGGGAGGGAGAGGTCACGGCGGGGCGGTCGGGAAGCAAAAATAACGGTGTATTCTAGCCCACATGCGTGAACAGACTCCGCCGCCCGACTCTCCCTCCGACTCCCCGCCCGCTTCGCCCGCCGAGCCGGAGCCGACCATGGCGGCGGCGGGCGCGGCCGAAACGCCGGCGCCGGCCAGCGGTGGCGCTTCGCCGCGCGTCCGCCTGTATCTGGGACTGGGGCTCGCCGCCGGCGGCGCCTGGCTGCTGTACCTGTTGTCACCGATCCTGTCGCCGTTCCTGCTCGCCGCCGCGCTCGCCTATCTGTGCGATCCGCTGGTCGATCGCCTACAGGCGCGCCGGCTGAACCGGACCTGGGGCACGGTCGTCGTCCTGCTCGGCCTGCTGGTCGCCGGCGTGCTCCTGCTGCTGATCCTTGCGCCACTGGCGCAGGCGCAGATCCGGCTGCTGATGCAGCAGGTGCCGCTGCTGGTGGAATGGGGCAGCCAGACCCTGGTGCCGTGGGTGGCCACCCATTTCGGCGTCGATCTGGTGCGCGATCAGGAACAGATCGTGGCCTGGCTCAAGGATCACGTCGGCGAGCTGTCGCAACTGACCCGCTATCTGCCGCGCCTGACCGATGGCGGTCTGGCGCTGCTCGGCGTGTTCGCCAACCTGTTGCTGGTGCCGGTGGTGCTGTTCTACCTGCTGCGCGACTGGGATCTGATCCTGGCGCGCCTGGCGGAATGGCTGCCGGCCTCGGTGCGCGCCACGAGCATCGGCATCGCCGGCGAGATCGATACCGTGCTGTCGCAATTCGTGCGCGGCCAGGTCATGGTCATCGTGGTCATGGCCATCTTCTACAGCCTGGGCCTGTGGCTGGTCGGACTCGATTACGCGCTGGCGGTCGGCCTGATTTCCGGCATCCTGGTGTTCGTGCCCTATCTGGGCGTCATCGTCGGCGTGCTGCTCGGCACCCTGGCCGGCTGGGCGCAGTTTGGCGAACTGGGTGGCCTGCTCTGGGTCTGGGGCGTGTTCCTGATCGGCCAGTTGCTGGAGAGCATGGCGGTCACGCCCTGGCTGGTCGGCGAGCGGGTCGGCCTGCATCCGGTGGCGGTGATTTTCGCGCTGATGGCGTTCGGCCAGTTGTTCGGCTTCGTCGGCGTGCTCGTCGCCATTCCGGCCGCCGCCACCTTCCTGGTGGCGTTGCGCCACCTGCGCCGACAGCTCGACTGAGCCGGCGCGTCAGTCCTCGCGCCGGAATTCGCCTTCGATCACGTTGCCGTCCCCGGGGCGGCGCGTCGCGCGTCGGTCCGGGCCGGGGGGCGGTTCGACGGTGGCCTCTGGGCCTTCGCCGTCCGGCGCGCGGTTCGGTGACGCTGGCGGCAAGCGCGACGGCCAGGCCAGCAGGAGCAGCCCCAGGATGTCGCTGAACGGGCCGGGAAAAATCAGCAGCAGGCCGGCCAGATAGCGGCGGCCGGTGGCCCACAGCAGCGCGAATGGCGCCTGGCCGTGCTGGAGGGCGGCGGCCATGCGCGCCGGGAAATCGTTGCCGGCGCGCCGGATCACGTTGACGCCGAGCACCACCGCCGCGATCAGCCAGAGCAGCGTCAGCGGCAGGCCGATCCGCTGGCCGATCTGGTAGATGCCCACTATTTCCAGGGCTAGAATGACGACGGCTATAATCGCCACGAACGTGCCGACCGGACCGCTCGCGATCCCGCCCGAAAACCCCATGCGCATGCCTTTTTCTCCGTGACTTCCACCTATCTGGTCCTGACCACGCTACCCGATGCGGACTCGGCCGGCAAACTGGCGCGAGAACTGGTGGAGCAGCGGCTCGCGGCGTGCGTCAACGTGCTGGCGCCCTGTCGATCGGTGTATCGATGGCGGGACGACATCCGGGAAGATGGTGAGGTTCCGCTATTCATCAAGACCCGGACGGAACTTTACCCGGCGCTGGAAGCCTTCCTGCGACAACATCACCCCTACGAATTGCCGGAGATCGTGGCCCTCGACGTGGCCCGCGGTCTGCCGGACTACCTCCGCTGGATCGAAGCGGAGACCGCGACGCCATCGGCCGCCGTAAGCCCCGACGCGCCGGCGTCCCGTCCCTGACCGGAGTTCTGCTCATGCGTTTCCTGCTCGCCTTCCTGCTGTTGTTCGTCAGCTTCGCGCACGCCAACGATGATCTGCTGGAGCCGGAAAAGGCCTTTGTCTACTCGGCCCGGCTGATCGAACCGGGCATGGTCGAGGCCCGCTTCCAGATCGCCAACGGTTATTACCTGTATCGCGACAAGACCAGGTTCAGCGCCGATGGCGGCGTCAAGCTGGGCGCGCCGGTGCTGCCGGCCGGCCAGATCAAGGACGACGAATTCTTCGGCAAGGTGGAAACCTGGCGCGGCGACGTGCGCGTGCGGGTTCCGTTCAGCGCGTCCGGGACGCCGAAGGCGTTCAACCTGAAGGCGGCTTTCCAGGGCTGCGCCGATATTGGCGTGTGCTATCCGCCGCAGGACGCCACCGTCGTCATCCAGCCGGTATCGGGCGCGCCCGCCAGGCCGGCGGCGACGCCGGCGGCGTTGCCGAAGCAAAGCCCGGACGTGCTGGCGCGCCTGAAGTCGCTGACCGCCGGCTTCGGCGGCGCCGACGAGCCCGAGTTCCTGCCGCCCGAGGAAGCCTTCCGGCTGATGCCGGCGGCGCGTCCGGACGGCCACGTCGACGTCCGTTTCTCGATCGAGCCGGGGTATTACCTGTATCACGACAAGATCGCCTTCAAGGTGCTGGCGCCGGCCGGTGTCCGCGTTGCCCGCGTCGATCTGCCGAAGGCGGAGGAAAAGGACGATCCCAACTTCGGCAGAACCCTGGTTCATCACCAGTCGTTCACGGCCGTGGTCCGGCTGGCCGGTCTGCCCGAAAGCAAGACCCGCGTCCGCTTGCAGGCCGAGCATCAGGGTTGCGCCGACAAGGGCATCTGCTACCCGCCGATGGATCAGGTACTGGAGATCGACGTGACGGGCGTCGCCGCGCCGGAATCGGCCGCCGCCGGCGGGGGTGGCGAGGACGGCGAGGCCGCCGGGCCGGCGCCCGTCGCTTCGGCGCCGACCGCCACCGCGCCGCCGGCCGCCGACATTTCCGATACCGGCCGGGTGGAGGCCATCCTCAAGGGCGGCAATTACTGGATCGTGGTGATCAGCTTCTTCGGTTTCGGTCTGCTGCTGTCGCTGACGCCGTGCGTGTTCCCGATGATTCCCATCCTGTCCGGGATCATCGTCGGCCAGGGGCAGCAGATCACCAAACGCAAGGGCTTCATGCTGTCGCTCGCCTATGTGCTCGGCATGGCGCTGACCTACGCGCTCGCCGGCGTCGCCGCCGGCCTGTCCGGAACGCTGATTTCCAACGCCCTGCAGAATCCCTGGGCACTGGGCATCGGCGCGGGCATTTTCGTCGCGCTGGCGATGTCGATGTTCGGTTTCTACGAATTGCAGATGCCGAGCTTCCTGCAAAGCCGTTTCACCGAAGCCAGCAACCGCATCAAGGGCGGACGCTTCGCCAGTGTGTTCGTGATGGGCGTGATCTCGGCGCTGATCGTTGGCCCCTGTGTCGCCGCGCCGCTGGCCGGCGCGCTGCTGTACATCAGCCAGACCGGCGACGTGGTGCTGGGCGGTATCTCGCTGTTCTCGCTGGCCTTGGGCATGGGCGTGCCGCTGCTGCTGGTCGGGGTTTCCGCCGGCGCCCTGCTGCCGCGCGCCGGCGGCTGGATGGACGCGGTCAAGAGCTTCTTCGGCGTCGCCCTGCTGGCGGTCGCGATCTGGCTGATCTCGCCGCTGCTGTCCGACGTCGTCAACATGCTGCTGTGGGCGGCCCTGCTGATCATCTCGGCGATGTACCTGCACGCGCTGGAGCCGCTGCCGGTCAACGCCAAGGGCTTCACCCGCTTCTGGAAGGGCGTCGGCATCATGTCCCTGGTCGCCGGCATCGCGCTGCTGCTGGGCGCCATGGGCGGCGGCCGCGATCTGTTGCAACCGCTGACCGTGTATCAGGGGGGCGGCAGCGGCGGTGGCGCGGCCGCCGGCCAGCAGGCCAAGCTGCCGTTCCAGAACGTGCGCACGGTGGCCGAGCTGGACGCCGCCATCGCCGGCGCCCCCGGCCGTTACGTGATGCTCGACTTCTATGCCGACTGGTGCGTGTCCTGCAAGGAAATGGAACGCTTCACCTTCTCCGACCCGCGCGTGCATGACCGGCTTCGCGACGTGCTGCTGCTGAAGGCGGACGTCACCGCCAACAATGCCGACGACAAGGCGCTGCTGGCGCGCTTCAAGCTGTTCGGACCGCCCGGCATCATCTTCTTCGACCGTGACGGCAAGGAGATCGCCTACAAGGTGGTTGGCTACGAGCCCACCGAGAAATTCCTGGACAGCCTGAACAAGGCGATTCCTTGACCATACGCCGGCTGTCGTTGGTCGCCATCGGGCTGTTGCTGTTCGGCGCGGCCGGCGTGGTGGCGCGCCATGTCCTGATGCCGGCCGCGCCGGCGCCGACGGCCGTGGCCGGCGTCGACGCCGACGCGGTCTGGCGCGCGCGCCTGCCCGACCTGGATGGTCGCGGGCAGGCGCTGGCGCAATGGCGCGGCAAGGTCGTCGTGCTCAACTTCTGGGCGCCCTGGTGTCCGCCCTGCCGCGAGGAAATTCCAGGCTTCACGCGCATGCAGACGCGACTGGGCGAAGCCGGCCTGCAATTCGTCGGCGTCGCGCTCGACGCGCCCGAAAAGGTCGCCGCCTTCGCCGAGGAAAACGACATGAACTATCCCAATCTGCTGGGCGGACCGGAGGGCGCGGCCCTGTCCCGGCAGGCTGGCAACCGGCTCGGCGGCCTGCCCTACACCGTGGTGTTCGACCGCGCCGGCGTCGCCGTCGCCAGCCTGAGTGGCGCCGTCGACGAGTCTCGCCTGGAGGCGCTGGTGGCGCCCCTGTTGCGGCCATGACCGGCGCCGTCCCGGTCCGGCCCTCGCGCGCGCTGCTCACCGCCGCCGGTCGCGCCATCGGCGACCACGCCATGATCCGCGACGGCGATCGCATCCTGCTCGGTCTGTCCGGCGGCAAGGACAGCCTGACCCTGTTGCACGTCCTGCTGCACCTGCGCCAGCGCGCGCCGGTGCGCTTCGAGCTGGCCGCCTGCACGGTCGATCCGCAATCGCCGGAATACGATCCCTCGCCACTCAAGGCCTACATGGCGGCGCTGGGCGTGCCCTACTTCCAAGAATCGCAGCCGATCGTCGAATCCGCCGCCGAGCACATGAAGGGCGACTCCTTCTGCGCCTACTGCTCGCGCATGCGCCGCGGCATCCTGTACCGGATCGCGCGCGAGCAGGGCTGCAACGTGCTGGCGCTGGCCCAGCATCTGGACGATCTCGCCGAAAGCTTCCTGATGAGCGCGTTCTTCGGTGGCAAGCTGCGCACCATGCAGGCGCATTACCTGAACGATGCCGGCGACGTCCGCGTGATCCGGCCGCTGATCTACGCGCGCGAACGCCAGACCCGGGATTTCGCCGTCAGCGCGGGACTGCCGGTGATCTTCGAGAACTGCCCGGCCTGTTTTTCCATGCCCATGCAACGCTTCCAGATGAAGGCGTTGCTGGCCGAACAGGAAAAGGCGCACCCGACCCTGTTCGCCAATCTGCTGGCGGCGATGAAACCGCTGATGACGTTGCAGGACGCGGCGCCGCGCGAGGAGTCGGAGGCCGGGGCGTGAGCACCTACGTGATCGGCGACATCCAGGGCTGCTTCGACGCTTTCCTGGAACTGCTCGACCAGGTCGGCTTCGATCCGGCGCGCGACCGGGTCTGGATCACCGGCGATCTGGTCAATCGCGGCGAGAACTCGCTGGCCGTGCTGCGCTGGTGCGTGGCGCATGACCACGCCGTGGTCGCGGTGCTCGGCAACCACGATCTGCATTTGCTGGCGGTGGCCGAGGGTGGCGTGCCGGCGCACCGCAAGGACACGCTGGACATGATCCTGGCCGCCGGCGACCGCGCCGAGCTGCTCGACTGGCTGCGTCACCGGCCGATGCTGCATCGGTCGGGTGACTGGCTGATGGTGCATGCCGGCCTGGCGCCGGAATGGAGCGCCGAGCGCGCCCAGGCGCTGGCTGGCGAACTGGAGGCGGCGTTGCGCGGGCCGGACTGGCGTGGCTTCCTGCGTCACATGTACGGCAACGAACCGCGCCGCTGGCGCGACGATCTGGTTGGCCAGGATCGTTTGCGCGTCATCGCCAACGTCCTGACCCGTACCCGTTACCTGCATGTCGACGGCAGTCTGGATTATCAGCACAAGCTCGGACTCGACCACGCGCCCGCCGGACTGCTGCCGTGGTTCGATCATCCCGGCCGCGCCAGCACCGACGCGCGCATCCTGTTCGGCCATTGGTCGACGCTCGGCCTGCTGCTGCGCGAGGATGTGGTCGCGCTCGATACCGGCTGTCTGTGGGGCGGCGCGCTGACCGCGTTCAGACTGGAGGACGAACGCTGCTTCCAGGTGCGTTGCCCGGGAGCGCGCAAGCCGGGCTGAACGGCCACCGCTCGGCTCCACGCGGCCGCTCCGAAGGCGGCGACTCTGGGCGGGGCTGTTTCATGTCAGGCGTTCCGGATCGCGTCTTCCACCGCCTTCGCCAGTTCGCGCCGGCTCATGCCGGCGGTGTCGATCGGTGGCAAGAAGCGCAGCTCGGCGCGCAGGCCGTTCAGGCGCAGAATCTTCATGACCGACTGGCCCAGGCTGATGTCGTTGTAATAGGCGGCGTCGACGCAGGTCCGGCCATCCCCGTCGAGATAACGGACGCGGACCGGCCAGACCGGCGCGCCGGCCTCGACGGCGGGCTGGAACAGCGACGGATAGAACGGCAGCAGGCCGCTACCGTCCGAGGTGGTGCCTTCCGGGAACAGGGCCAGACAGTCGCCGTCGCGCAGGTGGTCGGCCATGATCTGGTTGACGCGCAGGACGTCGGCCTTCTGCTCGCGCGCCAGGAACACCGTGCCGGCGGCTTCCGCCAGCCAGCCGAACAGCGGCCAGCCACGCACTTCCGCCTTGGAGATGAAGCGCGCCGGCAGCACGCTGTGGAGCAGATGGATGTCGAGCCAGGATACGTGGTTGGCGGCGATCAGGCCGCCGCCGGCGCCATGTGGCGGCAACGGGCCGCGTACCACCACCTCGACGCCTAGCGCCTTCATGAAGCCGGCCGCCCAGACGCTCACCCGGCGCCCGCGCGCGGCCCGGTCCAGGCGCGGAAACACCAGCAGCACGGTGAGCGCGCCGACCAGCAGATGGCCGGCCATGCGCAGCAGTTTCAGGGTCGGCGACAGCATCGGCGCATTGTAGCGCCGGCTCGCGACGGCCTCCCGGCCGGGCGCGTTCACGCCTGCTTGAGGAAGTGACGGGCGTAAGCCGGGTTCAGGTTCTTCAGCGGCAACATGATCGGCAGGTCGGCGGTGTTGAAGTCCGGATCCCAGGCCGGCTCGCCGCAGACGTAGGCGCCCAGACGCAGATAACCCTTGATCAGCGGCGGCAGCACCGGCGCGGCGCTGCTTGCCAGCGCGTCGAGCGGCAACGGACAGCGCGGGAACACGCGCCATTCGATCGGCGCCATGTGTTTTTCGCGCGCGGCATGCCAGATGCCGGCGGCGTTGTGGCCGCCGTCGGCCATGCCGATGCTGGCGCAGCCGATCAGGTATTCGTGGTTGCCGCGCAGCATGTATTCGGCCAGGCCCGCCCAGAGCTGGGTGATGACGCCGCCGCCGCGATAGTCGGCATGCACGCAGGAGCGACCCAGTTCGACCATGCGGCCGCGCAGGTGCTGGAGGCGGGTCAGGTCGAATTCGGTTTCGGAGTAATAGCTGCCGACCCGGCGCGCGGCCTCCGGCGACAGAATGCGGTAGGTGCCGACCACCTCGCCGGTGCCGGGATCGCGCACCAGCAGATGCTCGCAATAGGGATCGTAGAGATCGATGTCCAGCCCTGGCTCCGGTGAGTTCAGGCGCGCGCCCATTTCCTCGGCGAAGATTTTCCAGCGCAGGCGCTGGGCCTCGCGCACCTCATCCTGATGGCGCGCGAAGCTCACCAGAAAATGCGGCCTGGCCGGGTTTTGCCGGGCGATGCGTTCCTGAAGCATGGCGTGTCCTTTCCTTTGCGGTGTCGTGGCAAAGGTAAGGAGACGCCGTTGCCGGGGTGTTACGCGCTCGTGAAGAAATGGTGAATGCCGGTGGCCGCGAGGATCTGGCGCGTTCCGGGAATTCCGCCCGCCCCGGCCTGTCCGAGATCAAGTCGACGGCGCGCGCGGCCTTTCCGGGCCGGTCCGCGCCGCCTACAATCAGCCGCTTCCCCGCATCCGAACCCACGCCGACCATGTCCGCATTCACCGCCCTCCTGGAGAAATACAGCAAGCCCGGTCCGCGCTACACCTCGTACCCGACCGCGCCTTATTTCCATACCGGTTTCACCGAGGCGGACTGGGCGCGCGAGCTGGACGAATCCCAGGATCCGGCGCGCGGCCTGTCGCTGTACGCGCACATCCCGTTCTGCGACACGCTCTGCTACTACTGCGGCTGCAACATGGTCGCCACCGGCGAATACGACAAGGCGACCCGCTATCTCGATCATCTGGAGCGGGAGATGGGTCAGGTGGCGGCACGGGTCGATCCCGGCCGCAAGGTCCGGCAGTTGCACTGGGGCGGCGGCACGCCGACCTATCTGAAGCCGGACGACATCCGTCGGCTGATGGCCATGATCCGCGCCCGTTTCGACATCGCGCCGGATGCCGAGATGGGGTGCGAGGCGGACCCGCGCGAGCTTAGCCGCGAGCATCTGGCGGCATTGCGCGAATCCGGCTTCAACCGGCTGTCGCTCGGCGTCCAGGATCTCGACGACCGGGTTCAGAAGGCGGTCAACCGGGTGCAGCCGGAGGCGCTCATCGCCCAGGTGCATGGCTGGGCGCGCGAGCTTGGCTTCGACAGCATCAACATGGATCTGATCGTCGGTCTGCCGCATCAGAACACCACCAGCTTCGCGCGCACGCTCGACCGGGTGCTGGAATGGGCGCCGGACCGGTTCGCGATCTTCGCCTACGCGCACGTGCCCTGGATGAAGAAGCACCAGAAACTGATCGACGAGGATGCGCTGCCCAGCTTCGCGGTCCGCCTCGACCTGCAACAGCTGATCCACGAACGCCTGGCGGCGGCCGGCTATCTGAACATCGGCATGGACCATTACGCCAAGCCGGAGGACGAGCTGGTGCGCGCCCAGCGCGGCAAGACCCTGTGGCGCAATTTCCAGGGCTACACCACGCACAAGCATTGCGACATCCTCGCCTTCGGCGCGTCCAGCATCAGCCAGACGCGCGATGTCTACATGCAGAACGAGAAGAACCTGAAGCGCTACCAGGAGCTGGTCGCCGCTGGCCGGCTGCCGGTCGAACGCGGCCTGCGCCTGACCGCCGAGGACCAGATCCGGCGCGAACTGATCACCCGGCTGATGTGCGATCTGGAACTGGACATGGAGGCGTTCGGGCGTGAATTCGGCGTCGATTTCGCCGGCAAGTTCGCCGACGGTCTGGCCGATCTGCCGCCACTGGCGGACGATGGTCTGGTCCGCATGGATGGCCGGCGCATCGTCGTCACCGATCTCGGCCGGCTGTTCCTGCGCAACATCGCCATGGTGTTCGACGCTTACCTGCGCCAGCCGGCGGCCGACAACCAGCCGCGCTATTCGCGCACGGCCTGAGCGCGGTGCCGGTTCAGCCGGTCAGGAAGGCGTAGCCCAGGTTGCGGAAGGTGTGCACCGGCAGGGCATGGCCGGTTTCCTGTTCGACCTTGGTCCGCAGCCGGCTGACCAGACTGTCCAGCCGGCGCGTGTCTTCCGGCGCGCCGCCGGGCGCCAGACTCTGACACAGCAGGTTGCGCGCCACCGGTTCGCCGGGCGTGCGCAGCAGACGCGCGAGCAGGCGGGATTCGGCCCCGGTCAGGGCGACCGTGGCGCCGCCCGGGCAGGACAGGGTCAGCGTGGCGGTGTCGAGTTGCCAGACCGGCGTTCCGCCCTTGTTCCGGGCCGGGGCGACGCGCGCCGCCAGACGTTCGACCACCGCGCGCAGTTCGCGCGGGTTCACCGGTTTCACCAGATAGCTGTCGGCGCCAGCCTCGACGCCGGCGACCCGGTCCTCGACCTGGCCGCGCGCCGTGGTCATGACGATGCCGAGCTCCAGGCCACGGCGCGCGCGAATCTCGCGGGCGGCGGCCAGGCCGTCGCCATCGGGCAATCCCAGATCGAGCACCAGCACGTGCCAGGGCTCCCTTTCCAGGCGGGCGGTCATTGCCCTGACGGAGTCCGCTCCGTGCGCATCGAAACCGTGGAAGCGCAGATAATCGACCGTCTCCTCAAGCAGATCGTGGGCATCCTCGATCACCAGAATTCGCGTGGCATCCATCATCGTTCGTTACCTAATTTCGGTGTTCCTGGCCTTGGGCCTGTTCCAGTCCATCACGGCATCGGCGGCGCTGGTGGTCGCCAGCGGGGATTCGGTGGCGATCATCCCGCGCGTGGAAATCCTGCGCGACCCTTCCGGACGGCTGACGGTCGAACAGGTTGCCGGTGAATCCGGATTCCAGCCGCTGGGCCGGACCTTCTCGCTCGGTTTCAGCCGCGACGCCGTCTGGCTGCGCCTGACCCTGGCGCGCGCGCCGGATGTCGGCGAGGACTGGTGGCTGGTGGCGAGTCCGCCGTTCATCGACGACATCCGTCTGTATTCACCGGATGGTCATGGAGGATATCGCGAACGCGGCGCCGGCGACCATGTCCGCGTCGACGAGCGCTTCCTGGCCACCCGGGAAACCGTGCTCCCGCTCGTGCTCGACACCACGCCGAGCGTGCATTACCTGCGCGTGCGCAGCACCAGCACGCTGACCCTGACCGTCGACCTGATGACGCCGGCCGCTTTCGCCGAGCGCACCACGCTGGAGAACACCCGGCATGGTCTGTTCCTGGGCCTGGTGGTCACCGCCGTGCTGATCACCCTGCTGTGCGCGGTGTGGATCCGGCAACGGTTTTTCGTGGTCGCCGCCGCCTATCTGCTGGTGTTCGGCCTGCTCCAGTTCACGCTCAACGGCTACGACCAGCTCCTGATCTATCCGGATACGCCCTGGTTGGCCGACAGTCTGGTCGGCGTGCTGGCGGCGCTGGCATCGACACTGTTGATCCTGTTCGCGCTTTCCTACCTGGAGCCGGCGGCGCATCTGCCGCGATTCGATATCACGCTGCGCGCCCTGGCCGGGCTGAGCTTCGCCGCCGCGCTGGCCGCCGCGCTCGGCTTCTATCCGCTGTTCGCGCCCTGGTTCTTCCTGGTCGCCCTGGCCATCCTGGGATTGTTGTCGATCCTGTTCTTCCTGATGCTGCCGTATCGTCGCGCGCGCGCGCTGCTCATGCTGGTGATGTTCCTGCCCGGCCTGATCGCGGTTCTGCTCCAGGTGTTGCGCAACATCGGCGCGCTGCCGGTCAATTTCTGGACCACCGATCTGTGGGCGCTGACCATGTTCTTCCAGGTTCCGTTCGCCGCCGTCGTCGTCCTGTTCCGGGTCGAGGAGGAAAAGAAGCGGCTGGTCATCGCCCAGGAGCGCGAGAGCGTGCGGCGCGGCCTGTTGCACATGATCGCCCACGAACAGCGCACGCCGCTGGCGGTGGCCGAGGCCGCGCTGGCCAACATCGAGGCGCGCACCATCGACGAGCGGCCCGAGCTCAAGCCACGCTTCCAACGCGCCGGCACCGCGCTGGCCCGGCTCAACGCCCTGGTCGACAACGCGCTCGCGGAAGACAGCCTGCGCGCCGGCGAAATCCGGCTGGACCGGCAGCCGGTGGCGCCCTCGCAACTGGCGGAACAGATCCGCAACCTGATGGTGGTGGATGAACGGCACGACATGCGCATCTCGCGGGCGCCCGACGACCGGCCGATCCTCATCGATCCGCACTGGCTCGGCCTGGCCGTGCTCAACCTGCTCGACAACGCCATCAAGTATTCGCCCGAAGGCGGCGCGATCGACCTGAGCCTCGTGCGCGACATCGACGGCCTGTCGATCCGGGTCGAGGATCGCGGCATCGGCATCCCGCCGGAAGCGCGCGATCGCCTGTTCGAGCGTTTCTATCGCGCCAACAACGCCCGCGCGCTGCCCGGCGTCGGCGGCCTCGGGCTCGGCCTGTATCTGGCGCATCAGGTGGTCCGACTGCATGGTGGCGAGATCCGGGTGGAAAGCAGCCTGGGCGAGGGCACCCGGTTCACGCTGGAGATTCCCGAGACGGATGCGCGGGTGACCACCCCGGTCCTCGTGCCGGGGACATGATCGAAGGCAATCCAGAGACCATGGCCTGACCCGGCCCAGACCAGTCGGCGCAAGCTTTCAACAGGTTCCACAAGAAATCTCAAGACATCGCCGCTTGCCATCGTGATGCAATCGTCATGGCGCCGGGCCGTGCGCTGAACGGCGCCGGATCGCGGATTCTTCAGGGGAGAAATACATGATGATGGCGGAGATGCGATACGGGATCGATTCCTGGATACGCGCGCTGAGGTTCGTCCTGCGGGCGGGACTGCTTGGCCTGGTAACGGCGTTTGTCGCGGGGCCGGTTGCCGCGCAGATGCTGCAATTCGAGTTGGCTTCCGCGGACAGCCAGTCCGGCGCCGCGCAAAGCCCGCCCAATGGCTTGAACATCACGTTGGGCGCGCTGGCCAGCCGCTCCCAGCAGAAGGCGCTCACGTTGGGGGGCTCCTCGGCGCCATATACCGTGGTCGGCACCGACTCGCGCGGTGGCGAGCCGTATTCCTACCTGACCGACGTCAACTATTCCAGCTCGGCCGGTGGGCAGCGCGAGAGCGACGAGCGCGGTTTTTCCAGTTTCACCTTCTCGCGCAACCCTGGCTACAACATGCCGGGGATTACCGGCATCGCGTCGCGTAATGGCGTGGTTTACCTGCGTTCCACCGGCAATTGCACGGCTGGCAACTCCTTTGTCATCGATGGCCAAAGCGTCACCACGTATTGCGCCGTGTTCGGCCCCGAGGTGTGGACCGAGCCGTTCGAGGTCGACGGTGGCAAGGCCCTCGCTTTCGAATATGCCGCGAGCGCGAGCGACAACTACGAGGTGTACGCCTACCTGGTGCGGGTGCAGTGCGCCGATCCGCAAAATCCGGCGACCTGTGATTACGGTGGCGGCAAGAGCGAGAACGCGACCGATCCGCTGGATACCCATCACCTGATCCTGCATCGGCGCGGCAAGGTCACCGACTGGACCACCGCCACCGGCGTGATTCCGGCCACCGGCATCTACCGGTTCCGTTTCGTCGATGGCGCCTTTGACCAGACCGGCGGTTACGCGCTGGGCACCGATTTCTACATCGATCCGGACAGCGTCGTGGTCGGCAACGCGCAGACCATCACCTTCCCGCCGGTCGGTGATCGGGTGCTCGGCGACGGTGCCTTCCAGGTTTCGCTGTCGGTTTCCTCGGGTGGCGTCGTCGCGCTCACCTCGGCGACGCCCAGCCGGTGCACGGTGGCCGATGATGGCGGTGGCGCGTTCACGGTGACGCCGGTTTCCACCGGTACCTGCACGCTCAACGCCAACGCGCCCGGAGGGGATTTCGGTGGCACCACTTTCATCGCGGCGGCGACCGTCACCCGCTCCTTCTCGGTCATACCGGCGCCAACCGCGCCGGTGAACACCGGCCTGCCGACCATCTTCGGTACCGCCGAATCCGGTTCCATGCTGACTTCCGACGAGGGTACCTGGGGTACCGGCGGCGCCGCGATCACCAGCACTACCTACCAGTGGGTCCAGGTGGTCGGCGGCGTCCCGTCCGACATTCCGGGCGCGACCGGGGACAGCTTCTGCGTGCCCAGTTCGCTGGTAGGCGCCCAGATTCGTCTGCGGGTCAGCAAGACCAACAGCGTTGGCCAGACATCGGCGACTTCCTCGGCGACGACCACGATCGTGCAGGGCGGCGGGAGTTGCGATCTTACCAACGCGCTCAACTTCTCGGCGCCCTACAACGCCGACGTGGTCTGGGGCAGCGACGCGGTGGGCGGCTTCGATGCGCCGAACCGGGCATTCGTATCGAGCGCGGTGGCGATCGCCAATGGCCGAACCGGTGGCCACGGCCTGCCGGACGACGGATTCTTCACCGGTAACGCCAACCATCCGGATGTCCAGCTCGCCGCCTTCGACGCGCCCGGCGACAACGCCACGACAGTCACCCAGGTCGCCGCGATCAGTGCCGGCGTGACGCCCGATAACTACAGCACGGTGCATCTGTACGCCAGTTCCGGCGGTGCCGACCCGTTCACCTACGCGGCGTTCCGCCTGACCCTGCGCTACCAGGATGGCACCACCACGACCACGGCGCCGTTCGCGGTGCCGGACTGGTACGGCAACGTCGCCGGCGCTGGTGTCTACTACCTGCGCGATGGCATGGATCGCTGGGATGGCGGCTACCAGAATGCCGGCAACCCGGCCGTGTTCGGCTTCGCCGCCGAGGCCGACCCGGGCAGGGTGCTGACCGGTGTCGACATCACCGTCACCAGCCTGCCTCCCGGTGTCACCTTCGCCTTCTTCGGCGGCGTCGCCACGACGCATGTCGGCGCCACCCGCGCCACCAGTTCCCCGGCGCTGGAAATCGTCGCCACCGCCAGCCCGGTCGCTGGCGGTACCGCGAGCTGCACGCATCATTTGGTGCCGAGCGGAGAGTCCAGTACCTGCGTGGCGTTCGCCAACCCGGGTTATGTATTCAGCCACTGGAGCGGTGACTGCTCGGGCGCGACCTGCGTGTTGAGCAACATCACGGCGGACCGGACGGTGACCGCCAATTTCCTGCCGCGACACGCGATCAACGTGTCGCTCGCCCCGGCCGGAATGGGGGTGGCGAGCTGCTCGCCCAACCCGGTTACGGAGGGCGACAGCAGCACCTGCGTGGCGAGCGCGAACCCGGGCTATGCGTTCACCGGCTGGAGCGGCGCCTGCGCGGGGTTGACCTGCGTGCTCAGTAACGTCACGGCGCCGGCGAGCGTCACCGCCAACTTTGTCCAGCAACACGCGCTGACGGCAACGGCGCACCCGGTGGCGGGGGGTAGCGCGAGCTGCGCGCCGAACCCGGTGAATGACGGAGGCGCCAGCACCTGCGTGGCGAGCGCGAACCCGGGTTATGCCTTCGCCGGCTGGAGCGGCGCCTGCATGGGTCTGACCTGTGTGCTTGGCAACGTCACCGCGCCGATGAGCGTGACGGCGGCCTTCGTGTCGGTGTACAGCGGTCCCAACCCGGGGCCGGGCACGGGTGGTGGCGGAGACGGCGGCGGTGACGGCGGCGGCGGCGGCGGCGGCGGATCGGGTGGCGGCGCCATCGAAGCCCAGGCGAGCGGCGGCGGAACCGGGCAATGGGTATTCAAGGAAGACGAAACCGTCGGTTTCGTGCCACTGACCGGAGACGTCCACTCGCCGAGCGCCAACGCGCCGTATGGCTACGAACTGCCCTATGGCCTGTTCGACTTCGTCCTGCACCTTGGCGAAGGCGGCAGCACGGCGACGGTGACGCTGACCTACCCGGACGTATTGCCACCGGGTACGGTGTACATGAAGTTCAACCGGGCGACCAACCAGTGGTACGAACTGCCCGCGAGCCAGTACGTGGTGAGCGGCAACACCATCACGCTGACCTTGCGGGACGGAGGCATTGGCGACCACGACGGCGTGGCGAACAGCCGGATCGTCGACCCGGGCGGCCCGGCGGTGTTGGCGGACGCGCCGGCGCCGACGCCGGTGCCGACGCTGACCGAATGGGGCCTGCTGCTGCTGTCCGGCCTTCTGGCGGTGCTCGGCCCGCGCGGCGCGCGACGCGCGGGCTGGCATGGCGGGCACGGCGCCTGAGTCCCCCCGATCACGCAAAACGAAAATCCCCGCGAAACCCCGCTTCGGCGGGGTTTTTTTCATTTGGCCCACCTCCGCCCGTCGTTTATTGCGTGATGCAAGACTTCGCAAGATACGCGTGGCCTGTTCAAGGGCAGAATCGCGGCTTCATAAATTGTTTCGGGGAAAGGAACTTTCATGTCCATCGCGATGCCACGCCAGATCGGCCGGTCCTTGCGTGCCTGTATCGGGGGCTTGTTGCTGCTGCCGCTGGCGGCGCAGGCGAATTTCGGCTTCGAGTCGGATCTGACCAACTGGACCACCTACGAAACCGTCACCATCGGCACCGGCGGCGACTATTCGACAACTGGTTATCTATGGACGGTGAATCCACATGAAACCAAGATGGCGGTGATGGTGCCCTCGGGGGCCTCCGGGGCGTTCACCAGCGTCGCCGATGCCTTGGGTCTGTCCACGGCCAGCAGGACCTATCTCACCACCCAGTTTCCCAACACCACGAACTTCGCCTACATCCAGCGTGATGTCGTGCTGACGGCTGGCCAGGAGTTCACGATGGCCTGGAACTACGTTTCCACCGACTACGTACCGTTCAATGACGGCTCTTTCGTCTCGCTGGTCAACCTGACCGATCCGGCCAACGTGCCGACGGTCTACGGCGTGGCCGCGGAAGTTGCCATCCTGGGCGCGACCAATCCCGGAACCGGCAATTACTCGACCGGCAGCTATGGCAGCACCGGCTGGCAGACCGCGACGTTCCGCGCCGCGACGGCGGGAACCTATCGTCTGGGCTTCGCGGTCTTCAATCTGACTGACACGATTCTTCCACCGTATCTGTTCGTGGATCAGGAACCCGGTGCTACTTTCCTCAATGGCCAGCCGTTCGCGCCGATCGATCCGGACGTCAACGCGCCGCCGCCGGCCGGCCCGGTCAATGGCCAATGTGGTAGCGCCAGCGGCCAGAGCTTCGTCGAACCGCCAGTTTCCGGCCTGTGCTCGGCCGGGACGGCGAGTTCCGTGACGGCCGGTTCGAGCTCGTTCGGCTGGACCTGCCAGGGCCTGAGTGGCGGCAGCGATCAGGTCTGCTCGGCGAGCAATGCCGCCGCCGCGGAACCGATCCCGGTGCCGACGCTGACCGAATGGGGCCTGCTGCTGCTGTCCGGCCTGCTGGCGGTGCTCGGCCTGCGCGGCGCGCGACGCGCGGGCTGGCATGGCGGGCACGGCGCCTGAGCCGGTTGCCGGGCGCGCCAAACGAAAAAACCCCGCTTCGGCGGGGTTTTTTCATGAGCAGTGGGACGGCTTATTCCAGGATGCCCTTGTAGAGGGCGTCTTCCTCGGCGCCAACCTCGGCCATGGCCTTGGCCAGGTCGCCTTGCAGGGTCTTGGCCAGGTTGCCCAGGTTCATGCGCATGACGTGGACCTTGCCGTCCTTGTCCTCGAACACCGTGGCCCGGCAGGGCAGCGGCGGGGTTTTACCGCCGCCGGCCTTGGCGACCTTGTCGTTGGCGCCGGCCGGACACAGTTGCACCACCTTCATGCGCGGCGCCTGCCGGTTGCCGGCCTGGCGCATGGCCGCCTGCATGTCCACGGTTTCGCCCAGTTGCCAGCCGCGTTTCTGGGCGCCGGCGCGGATCGCGGCCAGGGTTTCGTCGAAACCGTGCCTGGATTTCCGCAGGTCGAACATCACCGACATCATCCGCATTTGCTGCATCTGCATCATCTGCTGCATCTGCGCGATCTGCTCGGCCGTCATCGGCTTGGGCGCGGGTTGGGTCGACTGGGCCAGGACTGGGGTGGCGAGGGCGGCGAGCAGGAGCAGGGTGGCGGGCTTGTGCATGGCGGAACTCCGTTCGGTTCGATCAGTGATGGTGACGCGGCCGGCAATCCCAGCCCTTGAGCTTGTAGAGCGTGCCGCAATAGGGGCAGAGCGCTTCGCCCTTTTCCTCGATCGGCAGGAATACGCGCGGATGCAGGTTCCAGGTGGAGGCGCCCGGCATCGGGCAATGCAGCGGCAGATCGCTCTCGGAGACTTCGACGAAACGGGTGGATACGCGGTTGGGTTCGCTCATGCCGCCTCCTTGTTCAGATGTGCGCCAACCAACCGGCGTGCGCGGCCGAGCGGCCCTGCACGCAGTCGAAATAGAGCGTTTGCAGCTTTTCCGTGAGCGGTCCGCGCTTGCCCTCGCCGATCGCCCGGTTGTCGAGTTCGCGGATCGGCGTCACTTCGGCGGCGGTGCCGGTGAAGAAGGCTTCGTCGGCGCAGTAGACCTCGTCGCGGGTGATGCGCTTTTCGATCACCGGGATGCCGAGTTCGCCGGCGAGCTGGATGATGGTGTCGCGGGTGATGCCTTCCAGGGCGCTGGTCAGGTCCGGGGTGTAGAGCTTGCCGTGACGGATGATGAAGATGTTTTCGCCCGAGCCTTCGGCGACGAAGCCGTCCACGTCCAGCAGCAGGGCCTCCTGGTAGCCGTCCATCTCGGCCTCGCGGTGGGCCAGGATGGAGTTCATGTAGTTGCCGTTGGCCTTGGCCTTGCACATGGTGATGTTGACGTGATGGCGGCTGAACGAGGAGGTCTTGACCCGGATGCCGGCGGTCAGCGCCTCGGCACCCATGTAGGCGCCCCACGGCCAGGCGGCGACGATGACGTGGGTGGACAGGGTCTTGGCGGAAATGCCCATGGCCTCGGCGCCGTAGAACGCCATCGGCCGCAGATAGCCGGACTTCAGGCCGTTTTCCTTCACCACGGCTTTCTGCGCGGCGTTCAGCTCGTCCTTGGAATAAGGCATCTTCATGCCCAGGATGTGGGCGGAACGGAACAGCCGGTCGGTGTGCTCCTGGAGGCGGAAGATGGCCGGGCCGGTGGGGGTTTCGTAGGCGCGCACGCCCTCGAACACGCCCATGCCGTAGTGCAGGGTGTGGGTGAGCACGTGGGTGGTGGCTTCGCGCCAGGGGACGAGCTTGCCGTCGTACCAGATGACGCCGTCACGGTCGGCCATGGACATGGTGAAAACTCCGGAGGGGAAAAGCCGCGATTTTATCGCAGCCGGTGATCGGTTCGCTCGCGAACCGTCAAGGTTCGCGAGCGGGCAACCGTTGCTCAGTGTCCGTCCTCGCCGTCCTTGTCGGCGCCATGCTTGGCGCCCGACAGGCGGTCCATCAGCGCGAACATGACGCCGGAGAACACCAGGGTGATGTGGATGATCACCGCCCACATCAGTTCGTGTTCGCCAGCCTGCTTGACGTTGACGAAATACTTGAGCAGTTCGATCCCGGAAATGGCGACGATGGAGCCGATCAGCTTGATCTTGAGGTCGGAAAAGCCGACGTGGCCCATCCAGTCGGGTCGGTCCTCATGGTCGCCGGTATCGATTTTGGAGATGAAGTTCTCGTAGCCGGCGAAGATGATGATCAACAGCAGGTTGGAAACCAGGGTGATGTCGACCAGGGTCAGGATGGCGATCATGGCCTCGCCGCCGGAACCCTCGAACACCACCGGCAGCGCGGCGATGAAGGATTTCACGAACTTGATCAGCAGCAGCCCGATGGCGGCGACCAGGCCCAGATAAAAGGGCGCGAGCAGCCAGCGGCTGCCGAAGATCAGCGATTCGAAGGCGTGTTCATAGCGTTTCATGATGGCGCGGGTAAGTTGGGATGGCGGATTTTCCCATGCCGGCGAGGAAACGCCACGCGGACCCGGGGCCGGTCACTACAATGGCGGCCTGGAACGGGAGGCCAAGCGCCCGTTCCGGTGAAACGAGAACCACAGGAGCGCTTTATGTTTTCCGTGTACGGCGTTACCGGACAGACGTTCCGAGGCAGTCTGGAAACCCTGAAGACCGTGCCGGGGTTGACCGCCGCGCGCGCGGCGCGCGGCATCGATCGGGACGGCGAGGAGTTCGGCCCGGAATTGCGCGCCGCCGGCGCTCGTCGGCGCGATGCCGGGACGACGGCGGAAGCACCCTACGATCAGCAGGCGGCCGAGGCTTATCGCGAGGCGATGCGTGGCGAGATCGACCGGGGGCCGATTTACCATGTCGCCCAGGTGATGTCGCGCGATGTCATGACCCTGTCCGCTGATTCCCGTGTCGACGCTGCCTGGCGCCTCCTGATCGCGCGCGGTATCGGTCAGGCGCCGGTGCTGGATGCGTTCGGACGTCTGGTCGGCATGGTTTCCCGCGAGAATCTGCTGACCGCGCTCAATGTCGAGGCCGGCGAAGTGCGCAATGCTCTGGCCCGTTCGGTCGCCGACGTGATGATTTCGCCGGTGGTGAGCGCCGATCCGGTCACCGATATCCGCCGGGTCGCGCGCGTGCTGCTGGATTACCATCTGACCGCGGTGCCGGTGATGGACCAGCGGGACACGCTGGTCGGACTGGTTTCGCGCGGCGATATCCTGCGCGTCGTCGTCAATGAGCCGCCATTGAGTTTGTGGGCCTGAACCGCCCTGGCATCGGGTTCGGATGCCGGATCGAGAATCCAATTACCGAGGAGTCGCCATGCATTTCCGTTTCGTTGCGTCGATCGCCGTCGTGTCCGCCGTCTGCCTGAGTCCTGGCGCCAGCGCCGGGGACGCGCCTCCATCGCCCGGCCCGTTGGCCTGGTCGCTGCCGATGACCATGCCGGTGCCGATCCTGGCTCCGGTGATGCCCTCCCTGCCCGCGTATGACCCGATCCAGGCCATCCGCATGTTGTTTCTGCAGGTGCTGATGGCCGCCGATGCCGGCGACGCCCGCGCGCAGACCCAGATGGGCTGGATTGCCGAGCATGGCCTGATGGGCATGACCCGCGATCTGGCCGAGGCGGTGCGCTGGTATGAGCGCGCGGCCAGCCAGAATGATCCGATTGGCTTGTACAACCTTGCCCAGATGTTCCTGAAAGGCCAGGGCGTGGCGCCCGATCCGGAGAAGGCCGCGTTGTTGCTGACCGGGGCCGCCGATCTCAATCTGGCCGCCGCCCAGGCCGAACTCGCGCGGATGTATGAACAGGGGGTCGGCGTGCCCCGGGATCCGGCCGCCGCGGCCGAACTGCTCCGGCGGGCCGCCGAACTCGGTGATGTCTCGGCCCAGGGCCGGCTGGGCGTCAAATATCTGCAAGGCGAGGGTGTGGCCGCGGATGCCGCCGAGGCGGTCAAATGGCTGACGCGCGCGGCCGAAGCCGGCGACGCCGAGGCGCAGGATCATCTCGGCCGGATTTATCTGGATGCGCCGGAAGGCATCGAGCGCGATGTCCTGGCCGGCGCCAACTGGCTGGCGCTGGCCGGTGGCCAGGGCCATGTCGGCGCGCAGAAACGCCTGGCCGCGATGTTCGAGCAGGGCCGCGACCTGCCCGGAAGTCTGGTTGAGGCCGCGCGCTGGTACGGCCTGGCCGCCGCCGCCGGCGATGCCGAAGCCATCGAGGGCCTGCGGCGCATCAACGAACAGGTTTCTTCCGCTTTTGGAAAAAATTGAACGGACCATGCAGCGCTCCTGGAAAGACAGCATTTACCTGCAACGCGAGCAACTCGCCCGGTTGCTGCACGAGCCGCTCGCCCGGCTGGCCGAACGTTGCGCGCCGGTCTGGGGCGATCGCGCGGGGCTCAACGCGGTGTTGCTCGACGGTTTCGCCAGCGTGCCGCATTGCACCTTCATGTATTGCGTCGGCACCGACGGTGTCCAGATTTGCGACAACGTCGGCCCGGAAGGGCTGGTGACCGGGCACTACGCGCGCGATCGCTCGCAACGCCCGTACATGAAGGAGGCCGTGCCGATCTGGGGATTCTTGTTGTCCGATGCCTACATCAGCCTGGCCAAGGGGCGGCCCTCGCTGACCGCGTTGCAGATCGTGCGCGGCGAGGAGGGGGGAGTGCTCGGCTATCTCGGCGCGGATTTCGACCTGCGCAATCTGCCGGTGACCTCGGTCCTGTACGAGGAGCCCGCCCACTGGCGGCAGATTCGCGGCGACCCGGCGATCCGAGGCAACGTGTTCCAGCAGTGTCGGGTCGATAGTCCGATGGATCAGAACCTGCAACAGGCGTTGTCGATTCTGGAGGAACTGTTGACCCAGCGAGGCGTGTTCCAGTGCCAGATCCATTTCTCCAGCAGCCAGGCGACCATCTGGACGCTCGATGATCCCTACCGCTACCGGATTCTCGACCAGGAGGCGTTGAGCGATCCCGACATCTGTCTGGTCTATCCGCCGCGCCCGTATCCGGGCGACGCGCTGATTCCGATGCGGGACGTCGCCCGCATTCTGGAAAGCTTGCGCGCTCTGCGTCTGGCCGACGAAAACATCTACCTGCGCATGTCGTCGATCAATCTGTTCAACGGCATGATCAGCCTGACCTTCTCGTGCGATGGCTCGCATTACATGCGCCACGACGAGTTTCTCGACAAGGGCGGCGCGTTCTGGTTCGGCACCGCTCAATGAGATTGTCGGTTCAGCTCCGGCCCGTCGCCACGACCCGGTCCCGGCCGGCGGCCTTGGCGGCATAGAGCGCCTTGTCGGCGCGCGCGATCAGGTGTTCCGGCTCACGGTCGGCTTCGACCCGCGTGGCCACGCCGATACTCATGGTTACCGCGAAGTGGCGGCTGTCCTCGCCGAAACGGGCGGCGCGCATCGCCTCGACGATGCGTTCGCCGAGCTGGACGGCTTCGCGCTCGCCGGTATTGGGACCGACCACGCAGAATTCCTCGCCGCCATAGCGGAACACCACGTCATCCTTGCGGCAATTCCGTTCGATCAGACGCGCGACCTGGGTCAGCACCAGATCGCCGGTTTCGTGCCCGTACCGGTCATTGACCCGCTTGAAGTGGTCGACATCGAGCATCAGACACGACAACGGCGTGCCGTTGTGTTGCGCGAACGACCATTCCTGGGCGAATCGGTCGAGGCCGTAACGCCGGTTGTGGACCTGGGTCAGTGGATCGGTCAGGGCCTCCCGCAGCAGCCGGCGATTGCTGCGCGCCCAGTCGCCCGAGGACCGGATCGCCGATTCGCGCTCGGCGCGTACCGCGCTTTGCAGCGTCATCACCCGCTGGGCGGCATTGAGGCGGGCGAGTAGCGCCGCCTCGGTGTGATCCCGCAACAGATAGTCGGCGGCGCCCGCCAGCATCAGCCTGGCCACGCCGGCTTCGGCTTCGGCCGGAATCAGCGCGATGCAATAGGCCTGACGCGCGCTTTCGCAGGCACGCAGGTCGCGCAGATCATGCGCGGAGACTTCGCCGCTGTCCGGCAGTTCGACGATCATGACGTCGATTTGCAGTTCGTTCAGACGCTTCAGCGCGTTTTCCGGATCGGTCGCCAGTTCCACCCGGAGGCCCATGGCATCGAGGGTATCGGCCAGCGCGCGCAGCCGCTTGGCATCGCGGGCGACCAGCGCGACCCGCATCGGCAGCACCACCAGCGCGGCCATGGGATCATCGCCATTCGGTTCCGGTGGCGAGGTCAACAGCAGCTTGATGTCGCTGAAGTCGCGCGTCGGCAGGCGCAATTCCTGGCCCCAGTCCCGCCACTGTTCGATCACGCGCTCCACCAAAGGCGGCACTTCGTGATCCTCCAGCCCGATCTGGGCGGCGGCCTGGTACAACGACGGGACTTTTTCCCAGCGTTGGGCGGCGTCGAGGTTGAGCAGGCCGCCGACCCGCGCCGCGAAGTGCAGCGCCAGGGTCAGCGCTTGGGCGCGCGAACCGGCATCGAACGGCGAGTCCGCCGGCGATTCATGGTGGCGCACGGCCTGATGAAAGATGTCGGGCAGGCCCCAGTCCTGCAGCAGTTCGGCCGAGAGCTGGGCATGGTCGAGACCGAAGCGCGCGGTTTCCTCCGCGCGTCGTACCGATTCGTCCTGCGTCGCGCCGAGAATTTCCGCGTATTCCCTTGGAAAAGCCGTGGCCAGCGCCAACCGGCCGATGCCGGACAGCAACCCGCAGGTGAAGCTTTCGTCGGGGGGGGCATTGAGCCTGGGCCGACACCTGTTGCGCGGTGATGCCGGTGGCCAGCGAAGCGGTCCAGTATCCCGGGTAGTCGAACGCCGCGCAGGCGCCGGTCCGGTATTGGTCGATCAAGGAGAATCCCAGGACGATCTGGCGTACCCGGAACAGGCCGAGAAACACGATGGCGTGCGGTAATGAGGCGATATGCCGGAGGCTGCCGCCATGCACGGCGTTGGCGTAGCGCAGGATGCGGCCGGACATGGCCGGATCGGTCTGGACCAGATGCGTGAGCGACTGGATGCGGGCATCGCTGCGCTGGGTCAGTTCCAGAACGGCCAGAGCCACGCCCTTCGGCGACGGCAGGGAGCCGCCAGCCTTCAAGGACTCGAAACGGGTTCTGGCCTGGTCGATCATCCCCTCCCTCCGGGCATGTTGAAGCCTGAAAAATTATGCGCCGCTTTTCCGATGCCAACGTCGTTGGCCGAGACACGCGGTGTTCAAGCGCTTGGACGGTCGCCGCCGAGATGCCAGGCCAGATGCTCGGCCAGACGCAGGGCGACCCGGCCTGGCGTGGTCGCGACACCCAGGTCGCGAAGCTGCGTCACCGCCATGTCCGGATAACCGCAGGGGTTGATCGCCGCGAACGGGGAGAGATCCATGTCGATGTTGAGGCTGAGCCCATGATAGGTGCGGCCACGCGTGACCCGCAGGCCGAGCGCGCCGATCTTGGCGCCGTCGACATAAACCCCGGGCGCGCCGTCCCGACGTCGCGCGGTTACGCCGGATTCGCCCAGCAGGTCGATCAACGCCTGTTCCAAGCGGAAAACCAGCTCCCGGACCCCATACCGTCGCCGCGCGAGATCGACCAGGACATACGCGACGAGCTGTCCCGGCCCGTGGTAGGTGACCTGGCCACCCCGGTCGATGGTCACCACCGGAATTCCGAGATCGCGCAGCAGATGTTCGCGTCTGCCAGCCATGCCCAGAGTGAACACCGGCGGGTGTTCAAGCATCCGGATTTCATCCGGCGTGTCGGCGGCCCGGCGCGCGGTCCAGTCGCGCATGGCCAGCCAGGTCGGTTCGTAATCGGCCAGACCAAGGCGGCGGATGGTCAGCTCAGGAAAAGGGAATGCCGGCATGAATGTCGGGGGTAATGGGGAAGTTGACGGATTCAGCGGGCTCTGACGATACACAAAGGCGACAAACAATAAAAACGGGCGCCAGTGGCGCCCGAACATTCCTGCCGCGAGTGAATGGCGGAGAAATTATTTCTTCGTGGAGGATGTCTTGTCGGGGGATTTGACCGTCAAGTCGCTTTTCAGCTTCTCGACGCTTGCCTTGCCAAAACCCTTGACCTTGGTCAGATCATCCACGTTATTGAATGGCCCGTTCTTTTCGCGATGCTCGATGATCGCTTTTGCCTTTGCCGGGCCGATCCCCCTGACCGCTTCCAGTTCGGAACGGGTGGCGGTGTTCAGATCCACCGCCGCCCAAGCGGACACGCTCATCAGCAAGCCGATGAGCAAACTCCCCAACCGCATTTTCATGATCCCTCCTGACCGTTATTGAGCGTCAACGTCGACGCCGGGCCAATTTACCTTGATGAAGAAGGGGTGACAATTCAACGAAAGTTATAGAAAGGCGATTTTTTTGGCCGATTTGCCGGTTTTTTCATGCCGGTTCGGTCCGAGGGAGGCAGTGGCGTGAGATGACGGCGGGAATCCCTGAATCGCGAAAGCCAATAAAAAAAGGACACGGCGTAAGCCGTGTCCTTTTCAGACTTCAGTCTGGCGGTTAAGCCGGATCAGAAGCTGTGCTTGACGCCGATGTTCCAGCCGGCCTGATCGCTACCAACATCGTTGTCACCATTGCCGTACACGAAATAGGCGGCGGTGCGCTTGGACAGGTTGTAGTCCACGCCCAGCATCCAGGCGTCCTGATCGGCGGCGCCCATGTCGACCTGACCATATTGAGCCTTCATGGTGATCGGGCCCATGGCGTGGGCAACGTTCAGCAGCCAGGAGTCACGATCGACAGCCTTGTTGGAATCTTCGTACACGAAGCCAACCTTGGTGTCGCCGAAGGCGTAGCCAACGCCGACTTTCCAGGCGCGGCTGACATCCTTGACGTCCTGGTGAGCCAGGGAGGCGTACAGCGGGCCATTGGCGTACATGGCGGCGATGGAGGTGGCGTCGACGGTCTTGTCCTTGCCAGCGGCGTCAACCATGACCAGCGCGGCGGCGATGGTCAGGCCGGACATGTCCGGGGAGATGTAGGCAACGGCGCTCGGCGAACGGGCATCGTGCGCGTTGGCGATCAGCTCGACGCCATCCAGGCGGCCGGTGTTGTAGTCACCGACGGTGTCGCCGAAGATGTCCAGACGGCCGGTGGAGATCTTGTAGGGGGTGTCATGACGACCCATCAGGGCGGTACCGAAACCACCAGACAGACCCACGAAGGTGTTACGAGTGGCCAGGCTGCCACCACCCACGCCGGAAGCGGCGGAGTTGCCGCCCAGGCCCTGCTCGATTTGCCACACGGCCTTCATGCCGCCGCCCAGATCCTCGGTGCCCTTGAAGCCGATGCGGCTGACGTTGTCGATGACGCCGGGGGTGAAGCCGCTGGAATCCTTGTCTTCGATGGCGATGTTCATCACGCCATAGACGTCGACGTTGGAAGTGGCGGCGAACGCGGGGGCGGCAAAGGCGCCAGCAACGGCCAGAGCGATCAGGGATTTCTTCATGTTCATACTCCTATCAGGGTTGATGTTTGTTCAATCCACAGAGGGCCTGGTTTCCCTTGCCCCCGCCCTTCCCGTTTTCCGGAAGGGGTGTTTCCAAAACCTCTCGCGCGAGAAGTTGTCGGGCATTCTCGTCAAATCGTGAAGGGCGGGGCAAACCTTCTCTTGGGGTTGGGGGGATTTGGCGAAAAGTGTTGTTGCAGGTCCGCAACGGCGGGTTCGATCGAATCGGGAAAATGTTCCCGAAAGGGCTTGCGGATGGATGGAAGGCGATTTTTCCCGATCGACGGCTGGGGTGTTGCTATGGCATGGCCGTGCGCATGCGCGCGAGCTTGACCGGGAGGTAGTCCAGCGTGGTCCGGTAACCGCTCTCGAACAGGCTGTGTTTCTGCTCCGCGGTCATGTGAAATTCCAACGGCGACATGCCTTCGGTTTCGATCAGGATGGTGTTCAGCCAGAGCGCTTCGCTGAGATATTCGCGCGACAGCGTGCTCATGAAGGTGCGGATCAGCATGAACAAATAGTCGGCCACCGGCAGGATCTTGCGCGCGGGGTGGTCGGTGGCGATGCGTTTGTCGCGCAGGCGGAAGCAGACGACCGGCGTGTGGTCGCCGGCCCAGTCGCGGAACAGGCCGTCCTCGGCCAGGATGCTGCCGTCGACCAGGACGTGTTCGCCGTGATGGTGGAAGGGGAACAACAGCGGTATGGATATGGAATAGAGCACGGCGCGGGCGACCGAAAGATCCGGACTGGTCTGGCGGTTGAAGGCGATCGGCTGGCCGGAGCGGACGTCGGTGGCGACGACATGCAGTTCGACATCGAGATCGCGGAAGCGGACGCCATCGATTTCACTCTCCAGCCATCGTTCGAAACGGCTGCCATTGGACAGCCCGCCGCGCAACAGCAGGTTGATCAGCGAATAACCCCTGAATTGCGCGAAATCGACCTGCCGGAACAGATCGCGCATGTGATCCAGGCTGCGACCGGCGGCGGCGAGCGCGGCGACCACGCTGCCGCCGGAAACGCCGACGATGTGACGGTAGTGGTAATCCATGTCGCGCAAGGCGGTGAGCACGCCGACATGCGCGGGCAGCCGGGTGCCGCCGCCGGCGAGGACGGGCACGATGCGGCGGGCGGATGGCGTGTCGTTCAAGTGGGGCTCCCGGGCGCGGATGGCGAGTGGCGGCATGATAATCTCGACGCATGGAAACACGCGTGACCGGGGCCGGGAATGCATGAAATGTCGATCGCCGAAGGTATCCTGCGCATCGTCGAGGATACGGCGAGGAAGCAGGGGTTCCACCGCGTCAAGGAGGTCCGACTGGAAATCGGTGCCCTGGCCGGGGTCGAAATCGAGGCGTTGCGTTTTTGTCTGGATGTGGTGATGAGGGACAGCGTGGCGGCGGATGCGCGTCTGGATCTGGAGACGCTGCCCGGCAAGGGCTGGTGCCTGGCTTGTGGACGCGAGGTGGCGATCGCCGCGCTATACGATGCCTGCCCGTTGTGTGGCGGCTATCAGGTGCGGGCGACCGGAGGCACGGAAATGCGGGTCAAGGATCTGTTGGTTGAATAGAGGGACATGGACATGTGCACGGTATGCGGTTGCGGCGAAGGCGAAACCCGGATCGAGGGTGGGGAGGGACGCCATCATGACGATGGGCATGGGCATGACCACCCGCGCGGCCACGCCCACGAGCATGAGCACGCGCGCGCGGACGGCACCACGTACCGGCACGCGCATGAACACAGCCACCCCCGCCCCCATGCCGACGCCGCGCCCCATGGCGACGGTCACGAACACGGCCACGATCATCATCACGCCGGCGACCTGCACTATGGCCTCGGTCCAGCCCATGCCCACGCGCCGGGTCTCAGCCAGGAACGCATGGTCCGCATCGAACAGGACATCCTCGGCAAGAATGCCGCCTACGCCGCCGACAACCGGCGGCGCTTTCGGGACCATGGCCAGTTCGCCATCAATCTCGTCTCCAGCCCCGGCTCCGGCAAGACCACGCTGCTGGTCCGGACCATCGAAGCTCTGGCCGGCCGGCTGCCGGTGGTGGTGATCGAGGGCGACCAGCAGACCAGCCAGGACGCCGATCGCATCCGTGCCACCGGCGCCCCCGCGATCCAGATCAACACCGGAAAAGGTTGCCACCTCGATGCCCACATGGTTGGTCACGCCCTCGACCGGCTGGCGCCCGTCGACGACAGCCTGGTGCTGATCGAGAACGTCGGCAATCTGGTGTGTCCGGCCGCGTTCGACCTGGGCGAAGCGCACAAGGTGGTGATCCTGTCGGTGACCGAGGGCGAGGACAAACCGCTGAAATATCCGGACATGTTCCACGCCGCCGACCTGTTGGTGTTGAACAAGGTGGACCTGCTGCCGCATCTGGATTTCAACGTCGACCAATGCGTGGAATTCGCGCGACGGATCAAGCCCGGGCTGGCGGTGTTGCGAGTTTCGGCGACCACGGGTGAGGGCATGGCGGACTGGCTGTCCTGGCTGGAGGCGGGGCTGGAGCGGGCGCGGGCGGCGCGTCGGGACGAGATCGACCTGCTCAGGAAACGCATCGCCGAACTGGAATCGCGGCTGGCAGGTGGCGTCTGAACGGAAGGAGATGCCCCTACGGGCGTCATGCTTGTAAAGGTGGTCGGTTTGGGCTAGCTTCGAGCCCACGTTAGGGGTGCCGTCCACGCACGGCTGAGATCACACCCTTGGAACCTGATCCGGGTCATGCCGGCGCAGGGAAGCGTTGCGGATCGCCCGCGCTCCCTGCTTTCTTCCCTTCTGGAGCGCACCATGAACGCCAATCCCCAGCATTTGAGCCCTTTTCTTGCCGCCACCGCCCATGTGGACGAGGCAGCCATCCAGCCCCTGCCCAACTCGCGCAAGGTTTATGTGGAAGGTTCGCGGCCGGACATCCGGGTACCGATGCGGGAAATTTCCCAGGCCGACACGCCCACCCAGTTCGGTGGTGAGAAAAACCCGCCTATCTTTGTTTATGACTGTTCCGGCCCCTACACCGATCCGGCCGTGAAGATCGACATCCGCCAGGGCCTGCCTGCCTTGCGCGCGAAATGGATCGAGGAACGCGGCGACACCGAAGTGCTCGCCGGTCTCACTTCCGAATACGGCCGCGGCCGCGCCGGCATGGATGAACTGGCTCGCCTGCGCTTTCCCGGCCTGCACCGCCAGCCGAGGCGGGCCAGGGCGGGCATGAACGTCAGCCAGATGCACTACGCGCGGCGTGGCATCGTCACCCCGGAGATGGAGTTCATCGCCATCCGCGAGAACCTGCGCCGCCACGAATACCTCGCCGCGCTGCGCGCCAGCGGCCCGCGAGGCGAGAAGCTGGCCAAGCTGATGGGCCGCCAGCATCCGGGCCAGCGCTTCGGCGCCGAGATTCCGGAGGAGATCACGCCCGAATTCGTGCGCGACGAAGTCGCGCGCGGCCGCGCCATCATCCCGGCCAACATCAACCACCCGGAATCCGAGCCGATGATCATCGGCCGCAACTTTCTGGTGAAGATCAACGCCAACATCGGCAACTCGGCGCTCGGCTCCTCGATCAACGAGGAAGTCGACAAGATGACCTGGGCCATTCGATGGGGCGGCGACACGGTGATGGATCTCTCCACCGGCAAGAACATCCACGAGACGCGCGAGTGGATCATCCGCAACTCGCCGGTGCCGATCGGCACCGTGCCCATCTACCAGGCTCTGGAAAAGGTCGACGGCCGCGCCGAGGAACTGACCTGGGAGATGTTCCGCGACACGCTGATCGAACAGGCGGAGCAGGGCGTCGACTACTTCACCATCCACGCCGGCGTGCTGTTGCGCTACATCCCGATGACCGCCGAACGGATGACCGGCATCGTCTCGCGCGGCGGCTCGATCATGGCCAAGTGGTGCCTGGCGCATCACAAGGAATCGTTCCTCTATACCCACTTCGAGGACATCTGCGAAATCATGAAGGCCTACGACGTGGCCTTCAGCCTCGGCGACGGCCTGCGCCCCGGCTCGATCTACGACGCCAATGACGACGCCCAGATGGGCGAGCTGGCGACGCTCGGCGAACTGACGCAGGTGGCCTGGAAGCACGACGTGCAGGTGATGATCGAGGGGCCCGGCCACGTGCCGATGCACATGATCAAGCACAACATGGACGAGCAGTTGCGCCTGTGCGGCGAGGCGCCGTTCTACACGCTCGGCCCGCTGACCACCGACATCGCGCCGGGCTACGACCACATCACCAGCGCGATCGGCGCGGCGATGATCGGCTGGTACGGCACGGCGATGCTCTGCTACGTGACGCCGAAGGAACACCTCGGCCTGCCGGACAAGAACGACGTCAAGGACGGCATCATGGCCTACAAGATCGCCGCCCACGCCGCCGACCTGGCCAAGGGCCATCCGGGCGCCCAGGCGCGCGACAACGCGCTCTCCAAGGCGCGCTTCGAGTTCCGCTGGGAAGACCAGTTCAACCTCGGCTTCGATCCGGACAAGGCGCGCGAATTCCACGACGAGACCCTGCCGGCCCAGGGCGCCAAGCTCGCCCACTTCTGCTCGATGTGCGGCCCGCATTTCTGCTCGATGAAGATCACCCAGGACGTGCGCGACTTCGCGGCGAAGCAGGGCATCAGCGAAAGCGAGGCGCTGGAGAAGGGCATGGAAGTGAAGTCGGTGGAATTCGTTGAACAGGGGGCGGAGGTGTATCACAAGGTTTGAGGCGGTTTCCGCCCGCTCTCGCGGCCCGGTTGCCTGTTGGCGCCGGGCCGATTGCTTTCAGGGCGACTGCCTCAACTCGGTCATCGAGCCGGAGCGTGCCACGAGAGGATGCAATCCCCGTTGACCCATAGGGTGGAATTCATGCGACGCCGGCCTTATCTTCTTTCAGCCGTCTCCATCGGAACACCCATGCCACTTCCTTTCGACAACAGCTACGTCCGCGACCTGCCCGGTTTTTACCAGCGCTGTCCGCCGGTCACGGTGCCCGCGCCGCTGTTGCTGTTCTTCAACCGTGGACTGGCCGAGGAACTGGGCTTGCCGCTCATCGGCGCGGAGGACGACGCGCTGGCGGCGATGTTTTCCGGCAACGCCCTGCCGGAGTGCGCGGAGCCGATCGCGCAAGCTTATTCGGGGCATCAGTTCGGGCAGTTCAATCCGCAACTGGGAGATGGCCGCGCGCTGCTGATCGGCGAGGTGATCGACCGCCACGGCCGGCGTCGCGACATCGCCCTCAAGGGCTCGGGGCGCACGCCATTCTCCCGGCGCGGTGACGGCAAGGCGGCGGTGGGGCCGATGTTGCGCGAGGTGTTGATCGGTGAGGCGATGCACGCGCTGGGCATACCCACCACGCGCGCGCTGGCGGTGGTGGCGACCGGCGAGCCGGTGTATCGCGAGCGTCCGTTGCCGGGCGCCATCCTGACACGCGTCGCCGCCAGCCACATCCGGGTGGGCACTTTCCAGTATTTCGCGGCGCATGGCACGGATGCGCAGGTGCGCCGGCTGGCCGACTACGCCATCGCGCGTCACGACCCTGGCTTGGCCGAGTCGGAAAACCGTTACCTCGAATTCCTGCGCGTCGTCGCCGAGCGCCAGGCCGAGTTGATCGCGCGCTGGATGCATGTCGGTTTCATCCACGGCGTGATGAACACCGACAACATGGCCATTTCCGGCGAGACCATCGACTTCGGCCCCTGCGCGTTCATGGAGGCTTACGACCCGGCGGCGGTGTTCAGCTCGATCGACGAGATGGGCCGCTACGCCTACGAAGCGCAACCGCGCATCGCGCGCTGGAACCTGGCGCGTCTGGCGGAAACCCTGCTGCCGCTGATCGCCGACGACGAGGGCCGCGCCATCGAACTGGCCACCGAGGTGATCGACGGCTTCATGGCCCGCTACCAGTGGCATTGGCTGTCGGGCCTGCGCGCCAAGCTGGGGCTGGCCGGCAAGGTGGAACATGGCGACAGCGTCGACACCGCCCTGGGGGAGAGCTGGCTGGATCTGCTGCATGCCCAGCAGGTCGACTACACCCTGGCATGGCGTCGGCTGGCCGATGCGGCCGAGGGCAACGAGTCGCCCTTGCGCGCGCTGTTCCCCGGCCAGCCGGGCCTGGACCGCTGGTTGGAGCGCTGGCGCGTGCGTTGCGCCGCCGAGGATGCCGACGCCGGTGTCGGTCGGTGCCGCGCCGAGGCGATGCGCCGCATCAACCCCTGGCTGATCCCGCGCAACCATCGGGTCGAGGAGGCGCTGTCCGCCGCGTCGGAAGAAGGTGATCTGGCGCCTTTCGGTCGATTGTTGAACGCGCTTGGCCGCCCCTTCGAGGAAGACCCGGCCAACAGCCGTTACACCGAACCGGCGCCGGACGAGTTCATGCGGGAATTCCGCACTTTTTGCGGCACCTGAGTCGCCGCGCCCCGGCCGTCGGTGACGATCGCCCATCCGTTCGCGAACATGCGCGTTCCGGCGGGGACTGACGTGGTCGCGAACGGCTAAACTGGCCGGTCCATGAAATCCCTGTTCACCCTCTGGTTCCTTGTCCTGCTGGCCCTGTCGTGCCAGGCCGCGCCGACGCTCGCCGAGCCGATCTCGGCGGTGCGGCCGCCGGATGGCGCCATCGGTCTGTCCGTTCTCCATCTACGGGAGACCAACGGCCGTCTGACGCTGGCCGAGGCGGCGGCGGCGCGGCGGGCCGGCGATTTCGTGCCCGGTCGCCAGCCGGTGCTCAACTTCGGCTTTGGCGCGCGGCCGGTCTGGGTTCACCTGACCGTGGACAATCCGGCGGCCGCGTCGATACCGCTGCGCCTGACCCTGGAAACCGCCTGGCTGGACGACATCGAGGTGTATTTCGTCGACGGCGATGGCGCGGTCGCCAGCCATCGCGCTGGCGATGCGCGGATGCACGGCGAGCGGCCGCTGCCGGGACGGCATTTCGCTTTCGAGCACGCTTTCCCGCCCGGCGTCGGCGAGATCTTCCTGCGCGTGGAGACACCCGATCCACTGGTCCTGCCCATCCATCTGACCAGCCCGGAAGCGGCGCGCGCGCGGGAAACCCGGCAGGCGGTCAGCTATGGGCTGGTATACGGCTTCCTGCTCGCGCTGATGGCGTACAACAGCCTGCTGTACGTCAGCCTGCGCAGCACGCGCTACCTGTTGTACGCCTTCTATCTGGCGACTTTCGTGGCCATGAACGCCGCCTATACCGGCCATGGCTTCGCCTGGCTCTGGCCGGAATCGGTGCGCTGGCAGGCTTGGTCCAATCCGGTGCTGATCGTGATGTACGGCATCGCCGGCCTGCTGTTCGCCATCCGTTTCCTGGAGCTGAAGGATGATTTTCCGCGCCTGCGCGACGGCATCCTCGGCTTGTGCGCACTGACCATCGTCCTGTTGGTCGGAACGATCCTGGCCGGCAGCCAGGTCGGCGCGCTGTGGGTCGCCTTCGTGTTCGTCACGTCGTTCACCGGTCTGATGCTGGCGCTGGGCATCGTCTCGGTGCGCGCCGGTTCCAGGCCAGCGCGCTATTTCCTGGTCGCCGCCGTCGCTGCGATGCTGGGCGCGGCGCTGACCACCCTGTCGACCTGGGGGGGCATCCCCTACGACGACTGGACCTTCCGCGCGGTCGAGATCGGCATGCTGCTGGATGCTACCCTGCTGGCGCTGGCGCTCGGCTACCAGTTCCGGGTCGGCCAGGAGGAGAAACTGCGCGCCGAGCGGTTGGCCCAACTCGATCCGCTGACCGGGCTGGACAACCGGCGCGCCTTCTACGACAAGACCAGTCCGCTGTGGAGTAACGCGGTCCGCCACGAACTGGCGACTTCGGTGATGCTGTTCGACATCGATCACTTCAAACGGATCAATGACGAACTCGGGCACGCGCGCGGTGACGAGGTGCTGAAGGCGGTCGCCGACGTGCTCAGATGCTCGGTACGGCATGGTGATGTCGCCGCGCGCTGGGGCGGCGAGGAGTTCATCGTCTTCCTGCCGCAGACCGATCAGCCGGCGGCGCTGGCATTGGCGGAACGGCTGCGCGCGATGCTGATGGCGATGCGCGTGACCCATGCCGCCGGATCGGTGCCGATCTCCGCGAGTTTCGGTGTTGCCCAGCGGGGCACGGACGATGCCACGCTCGATGCCCTGATCGGCGCGGCCGACGAGGCGCTGTACGAGGCCAAGGAGTTGGGCCGGAACCGGGTTCGTGGCCGCGCCGCGCTGGAATTGGTGGCGCCAGTGACGGCCTGAACCGGGCCGCGCGTCGAGATCAGCGCCGAAGGTCGACCAGATAGCGCCCGGTCATCGTGCCGGCGCGCAGTCCGGCGGCTGCTGGGACACATTCCTCCAGACCGATTTCCCGCGTGATGCCGGTCAGATCACTGGCGGTGAGCCGCGCCGCCAGCAGGTCCCAGGCCGCGCGCCGGCGGCCGATGTCGGCGTACACCGAGTCGATGCCGTATAGCGTGACACCACGCAGGATGAAGGGCGCCACCGTCGCCGGGAAATCCATGCCCATGGCCAGGCCGCAGGCCGCCACCGCGCCATTGCGGCGTACCCGCGCGCAGGCGTTGGCCAGCGCGTGGCTGCCGAGGGTGTCGACGACGCCGGCGTAAGTCTCCTTTTGCAGTGGCTTGCCGGGCGTGGCGAGCTCGGCGCGCGCCAGCACCTCGGCGGCGCCCAGGCGACGCAGATAATCGGCGGCGTCGACCTTGCCGCTGACCGCGACGACCTCGAAGCCGGCGCGCGCCAGCAGCATCACGGCGATGGAGCCAACGCCACCGGTGGCGCCGGTGACCAGCAGCGGACCGTCGGCCGGCGTCAGGCCGTGCCGTTCCAATGCCTGCACGCACATCGCCGCGGTGTAGCCGGCGGTGCCGATGCCGGCGGCGTCGCGCAGGGTCAGCGGTGGCGGCAGTTTCACCAACCAGTCACCGGGCGCGCGGGTCTTCTCGGCCAGCCCGCCCCAGCGCGTCTCGCCCAGGCCCCAGCCGTTCAACACCACGGCGTCGCCCGGTTGGAAACCGGTGTGGGTCGAAGCGGTCACCGTGCCGGCGGCGTCGATGCCGGCGACCATCGGCCAGGCGCGCACGATGGGGCTGGTGTTGCCCAGTGCCAGCGCGTCCTTGTAGTTCAGCGTGGAATAGTCGATGCGCAGTTCGACGTCGCCCTCGGGCAGATCGGCGTCGTCCAGGGTCTCGATGCGCGCGGAAAACTCCGGTTGGTTGCGCAGCAGCAGGGCGCGATAGCTCATGTCTTGGTCTCCTTGTTGCCGTTCAGTCCGGTGATCGCCGCGCGCATGCGCCACACCATCCAGATGCCCGGCACCGCCGCCGCCACCGAGAACAGGAAGAACGCCGGCCAGCCGATGGCTTCCGACAGCACCCCGGACAGCGGGCTGACGTAGATGCGGCCGACCGCCGCCAGCGCCGACAGCAGCGCGTAGTGGGTGGCGGTGAAGCGGTGGTTGCACAGACTCATGAGCAGCGCGACGAAGGCCGCCGTGCCCATGCCGCCGGTGACGTTCTCGAAGGCGATGACGCTCATCAGCAGGGTGTCGATGTGCTGCGGCGTGTCGATGGCGACGAAGCCGAGATCGAACGGCGGCAGCGTGAAGCCGCCCCAGGCGCCCTTGCCGAGCACGGCGAGCACGTAGAAGCCGAAATTCGACAGCAGTTGCAGGATGCCGAACACCAACAGCGCCTTGTACAGGCTGATGCGCAGCATGATGGCGCCGGCCGCGAGCGCGCCGAAGATGGTCAGCCAGATGCCGATGATCTTGTTGACGATGCCGACTTCCGCCTGGGTGAACGCCAGGCCCTTGATCAGGAACGGCGTGGTCAGCACGCCGGCGAAGGCGTCGCCCAGCTTGTAAAGCACGATCAGCACCAGGAAGGCGATGGCGCCGGGCTGGAGGAGGAAGCTGTCGAGCGAGCGGTTGAGCGTCTCGAAGCCGGCGCGCCGCGCGGCCCAGTAGCCGAGCGGCAGGGCGGCGGCGATGCTGGCCATGATGAACAGCAACTGGATCCACTTGTTGGCGTCATCCGGGTCCAGGCCCAGGCCGATCAGCAGCGCGCGCGCGGCGAAGGCGCCGACCAGCACGCCGGCGAGCATGGCGACAAAGCCGAGCAATTCCCGTCCCGGCGCCGAGGCCAGCGGCTTCAGCGCGGCGCTGACGCGCGGCAGGGTGAGCAGCGAAACCACGGCGGCGACCAGGAAGATGGCTGCCATGACCTGGTAGACCTGGCCCCAGCTGCCCCATTGCTCGGCCCAGATCAGGCTGATGCCGCCGGACAGGATCATCGCCACGCGGTAGCCGAACACCGACATCGAAGCGCCCAGGCCACGCTCGCGCGCCTCCAGCACGTCGGTGCGATAGGCGTCCACCACCACGTCCTGCGAGGCCGACAGGAAGGCCACCAGCACCGCCGCCGCCGCGAACGGCAGCGGCGCGGCGGCCGGCGACAGACCGGACATCAGATACAGCATGGCCGCCAGCGCCAGTTGGGTCAGCACCAGCCAGCCGCGCCGCCGCCCCAGGAAAGGCGGCTCGAAGCGGTCCATCAGCGGCGCCCAGAGGAACTTGAAGGTGTAGGGAATGCCGACCAGGCCGAGAAAGCCGATGGTGGCGAGGTCGACGCCGTCCACCGTCAGCCAGGCCTGCATGGCCTGGCCAGTCAGCGCCAGCGGCAGGCCGGAGGCGAAACCGAGGAACAGGACGGCGACCAGCCGGTGCAGGGAAGCCAGGTTAGAAGGCATGGTCGTAGTCGACGATCAGCGGCGCGTGGTCGGAAAAGCGGGTGTCCTTGTGGACGCGGGCTGCGCGCGCGGTGGCGGCGATTCCCGGCGTCGCGAGCTGGTAATCGATGCGCCAGCCGACGTTCTTCGCCCAGGCCTGGCCGCGGTTGCTCCACCAAGTGTAGCCCTCGCCCTCGGCGTCCGGGTACAGGCGGCGGTAGACGTCGACCCAGCCGAGCCGGTCGAGCACTTCGGACATCCAGGCGCGTTCTTCCGGCAGGAAGCCGGAATTCTTCTGGTTGCTCTTCCAGTTTTTCAGATCCTTTTCGGTATGGGCGATGTTCCAGTCGCCGCACAGGATGATTTCCCGGCCGGACTCGGCCTGGGCTCGCAGATGCGGCAGGAAGCGCTCCATGAACGCGAACTTGGCGGCCTGGCGGTGTTCGCCGCTGGAACCGGATGGCAGGTAGAGCGAGACCACGGAAAGATCGCCGAACCGTGCTTCCAGGTAGCGGCCCTCGGCATCGATGTCGGTGATGCCCAGGCCTTCGACGATCACTTCCGGCTGCCGGCGGGCATACAGACCGACGCCGCTGTAGCCTTTTTTCTCGGCGTAATGGAAATAGCCGAAATGGCCGGGCGGGTTGAGCATTTCGGCGCTCAGGTCGGCGGCCTGGGCCTTGAGCTCCTGAACGCAGACGATGTCGGCGTCCTGTTCGGGCAGCCAGGCGAACACGCCTTTGCTGGCTGCGGAACGAATTCCGTTAAGATTCAGACTGATGATACGCATGGGTGGCAAGGAGTGATGACGGTGTCGGATTTCAAAGCGGAGTTTCTCGAGTTCGCCATTGGCCAGCAGGTGTTGCTGTTCGGCGAATTCAAGACCAAGGCCGGCCGCCTGAGTCCGTATTTCTTCAACGCCGGCCTGTTCAACGACGGCCTGTCGCTGAAAAAACTCGGCGAATTCTACGCCAAGGCCATCGACGCTTCCGGCCTGGCGTTCGACGGCCTGTTCGGCCCCGCTTACAAGGGCATCCCGCTGGTTTCGACGCTGGCGGTGGCGTTCGCCGCCGAAGGCCGCAACCTGCCGTTCAGCTACAACCGCAAGGAAGCCAAGGACCACGGCGAGGGCGGCCACATCGTCGGCGCGCCACTGGCCGGGCGCGTGCTCATCGTCGACGATGTCATCTCCGCCGGTACTTCGGTGCGCGAATCGGTCGAGCTGATCCGCGCCGCCGGCGCCACGCCATGCGGCGTCGCCATCGCGCTCGACCGCATGGAACGCGGGCTGGGTCAACTTTCCGCCGTTCAGGAAGTGAGTCGCGACTACGGCTTGCCGGTGATCAGTATCGTCAATCTCGACGATCTCGCCGGTTTCCTGTCGACGCGGCGGGCGGCCCGGCCGGAATGGTCGGCGACGCTGGCCGCCATCGAGGCTTACCGCGCCACCTACGGAGTGCGCGCCTGATGCGATTCGCTCGCCACGCCGCCCTGATCCCGCCGCTGATGCTGGCGACGTGCGTGGCGACGTCGGCCGCCGCCACCACCTATCGTTGGGTCGATGCCGACGGCAAGGTCCATTACAGCGATGTCATGCCGCAAAAGCAGTCGGGCATGGGCCATGTCGAACTCGACAAGCAGGGGCGCGTGGTCAAGGAGGCGCCGCGCACGCGGCTGACGCCGGAGGAAGTCCGCCGGCGCGAGGAGGTGGCGGCGCGCGCGGAGGAGGCACGGCGGCAGCAGGAAGCGCGTCGCCGCCATGACCTGTCGCTGTTGACGACTTACGTCAGCGAGCAGGAAATCGATCTTGCGCGCGACCGCGCGCTCGAACTGGAGGCGCTCAACCTCAAGGGATTGAAGACGCGTCTGAACGCCGCCGCCGAGAAGTTGGCCTACGCCAATGGCCAGATCGCCGGCCATGAGAAGGCTGGCCGTGAGCCGCCCAGGCTGTTCGCCCAGATGCGCGAGGAGGCGACCGAGGATCTGGCGCGGGTGAGCCTGCTGATCGGTCAGCGGGAAAAGGCGATCGAGGAAATCAAGGCGCGGTTCGCGGCCGACAAGGCGCGCTACCTCGAACTCAAACGCGGCGGCGCGGTCAGCCCGCGCTGAGTTTCGCCCGCAGCAACTCGTTGACCTGGGCCGGATTGGCCTTGCCCCGGGTGGCTTTCATGACCTGACCGACCAGGGCGTTGAACGCCTTTTCCTTGCCGGCGCGGAATTCCTCGACCGATTTCGGGGTGGCGGCCATGACCTCGTCGATAATTTTCTCCAAGCCTGCAGCATCATTCTGCTGCGCTAAACCCTTTTGGATAATTATTGACTCGACGGCGCCGTCTTGCGTCGGGAACGACAGGGTTCCTGTGCCTGCAAGCACTTGTTGCCCCAATTCCCAAAGGTGGGGGAACAGCACATCCTTTGCCGCTTTGTGGCTAATGATTCCTTGATCAATCAATGAAACCATCTGCGCCAATGTTTCCGAAGGAACAGGGCAAGCTTCAATTGGAAGATTTTGTGCATTCAGTCGCCGGGAAACTTCACCCATGATCCAGTTGGCGACTTGTTTGGCCTTATTGGCACCAGTTAGTGACACCGTGCTGGTGAAGAATCTCGCTAACTCAAGCCTGCCAGTGAGTTGCCTGGCATCGTAGGCCGACAGGCCGTATTCACGCTGGAAGCGCTCCCGCATCGCACCGGGCAATTCCGGCAGTTCGGCGCGCACCTGCTCGATCCAGTCTTCCTCCAGCTTCACCGGCAGCAGGTCGGGGTCGGGGAAGTAGCGGTAGTCGTGGGCGTCTTCCTTGCTGCGCATCATGCGCGTCTCGCCGGTGTCCGGGTCGAACAGCACGGTGGCCTGCTGGATGGCGTGGCCGTCCTCGATCCGTTCGATCTGCCAGCGGATCTCGTAATCGATGGCCTGTTCCAGGAAACGGAACGAGTTGAGGTTCTTGATCTCGCGCCGGGTACCGAATTCGGCCTGTCCCCGGGGGCGCACGGAAACGTTGGCATCGACCCGGAAGCTGCCTTCCTGCATGTTGCCGTCGCAGATGCCGATCCAGGTCACCAAGGTATGCAGCGCCCTGGCGTAGGCCACGGCCTCGGCGGCGGAGCGCATGTCCGGCTCGGAGACGATCTCCAGTAGCGGCGTGCCGGCGCGGTTCAGGTCGATGCCGGTCATGCCGTGGTAATCCTCGTGCAGCGACTTGCCGGCGTCTTCCTCCAGATGGGCGCGGGTCAGGCGGATGGTCTTGGTGTCCTCGCCGACCTGGATGTCGATCGAACCACCCTCGACGATGGGCAGCGCGAACTGGCTGATCTGGTAGCCCTTGGGCAGATCGGGGTAGAAGTAATTCTTGCGGTCGAACACGTTGACCCGGTTGAGTCGGGCGCCGATGGCGAGACCGAAGCGGATTGCCCGTTCCACCGCGCCCCGGTTGAGCACAGGCAGCACGCCGGGCAGGGCGATGTCGACCGCGCAAGCCTGGGTATTGGGCGCGGCGCCAAAGGCGGTTGGCGCGCCGGAGAAGATTTTCGAGCGGGTCGAAAGCTGGGCATGGATTTCCAGCCCGATGACGGTTTCCCATTGCATGGCGACTATCCTTGAAATCCTGGTGGCCCCGGCTGCTCAGGGCTGGTCGATGCGTTCGTCCCGGAGCCGGCGCAGACCTTCCGGCATGGTCAGGGTCGAACGGTCCCAGCCCTCGATCGCCAGTACTTCATCCAGGCAGTTTTCCAGTTCATCGTGCGCGCGCGCGGTGGCGATGGCGATGCTTCGATGCGCCTCGGCCGAGACCGGCCCCTGTTCCATGCAGTCCGCCTGGTAGCCATGCAGGCCGCGCAGCTTGAGCAGCTGTTCGGCGACCTGGGCCGGGCAGGCGCACATGTAGATCAGTCCCTGTTCGATGATCCGGCGCAGTTCGGCGTCGTCGTAACGCCTGGCGAGCGGGGTGGTCATGACGCGTCCAGGCCGGGCGCGCGCGCGTGCCAGTCGGTGGCGAGCTGGTACTGGTGGGCGACGTTGAGCATGCGCGCCTCGGCGAAGTAATCGCCGATCAGTTGCAGGCCGATCGGCAGGCCCTGGCCATCGAAGCCGCATGGCAGCGACATGCCCGGCAGGCCGGCCAGATTGACGGCGATGGTGTAGATGTCGGACAGGTACATCTCGACCGGGTCGGCGGTCTTTTCGCCGAGCCTGAACGCGGTGGTCGGCGCGGTCGGGCCGAGGATCACGTCGCACTGGCGGAACGCTTCGGCGAAATCGCGAGCGATCAGGCGCCGCAGTTTCTGTGCCTGCAGGTAGTAGGCATCGTAGTAGCCGTGCGAGAGCACGTAGGTGCCGATCATGATCCGACGCTTGACCTCGGCGCCGAAGCCCTCGGCGCGGGTGCGTTCGTACATGTCGGTCAGATCGGTGTATTCCGGCGCGCGATAGCCGTAGCGGACGCCGTCGTAGCGCGACAGGTTACTGGAGGCTTCGGCCGGCGCCAGCACGTAATAGGCGGCGACCGACAGGCGCGAATTGGGCAGGCCGATGTCGACCGTGGTGGCGCCCAGCTTGCGCAATTGCCCGATGGCCGCCTCGACGGCGGCGGCGGTTTCCGCGCCGAGGCCGGCGCCGAAGAATTCCCGGGGCAGGCCGACGCGCAGTCCGGTCAGCGGTTTGTCCAGATCGCGGGCGTAATCCTCGGTGTCCCGCTCCAGGCTGGTCGAATCACGCGGATCGAAGCCCGCCATCACGTTCATCAGCAGCGCGCAATCCTCGGCATCGCGCGCCATCGGTCCGGCCTGGTCGAGCGACGAGGCGAACGCGATCATGCCGTAGCGCGAGACCACGCCGTAGGTCGGTTTCAGACCGGTGATGCCGCACAGCGCGGCCGGCTGCCGGATCGAACCGCCGGTGTCGGTGCCGGTCGCGGCCGGCGCCAGACCGGCCGCTACGCAGGCGGCGCTGCCGCCGGAAGAACCACCGGGCACGCGGGCGGTGTCCCAGGGGTTGCGGACCGGGCCGAAGAAACTGGTTTCGTTGGACGAGCCCATGGCGAACTCGTCCATGTTGGTCTTGCCCAGGCAGGGCATGGCCGCCGCCTTGAAGCGTTCGATGACGTGAGCGTCGTAGGGCGAGACGAAGTCGGCCAGCATCCGGGAGCCGCAGGTGGTGCGCCAGCCTTCCGCGCAGAAGATGTCCTTGTGCGCGACCGGTACCCCGGCCAGCGCGCCGCCCTTACCCTCGGCGCGCAGCGCGTCGGCAGCGCGCGCCTCGGCCAGGGTGCGTTCCGGGTCGGTGGTGACGAAAGCGTTGAGCGTCGGGTTCAGGCTCGCGATACGGGCAAGGTAGTCCTGGCACAGTTCGACGCTGGAGGCCTTGCCCTCGGCGAGCAGACTGGAGAGGCGTTTGAGGGTGTGGTTCATGGATGACGATGGATAGTGATCGTGGTGGGAAGTCGGCGGCTCGAGGAAAACCGTCGAACCTCCCCACCCCGTTCATTCGATGACCTTGGGCACCAGATACAGGCCGTCCTCGACTTGCGGGGCCACTGCCTGGAAGGCGTCGCGGCGATCGGTCTGATCGGGCTGGTCGGGCTGGTCGGCGCGCAGGCGCTGGAATACATCGCGCGCGTGCGCCATCGGCTCGACTCCGCGGGTGTCGATGGCCTGCATTTCCTCGATCAGGCCGAAAATGCCGTTCAGCTGGTCGCGGTAACCGGCGGCCTCGTCGTCGTCGACACGGATGCGGGCCAGCCTGGCGATGCGTTTGACGTCGTCGTGGGATAGCGACATGGGGGGTAAGCTCAGGCCTATGAATCAGGCCGTGTAGGTTATCATACGCAGCTATTTTCATACCTTTCGGAAGCCCCGCATGTTTGGACTCCTACGTGGCTATTTTTCCACCGATCTGGCGATCGACCTGGGAACCGCCAACACCCTCATTTATGTACGCGGGCGCGGCATCGTCCTGAACGAGCCTTCGGTCGTCGCGATCCGTCAGGAGGGTCTGACCGGCAAGAAGACCATCCAGGCGGTCGGCATCGAGGCCAAGCAGATGCTCGGACGTACGCCGGGCAACATTCAGGCGATCCGACCGATGAAGGACGGCGTCATCGCCGATTTCAACATCACCGAGCAGATGCTCAAGTTCTTCATCAAGAAGGTGCACGATTCGCGGTTGTTCCACCCGAGTCCGCGCATCATCATCTGCGTGCCTTCCGGCGCCACCCAGGTCGAGCGCAGGGCCATCCGGGAGTCGGCGATCGGCGCCGGCGCACGCCAGGTCTATCTGATCGAGGAGCCGATGGCGGCGGCGATCGGCGCCGGCCTGCCGGTGGCCGAGGCGACCGGTTCGATGGTGGTCGACATTGGCGGCGGCACCACCGAGGTCGGCGTGATCTCGCTCGGCGGCATGGTCTATTCGACGTCGTCGCGGGTCGGCGGCGACAAATTCGACGAGTCGATCATCAATTACATCCGCCGCAATTACGGCATGCTGATCGGCGAGGCGACGGCGGAAGCGATCAAGAAGGAGATGGGCTCCGCCTTCCCCGGCTCCGAAGTGCGCGAAATGGAGGTCAAGGGCCGCAATCTGGCCGAGGGCATTCCGCGCAGCTTCACCATCACCAGCAACGAAATCCTGGAGGCGCTGACCGAGCCGCTCAACACCATTGTCTCCTCGGTCAAGTCCGCGCTCGAACAGACCCCGCCGGAACTCGGCGCCGACATCGCCGACAAGGGCATGGTGCTGACCGGCGGTGGCGCCCTGCTGCGCGACCTCGACCGGTTGCTGATGGAGGAAACCGGCCTGCCGGTGATCGTCGCCGAGGATCCCTTGTCCTGCGTGGTGCGTGGTTCCGGGCGGGCGCTGGAGGAAATGGACCGTCTTTCGACGGTGTTCACCAACGATTGATCCGGTCCTCGCCGGTGGCGGTTGGCTGGCGGCGCGTATCGATCCCGGTCTGACCACCCACCCGCTCGTCGCCACCGACCTTCAACAAATCCCACGCCTTCATGTCCGCCGCGCCCCAGGCCCCGCTTTTCGTTCGCGAAATGGGCCTGCCCGCGCGTTTCGGGCTTTACTTCCTGTTGGGCCTGTTCCTGCTTGCGCTGGATGCCCGATACACGACGCTGGCGCAGGTTCGCGCCGGTGTCAACGCGCTGTTGCATCCGGCTCAGATGGCGTTGGCCTGGCCCTGGGAATGGGCGCAGCATGTCGCCGGCTTCTTCGTGACCCACGGCGAGCTGGTGGTCGACAACGCCCGCTTGCGCGAGCAGCGCGATCGCCTGGGCATGGATCTCCAGGATCGTCATGCTCTGGTCGCCGAGAATGAACGTTTGCGCGCGCTCCTGAATTTGCCGACGCGCCCCGGCATGAGCGCGGTCGTGGGCGAGATCATGGAAACCGCTCCGGACCCTTTTTCCCGCAAGGTCGTCATCAATCGCGGCTCCGGCCACGGTATTCAGCCGGGGCTGCCGGTGGTCGACGCGGTCGGCCTGATCGGCCAGGTAACCCGGGTGTTTCCATGGACCGCGGAAGTAACCCTGCTGACCGATCGCGACCAAGACGCGCCGGTCCAGAATCTGCGTACCGGGTTGCGTCTGATCGTGTCCGGCCAGGGTTCGGACAATCAGCTGGTCATCCGTTTCCTGGACATGCACGCCGACGTCCAGGCGGGAGACCTGTTGCATACCTCCGGCATCGACGGCGTCTATCCGGCCGGAATCCCAGTCGCGGAGGTGGTGCGTACCGAGCCGCCGCGCCATACCCCTTTCGCCAGTGCCTATTGTCGACCGCTGGCTGGTGTCGGCCGCTACCGGCATATCGCGGTATTGCGGCCGGAGCCGGCGGTTGCCGCTCCGGCTTCAAAAGGTGGCCGGCGATGAATGGCGACAAGCCCTTGCTGCCGCAGGGGGCCGAGTTGGTCCGGCCGCCGACGCGGCCGATGGTCTACCTCTGTCTGGCGTTGGCGCTGGCGTTGAGCCTGTTGCCCTGGGCGGGGACGATACGCTGGCTGGTGCCCGATTTCGTGCTCATGACGCTGCTGTACTGGAATATCCGGGCGCCGCGCTTGGCCGGTCTGGGCACGGCGTTCGCGCTCGGCCTGCTGATCGACGTCGCCCACGGCGTGCTCATGGGGCTGAACGCGCTGGCTTACTGCACGGCGACCTTCGTCGTGTTGATGGTGCGGCGTCGGCTGGAAAATTTCGACGCGGCCCGGCAGACGCCGCAGCTGGCGCCGGTCCTGGTCGGCAAGGAGGCGCTGGTGCTCGGCCTTGGTCTGCTGCTGGGCCATGGCTTCGCCGACTGGCGCTGGCTGGCCGCTGGCGTGGTTGGCGCGGCATTGTGGATTCCATTGGTCTGGACGATCGATCGGCTGACCGGACGACCGGAAAGCAGCGGCGCGCGCGAGCCGGGCTGACGGGGCCGAAGTGGCGACGCTGCGACTCATCAATCCGGAGCAGGAGTTCCTGCGCTATCGGCGCCGCATGGAGATCGCGGGGGGCGTGGCCGCGCTGATGTTCGTCGGTCTGTTCGCCCGTTTCGCCTGGTTGCAGGTGGCGCAGTTCGATCATTACCACGCGCTGGCGGAGAACAACCGGATCGCCCTGGTGCCGGCGCCGCCGGCGCGGGGTGTCGTCTACGACCGCGGCAATACCGTGCTGGCCCAGAATTACGCCGCCTATACCCTGGAAATCACTCCGGACAAGGTCGCCGATCTCGATCAGACCCTGGACCGGTTGGCGGAGATCGTGCGGATCGAGGCAAGCGATCGCCGTCGATTCCGCAAGCTGCTGGCCGAGCGCAAGGATTTCGAGAGCATTCCGATCCGCAACCAGCTCGGCGAGGAGGAGGCCGCCCGGTTCGCGGTCAACCGCTACCGCTTCCCGGGGGTCGAGGTGAAGGCGCGGCTGTTCCGTCAGTACCCGTTCGGCGACAGCTTCGCGCATGTGGTCGGCTATATCGGCCGCATCAGCCAGATCGATCAGGACAAACTGCGCGAGGCTGGCCGTCTGGCCAATTACCGGGGTACCGACCACATCGGCAAGCTCGGTCTGGAGGCCCGTTACGAGGCCTGGCTGCATGGCCGCACCGGCATCGAGAAGGTCGAGACCGACTCCGGCGGCCGCGCCGTGCGCGTGCTTTCGCGCACGCCACCGGTGGCCGGCTACAACCTGTACCTGCATCTGGATGCCCGCCTACAGCAGGTCGCGGAACAGGTGTTCGGCGATTATCGCGGCGCCCTGGTGGCGCTGGATCCGCGCAACGGCGGCGTGCTGGCGCTGGTTTCCAGGCCGGGCTTCGATCCCAATCTGTTCGTCGACGGCATCGATACCGCGACCTGGCGGGAGCTGAACGATTCCATCGATCGGCCGCTGGTCAACCGCGCCTTGCGCGGCGTCTATCCGCCCGGCTCCACGATCAAGCCGTTCGTCGGCTTGGCCGGACTGGAACTGGGTCTGCGCCGGCCCGGCGACAGCATCGTCGATCCTGGCTATTTCAGCCTGCCGGGCAGCACGCATCGCTACCGGGACTGGAAGAAGGATGGCCATGGCGTCGTCGATCTGAAGCGTTCCATCGCCGTGTCCTGCGATACCTATTACTACGGACTGGCGCGCGACATGGGGATCGAGCGCATGTCCGGGTTTCTGTCCCGCTTCGGCTTCGGCGACAAGACCGGCATCGATCTCGATGGCGAGCTGGCTGGCCTGATGCCGACGCCGGATTGGAAACGCCGGCGCTTCAAGCAGCCCTGGTATCCCGGCGAGACGGTGATCGCCGGGATCGGTCAGGGCTACATGTTGTCGACTCCGCTGCAACTGGCGGTGGCGACCATGGGGCTGGCCAATCACGGCACCATCTACCGGCCGCAATTGTTGCGCGCCTGGCGCGAGCCGGTCAGCGGTCGCATCGCCTATGCGGCACCCCAGGTGCTGGGGCAACTGGAGCTGGACCCGGCGCATCTGCGTGTGATCCGCGAGGCGATGGTCGAGGTGACCAGTCCGGGTGGCACCGCCGCGCGCGCCGGCGCCAACGCTCCCTATGCGTTCGCCGGCAAGACCGGCACCGCCCAGGTGGTCGGCATCAAGCAGGGCGCGCGTTACGATGAAAGCCGCATCCACGCCCGGCATCGCGACCATGCCCTGTTCGTCGCCTTCGCGCCGGCCGACGCGCCGCGCATCGTCATCGCGGTGATGGTCGAGAACGGCGGCAGCGGCAGCGGCACCGCCGCGCCGATGGCGCGCAAGGTGGCCGATTATTGGTTGCTGGGCAAGCTGCCCGACGCCGGTGTGCCGGTCGACAGCCACGATCCGGAGGAAGGTGGGGCGGACATGGAGGTGACCGATGTCGAGGCCGCCGACGATGTCGGCTCCGGCGAGGAGCATCCATGATCCTGAAATTCCTGAAACAACTGTTCGCGCACCTGGATGGGCCCATGGTCGGCCTGCTGATCCTGCTGCTGTCGCTGAGCGCGGCGGTGGTCTACAGCGCCAGCGGCGAAAATACCGGGCGCGTGGTCTCGCATCTGGGCAACATGGGCATTGCTCTGACCGCGATGCTGATGATTTCGCACGTGCCGCCACAGCGGCTGATGCAGTTCGCGCCACCGGTCTATCTGCTCGGCGTGCTCCTGCTGCTGGCGGTGGCCCTGTTCGGTATCGTCGTCAACGGCTCCCGGCGTTGGCTGGAACTGGGCATCACCCGCATCCAGCCTTCCGAACTGATGCGGCTGGCGGCGCCGATGATGCTGGCGTGGTATTTCCATTACAAGCAGGAAACCTTGCGCGGACGGGATTTCGCCATCGCCGCCGTGCTGCTGGCGATTCCGGTCGGTTTCATCGCCAAGCAGCCGGATCTGGGTACTTCGATCATGATCACCGCGTCCGGCTTCTATGTGCTGTATCTGGGCGGCCTGTCTTGGAAGATCATCATCGGTACCGGCGTGCTCGCGGCTTCGGCGTTGCCGGTGGCCTGGCATTACCTGTTGCACGACTACCAGCGCCAGCGCGTGCTGACCCTGATCGACCCCAGTTCCGATCCGCTTGGCGCTGGCTATCACATCATCCAGTCGACCATCGCGGTCGGTTCCGGCGGCGTCACCGGCAAGGGCTGGATGGCCGGCACCCAGACCCACCTCGATTTTCTGCCGGAACGCAGCACCGACTTCATTTTCGCGGTGTTTTCCGAGGAATTCGGCCTGATCGGCAACCTGTTCCTGTTGCTGCTCTACGCCGCCATCATCTGGCGCGGCCTCCGGCTCGCGGCCGGCACCACCTCGCTGTTTGGCCGTCTGCTTTCGGGCGCGATCGTGCTCAACTTTTTCACCTATGCCTTCGTCAACATGGGCATGGTCTCCGGCATCCTGCCGGTGGTTGGCGTCCCTCTGCCATTGGTCAGCTATGGTGGCACCTCGATGCTGTCCGTGCTCCTCGGTCTGGGTATGGTGATGGGCATGGCCAGCCATAAAAAGCTAGTAAAAACATAGCGGATACGATGTACACTTACAGCGTTTTCTGATGTCAGGACGTGGTGCGCCATGAAAACGCCCCCTCTCCAGCCCGCCCTCCTGGTTCTCGCCATTGGCGCATTCGTCGCCGGTTGCGGCACCGCTCCCAGCAAGACCGCCCAGGCACCAGTCGTGCCGCCCTATACCGGCGGCGGCTATTACAAGGACGATGGCCCCGGCGCCAATCCACCCGACAACCTGGACTCCGTCCCCGACGCGGTGCCCCGTCGGGAGCCGCTGCACCGGTTCGCCAATTCCACCTACCGGATCAAGGGTCGGACCTATCAACCGGTTTCCGACAACACCGACTTCAAGGAGCGCGGGCTGGCCTCCTGGTATGGCCGCAAGTTTCATGGCAAGCCGACTTCCACCGGCGAACCCTATGACATGTACGCGATGACCGCGGCTCACCCGACGTTGCCGTTGCCGAGCTACGCGCGCGTGACCAATCTGGAAAACGGCCGTAGCGTGGTGGTGCGCTTGAATGATCGCGGGCCGTTCCATGCCGGTCGCGTCATCGATCTTTCCTATACAGCTGCTCACAAACTCGACGCGCTTCGCAATGTCACCCCGGTCGAGGTCGAGGCCATCCTGCCGGATGCCGCGCCGACTTCGTTCATTGCCGGCGTCGAGGCGGCGGTGCCCGCTGAAGTCGCGGCCGTGCCGGCGACAGGCGTGACTCCCGAGGCGTCCGCTTCGGCTTCGTTCCAGTCCGCCGCGACCCATGCGCCGATCATCGCGGCGGTGCCGATCGAGCCGATGCGGACGTCGGCCACTCCGTCGACGGCCAGAGCGGAAACCGGGCAGGTGATCTGGCTGCAATTGGGGGCTTTTTCCAGTCTGGCCTCCGCCGAGAATCTGCTGTTGCGCGCCAGTGCCCGGTTGTCGCGTGATTTCCCCGGGGTCATGCGCCTCGAATCGGATGGCCTGCATCGCGTCCAGGCCGGCCCGTTTTCGGCGGATCGGGATGCCGATCAGGCGGTCGCCAGTATCCAGACGCATCTTGGCATCACGCCATTCAGAATCCGCGCGGCGGCGGCTTCGTCCACCGCCACGGATGCCGCGCCGAAGTCGACGGCCGGCCTCGACACGCCCTCCGGGGCCGGGTTGTATCTCCAGCTCGGCGCGGTTTCCAATGTGGGCGCGGCCGAAGCGCTGGCCGATCGTGTCAAACGTCGTTTCGGCGAGGAATTGCCCGGCATCGAACAGGTTCCGGCCGGCGGTTTCTATCGTGTCCAGGCCGGGCCGTTCGCCAGCGCGACGTCGGCGGACCGGGTGGCCCTGGCCTATCAGCGGGATTTCGGCGTGAAGCCATTCCGGGTGACGCGCTGACGTTTGTCGAGCCGCTCCGGAACCCGAGGCCACATCCAGGTTCATAACATCGGCGTCGGACCGGGTGTCCGGATCTCGCCTTCCGGATGGGGGGCGAGCGGCGCCGTTTATAATCCCCTGACTTCAAAATTGGTTCGCACATGAATTTCCTGTTGCCGTTGCTCCTGCTGTTTCTGTTTTCCTCCAACGCGCTGGCATCGATCCCGACGCCGCCACCACCGCAACTCGAAGCTCGCGCCTGGTTACTGATCGATACCGATAGTGGCCAGGCTCTGGCCGAGAACAACGCGGATGCCCGGGTCGAACCGGCATCGCTGACCAAGCTGATGACCGCCTATCTGGCTTTCGCGGCGATCAAGGAAGGGCGCCTGAAGCCGGATCAGACCCTGCCGGTTTCGGAAAAGGCCTGGAAGATGGAGGGCTCGCGCATGTTCATCGACCCGCGCAAGCCCGCCCGGGTCGATGAATTGCTGCGTGGCATGATCGTACAGTCCGGCAATGATGCCTGCGTGGTGCTTGCCGAAGCGATCGCGGGCAGTGAGGAGGGCTTCGCTTCGATGATGAACGCCACGGCCAAGCGCCTTGGCATGACCAATACCCATTACACCAATTCCACCGGTCTGCCCGACCCCCAGCTCTACACGACCGCGCGTGACCTGTCCCGTCTGGTCAACGCGTTGATCCGGGATTTTCCGGAGCACTACAAGCTGTATTCGATGCGCGAGTACACCTACAACGGCATCACCCAGCCCAATCGCAACCGGTTGCTGTTCATCGATCCCTCGGTCGACGGTGTCAAGACCGGCCACACCAATAGTGCCGGTTACTGCCTGATCGCCTCGGCACGACGGGACCAACGCCGTTTGCTGTCGGTGGTGGTCGGTGCCAGGTCGGACGCGGCACGGGCCATGGAGAGCCAGAAACTGCTCAACTACGGCTTCCAGTTTTTCGAGACCGTGCGTCTGTACCAAGCCGGCCAGCCGGTTTCCACCCTGCGTCTCTACAAGGGTAAGGCAAGCGAGGTCAAGGTCGGTTTTTCCGAGGATTTCTTCGTCACGGTGCCACGCGGTGCCGGCAAGAATATCCAGGCCCAGGTCATCACCCAGCAACCGTTGATGGCGCCGGTGCGCCGCGGTCAGCCTCTCGGCACGTTGCGGCTGAGCTTGGACGGGCGCGTGATCGGCGATTATCCGTTGCGCGCGCTGGCCGGGGTCGATGTCGCCGGCATCCTCGGCCGGGGCTGGGACAACATCCTGTTGTTGTTCAAGTAAGGCAGGCGTTCCGGGCTCCGGCGCGATGACCACCATCGTCTACCTCAACGGTGATTTCCTGCCGGTCGAGCAGGCCCGCGTACCCGTGATGGACCGCGGTTTCCTGTTCGGAGACGGGGTCTACGAGGTCATCCCGGTCTACGATCGGCGACCATTCAGGCTTGAGGAGCATCTTGCCCGGCTGGATGCCAGCCTGGCCGGTATCCGGCTCACCAATCCGCACGACCTGGCGGCTTGGCGGAGCTTGACCGAGCGTGTCATCGCCGAGGCCGGGCAGGATGATCTGGGCCTCTACATCCAGGTGACCCGGGGTGTCGGAGCACGCGACCATGCCTTCCCGGCGCGTATCCAGCCCACCGTGTTCATTCTGCCGATGCCACTTTCTCCGCCGGCGCCGGGGCTGGTGGCAACCGGGGTTGGCGCCATCACCGCCGTCGACAATCGCTGGCTGCGTTGTGATCTCAAGACCATTTCACTATTGCCGAATGTGTTGTTGCGACAGTTGTCGGTTGATGCCGGCAGCGCGGAAACCATCCTGATTCGTGATGGCTTTCTGACGGAGGGTTCGGCCAGCAGCGTTTTCGTGGTCATGGATGGCGTCATCGTGGCGCCTCCGAAATCCGAACGGATGCTGCCGGGTATCACCTACGACGTGGTGTTCGAACTGGCCGAAGCCCATGGTATGGCGTGCGCGCGCCGTCCGGTTCCGGAACGAGAGCTGCGGGCGGCCACTGAAATCTGGCTGACCTCGTCGACCAAGGAAATCTTGGCGGTGACCCGGCTCGATGGACAAGCCGTCGGTGATGGTCGGCCTGGCGCACTGTTCGCGCGCATTCACGCGCTCTACCAGGCCTATAAACACACCGTGATGCGAGGTAACGAGCCGTCATGACCGAGATGCTGGACAACACCGGGGACGAAGAATCCCTGTTCGACTTTCCATGCGATTTCCCGATCAAGATCATGGGCCATCGTCACGACGATTTCGTCGAAACCATGGTCGGGGTGGTGCGGCGCCATGCCCCCGATTTCGTCGCCGAACGGATCGAGATGCGCGCATCCTCCTCCGGCAATTATCTTTCGGTGACCTGTACCATACGCGCCACCTCGCGCGCCCAGCTCGATACGCTGTATCGTGAGCTGAGTAGTCATCCCATGGTCAAGCTGGTCCTGTAACGCGCGCATTGAGGCGACGTGGCAGGACCGGTAGAATCCCGAAGGTTGCCCGTTGCGTGGAGTTCGACATGAATCCCTTCAGTAAAACCAACCTGCCGTTGACCTTTGTTGTCGGCCTGATCATGTGGGCCTGGGTCAGCTTCCTTTCGGTGGTGCTGGCTTCGCTGTTCTGAATTTACCGCCCCCGACAAAAAACCCCGCTCAGGCGGGGTTTTTTGTCGGGGGCGGGGGGATGCTGCCTCGGCGTTTACGAGGTTAGCGCGCCCTTGAGCTTCTGCAGGGCCTTGGCTTCGACCTGGCGTACCCGTTCCGCGGAAATGCCGTAAATCGCGGCCAGTTCATGCAGGGTTGCCGGGTTTTCCTCGTTCAGCCAACGTGCCTCGACGATATGGCGGCTACGCGCATCCAGGGTCGCCAGCGCTTCCGCGAGGCCGACACTGGCCAGGCGTTCGCGTTCGGCGATCTCCAGATGCCGGGAAGGCTCGGCATCCGGCGCCGCGAGATAGGCGATCGGCGCGAACGCGTCCTCCTCGTCGTCGACGCCGGGGTCGAGCGACAGATCCTGGCCGTACAACCGGGTTTCCATCTCGCGCACATCCGCCTGACTGACATTCAACGTGCTCGCCATTTCCGTGACTTCGTCGGCCGACAGGCTGCCTGGGCCTTGCTTCATGCCGCGCAGATTGAAGAACAGTTTACGTTGCGCCTTGGTGGTGGCGACCTTCACCAAGCGCCAGTTGCGCAAGATGAATTCATGGATTTCCGCCTTGATCCAGTGCACCGCGAACGAAACCAGACGCACGCCGCGATCCGGGTCATAGCGCTTGACGGCCTTCATCAGGCCGACGTTGCCCTCCTGGATCAGGTCGGCATGCGGCAGGCCATAACCAAGGTAGCCCCGGGCGATGGCAACCACCAGCCGCAGGTGCGACAGCACCAGTTGACGGGCCGCATCGAGATCCTGATGGTCACGAAAGCGCACGGCCAGATCATGCTCCTGCTCCGCGCTCAACAGCGGAAAACGGTTGACCGCCTGAACATAGTTTTCCAAGCTGCCAAGCGCGGCGGGGACGGGAAAATCGAGCGTTTGTGCGGTCATGGACATACTCCTTGGAACTCCTGTTGCAATATTAGCACTCGCTGAAGGAGAGTGCTAACCGGGGAAAGTTCCGCTGGCGGGCTGAATTTCATGTCCGCGGATGGCGCGTTTCGGCATGGCGGATATCCGCTCAGCCGTGTGCCATTTCATAAATGTCTTCCTCGAATTCCTTGAGGCCATCCTCGGAAACGCCGATCTCGTTCAGTGCCTTGGGTCGGAAGCCGGGCCAGTCGCGGTCGTCCTTCATCGCGTTGACGTTGTAGATGTGGATCGCGGTTTGCAGGATGGCGACCATGGTGGCGGCCTTGTCATTGATGTTGATTGGCTCGTGATGGCGGCGGATGGCGTCGCAGACGTAGCCGGGCAGACGCCAGTGCTTGGCGGCCAGATAACCGACCACGGCGTGGTCGGTGTCATGGCGTTGGTCCTCGGCGACCACGTCGGGCCAGATGTAGCCGTTGGCGGTGATGAAGGGGTATTCGTACTTTTCGATGTGCTGGATCAGGATGGGTACACCACAATCGACGAACAGCGAGGCCAGGTGGGCGTGCTCCGGGAACACGTTGCAGACCATGCGCTGACGCAGGGCGATGGCACTGGCATAACCGGCGATTTCATTGGCGCGCTCCCAGAACCAAGGATAGAACGGCGAATCGCCATAGATCGCGGTCTGGATGCCCAGACCACCAATCAGGTCGGTGATGACGCGCAGGCCAACCAGGGAGACCGCCTGGGCGATGGTTTCCGGCGGCTTGCGCAGGCCATATACCGGCTTCGCCAGGGTTTTGTACAGGCTGGCGGTGATGCCGGCGTCCTTGCGCACCAGTTCAGCGATGGTGTCGAGCTCGGAGTCGGGGTCGTCGAGTGTCTTCCTGAGTTCATCGATCAGGGGCGGTGGTGACGGGATGCGCACGGACATGCGCAGCTTGGGGTCGGAAAATTGTTGGTGTTGCTGATGCTTGGGCATGACAGTCAGGCGCGAGGGGAGGCTGAAAAATGATACCCAATCGGTTGTCGGGGTTCCTTGATAAAAGTGACCGGCCAGGCTTTATTCGGTGAGCTGTCTCCGGGAATGCGTCAGCTGCCGGCCATGCCCGTGCCCAGCATGGCGATGGCTCGATAAACCGCGAGGCGCATGCGCCGCCAGGTATCGCTGTTACTCATGAGAGAAGGGTTCATGACGATCTCCAGCCTCGATGGGGCATCCGTGATGGTTGGCATGATGGAGGCTGATCAGCGATCCGGCCAATGAATGGTCGAAATGGTGTCGATCGAATTTCTGAATGGCCCGGGGTCTGGCTTGAAGGTCGCGCGCCGGGTTGGCGCTGTCCGCGTCAGAACGTCTCGACTTCGCGTAGGGTGTGGGTGACCGAAAGGAAGGCGCCCAACCAGCCCAGACTGGCGCTGAGTGACAGCAGCGCGATCAGCTCCGAGAGTCCCAGCGCTTGCAGACTGAATTCGACACCATAGGCGGTGGCGGTCTGACTGACGCTGTCACCGAGCAGACCGAGTCCGATCATGACCAGCAGCCAGCCGGACAGTCCCCCAGCCAGACCCTGAATGCCACCGAAATACAGGTAGGGGCGGCGGATGAAACGATCGGTGGCGCCGATCAGCCGGGCAACTTCGATTTCATCGCGCTTGGCGTAAATCTGGAGACGGATGGTGTTGGCGGTGATGGCGGCGAGCGCCAGACCCAGGATTACCGCGAGCATGAAGATGAGGTCGCGACCGAGCTGCATCAGAGCGGTCAGGCGTTTGATCCAGTCGCTGTCGAGCAGAACCCGTTCGCTCTCCGGTAGTACCTGGAGGCGGGCGCCGAGCGCCTCCATCGCCGTCACGGTTTCCTCTCGCGGCTTGATCACCAATGTGTGCGGCAAGGGGTTTTCGGGCAGGCCGGCGGCGATGTCGGCGAGGCCGGCGGATTCCAGCCGGGCGATGCCCTCGGCGCGATCGATGAAACGGACTTCGGCAACGTCGGCTTCCTGGCCGATCCGTTCGGCCAGCGCGCGACCCGCCGTCGCGTCGATGTCGAGTTTGAGGAACAGGGTCAGCTCGGCTTGTGGCTTGACGCCGTCGGCGGCGCGGTCGAGGTTGGTCAGCAGTAGGTAGAGTCCGGCCGGAAGTGCGACCGCGACTCCGATGACGAGTATGGTGAACAGCGTTGACAGCGGCGTTTCGCCGAATTGGCGCATGGCCGTCGCCAGACTGTGCAGGTGGTGCGCAAGCCAGGCCCTCATGCCATGGCCTCCGAAACCTGCCTGCCATACGCCAGCCGGACGTCGCGGCCGCCATAGCGACGGATCAGATCCTGGTCATGGGTGGAGATGACCAGGGTGACGCCGACTTCGTTGAAGGCCTGGAACATGTCCATGATGTCGCGCGCGTAGGCGTCGTCGAGATTGGCGGTCGGCTCGTCGGCCAGCACCAGGGCCGGGCGGCTGACGATGGCGCGGGCAATGCACAGGCGCTGCTGTTCGCCGCCGGAGAGGGTGATCGGCCGGGCTTTTTCCTTTTTCAGCAGACCGACCTTGTCGAGCGCCGCGCGCACCCGTTTGCCGGCATCGGCGCCGGTCATGCCCTGGATGTGCAGGGGCAGCAGGACGTTGTCGAACACGTTGCGGTCGTAGAGGAGTTTGTGGTCCTGGAAGATCAGGCCGATGTTCCGCCGGAAGTAGGGCAGCGCCGCGCGCTTCATGCGGCCGACGTTCTGGCCGTTGACGATGACATGGCCGCTGGTCGGCCGTTCGATCGCGGCGACGAGCTTGAGCAGCGTGCTCTTGCCGGCACCGGAGTGGCCGGTCAGGAACACCAGTTCGCCCTGTTCGATGGCCAGATTGAGATTGGACAGCGCCTCATGGCCACCGGGGTAGCGCTTGGTGACGTCGGTCAGCTCGATCACGCGCGCGCCGGATCAGGAAAACAGGGCGTCGACGAACTCCGCCGCCCGGAACGGTTGCAGATCCTCCAGGCCCTCGCCGACGCCGATGTAGCGCACCGGCACCGGCTGTCGCTTGGCCAGCGCGGCGATGACGCCACCCTTGGCGGTGCCGTCCAGCTTGGTCATCACCAGGCCGGTCAGGCCGAGCGCCTCGTCGAAAGCCTTGACCTGGGTCAGCGCGTTCTGGCCGATGTTGGCGTCGAGCACCAGCAGGACCTCGTGGGGCGCGCTGGCGTCGGCCTTCTGGATGACGCGCCTGACCTTGCGGATTTCCTCCATCAGGTTGAGCTGGGTGGGCAGGCGGCCGGCGGTGTCGGCGAGCACGATGTCGATGCCGCGCGCCTTGGCCGACTGGATCGCGTCGAAGATGACGGCGGCGGGGTCGCCGGCCTGCGAGGCGATGACCTCGACATTGTTGCGCGCGCCCCATTCGGCCAGTTGCTCGCGCGCGGCGGCGCGAAAGGTGTCGCCGGCGGCGAGCAGCACGCGCTTGCCATCGAGCTGGAAACGGCGCGCCAGCTTGCCGATGGTGGTGGTCTTGCCGGCGCCGTTGACACCGGCCAGCATGATCACGAACGGTTTGGCGCTCCCGGTGTCGAGCGGTTTTTCCAGTGGTGTCAGCAAATCGGTCAGTTCCGACTTGAGCGCGGCCTTGAGCTGTTCCGCCTCGGTCAGGCGTTCCTTGCGCACGCGGCCGCGCAGCCGTTCGATCAGGTGCTGGGTTGCCTCGACGCCGACGTCGGCGGTGAGCAGCACGGTTTCCAATTCCTCGAACAAGTCCTCGTCGATTTTCGCGCCCACGCCAAACAGGCCGGCGATCTGGCCGGTGAAGGCCTCGCGCGTGCGTGACAGGCCCTGCTTGAGACGTTGCGCCCAGGACGGACGCGACGATTCTTCGGGGGCGGGTGCCGGCTCGGATGTGGCGATGCTGACGCTGGCCGGGACGGCTGGCGTCGACGCGGGTTCGACCGTGTCGGGCGCGGGGCTTTCGGACTTGCGGGATTTGAAGAAACCAAACACGGGAGAAAGGATCACAGGCTGCGTTGCAAGCCGGGAAATTCTATCATGCGCCTTCTTCGTCACCGTCCGAGCCCCAAGCCCATGCAATTCATCATCCACGGAGCATTAGTCTTGGTCTGCGCCTTGCTGCTGGCCCAGCCGGCACTGGCGAGCATCGTCGAGGAAACCCTGGACAACGGCATGCGGGTCGTCGTCAAGATCGACCGGCGCGCGCCGGTGGCGGTCTCCCAGGTCTGGTACCGGGCCGGCGCCATGGACGAAAGTTACGGCGTCACCGGTGTCGCCCACGTGCTCGAACACATGATGTTCAAGGGCACCCGCGATGTTCCCGCCGGCGAGTTTTCAAAGCGCATCGCCGCCGCCGGCGGCCGCGAGAATGCCTTCACCTCGCGCGACAACACCACCTATTTCCAGACCTTGCGAAAGGATCGGCTGGAACTGGCGCTCAAGCTGGAGGCCGACCGCATGGTCAATCTGGTTCTGTCGCCGGACGAGTTCGCCAAGGAAATCAAGGTGGTGATGGAGGAGCGCCGGCTGCGTACCGACGACAATCCGCAAGCCCGCCTGTACGAGGCGCTCATGGCCACGGCCTACGAGACACACCCTTACCGGCATCCGGTGATCGGCTGGATGACGGATCTCGAGAACATGCGGGTGGAAGACGCGCGCGACTGGTATGAGCGCTGGTACACGCCCGCCAACGCGACCCTGGTGGTCGCCGGTGATGTCGAGCCGGATCAGGTGTTCGCCTGGGCGCGCAAGTATTTCGGCGTGATTCCGGCTCGACCGCTGCCGGAGCGCAAGGCGGTGCGCGAACGCGAGCAGAACGGTATCCGTCAGGTCACGGTCAAGGCGCCGGCCAAGCTGCCGTTGGTGGCGTTGGCCTGGCACGCGCCGCGGCTGACCCGACCGGCCGAGGAATGGGAGCCCTATGCCCTGGAGATTCTGGCTGGGGTGCTCGATGGCCATGCCTCGGCGCGGCTCAATCAGTCGCTGGTGCGCGACCAGCGCATCGCTACCGAGGTCGGGGCGGGTTTCGACGCCATCTCGCGTGGTTCCGGCCTGTTCATCGTCGATGCGACCCCGGCCGAGGGCCATGCCGTGGCCGCCGTTCAGGCCGCGCTCAAGGCCGAGATCGCGCGCGTGGTCGACGAAGGCATCCGGGAGCCGGAACTCGCCAGGGTCAAGGCCCAAGTGCTCGCCGGCCAGGTGTTCCAGCAGGATTCACTGTTCTACCAGGCCATGCAGATCGGCGACTGGATCAACGTCGGCCTCGATTACCGTGACCGCGAGGTCCGTTATGCCGGTCTGCGCGGGGTTACCGCGGAGCAGGTGCGGGCGGTGGCGGCGAAATATCTGGTCGATGACCGGCTGACCGTGGCCGTGCTCGATCCGCTGCCGATCCCGGAAGGGCAACCCGCCGCGCGCAACACGATGGGAGGTCTCCATGTCCGCTAAGCGCTTCTTCATCACGCTTGTCAGCCTGCTGGTCCTGACCGTTTCCAGTGGCGTCCGCGCCGGGCTGGACATCCGCCATTGGGTCACGCCGGAAGGCGCGCGCGTCTACTTCGTCGAGAATCACGATCTGCCCATGCTCGACGTCAGTGTCGACTTCGATGCCGGCAGCGCCCGCGATACCCGCGCCCGTTCCGGCCTTGCAAACCTGACGCGGCATGTCATGAGCCTGGGTGCCGGCCCTTACAGCGAGCGCGACATCGCCGAACGGATGGCCGACGTCGGCGCCATCCTGTCCGGCCGCTTCGACGCCGACCGCGCCGGTTTCACCCTGCGCACGCTCAGCGGCGCCAACGAACTCGAACAGGCGGTCACGGTGCTGATCGAGGTCCTGGCCCGGCCACGCTTCGAGCCGGCCATCGTCGAGCGGGAAAAGGCGCGTGTCGTCGCCGCACTTCAGGAGGCCGCGACCAAGCCGGAATTCATCGGCGAGAAGGCGTTCATGGCCGCGCTCTACGGCGAGCACCCCTACGGCCTGCACGAGAGCGGAGAGGTTGACAGCGTGCGCGCGTTGACCGCCAGCGAACTGGCGGATTTCCACCATCGCCACTATCGCGCCGCCAACATGAGCATCGCCCTGATGGGGGATCTGACCCGCGCTCAGGCGGAGGCACTGGCAAGCCGGCTGGCCGTCGGCCTGCCGCCGGGACCGGCGCCCGAACCGATCGCGCCGGCGCCGGACAGCGCCACGCCCGGCGAGCGGGTGTTACCGCATCACGCCACCCAGAGCCATCTGTTCATGGGACTGCCCGGGCTGAAGCGCGAGGATCCGGATTACTTCCCGCTGCATGTCGGCAACTATGTGCTGGGCGGCGGCGGGTTCGATTCCCGTCTGACCGAAAGCGTTCGCCAGAAGAAAGGCCTCGCCTACAGCGTCTACAGCTACTTCATGCCGATGCGTGAACTGGGGCCGTTCCAGATCGGTCTGCAAACCCGGCGGGAGAGCACCGCCGAGGCGGTCGCCACGGTGCGCGAGGAGCTGGCGCGCTATCTGGAATCGGGGCCGAGCGAAGCGGAACTCGAACAGGCCAAGAACAACCTGATCGGCGGCTTCCCGCTGCGGATCGACAGCAACCGGAAAATCCTCGAATACCTTGCCGTGATCGGTTTCTACCGGCTGCCGTTGGATTGGCTCGATACCTATCCGGCCAAGGTTGCCGCGGTCGGTCGCGACGACATCGCGCGCGCCTTCCGCGCGCGGGTGCGCCCGGAAGCCATGGCCACGGTCGTCGTCGGCGGACAGATTGAGAACGCGCGGAAGTAACACGGTCCGCGTCATCGGTGGCCAGTTTCGCGGGCGAATTCTGAGGTTTCCCGATCTCCCCGGTCTGCGGCCGACGCCGGACCGGGTTCGGGAAACGTTGTTCAACTGGCTGGGGCAACGCCTGGATGGCTTGACCTGCCTGGACGCTTTCGCCGGTAGCGGCGCGCTCGGATTCGAGGCGGTGTCGCGTGGCGCCGCGCGCGTGATCATGCTTGAACGCGATGCCGCCGCGCATGCGGCCCTGCGCGGAAACGCCGAGCGGCTTGCCGCTGGCCGTGTCGAAATCGCGCGTGTCGACGCCATTGCGTACCTGCGCTCGCCGGGCGAGTCCTTCGACCTGATCTTTCTCGATCCTCCGTTCGACAGCGGTTTATTGCCGGAAGCGTTGCGATGCGCGGCGACACGGTTGCGTCCGGGCGGTAAAATCTACGCCGAAGCGGCTGCGTTTCCGTGCGTAGAGGGGTTGTCCGCGACCCATCAAGGGCGGGCCGGCCATGCCCACTACTGCTTGCTGGAGCCAGTTTGAAACGCGCCATCGTCTATCCGGGAACCTTCGACCCCCTGACCCGCGGGCACGAGGATCTGATTCGGCGCGCGCTCGGGCTGTTCGACGAGGTCGTGGTGGCGGTGGCCGAGAGCTCGGCCAAACAGCCCTGTTTTCCACTCGATGAACGTGTCGACATGGCGCGCCAGGTATTGGCTGACGTGGCGGGGGTGCGGGTGTTGCCGTTCGATGGTCTGCTGGTCGATTTCGTGCGCGGCCTGGGCGCGCGCATGGTGTTGCGAGGCTTGCGCGCTTCCTCGGACTTCGAATATGAATTCCAGCTCGCCGGCATGAATCGGCGGCTGGATCCACGCATGGAAACCGTGTTCCTCACGCCGGCGGAGCAGCATATGTTCGTTTCCGCCAGCATGGTGCGCGAGATCGCGCGCCTGCATGGCGATGTCTCGGCTTTCGTGCACCCGCTCGTGGCTGAACGCCTGGTGGCGCGTTTCGCCTGATTTTTTGCTTGTTGCCCATCCAACCGAATAAGGAAAGACGCTATGGCTCTGATGATCACCGACGAATGCATCAACTGCGATGTATGCGAACCGGAATGCCCGAATGGGGCGATTTCCCAGGGCGAGGATATTTACATCATCGATCCGAACAAGTGCACGGAGTGCGTTGGCCATTTCGATACGCCGCAGTGTCGCGAAGTTTGCCCGGTCGATTGCATCCCGCTCAATCCGAATTACGTCGAGGACAAGGATGCCCTCTACGCCAAGTATCTGAAATTGACCCAGGATAAATAGCCTTCACGGCCGTCGTGCCGGAAACGAAAAAAGCGCGGTCAGGCCGCGCTTTTTTCGTTTCCGGGCGGAACCCCAGGATCAGGCGGCCGCGCGCAGCGTCGCATCCGGAGTCAGAGTGGCGTGGATGGCGTTGGACAGCGCCGCCAGTTCACGGATCTGGCGTTCGACTTCCTTGCGCATCTGTTCCAGTTCCTCGATCCGGTCTTCCAGCGTGTCGGCTGCCTTGTGGATGCGTTTGACGCTCTCCAGTCGCCGTCGCAACTGCATTTGGTGTTCACGGACCTGGCCCTCCATGGGGGACATCACCATCTTCAGCCAGTTCTCGACATCCTTGTTGAGGATTTCGAAGACCTGCACCACCCGGCTGGCCAGGGTTTCGAAGAAGCGGGTCGTGAGCGTGTACTGCTCGGTCGTGAGCAGGTTGTAGAAGGTGTTGAAATGTTCGTCGTAGGTCGCTTCCAGGCGCTGCATTTCCTTGCGGTAGCGGAGCATCGAGAACGCCGGAATCGCGTTCAGGTGGATGCCGTGCTCCTGGTTCAGCTTCTGGTACATGGCCGCCATCATCTTGTCGATTTCCTCGATCTGGAAACCTGCGTGTTCCATGTGCGCGTCGACGCGCTGGAAAAATCCGGTCATGGCTTCACGGATGCCCTTGGTGAACCGGCTCTGCACCATGGCCTCGCGCGCCGTTCGCACTTCGCCGCGGAGGACGTCCATGCCGATTTCGGAGAACAGCTTGATGCTCTGCTGCGAATAGACGGAGCGCAGTGCCTGAAACTGCTGGAGGCCACGTTCGAACGCGGTCTTGTCGGCCGCGATCTTGGTCATGATGTGTTCGACCACATCCTGGTTCTTGCCCTGCAAGCCACGCAGTTCGGTCAGCTGTTCGTCGACGCCGCGGCGGCGAGCCTCCAGCACGGACAGGCTGTTTTCCAGCAGGTCGCCAAGTTCGGCCTCGGTTTGATCGCGAACGATGGCCTGCTTGGAGGAGATCAGTTCCTCGGACAGTGCCCGCTCCAGATCGGCCAGGCGGCTGCGGCGCAACAGTTCCTGGTCGCCATTGATCTTGGCGAGCAGGCCTTTCTGCGCCGACACCGGGTAGATCTGTTCGCGGCCGATGCCTAGCAGTTCCGCGCAGGAACGCGCCTGTCCCTCGATTTCGGCGTCGATCTGTTCCTCGGTCTTGAGCGCGTCCCACTGGCCGTCGATCTTGTTGAGGGCGACCAGGCGGCCGCGATTGTTGCCGCGCGCGTGGATGTGGTTGCGCCAGACTTCGATGTCGGATTTGGTGACGCCGGTGTCGGCGGCCAGCACGAACAGCACCGCGTGCGCGTTCGGCAGCAGGTTGAAGGTCAGTTCCGGTTCCACGCCGATGGCGTTGAGCCCTGGCGTGTCGTAGACGACCAGGCCCTTTTCCAGGAACGGATGCGGGAAGTTGATGATTGCGTGCCGCCAGGCCGGGATCGTGACCATGCCGTTGTCGTCGATGCCGTAGCCGACATTCTGGTCTTCCGGGTCGTACAGCCCGTAGCGGATTGCCTCGGCGACGTCGACCTGCTTGGTCCGGCAGACTTCGCGCATGGCCTCGGCCACGCTGTCCGGCGATGAGGTATCCATGGCGACCTGCACCCATTCGTCGGGATAGGTCTTGTATTCGGCGATGGTGGCGGAACCGCCGCGCGTATCGATGGGCAGCAGCTCGATCATCGGTGGCTTGGCCGGATCGTAGAGCAGCTCGGTTGGGCACATCGTGGTCCGGCCGGCGGTGGATGGCAGCAGACGCTGCTTGAGATCGGAAAGGAAAATGGCGTTGATCAGTTCCGATTTTCCGCGCGAGAACTCGGCGACGAAGGCGACGTGGAGTTTGTCTTCCGCGAGCCGGTCGAGTACCTGTTGCAGGCGCAGGTCGCGTTGCGAGTCGGTGAGATCCTCGCGGGCCAGCCATTGCCGGTAGTCGGCGATACGGCGCGAGAGTTCGGTGCGCCACTGGCTGTAGGCCTCGAAATCGTTGACCAAAGTCGGTGTCGATCGGTTGGAGCTCATCGTTATCCTCTGGCGCGTGTCCACGCGGGCATGGGGCGAACGGCAGCAATGTAGCACATCACCCTTGTCCGGGAAGGGGGCAAGACCGACCGCTCAACGCCGTTGGCAGACCGGGCAATGGAAAGTGGAGCGGTTGTTCTGGCGTGACTGACGGATCGGTGTGCCGCAGGCTCGGCAGGGCGCTCCCGCGCGGCCATAGACAAAGTAGCTTTGCTGGAAATAGCCGGGATTGCCGTGCCCGTCGACGAAATCGCGCAAACTACTGCCGCCGGCGGCGATGGCCCGGGTCAAGGTGGCGCGGATCGCGTCGGCGAGTTTGCCGGCGCGAGGGCGCGACAGCCGGCCGGCGGCCAGACGAGGGTCGATCCCGGCGTGGAACAGGGCTTCATTGGCATAGATGTTGCCGACGCCAACCAAGAGGCGCGCGTCCATGATCACCGATTTGATCGGGCTGGTGCGTTCATGACAGAGCGCATGGAGGACGGCGCCGTCGAAACCGGTGTCGAGCGGTTCGATGCCCAGATGGGCGAGCAGGGGGTGAAGTTCGGGGTGCTCGCACCAGAGTACCGCGCCAAAGCGGCGGGGATCTCGGTAGCGCAGCACGCGGTCGTCTTCGAGCAGCAGATCGAGATGGTCATGTTTCTCCGGCGTCTGGGTGGCCGGTGTCAGCCGGAAACTGCCGGACATGCCCAGATGACAGAGCAGGGTGCCCCGATCCAGCCGGAACAACAGGTATTTGCCGCGCCGGTCGAGATCTTGGATGGACTGACCGCGCAGCCGCGCGTCGAGGTCGCCGGGCACTGGCCAGCGCAACCTTGGTTCGCGCACGCGCGCGCCGAGCAAGGCGCGGTCGCGCAGGTGCGGGATCAGACCGCGCCTGACGGTTTCGACTTCGGGGAGTTCGGGCATGGACGCGCGGGGTCGTTGGGTGAGGCATGGTAACCGGGTAACTTTCCTCGGTGTGAGCGGTCTAGCATAATCCCGGGACCATCACGGCATGCCGTGCCGCCATCACTGGATGACATCATGAACGCCAAGCCTCTCTGCATCGCCCTGTTGGCGGTTTCCCTGTCCGCCTGCGCCCATTCGCCGAACTCCGGGCCGGCGGAGAGGGTCGCCGCTGCTCCGGCCGCTGGGAAGGCCGGGCTCACCGAGCAGGTGCTCTATCAATTCCTGCTTGGTGAGATCGCCAGCCAGCGCGGAGACTTGCGGCTGTCCGCCGAGGCGTTCACTGATCTGGCGGAGCGTACCAAGGATGCCCGGGTCGCCCGTCGGGCGACTGAGCTCGCGTTGTATGCCCGCCAACCGGAACTGGCCTTGCGGAATGCCAGGCTTTGGCATCAGCTCGAACCGGACGCGCCAAAAGCATTGCAGACCCTGGTTTCCCTGCTGGTCGGCGGTGGTCGGGCGGCGGAAGCCAAGCCTTATCTGGAGTCCTGGATCAAGACCGGGAAGGGCGGCGAGCCTTTCCTGCAGCTGCATGGCCTGCTTGCCCGTCACAAGGACAAACAGGTGGTGCTCGACCTGATCTCTGAGCTTGCCACCGGTTTTCCGGCCATGCCGGAAGCGCGTTACGCGGTCGCTCAGGCGGCCCTGCAGGCGGCCAACTGGCCACGCGCGCTCGCGGCACTCGACGAGGCTTTGAGATTGAAGCCGGGGTGGGAATCCGCCGCCCTGCTCAAGGCCCAGATCCTGCAACAGACCGGCGAGGAAGCTGATCTGCTCGATTTTTTCAGGGATTTCCTGGCGACCGAGCCGGGCGCGCGCGAGGTCCGACTGGCCTATGCGCGACAGCTCGCGCGCGCGGCGCGTTATCAGGAATCCCGAGTCCAGTTCGAGGCGCTTGCCCAGGAGCGTCCGGATAATCCGGAGACGCATTTTTCCATCGGCCTCGTGGCATTGCAGACGAACGATCTGGAAAGCGCGCGCGCCAGCCTCCTCAAAGCACTGGAATTGAAGCATCCGGATGAGGGGAATGTCCGTTACTACCTTGGGCAGCTGGCCGAGGCCAGGAACGATTTCAATGATGCTTTGACCTGGTATCGCTCGATCGACAAGGGGCGTCAGCATTTCGACGCGCAACTACGGGTCGCCGTTGCGCTGGCGAAGCTTGGCCGGCTCGACGAGGCGCGTGGCTGGTTGAAATCCCTGAGCACCGAGGATGATGGCGAGCGCATCCAGGTATTGCAGGCGGTCGCCCAGATCGAGCGCGAGACTGGCAATTTCCAGGTGGTTTTCGACTTGCTCAGCGAAGGTCTGCGGAATTACCCGGACACGCCGGAGTTGTTGTACGACCGGGCGATGGCGGCGGAAAAGCTGGATCGCCTCGATGTGCTCGAAACCGATCTGCGTCGGTTGATCGAACTGCGCCCGGATTACGCGCACGCCTACAATGCGCTCGGCTATACCCTGGCCGACCGGACCACGCGTCTCGACGAAGCGATCAAGTTGCTGGAGGTCGCGATCAGCCTGGCGCCTGATGACGCGTTCATCCAGGACAGCATGGGGTGGGCGTTGTACAGGCTGGGACGCCTGAACGAGGCCGTCGATTATCTGCGCCGCGCGCATGCCGGCAAACCGGACCCCGAGATCGCCGCGCATCTGGGCGAGGTGCTCTGGAAATTGGGCGAACACGAGGAAGCCCGCCGGGTCTGGGACAGCTCGCTGAAATTGCATCCCGACAGCGAAAGCCTGCGCGAAACCACCTCGCGCCTGATGCCTTGATGCCCGTCCGTCACCCGGCGAGGCGGATGTCCCTGGCGTGGGGATTGTCCGGCCTGCTGTTGCTGAGTGGCTGCGCGCAGATCCCCAAGGCCACGATCTGGCGACCCCAGGTCGAGCCGCCGGCATCCTTCCGGCTGGAGGGGCGGATTTCCGTCAAGGCGGAACAGGAGTCGTTTTCCGGCGGCCTGGTTTGGCGGCGCGACGCGCGTGGCGAGGAATTGCTGCTGCGCACGCCGCTCGGTCAGGGCGTGGCGGAGCTTCGTGGTGCCGCCGATGGTGTCGAGCTGGTTGACGCGCAAGGACGCGCTCATCGGGCCGCCGACGCCGACAGCCTGGCGCGCCGGGTGCTGGGTCTGGATTTGCCCGTTCGTGGTCTGGGCTGGTGGGTGGTCGGCCATCCTCGCCCGGGCGCCGTTTATCGCGCGCAGGCGGACGAAGTTGGTCGGCTCGGCGTGCTTGAGCAGGACGGTTGGCGGATCGAGTTCAGTCGTTACGCGCGGGTGGCCGGGCGGGACATGCCGGGGCGGTTGGTCGCGCGTCGGGGCGAAACGCTCGATGTCCGTCTGGTGGTCGATCTCTGGGACATGCCTTGAATCCACGCCAGATCGAGGGCAGCCGCTATCCGGCCCCCGCCAAGCTCAACCTTTTCCTGCACGTGATCGGCCGCAGGGCGGATGGCTATCATTTGCTCGAAACGGTGTTTCGCTTTCTCGATCATGGCGACGAGATCGATATTCAATCCCGGTCCGATGGACGGATCCGGCTGCTTTCGCCGTTGCCGGGTGTGCCGCCGGAGAGCGATCTGTGCTGGCGGGCCGCGCATCTGCTGCGGGCGCGTACTGGCAGCCGTCTGGGGGCGGATATCCGCCTGATCAAGCGGTTGCCGCTTGGCGGGGGGCTGGGTGGGGGCAGTTCGGATGCCGCGACTGTCCTGCTCGCGCTCAATCGCTTGTGGCGACTTGACCTGACGCGGGCTGAACTGCTCCCGCTGGGCCTGGAGTTGGGGGCCGACGTCCCGGTCTTCCTGTTCGGACGTAGCGCCTTCGCCGAAGGTATCGGCGAACGACTGACGCCATGGACGCCGGCGCCGGCCGTTTATGTGGTGCTGACGCCACCGGTCCATGTCTCCACACCCGCGATCTTTTCGAATCCAGGATTGACACGGGATACGCCGTCGATCAAAATCGCGGCCCTCTTCGATGGCATTGGGCATAACGATCTCGAGCCCATCGCCAGTGCGCTTCATCCCGAAATCGCCGAGTCCCTGGCTTGGCTCGGGACTCGGGGTGACGCGCGCATGACCGGTTCGGGGGGCTGTGTATTCGCGGCTTTCCCTGATCGAGATCAGGCGGTGTCGGTTTTTGACGCGCGCCCGGGTCATATGAGCGGGTTTGTCGCCGAGGGCATCGATCAGCATCCGCTGTTCGATCACGCGGATTGATGTCCCGACTGAATTGGGGAGTCGCCAAGTGGTAAGGCACCGGATTTTGATTCCGGCATTCGTAGGTTCGATCCCTACCTCCCCAGCCAGATAATGGCCTTCCAGGCGAAGGCGCGAAGCGTGCGGCGAGGGCTGCACGCATTTTTGTTTCGGATGGATTGATCGGCGCGCGGCGTCCGGGCAGGGGTTATCGATGGCATATGACAGCTTGATGGTGTTCACTGGCAACGCGCATCCCAAGCTCGCCGAGGATGTTGCTCGGCACCTCAACATTCGCATGGGGCGCGCCACCGTCGGACGTTTTTCCGATGGTGAGGTCAATGTCGAGATCCTCGAGAATGTGCGTGGCAAGGATGTCTTCGTGCTCCAGTCGACGTGCGAGCCGACCAATGACAGCCTGATGGAAATCATGCTGATGGTCGACGCCTTGCGTCGCGCTTCCGCCGGCCGCATTACCGCCGCCATCCCCTATTTCGGCTACGCCCGTCAGGATCGCCGCGTGCGTTCGGCGCGCGTGCCAATCACGGCGCGCGTGGTCGCCGACATGCTTACCGTGGTCGGCGTCAACCGGGTGCTGACCATGGATCTGCACTCCGACCAGATCCAGGGCTTTTTCGACATTCCGGTCGACAACATCTATTCCACGCCCATCCTGATGGGGGACATCTGGAAACAGAACTACCGGGATCTGATCGTCGTTTCGCCCGATGTCGGTGGCGTGGTGCGCGCGCGCGCGGTGGCCAAGCGACTGGAGTGTGACCTGGCGATCATCGACAAGCGCCGGCCCAAGCCCAATGTCGCGAAGGTCATGAACATCATCGGAGACGTCAAGGATCGAACCTGTCTGATCATGGATGACATGGTCGATACCGCCAATACCCTGTGCGAGGCGGCCAGCGCGCTCAAGGAGCATGGCGCCAACCGTGTGGTGGCGTATTGTACCCATGCCGTGCTGTCCGGCAGCGCGGTCGAGCGCGTCAACAATTCCGCGCTCGACGAGCTGGTCGTGACCGATACCATCCCGCTGCGGGATGATGCTCGGTCGAGTTCCAGGATCCGTCAGCTGTCGGTCGCCAACCTGATGGCGGAGACCATCCGCCGGATCAGTGATGAGGATTCCGTAAGTTCGTTGTTCAGTGAATGACGCTGGGCAACGGTTTCAGCATGGCCGCCTGGTCGCGGGCGGTTTTTTCGAACTGTTAGGAGTGCATGATGAAAATCGAAATCAATGCGGGCAAGCGTGATGCGCAGGGCACCGGAGCGAGCCGCCGCCTGCGTCGCGCCGGCCGGGTGCCGGGTATCGTTTATGGTGCCGGCAAGGATGCCCAGGCGATCGATCTGGACCACAAGGAACTCTACTTCGGCCTGAAGAACGAGGCGTTCCATTCCTCCGTGCTCACCCTGCTGCTCGACGGCGCGGCCGAGCCGGTGCTGCTGCGTGATTACCAGATGCACCCCTACAAGCCGCTGGTGCTTCATGTCGACTTCCAGCGCGTCGATGCCGGCCAGAAGATTCACATGAAGGTGCCGCTGCACTTCATCAACGCCGAGATCGCGCCTGGCGTCAAGCTTGCGGGCGGCGTGGTCAACCACATCCTGACCGAGGTCGATGTTCTGTGTCTGCCAGGCGCCCTGCCTGAATACATCGAGGTGGATCTGGCCAATCTGGAGGCTGGTCGTACGGTGCATCTGTCCGAACTGCGTCTGCCCGAGGGGGTCGAGTGCGGAGCTCTGGCGCGTGGCGAGGATCAGGGCGTGGTCAACATCCTCGCGGTTCGTGGTGGTGGTGCAGCCGGCGAGGGCGAGGGCGAGGCTCAGTCCTGATTCGGCCCGGGCGGCCCCGCCGCATCGGCGGAGGCCGGAACCGGTAGACTTCGCCGGCCATGCGCCGGCGAAGTCTTTTTTATCGACAGGCCCCATATCTGGCGCGCTGATTCGTACATGACCGAACCGATTCGTTTGATTGTCGGCCTGGGAAATCCCGGCCGGGATTACGCCGATACACGTCACAACGCAGGGTTCTGGTGGACGGAGCGGCTGGCGGCCCGTCTGGACGCGCCTCTGGCGATGGAGTCCCGCTTTCATGGCCTGGTCGGCCAGGCGCGCGCGCATCGGCTCTGGTTCCTGCTGCCGCAGACCTTCATGAATCGTTCCGGTCAGGCGGTTGCCGCGCTGGCCGGTTTTCATCGGATCCCGCCCGCGTCAGTGCTGGTGGCTCATGACGAACTGGATATTCCTCCCGGGCAATTGCGGCTCAAGTTCGGTGGTGGTCCGGGAGGGCATAACGGGCTCAGGAACATCACGGCCCATTTGGGCACCCAGGACTACTGGCGCCTGCGCATTGGTATCGGTCACCCGGGGGATCGCAACGAGGTGGCCAACTACGTGCTGAAACCGCCACGGCGGGAGGAGCAACCCCCCATCGACCTCGCTGTTGAGCGGGCGCTGGATCTGTGGCCCTTGATCGAAAAAGGCGATTGGAACGCCGCCATCAAATCGGCCAATACCAACCCCTCCGCCATACTCAAGGCGTCACCGGAGAAATCATGAGTCTCAAATGCGGCATCGTCGGCCTGCCCAACGTCGGCAAATCCACTTTGTTCAACGCGCTCACCAAGGCGGGTATCGCGGCGGAGAACTACCCTTTCTGCACCATCGAACCGAACGTCGGCGTGGTGGAGGTGCCTGATCCGCGCCTGCGAAAACTTGCGGAAGTCGTGAAACCGCAGCGGGTCGTGCCGGCCATCGTGGAGTTCGTCGATATCGCCGGGCTGGTGGCGGGAGCCTCCAAGGGCGAGGGATTGGGCAACCAGTTCCTCGCCAACATCCGTGAGACCGATGCCATCGTCAATGTCGTGCGCTGCTTCGAGGATGATAACGTCGTGCACGTGGCTGGTCGGGTCGATCCCATCTCCGATATCGAAGTGATCGGCACCGAACTGGCGCTGGCGGATCTAGCCACGGTCGAGAAGGCCCATGCCCGGGACGTCAAGAAGGCCCGGGCCGGTGACAAGGAAGCCCAAAGGCTGGTGGCGGTCTATGATCGTCTGTTGCCTCACCTGAATGAAGCCAGGCCCGCCCGGAGCCTGAAGCTGTCGGATGACGACAAGGCGTTGCTGGCGCCCCTGTGCCTGATGACGATCAAGCCGGCCATGTATGTGGCCAACGTCGCCGAGGATGGGTTCGAGGGAAATCCGCATCTCGATCGCTTGCGCGCGTTAGCCGAGGGCGAGGGGGCGCCAGTGGTGGCGTTGTGCGCCGCCATCGAAGCCGAGATCGCCACCCTGGACGAGGCGGACAAGGCGGATTTCCTGGAGGCCATGGGGTTGCACGAACCTGGCCTCAATCGCCTGATTCGCGCCGGCTATGATCTGTTGGGGCTGCAAACCTACTTCACGGCGGGGGTGAAGGAAGTGCGTGCCTGGACCATCCACAAGGGCGATACCGCGCCGAACGCGGCGGGAGTCATCCATACCGACTTCGAGCGCGGCTTCATCCGCGCGCAGACCATTGCTTATGAAGACTTCATTGCCCATGGTGGCGAACAAGGCGCCAAGGAAGCCGGAAAGATGCGCTCCGAAGGCAAGGAATATGTGGTCCGGGATAGCGATGTCATGAATTTCTTGTTCAATGTCTGATTGACATCCGTCTTTCGTGTCGCGATAATGCCGCGCTTTCCGGTGGGGTTCCCGAGCGGTCAAAGGGATCAGACTGTAAATCTGACGGCACTGCCTTCGAAGGTTCGAATCCTTCCCCCACCACCACAGGATTGATTAGCCGCGCGGCGGCCTGAGTGCGAGGCGGTCAGGCGGGTGTAGTTCAATGGTAGAACCTCAGCCTTCCAAGCTGATGACGCGGGTTCGATTCCCGCTACCCGCTCCAGGGTTTGAGGTGTTGGAGTAGCAAGGTTTTTGCCCATGTGGCTCAGTGGTAGAGCACTCCCTTGGTAAGGGAGAGGTCGGCAGTTCGATCCTGCCCATGGGCACCAGTTTGAGTGTTTGTTTTTTGTTGATCCGTTTTGTTAGGGGATAGACGATGGCCAAGGAAAAATTCGAGCGTACGAAGCCGCACGTGAACGTTGGGACGATTG
>DYFK01000020.1 GCA_020725265.1 Hydrogenophilus sp. | reverse complement strand
CATCGCCCGGCCATCAGGCCGGGCGCGGATTGAAACATGGCGATGCCGACCCGCGTGGCCATCTGGCGCGCATCGCCCGGCCATCAGGCCGGGCGCGGATTGAAACTGGACAGGTTATTGGGTTGGCTGACGCCGACTGGCCATCGCCCGGCCATCAGGCCGGGCGCGGATTGAAACATCCCGTCGTGCGTGATGGCGCCGGCCGGGGAAACCATCGCCCGGCCATCAGGCCGGGCGCGGATTGAAACGCGGCGCCGGCGCCGACCTGACCGGCTGGACCGGCCATCGCCCGGCCATCAGGCCGGGCGCGGATTGAAACCCGCGACCGGCCAGACGGTGACGCGCGCGCCATGCCCATCGCCCGGCCATCAGGCCGGGCGCGGATTGAAACCAGCGCCAGGCGGCCGGCGGCGAAGCTGGCTGCGGCATCGCCCGGCCATCAGGCCGGGCGCGGATTGAAACAGCCGGCGCTCGGAACGCCCATGGCCGGCCAGGAGCATCGCCCGGCCATCAGGCCGGGCGCGGATTGAAACGCGCGCAAGAAGCTGGCCATTACCGGCGGTGCTCGCATCGCCCGGCCATCAGGCCGGGCGCGGATTGAAACTCACCGCGGACAGCCTGATCGCCCTCCGCATCCACGCATCGCCCGGCCATCAGGCCGGGCGCGGATTGAAACCCAGGCGCGCCAACTCGGCGCTCAGGCGGTCGACGGCATCGCCCGGCCATCAGGCCGGGCGCGGATTGAAACTGTCATGAGCCGGCCCGGCCGGCCCGGGTGAGTGAGCATCGCCCGGCCATCAGGCCGGGCGCGGATTGAAACCCGGCGGTCCGGTTGACTGGATTGTTGGGCGTCAGCATCGCCCGGCCATCAGGCCGGGCGCGGATTGAAACAGCCGGTCATTGCCCGTATTCGGCCGCGCGATGAGCATCGCCCGGCCATCAGGCCGGGCGCGGATTGAAACCAGTGTTTACGCGGGTCTCGAGCGTGCGGTCTGGCGCATCGCCCGGCCATCAGGCCGGGCGCGGATTGAAACCCGGTGACAGGTGGTCATGCCCATGCGCTCCCGTTGCATCGCCCGGCCATCAGGCCGGGCGCGGATTGAAACACGGGAACACCGGTTGCTCGATGACGACAACCTCGCATCGCCCGGCCATCAGGCCGGGCGCGGATTGAAACAAATGGTCATTTGTCTGATTGGATCGCAGTCGCTAAGCATCGCCCGGCCATCAGGCCGGGCGCGGATTGAAACGCGGCGGCGCGGGCGAAGCGGGACGCGGCGGTGAAGCATCGCCCGGCCATCAGGCCGGGCGCGGATTGAAACTCCGGCGAGCCGTGGCCGAAGACCCGCGCGGCCGGCATCGCCCGGCCATCAGGCCGGGCGCGGATTGAAACAGCGAGTTGGGTTGGGGTCATCCTCGATACTCCACGCATCGCCCGGCCATCAGGCCGGGCGCGGATTGAAACAGCGTGAGCAGGATCAGCCAGCGCAGGTGCTCACGCGCATCGCCCGGCCATCAGGCCGGGCGCGGATTGAAACATCGTCACCAGCGTCATCAACAGCGTCACAGGCGCGGCATCGCCCGGCCATCAGGCCGGGCGCGGATTGAAACCTGGTCGGTGAGGTAGCGCGGGCGCGGTGGCGGGGCATCGCCCGGCCATCAGGCCGGGCGCGGATTGAAACGGCGCGAAACTGCAAGGAGCGTAGATCATGACGGTTGCGATGGTCACGCTTCCTATTCGCTTCAATCATTTCCTGTTCCCTCATAGCCTGCCCCCCAGCGGTTGACGGCATTTCCACCCAGGTTGACCGGCCGCTAAACAGGCGGTTACCGTATCCCGATACCAATCCCCCTTCCTGAGAAACTGGTATGAAAATCCTGGCTGCTGCCCTGATTTTTTCCGTGTCCGCCGTCGCTTTTGCGTCCAACCCCTGCCCGATACCCGTCCCGAAGATCGTCGAACAGAGTTACAACCTCGCGCGCGGCATGCTCATTGACGCTGGTTATCTGCCCGCCATGCCACTGTTCGCCCAGGGCGATCAATCCATCATCCGTTCCGAGTACCGCGACATCTACGGTTACGCGGAATCCATCGATTGTGCCGGCACAGGCGCCGCGCCTTGCGTTTTCGGGTTCACGGATGGGCAGGGTAGGGCATTGCTCCGTGTGTTCACCGCCGGCGAATCCCCTCACGCCGTTGTCACCGGCCATCGTTGCGACCTCAACCCGAAAAAAAGACCGGACAGAAACCCCTGACCGGCCCAACATTACCGGCGCTCCAACCTGGAACCATGTTCAAAATCTGAGCACTGCCGTGCTCCGTTTCGTGCGTCGTCCCGCCACCGTCTGGTGGATGAACTCCAATTTCCTAGGGTGAGCGCCAGATAAGCAGGTCTCTGAAATCGTGACAGGCCAATATCGATCTACACTTTGCAAAGCTTGCTGATCCGGCGCTGGCTGTGACAACTGGGCGGATCGGTCGCCTGAATATCAGGCGTATCCACTGAAACATTGGCAGGTCGAAGTTGATGATGCGCGCGAGCAGATCGCGGTGATCGAGGGGGAGTGAAATGAGCGCAAGTAAACAGCAGCAGGCCGGCGCCGTGATTTGTCTGGAGTCGGTGGTTCAATTGCTCAAGGATGAGGGTGAGCGTAACGCCGGCATGAAGGATGGTTTGCTGGCCTACGCGGCGCTGACGCGCATCAAGGGTAATGCCGAGGCGTGGGGTGTTCCGCTCGATGGGATCGGCTTGGCCGACTATGACCTCGACACCCTGCTCAATGCCCCAAGAAAGGCCGTTTGACCCGGCCGCCAGCCGCTCCGATAGGCCGCCCATGGGCGGTTTTTTCATTTCTAACCATCGTTCCCCGCGGATTGAAAGCTGCGTGTACTGGCGTGGCAAGGGCGCTAGAGTGAATCACAGCGGCCAGACCAGCAGCAGCATCGGCAGCGTCACGGTGATGACGAGGGCGTCCAGTGGCAGGCCCATGCGCCAGTAGTCGCCGAAGCGGAAGCCGCCGGGACCAAGGATCAGCGTGTTGTTCTGGTGGCCGATGGGGGTGAGGAAGGCGCAGGAGGCGCCGATCGCCACCGCCATCAGGAAGGTGTCCGGGTTGACGCCGAGTTGGCTGGCGGCGCCCAGGCCGATCGGCGCCATCACCGCCGCCGTCGCCGCGTTGTTCATCAGGTCGGTGAGGATCATGGTGGTGACCAGGATCACGGCCAGGCCAAGCACCGCGTCGCCTTGGGCGATGTGGTCGAGCAGCACGCGCGCGACCAGGTCGGCGGCGCCGGTGGCCTGCATGGCGCCGGCTACCGGCAGCAGCGAGGCCAGCAGCACGACCACCGGCCAGTCGACGGCGTCGTAGACCGCGCGCGGCGGCACCGTGCGCAGCGCCATCGAGGCCAGCACGCCGGCGGCGAAGGATACCGCCGCCGGCAGCAGGCCGAAGGCGGCGGTGGCGACGGCGAGCAGCATGATGCCGCTGGCAAGGATCGCGCGGCGCTTGTCGGGTATGCGCAGTTCGCGTTGCGCCAGCGGCACGCAGCCGAAGTTGGCGGCGAACTCCGAGATCGCCTCCGGTGGACCCTGCGTCAGCAGCAGGTCGCCGGGGCGCAGCGATAGGGTGCGCAGGCGTGCCATCGAGCGCTGGCCATGGCGCGAAACCGCCAGCAGGTTGATGCTGTAGCGTGTGCGCAGCAGGATGTCGCTGGCCGAGCGGCCCGCCAGGGTCGAACCCGGCAGTACCGCCAGTTCCAGCAGCACGATGTCCTCGGAGTGTTCGGTTTTTTCCGCGTAGTCGCCGGTTTCGGCGGTCGCGTCCGTGTCCGCCGAAGCCTGTCCGTTCTCGGTCGCCGCTGCCTCACCTTCCTCCACTTCCTTACGTGGCTTGGTCTCCTTGGCTTCCTCCAGCTTCAGGCCGAGGCGGGACAGGGCGTCGGCCAGCGCCGCCGCTTCCGCCTCGATCACCAGGATGTCGCCGGCGCGCACCCGCCGGCCCGCGCGCGGCGCGGTGACACGCACGTCGTTGCGCACCAGGCCGATCACCTGCGCGTCGGTTTCGTCCAGCAGTTGCTCGATCTCGCGCAGGGTCATGCCGGCCGACTTGGAGTCGTCGGGCACTCGTGCCTCGGTGAGGTAGGCGCCGGTCTCGAAGCCCTCGACGCCGGCCTGCTTGCGCGCCGGCACCAGACGCCAGCCGACCAGGGCGATGAAGACCACGCCGACGGCGGTGATCGCCAGACCCACCGGCGTGAACGCGAACATGCCATAGCCGCCCAGGCCGGCGGTATCGCGGAAGCCGGAGACGATCAGGTTGGGCGGCGTGCCGATCAGCGTGGTGGTGCCGCCGAGTATGGAGCCGAAGGCGAGCGGCATCAGCACCTTGCCCGGCGGCAGGTCGAGGCGCGCGGAGAGCTGGATCGCCACCGGCATCAGCAGCGCCAGCGCGCCGACGTTGTTCATGAAGCCGGAGAGCACGGCGGCCAGCGCGGTCAGCGCCGCGATGGACAGGGTCGGTCCGGCCTTCGCCGGCAGCACGCGGCGCGTCAACGCGTCGACCGCGCCGGAGGTTTGCAGGCCCAGGCTCAGCACCAGCACGCAGGCCACGGTGATCACCGCCGGATGGCTGAAGCCGGCGAACGCCTGCGCCGGTGACACCAGACCCGCCAGCACGCAGCCGAGCAGCGCGCCCACCGCCACCATGTCGTGGCGCCAGCGCCCCCACAGGAACATCGCCACGGTGGCGACGAGGATGCCGAGGATGAGGAGCTGATCGTGGGTCATGGCGCGCGAGCTATTGTTTGCGTGGCGGGAAAGTGGGCGGGCGTCTAATCAAGCCTTTCGGTCCGGTCAGTTTCGCGATGGTATAACGTTCGGTAACGTGAAATCCGGATGGGGCGTTCCATGCAACTCGTCGTTTCGGCCGGCTTCATTCTCGCGGTCGTCCTTTGGGGGGTGATTTCGCCGACGACGCTGGGGATGGTGTTCGACACCGCGCTGGCGACCGTGTCGCGTAATTTCGGCTGGTTCTATCTGTGGGTGGTGCTGGGCCTGGTGGTACTGGCGCTGCTGCTGGCCTTCAGCCGCTATGGCGATCTCAAGCTGGGCGGCGAGGACGACGAGCCGGAGTTTTCCGTCGGCTCCTGGTTCGCCATGCTGTTCGCCGCCGGCATGGGCATCGGCCTGGTGTTCTGGGGCGTCGCGGAGCCGATGTTCCACTATGCCTCGCCGCCGCCGGGCATCGAGGCGAATACGCCGGAGGCGGCGAACGCGGCGATGCGCTACAGCTTTTTCCACTGGGGGCTGCATCCCTGGGCGGTGTACAGCGTGGTCGCGCTGTCCATCGCCTTCTTCCAGTTCCGCAAGGGCGGTCCGGCGCTGGTGAGCACGGCGGTGCTTTCCCTGCCGTGGCGATTCGCGCGCTCGCTGGGGCCGGCGGTGAACGTGCTGGCGGTGATCGCCACCGCGTTCGGTGTCGCCGCCTCGCTGGGCATGGGGGCACTGCAGATCAACAGCGGTCTCAACGCGATGGTCGGCCTGCCCGTGAGTGGCGTTTCGCAGGTCGGCATCATCGTGGTGACCACGGTCCTGTTCCTGGCCTCGGCGGTGACCGGCGTCACGCGCGGCATCAAATGGCTTTCCCGCTTCAACCTGATGCTGGCTTCGCTGCTGGCGCTGGTGCTGTTCATGCTGGGACCGACGGTGGCGATCATCGATACCTTCACCACCACGCTGGGCAGCTATCTCAGCGAGTTCGTGCGCATGAGCCTGCGCATGACGCCGTTCCGCGAGAGCGGCTGGGTCAGCGGCTGGACGGTGTTCTACTGGGCCTGGTGGATATCGTGGTCGCCGTTCGTCGGCCTGTTCATCGCGCGCGTCTCGCGCGGGCGCACCATCCGCCAGTTCATCCTGGGCACCGTGCTGGCGCCGACGCTGGCGGCCTTCGTCTGGTTCTCGGTGTTCGGCGGCACCGCCCTCAACATGCAGATCATGCAGGGCGTGCCGATCGCCGAAGCGGTCAACGCCGACGTCTCCACCGCCCTGTTCGCGATGTTCGACGTGCTGCCGCTGGGAGTGCTGATGTCGGCGGTGGCGACGGTGCTGGTGCTGGTGTTCTTCGTGACTTCGGGCGATTCGGCCACCCTGGTGCTGGGCATGATGAGTACCGGCGGGCGGCCGAATCCGCCGGCGCGGGTGAAGATCATCTGGGGCGTGCTGGTCTCCGGCATCGCCATCAGCCTGCTGCTGGCAGGCGGCATCAAGGCGGTGCAGACCGCGACCATCGTCTTCGCGCTGCCGTTCACCGTGGTGATCCTGCTGATGGCTCTCGCGTTGTGGCGGGGCGTGCGGGCCGACTGGCTGGAGGAACAGCGGCGCGAAAAACTGCTGCGCCGGCGCGTGCGCGAACTGATCGAGCATCCACCGGGCGACGGGCCCGCATCATGATCCCGCGATTGTTGCCGACGCCATGATCATCGAACTGCTGCCCGCGCTGGGCAAAAGCTTCCTGTTCGTGTTGGCGACCCTGCTGCCGATCCTCAATCCGGCCGCCACGGCGCCGATCTTCCTCGGCCTGACCGAGGGCGCCACCTCCACCACGCGCGAACTGCTGGCGCGGCGCATCGCCCGCAACATGCTGTTGCTGATGGTCGGCTCGATGCTGGTGGGCTCCTACGTCCTCGATTTCTTCGGCATTTCGCTGCCGATCGTGCGCGTCGGCGGCGGCCTGATCGTCGCCTCGGTGGCCTGGCGATTGCTTAACGCCAGTCACGCCACGGATGACCGCCGCGCGGTGCTGGCGGAATCCTTCACACCGGAACAGGCGAGTCGCCAGGCCTTCTACCCGCTGACCTTCCCGATCAGTTGCGGACCGGGCTCCATCGCCGCCGCGATCACCGTCGGCGTGTCGCTGCACGACGAACGGCTGGCGCTGTCGCTGGCGCGCATGGGCGGCGGCGCGCTGGCGTTGTTGACCATCGGCGTCGTCATGTACCTGGCTTTCCGCTACGCGCAGCGCCTGCTCAAGCCCCTGGGCGAGGCCGGCACCGTGGTTTTCCTGCGCCTGTCGGCGTTCATCCTGCTGTGCCTGGGGGTGCAGATCGTCTGGGATGGCGTCAGCGAGCTGCTGTCCGGGATGCTGGTGGCGTTGCCGGCACGTTGAGGCCGGCGCGCTTCGGAAGTCCCGGTGCGCTTCAGAAGTCGTAGCGCAGGCCGGCCGCGATGGCCCGGCCGCCGCTCGCTGCGGCGTTGAAGCCATCGAGGCCGCCGCGTCTTTCGGTGATCGCCGCCGTTTCCGCTTCCCGGTAGATCTCGACGAAGAATTTGAGATCGTCGTTGTACTGGTGATCGATGCCCAGATGCGCGATGCGCTCGCCATAGTTCTCCACATCCGCCAGCATCAGCTTGAAGGTATTCCTGCCCAGGGTGTAGCCGGCGAACAGGTTGACGGCGCGATTGCCGTTGCTGTCGAAGCCGCCCGGCGCCCGGTTGCCGCTGTTGAAGATTTCGAATTTGGCGGCCAGTTGGAGTCCGCCCGCGCGATGGCTGGCGGAGACGCCGATCAGGCGGCTGTTGCCCGCGCCGGTATCGCCGCGATCGTCGACGCCGAAGGCGAAAACGCTGTCGCCGGCGGTGTAGGCCAGGGTGAACTGGAGTCTTCTGTGATCGATGCGCGAGCTGGATCGCCGATTGCCTGCCGCCCCGGAGTGCGAGGCCGAGAGGGCGAATCCGCGCCAATCGGGGCTGGCGTAGGCAAGCGTGTCGCGCAGCCGGAACGCGGTATAGGTCGCGTAACCGCTGTAATAGCTGCTGAACATGTCCACCGGGTAGGCGATCGCGTTGTAATACGGCATCCACTGCTGGCCGTAGACCAGCGTGCCGAAGTCCCCACGCAGGCCGATGCGCGCGATGCGCAGCCGTTCCGGGTGGTCGCGGCCGAATCCGCCCTGGTCGTAGGGGTCCTGGATGCGCAGGTTGGCGGTGTCGAGCGGGATTTCGAGCTGGCCGAACAGTTCGAGTCCATCGCCGAAGCCGCGCCACGCGTTGACGCCGAGGCGGGAGTAGGCGTCGCGCATGCCGCTGTAGTCATCCATCGCGTCGCGACGGTCGGGGGTGACCGATTCGACCTGGACGCGGAGGGAACCGTGGAAATCGACGCCGGCGTCATCCCCCGCGCCGACGGGGGCCGCGTGCGTGATGCCGAGCGCGGACGCGAACAGTGCGATCGGAATCAGGTTGGGCACGGCCATGCTTCCTCCATGGGGCGGTGTACTGTTCCACATCATGCGGCATTACGGATCACGCCAGCATTCCCGCGTATCCACCTGTTGGCGTAGTTGGACATCGATGGCGAACAGTTCGGAATAAACGCCATGCATGGAAAAGCCGGGCCGCGGGCCGAGATCGATGAACGCGATCAGGCAGACAAGTGCATGGTGGCGATGGATGACGCTGAAGGTATTCAGCGCCCGCGAACAACAATCCGCCACCACAGCCAGGCGACGTAAATGATGGCGGCGGCGAATCCGATCGGCAGGACGACGATCCCGACCAGCGAGAAGATCAGCAGGAACAGTGATATGAGGAGAGTATAGATAGGCTTCGGCGCGACCGCCGGGGGGGGGGGCGCCAGGGGATCCCTGCGTGGTGCGCGACGCTGCTTCCGTCGCCGTGGGGATATGGCTCTTCATCTTTTTTTCATTACCGCCGATGATGCGGTTCACAAGACAAATACCGTCAGAGCGTGGTCCGGGAGGCGGGTATCGACGAGCTGGTCGATGCGGTTTTCCGGTTTCCGGCATGGAGAGTTTCATGGCGCGCGCGCGGATTGGTTTGTCTTTCGGGTTGTTCCTGATGGCGATGTGGACGACGTTGGTCTGGGCGCAGTCCGCCGAGACGGCGCGGCCATTGCGGCTGGGCATCCTGCCGTTCAACAGCACGCTGGCGCTGATCAAGACGCATCAGCCCTTGCGCCAGCATCTGGAAAAGTCCCTGGGGCGTTCGGTCGAGATCTATACCGCCCCCGATTACGCGGCGTTTCACCGTGATTCGGTGGCGGGGGCGTTCGATCTGCTGATCACCGGGCCGCATTTCGGGGTCATGCTGGTGGAGCGGGGCTGGCAGCCGCTGTTCCATTATCAGGCCACGTTGCGGCCGGTGTTCGTGGTGCCGGCGCGCTCCGGCGTGAACGCGCCGGCCAGGCTGAAGGGCAAGCGCATCGGCTTGTCCAACCGGCTGTCGGTGTCGTCCATCGTCGGGCTCAAGTGGCTGGCGGACCAGGGGCTGCGCGCCGGCACGGATTTCCAGGTGGTGGAAAAGGCGACCCATGGCGCCGCCATCGCGGCGGTGGCGGTGGGCGATCTGGACGCGGCGCTGACCACTTACACGCCGCTCCGGCAGGTGCCGGCGGATGTGCGGGAAAAGGTCGCCGAATGGCCGACCACGGTGGATGTGCCGCATCTGATGACGCTGGCCCATGAGCGGCTGGGGCCGGTGGTGATCGAGCGGGTGCGTCAGGCATTGCGCGGATTCGCTGGCACGCCGGAGGGGCAGGCTTTCTTCCGGGATACCGGCTATCAGGGCTATCAGCCGGTCGATGCCACCGATATCCAGGCGCTGCGGCCTTATGTGCCGCTCGCCGAGCAGTTGTTGCAACCCTGACGCGCCGGAGCGGAAATGGCTCGACGCGGACTCGACCGTTATCTCGGCAATCTGGCCTTGCGCGGCAAGCTGCTGCTGGCCAGCGTGCTGGTCGAGGTGGTCATGCTCGGTTTGCTGCTGGGCAACAGCGTGCGCCTGATCGGCCAGCACATGGAGCACCAGTCGGCGATGCGCATCCAGGCGATCGAACTGGCCTACAAGACGGCGCTGGCGCCGCCGCTGGCGGCCAGGGATTACGCCACCCTGCGCGACATTCTGGATGGTTGGCGCAAGGCGGAGGATGTCGGTTATCTGGCCGTGATCGATCGCGATGGCCGAGTGCTGGCGGCGTCCGGCTGGAATGATGGTCAAACACTGCCCGCCGCCGGCAGCCGCGAGGGCGATGTCGTCCACATCCGCTTCGCGGTGGATTATCTGGGACAGGTCTACGGTCATGCCCAATATGGTCTGTCGACCCGGTTCATCGCGCAGGCCAAGGCGGCCCTGCTCACCCAGGGGGTGCTGATCGCGCTGGCCGAGATCATCACCACGCTGTTGCTGTTGTCGTTGATCGGTTACTGGCTGACGCGGCATCTGTCGCAGTTGATGCAGGCCAGCGGCCGTGTCGCGGAAGGGGATTACGATTTCCGCCTCAAGGTCGATTCGGATGACGAGGTCGGCCAGCTCGCCAAGCGTTTCAACCGCATGGCCGACGCGGTGCGCGAGCGCATGGACGCGCTGACCGACAGCGAACAGCGTTTTCGGGCCATCGCCGATTACACCTACGGTTGGGAAAGCTGGTTCGCGCCGGATGGCAGTCTGCGCTGGGTGAATCCGGCGGTCGAGCGGGTCACCGGATACACCCAGGCGGAATGCGAGGCGATGGCCGATTTTCCGATGCGGCTGGTGTTCGGCGACGACGTCGACATGGTGCGCCAGTGCCATGCCCTCGGCCTGGCCGGGCAGACCGGTCAGGATCGCGAATTCCGGGTGCGCCGCAAGGATGGCCACGTGGTCTGGGTGGCGATGTCTTGGCAGCCGATCTTCGATGCCGCCGGTCGTTCGCTCGGCTACCGGTCGAGCGTGCGCGACATCTCCCTGGAGCACATGGCGCGCGAGGAGCTGGTCTTTCAGGCCAGTCATGACGCGCTCACCGGTCTGCACAACCGGCGCGCCTTCGAGGGCCATCTGGCCGAGGCGCTCGGCAAGGTCGGGCAGGGCGGCGAGCCGCGCGCGCTGCTGTACATCGATCTGGACCAGTTCAAGCTGGTCAACGATACCTGCGGCCATTCCGCCGGCGACGATCTGCTTCAGGAGATCGCGGCGATCATGCGCCGGGGCGCCGGCGATGGCTTTCTGGCGCGTCTCGGCGGCGATGAATTCGGTTTGCTGCTGGCCACCAGTCTGGACCAGGCGCGCCGACGCGCGGAAAAGCTGATCGATGGCATCAACGCCCACGTGTTTTCCTACGAGGGCCATTACTTCCAGTTGGGCGCATCGATCGGTCTGGTCGAAATCCGCGCTGACGGCGGTCACCCCGAGCATGGCATCGACGCGCTGCTGATCGCCGCCGACCAGGCTTGCTACGCGGCCAAGGACAAGGGACGCAACCGGGTCGAGGTGTATGTCTCGGACGATGCCTATTACCAATCCCAACGCGCGCAGTTCCTGTCGGTGGCGCGGATCGCGGGCGCGCTGCGCGAAGGCCGCATGTCGCTGCATTACCAACGCATCGAGCCGCTGCGTCCCGACTTGGGTCATCACGTCGAAATCCTGTTGCGCATGGTCGCGGAAAACGGCCGGCTGATTTCTCCCGGCGTGTTCATCCCGGCCGCGGAACGCTTCAACCTGATGCCGCAGGTCGACCGCTGGGTCATCGACGAGGTCTGCCGCATCCTCGGCGGGCGGCATGGCGGCGGTCTGGCGGCGGATACCGTGTACGCGGTCAATCTCTCCGGCCTCACCCTGTCCGGCGATGATTTCATCGACTATGTCGCCGATTGCCTGACCCGGCACGCGGTCGATCCGACCCAGCTCTGTTTCGAGATCACCGAGACGGCGGCGATCGGCAATTTCGATCGCGCGCTCGATTTCATCCGGAAAGCGCGGGCGATGGGCGCGACGGTGGCGCTCGACGATTTCGGCGCCGGCCTGTCCTCGTTCGCCTACCTGCGCCGTCTGGAAGTGGATTTCCTGAAGATCGACGCGCTGTTCGTGCGCAATCTGGATGCCGATCCGCGCGACCGGGCGGTGGTCAAGTCGATCATGGAAGTGGCGCGCGTGCATGGCATGCGCACCATCGCCGAATTCGTGCACAAGCCCGAGATCGCCGACATCCTGCGCGACATGGGTGTCGACTACGCCCAGGGTTTCGCGCTGCATCGGCCGGAGCCGCTGCCCGGCGGCCATCACCCGCCGTTTCTCGAACAGTAACGGGCGGACGCCGGTCGGCGGCGGCCGGCGCCCTGGAGACCGGCCACGCCTGTCTTTCCGCATTGCAGCAAGCTAATATCCGACGATCATCCGTCACGTCGTCGAGAGGACATCATGAGCGATCTCAATCAGCAGGCCCTGGACTATCACGAGCATCCGCGCCCGGGGAAGATTTCGGTGGAGTCGTCCAAGCCGTGCGCGACGCAGTACGAGCTGTCGCTCGCCTACACGCCCGGCGTCGCCGAGCCGGTGCGCCGGATCGCCGAGAACCCGGCCGACGCTTACCGTTACACCGCCAAGGGCAATCTGGTGGCGGTGATCACCGACGGCACCGCCATCCTCGGCCTGGGCAACCTGGGGCCGCTGGCGGCCAAGCCGGTGATGGAAGGCAAGGGTGTGCTGTTCAAGCGCTTCGCCGACATCGACGTGTTCGACATCGAGGTCCAGGCACCGTCGGTGGCGGGTTTCATCGAGACCGTGGTCAACATCTCGCCGACCTTCGGCGGCATCAACCTGGAGGACATCGCCGCGCCGCATTGCTTCGAGATCGAGGAGGCGCTCAAGGCGCGCCTGGACATCCCGGTGTTCCACGATGACCAGCACGGCACCGCCGTGGTCATGTGCGCCGGCCTGCTCAACGCGCTCGACGTGCAGGAGAAGAAGCTGGAGGACATCCGGCTGGTCTGCCTGGGCGCCGGCGCCGCCGGGCTGGCCTGCATGCGCCTGCTGATCGCGATGGGTGGACGCAAGGAGAACATGACCCTGGTCGACAGCAAGGGCGTGATCCATTCCGGCCGTACCGACCTCAACGCGCACAAGCGCGAGTTCGCCAAGGAGACGGCGGCGCGCACGCTGGCGGAGGCAATGAAGGATGCCGACGTGTTCATCGGCGTGTCCGGCCCCAACCTGGTCAGCCGCGACATGGTGGCGGCCATGGCGCCCCGGCCGATCCTGTTCGCCATGGCCAACCCGGACCCGGAAATCACGCCGGCCGAGGTGCACGCCACGCGCGACGACGCGGTGATGGCCACCGGCCGCTCCGACTATCCCAACCAGGTCAACAACGTGCTCGGTTTTCCCTACATCTTTCGCGGCACCTTCGACGCCCGCGCCAAGGCCATCACCCAGCCGATGATGATCGCGGCGGCCAGGGCGCTCGCCGCGCTGGCGCGCGAGCCGGTGCCGGCCGAGGTGCTGGCCGCCTACAAGCTGGACAAGCTGGAATTTGGCCGCGATTACATCCTGCCCAAGCCGTTCGATCCGCGCCTGATCGACCACATCCCGCCGGCCGTGGCGGCGGCCGCCGGCACCACCACCACCACTACCACCACCGCCTGAGCGGTCGATCGGCCGGGCGCGTTCAGGCGCCCGGTTGCAGGGTCACCGGCAGATCGACGCGCTGCTTGTCGCGCAGCACGGTGACCTGGACGGTTTCGCCGACGCGGAAGTCGTCGAGTCGGCTCAGCAGTTTGCCGACTTCCTCGACCGGTTTGCCGTCGACGGCGATGATGATGTCGCCGGCCACGATGCCGCCGTCGCGCGCGATGGTGGCGCCGCGCAGGCCGGCGGCCTCGGCGGCGGAACCGGGCGCCACGCGCAGGATGATCACGCCCTTGACCTTCAGCAGTTCGGTGAGCCGGCGGTTGAGCCCCTCGTCGACCTCGATGCCCAGAGCCGGGCGCAGGTACTTGCCGTCGCGGATGAGCTGGGGCACGACCCGGTTGACGGTATCCACCGGCACCGCGAAGCCGATGCCGGCGCTGGCGCCGCTCGGGCTGTAGATCGCGGTGTTGATGCCGATCAGGCGGCCGGCGGAATCCAGCAGCGGGCCGCCGGAGTTGCCGGGATTGATGGCGGCGTCGGTCTGGATCAGATGCTCGATGGTGGTGCCGCGACCGTCGCCAAGCGAGCGGTCGAGCGCGGAGACGATGCCGGTGGTCAGCGTCCAGTCCAAACCGAACGGGTTGCCGATGGCGAACACTTTCTGGCCGACCTTGAGATCTTGGCTGGTGCCCAGCGGTACCGGCGGCGGTCGCCGGAAGCCGACGCCAATGCGCAGCACGGCGATGTCGTGGGCCGGGCTGGCGCCGACCAGCGCGGCCCGGTAGTCGCGGCCGTCGGCCAGTTTCACGGTCGCCTCGCTGGCGTTTTCCACCACGTGCCAGTTGGTCACGACATGGCCGGCGTCGTCCCAGATGAAACCGGAACCGGTGCCGCGCGGCACCGTGAAAACGTTGCGCGTCCAGAAGTCGCGCACCTGCGCGCGGGTGGTGATGAACACCACCGAGTCACGCGATTTCTCGAACAGTTCGATGATCGCGCGTTCGTCGGCGGCCAGATCGCCGCGCGGACTGACCAGCCTGGGCGTTGCTTCGGGACGGCCGGCGATCCAGGCTTCCAGGTCGGGCAGGGCGCGCCAGAACAGGATCAGCGCGGCGGCGGCCACGGTCAGCCAGAACAGGCGGGTGTAGAAACGGTCGGGCATCGTGGTGGTTTCCTATCGGTCGGCGTCCGGCATCCTGGCGCGCAGGGCGTCGTAATCGCGGCGCAGCCGCTCCAGTTCGCGCCGGTAGCCTTCGGCGTCGCCGTGATCGATGAATTTCGGGTAATAGTCATGCGCCGCGCGCAGGCGCCGGGCGTGCTTGATCGGGCACCAGTACTGCTCGGTGCGCGCCGCCACTTCGCGGGCGTAGGCGACGACGCCGTTGCCATAGGAACAATAGAAGCAGTTGAAGCGTTCGATGGCGTTCAGGTACGGCAGGCGCTCGCGGTCGAACACCAGATAGTCGGCGCGACGCGCCTTGGGGATGCCGTAGATCGGGAAACAGATGGCTTGGTAGACGGTGACGAACAGGTCCATCAGCAGGAACGGGATCCAGCCCAGGTAGATGACTGGCGCCGACAGCAGCACCAGGGGCCGCGCGCGCGCGATGAAGCGCGCCAGACCGATCTTGTAGGCGCGCTGGCGCTTGAGAAATTCTCCGGCCAGGCGCGCCTTGCGCTCCTCGATTTCGAGCTGGGCCTGACGGTAGGTTTCCTCCACTTCCTCCTGCAACGCGCGGATGCGCGCCAGGAGTTCATCGAGATGTTGTTTCAATCGGATGGCCCTTGTCGTCGGTGGAAGCCTGGACTGTACCCGTGGTGGTCGAGCTGGTCGCGCAGCAGGTCGATTTCCTCGAGCAGATCGGCGGTCAGCGCGGCCAGTTCCGGCGCCGCGTCGAAGTCGCGTTCGATCCGGCGCATGCGCCGCGCGCGCAGCAGGCTGGCGCCGGAAAACCGCCAGACGCCGGCGACGCTTTCCACGCACGGGAACAGGCCTTCCTCGATGTGCCGGCGCAGCCAGAGCGGTTCCACCGCGCAGGCGGCGGCGACCTGTTCCAGGGTCAGCCAGCTTTCCTCCATCAGGCTGCCGATCAACGCGTCGTCGTCACGCATGACTCACTCCTTCGGCGTCCGGCGCGGGTCGAACGCCAGTTCGCGCGCCATGGTTTCGTAAAGCCGCCGGGCGTTGGCGGTATCCGCCGGCGGCAGCACCACGCTCAGCTCGAGCAGCAGGTCGCCGGGCGGATCGCCGGGTATGCCCTTGCCGCGCACCCGCAACTGGCGACCGCTCTGGGCGCCTTCCGGGATGCGGACCTTGACCGGGGTGCCCGGCAGTTCGACTTCGACCACCGCGCCCAGCGCCGCTTCCCAGGGCGCCACCGGCAGCGTCAGATGCAGGTCGCGGCCGCTGGCCCGATAGCGCGGGTGCGGCTTGAAACGGATTTCCAGCATCAGGTCGCCGGCCGGCGCGCCGCCCTGGCCGGGCGCGCCCTGGCCGGCCAGGCGGATCACCTGGCCCTCGCGCACGCCGCGCGGGATGCGCACGTTGAGCGTCCGCGTTTCCAGCCGGACATGGCCCCGGGCGTCGACCCTCGGCGATTGCAGGCTGACGCGCCGCTCGGCGCCGTGGAAGGCATCCTCGATGTCGAGCAGCACCTTGGCGTGATGATCCTCGCCGCGTGCCTGGTAATGGCCGCCGCTGGCGCGGAATCCGGCGCCGCCCACGCGGCCGAACAGTTCGGCGAAAAAGTCGCTGAATTCGGCCGCCTCGCCGGGCGAAAATCCGTGCCCGGAAAATTCGAAGCCGGCATCCCAGTCCGGAGGCGGCTGGAAATCCTGGCCGGGCCGGTAGTCGCGGCCGAGCCGGTCGTAGGCGGCGCGCTTCTCCGGATCGGAAAGCACGGCGTGCGCTTCGTTGACTTCCTTCATGCGCGTTTCGGCGTCGGGCTCCTTGGATACGTCCGGATGATATTTGCGCGCCAGCTTGCGGAACGCCTTCTTGATGTCGTCCGCGCTGGCATCGCGCGGGACACCCAGAGTCTGGTAGTAGTCCTTGAATCGCATGGGATTCCCCTTTGTTCGTCCCTTTTAGAGATAGGGGCTGGCCGGATGTGGATCAAGAACTTGAAATTGATCGATGGCAGCCCTAATTCGAGAGTGCCGGCGCCGGTCGCGGCGCCCATCGTCGAACCAAGGAGGCAAGCATGATGCATCGAACCCCGTTTTCCCGCGATCTGTTCGCGGAGCTGGACCGCCTGCAACGCGAAATGCGCCAGGCCTTCGATCTTTCACCGAGCATCCGCGGCGCCACGCGCGGCGGCTTCCCGGCCATGAACGTCGGCGGCACGCCGGCTTCGGTGGAAATCTACGCGTTCGCGCCGGGCGTCGATCCGGCCGCGATCGAAGTGCAGATCGAGAAGGGCGTGCTCACCATCGCCGGCGAGCGCAAGGTGGAACTGCCGCCCCAGGACGCCAAGGCGGCGGTCCATATCGACGAGCGTTTCGCCGGCCGTTTCCGCCGGGTGGTGACGCTGCCGGACGACATCGACGCCAATGCCGTCGAGGCGAAATACCGGGACGGCGTGCTGCATATCAGCATCCAGCGTCGCGAGGCCGCGCGCCCGCGCCGCATCAGCATCCAGTGACAGGAGGTATGGCCATGACCGAAGCAACCCGCAAATCCGAAGCCCCGCGCGCCGAGGCCGCGCTGCTGCCGCCGGTCGACGTGTTCGAGGACGCCGCCGGCATCACCCTGTACGCCGATCTGCCCGGCGTGCCCAAGGACCGTCTCAGTCTTCAGGTGGAGTCCGACACGCTGACCATCGAGGGCGAGGTGGCGCTGGACATGCCCGAGGGCATGGAGGCCAGCCATGCCGAGGTCGATCTGCCCCGCTACCGGCGCGTGTTCACGCTGTCCAAGGAGCTCGACAGCGAAAAAGTGGCCGCCGAGTTCAACCACGGCGTGCTCAAGCTGCGCATTCCCAAGGCCGAACACGCGCAGCCGCGCCGGGTCGAGATCAAGGTCGCCTGAGCCGGGCATCCGTCCTGCTTCCGGCGCGTGGCGGCAACCGCGCGCCGGGAAAGCCCATGAGGAGGTCATCATGAAATTCGATGCGCTGAAGGAAAACCTGACTTCGTTCTGGGACAACGTGTCCGAGGGCTGGCGCCATCTGACCCAGTCCGCCGCCGGCGCGCTGACCCGCTTCAAGCCGGGTGAAAACGCCAATCTGCCGGATCGTGATCAGGTCGACGACGATTTCTATCTGCCCAGCCGGAGCTGGGCGATGCTCGGCGGCGATCTGTTCGAGGATGGCGAGCGGCTGGTCGTGCGTCTGGAAGTGCCGGGCATGGAGAAGGAAAACCTCAATATCGAGGTGCTCGACGATGCCCTGGTGGTCAGCGGCGAGAAACGTTTCGAACGCGAGAGCACCGAAGGCCGCTGGCGGGTGATGCAGTGCGCCTACGGCAGTTTCCGGCGGGTGGTGCCACTGCCGGTGGCGGTGTTGGCCGATCAGGCCAGGGCCGGCTATCGCAACGGCGTGCTGCGCGTGGAACTGCCCAAGGCCACGCCGGGCAAGCCGGCGTCGGTGACCATTCCGGTCGAGTGAACGGCCGCCGCCGCGTTTGACGGCGGGCTCAGGGCAGCGGTTGGTCGCGCAGGATCAGCGCGCCGGCGTCGGCCGCCGGCAGCGCCCGCGCGAACAGCCAGCCCTGGCCGACGTGGACGCCGAGCGCGTGCAGGCTGGCGGCCTGGGCCTCGTCCTCGACGCCCTCGGCGAGCACCTGCTTGTCGAGCGCGGCGCCCAGGCCGACGATGGTGCGCACGATTTCCTGGGCTTCGCGCCCGGAACCGAGCCGGATCACGAAAGAGCGGTCGATCTTGAGGGTGTCGAACGGGAACCGGTGCAGATAGGCGAGCGAGGAATAGCCGGTGCCGAAATCGTCGATCGAAATCTTGAAACCCATGGCCGCCAGCCGCTTGAGCACCTCGGTGGTGCGCTGCGGGTTTTCCATGGCCATGCTTTCGGTGACCTCGAACTTGTAGCGTTTGGGCGGGATGTCGCCGAGCAGCGCGAGCACTTCCCGGGCATCGGCCTCCAGATCGGTTTCGGTGAACTGGCGGCCGGACAGGTTGACCGCGATCTCGCCGTCGAAGCCGATCCGGTTCCATTCCAGCATTTGCCGCGCCACTTCGAACAGGCACCAGCGGCCGATGGCGTTGATGCGGCCGCTCCGTTCGGCGTGCGGGATGAAATCGCCGGGCATGATCTGGCCGCGTTCCGGATGGTGCCAGCGGATCAGCGCCTCGAAGCCGATCAGGCGGCGATCCGACAAGCGCACGAAGGGCTGGTAGTACAGCTTGAACTGGTCGCCGGCGGCCAGCGCCCGGTCGATGTTCTCGTCCAGCCAGCGGCGGGTGTTTTCCAGTTCCTGCACCGCCGGGTCGAACGCCCCGATCTGGCCGGGGCCATGGCGGCGGGCGTGGCCGATCGCCAGGGTGGCGGCGGCCAGCAGTTCGTCGGTGCTGGACAGGCCCTGGCCGGTGTGCGCCCAGGTGACGGTGGCGGTCACCGTCTCCTTGCCGGCATCGATCCGGAAGGGCGCGTCGAACAGGCCGCGCACCCGTTCGGCCAGATGCGCGTCGCCGGCATCCGGCCCGGCGACCGCGAGCGCGAACTGGTCGCCACCCAGGCGGGAGACCAGACAGCCCACGCGCTTGAAGCCCGCGAGCCGGCTGGCGGCTTCGACCAGCACGGCGTTGCCGGCGATCTGGCCGTGCTGTTCGTTGATCGCGCGGAAACCATCGATGTCGACCAGGATCAGCGTCACCGTCGGCGCTTCCCGGTCGCCGCGCGGCGCCAGCAACTGGCTGACCCGGTCGGTGAACAGCTCACGGTTGGCCAACCCGGTCAGCCGGTCGTGCAGGGCGTCGAAGGCGATCTGGCGCTCCAGCCGTTTCTGCTCGGTGATGTCGGTGAGCGAGCCGGCCATGCGCACCGGTCGGCTGTTCTCGCGCACGGCGACGCCGCGCGCCAGCAGCCAGCGCATCTCGCCGGCGCGTTCGAAATGGATGACGTGGTTGAACTGCCGGGTGCCGCCGGCCAGATGCTCGTCAAGCTCCCGCTGGAACTGGTCGCGTTCGACCCGATCGAGCTTGTCCAGCAGCAGGTTGAAGGAGCCGGTGGTGATGGCGCCGTCGTCGTCGCTCGCGTCGATCCGGCCGAGATCGATGAGCTGGCGCGCGCGCGCCGAGAAATAGACCTGATGGCGTTCGATGTCCCAGTCCCAGAGACCGTCGTTGGCGCCGGCGGCGGCCAGCGCGTAACGCTGCTCGCTGGCGCGCAGGTCGGCTTCCGCGCGTTTGCGCGAGCGCAGATCCAGACGCGCCCGCCAGGTCAGGCCGAGGCCGCTGGCGACCAGCAGCGCGAACAGCGGGAAGGCCATGGACAGGAACTGGCGCTGCTGGACGAACACCCCTTGCGCCGCCGCCATGGCCGCCAGGCTGATCAGGCCGAGCAGGCCCAGCGCCGGCAACGGCGGCAGCCGCGCGATCAGCCAGACCGCCAGCAGCGGCAGCGCGAGCATGGCGGCGAGTTCCACCGGCGCCGCCCAGCCCGGCCGTTGCAGCCAGCGTTGGGTCAGGATGTTGTCGAGCACGGTCGCCACCCGTTCGACGCCCGGCAGCATCGGATCGAACGGCGACGGATTGCGGTCGCTGTTGCCGAGCGCGGTGCCGCCGATCAGGACGACGCGGTCGCGGAACAGGGCTGGGTCGAGCCGGCCGGCGGCGTAGTCGGCCAGGGAATGGGTGGCGAAGGTGCCGGCCGGGCCATAGTAGTTGACCCACTGACGCGAGAGCGGGTCGAGCGGCGGCGCCAGCGTCCCGATCCGGATGCTGTCGCCCAGGCGCGCCTCGACTTCCTCCCAGCGCGCGCCGATGACGCGCGCGGCGACGGTGACCGCCAGGCTCGGGAACAGTTCGTCGGCGTAGGGCAGGGCGGGCAGGTCGTAACGCAGGGTGCCATCGGCGCCCGGCTTGACGCTGACGTGGCCGAGACCGGCGGCGGCGCCGGCAAGCGGCGCGATCGGCGCCAGCAGCCGAGCCGGTCGTAAGTCGATGCGCGCGCCCAGATCCTCATGGCGATAGCGCAGGTAGGCGCTGTCGAGCACGGCGTCGGGCATGTCGGTGGCGGCCGGCGGGCCATCGTCGGGCAGGGCGTAGGCGAGCAGGACGTTGCCGGCGCGCGCGATCGCTTCCGCCAGCGCGCGGTCGGTTTCCGGCTGGCGCCGCGCCGGTTCCGCGAACAGCATGTCGAACACGATCCAGGCGGCGCCGTCGGCGCGCAGGCGGTCGACCACGCCGGCGACGATGCGCCGGTCCACCGGCAGGCTGCCGATTTCCTCGATGCTCCTATCATCGACCATCAGGATGGCAATCTCCGGCGTGCCGGCGGCTTGGCCGGGCGCGATCGGGCCGCGCGCGCGCAACTGGGTGTCGACCACCTGGCCTTCCAGGTTGTGCAGCAGCGGCACCCGGCCGCGCGACGCCCAGCCAACCGCCGCCAGGCTGGCGGCGAGCAGGGCGATGATCAGATAGACCGCGCCGGCGCGCGGTCGCTCGGCGCCGGTGGCGTGGACGGGGGCCGGCGGCGGCACCGGGGCGGGCTCAGACGCCGTCCAGGCGATCGAGCAGGGCGCGCACCCGCTCTTCCTTCCACACCCGGCTGGCTTGGCACTGGCCGGCGGCGTCGCAGGAGGTGCCGAGATTGGCGCGGTCGAGCAGCATCGGCGGTGGCGCCGCCTCGCCGCGCAACCGGACCTTGCGCACCGGCTCCACGGAGACGGCGCCGGAACGCACGTGCACGTCGGTGACCCGGTCCGGGGTGACCTCGACCACGTATTCGGTGCCGCGCACGGCGGTGACCGCGCTCGGCGTGCGCACCGACCAGCGGCCGTCGGTCGACGGCGCCACGGTCTGGCTGAGCAGGCCGACGTCGAGCAGGAAATTGGCGTTGCGCGGTCGGCCATCGGTTTCCGGCCTGAATTTCTCGATCTTCAGCCGGGAAGCGTCGCCGAGCACCATGACTGAGCCGTCGATGAAACGGAGCTTGGCCCGGCCGGGGGTCGCGGTGCGGATCTCGCTGCCTTCGCCGATGCGCGCGCCGACCCGCAGCGATGTGGTCCTGCCGGCCGTCACCACCTGCGCGAAACCGCGTAGTGCGACGACTTCAGCGACCGGTTCCGCCAGCGCCGGAAACGACGTCAGGACAGTCAGGAACAGCGCCGGGAACACCCGCGCCGACAGGGATGCCAAGGTGAAGAAGCCCATGGCGGGCAATGTGAAATTCATGGCGGCCTCGAACAAACGCAGGGATATTCGATTAATGTATGTGCCCGGTCGAGGCCATGCAAATTTCTCTTTCGCGCGCGCCGGACGGCGTGATCAAGAGGTGAATCGAACCTTGATGTCCGGTATTGCGGGATGGGGATTGTCGGCCCATTATGGAAACGGAATCCGGATCCTTGGCGATGGCCCTGGATCATCAACCCATGGATGAGTGATCGATGCGTTGTCTTGAAAATCGTCTCGCGCGCGGCGCCCTGCGCGCGCTGGGCTACGGGATGTTCATGGCGGTCGGCGCCACCGCCGTCGCGGCCGGTCCGAGCGGCCTGGATCGCGGGCTGTCGATCGGCAAGTCGGTGGCCGCGGCCGATGCCGATGCAGGTGGCGCCAAGGCCGCAGCCCATGCCCTGATCATGGTGATCGGCGCCTATCCCGAGGGTTTGCCCAGCTTGCGGGGAAGCGCGCGCGATGTCGACAACGCGCGCGCGATCGCGCGTGGATTCGGCGTCGCCGATGAACACATGACGGTGCTGCGTGACGGTGAACTGACCCTGGACCGGATCGAGGCCGCGCGCGTCGCCCTGAACCGGCTGGCGGGTGGGGACGAGGAACTCTTCGTGTACTTCTCCGGGCTGGGTGGCCTGGATTGCGCCGATGGGGCGTCCAGACCGGCCCTGCTGGGCGCGGATGGCAAGCCCCTTTCCGAGTCCGCGTTCGAACGCGGCTTGCGCGAACTCGCCGGCAAGACTCGGCGGGTCATTGCCTTCATCGATGTCGGCTGGGCGCCGGTCGGGGAAACCGCCGACGCTGGTCTGACCGGGAAGTACTGGCATGATCCGGCCACCTGCGCGCCGGCCGGCGCGACCCGTGGCCTGGCGGTCGGCAAGGATCCCTACGCGGGCAGCAATTTCGTCAGGCTGACCGGCGTGGCCGACGGCGAACCCGCCTACGACAGTCCCGAACTGGGCGGCCTGGCCACCCATGCCTGGGCCGAGTGTCTGGCCGGGCGGGCGGTGGACATCGACGCGTCCAGCGGTCTTTCCGTGCATGAGTTGCAGGCCTGCGCGGCCGCGGTCCAGCGCCAGTTGGTCGCCGAACGTTTGCCGGCCGCGCTCGATCCGGCCCCCTCGAGCGGGGACGCGCTGACCGCCGAGGTCGCCGAAACCGTGACCGGCAACGCCGCCATGGTGATCGCCGACGCGCCGGTGGAAACCGTCGCCGAGGGTCGCGACGGCCCCGATCCGGTGGCGGCGTTGCGGGACATCCTGGCCAATGCCGATCAGCGCCGGCGAGTCATACTCCGATCCAGTCAGGAGGCCTATCGCATCGGCAAGGAGGAAGTCGCCTTCGAGGTGCATTCCAGCCACGCCGGATATGTTTATCTGCTGATGGTCGGCAGCGACGGCCAGACCTTCGATCTGCTGTTCCCCAACCGCAAGGACGCCGACAACCACATCCAGGCCGGCGCGGTCATGCATCTGCCGCGCGCCAGCTGGCGTATCCGGCCGGGCGGGCCGGCCGGTACCGATCATCTGCTGGCCATCGTTTCCGATACGCCCAGGGATTTTTCCGGACTGGCCTTGCGCGCCGCCGGGCCGTTTTCCATCGCCGGTGCCACCCACGCCAATACCCGCGGCCTGCGCGTGGCGACCGAGCGCCCGGCTGATGCCAGCACGCCCGGATGCGCGCGCCGCGCCGGCATGCGCACCCTCCAGATCGTCGAGGCTGAGGCCGAGGCCGCGCCGGCGCGGTCCGAACCGGCCGTCGGGCCTGATTGCGTGAACAGTTACGGCGCCGACCTGATCGCGATCCAGGAAATCGAGTGAACCCGCCGCGATGATCCGGCTTCAACCTTCGCGTCCGACCATGACCACGACCGTCTCGCCCATTTCGCCCTTCCCGAATCGCGCCATTTCGAGCACGCGCTGGCTGATGGTGCTGTTCCTGGCGCTGCTCGCCCTGCCGGTGCTGGCGGCGACGCGCGCGGAACCGGCGGTGGCGCTGGTGATCGGCAACAACGACTACAAGTCGTCGCCGCTGAAGAACCCGATCAATGACGCCCGCGCCATGTCCGAGCGCCTGCGCGGACTGGGGTTCGAGGTGATCGAGCGCACCAATCTGAGGACCCGCGAGATTCCGGCCACGCTGCGCGAGTTCCGGAGCCGGCTTCGGCCGGGCGCGGTGGCGCTGTTCTTCTATGCCGGGCACGGTGTCCAGATCAAGGGCGTCAACTATCTGCCGTCGGTGGATGCCGACATCACTTCGGAAGAAGACGTCTCCATGCAGAGCATCGACGTCAACCGGGTGCTCGACATCCTCGACGAATCGAAGACGCGTCTGAATCTGGTGTTCCTGGATGCCTGCCGCAACAACCCGTTCACCCGCTCGTTCCGCTCCACGGCGGCGGGTCTGGCCAAGGTCGACGCGCCCTCGGGCACGCTGATCTCGTTCGCCACCCGGCCGGGCAGCACCGCCTACGACGGCGACGGCACCCACGGGCTCTACACCGAGCACCTGCTGCGCAACATGAACGAACCCGATCTGCCGGTCGAACTGATGCTCAAGCGCGTCGTCTCGGGCGTAAAAAGAGACTCCAAGGGCCAGCAGGAACCCTGGATGGAAGGCAGTATCGAGGGCGATTTCTACTTCGTCGGCAAGGGCCGCGCCAGCGCCAGTGCGGCCAAACCGGTGACCACGCCGCAAGCCCGACCCAGCGACGATCTGGCGGTCGAACTGGCGTTCTGGGAAAGCGTGCGCGACAGCCGTAACCCACGCGATTTCCAGGCTTACCTGAGCCAGTACCCCAACGGTCGTTTCGCCGTGCTGGCGCGCGAGCGCTCTCAAAGCGCGCGGACTCTGGAAGTGGTCGATGCCGAACCGACGCCGGCCCACAAGCCGGCACCGGCCTTGACCATGGTGGCGCCGCCCAGGCAGGACCACGCCCACCAGGTGGCGCTTGCCCAGCCCACCATCGCCAAGGCTTCGGCCAAGCCCAAGCGGGCGATGGTCGCCATCGCCGGGTTCGAGAACAAGAGCACCTATTCCGCCGACAAGCTGTGGGACACCTCCGGCCAGTTGCTGACCACCAACCTGCTCGAATCCGGCGCCTTCCGCGTGGTCGAGTGGGAAAAGATGAAGCAGTTGTTCGACTGGCACGCGCTATCGACCAATACGCTGGTGAAAAGCCCCGAAAAGCGCGCCGAGGCACGCAAGATCCTGCTCTGCGAATACTTCGTCAGCGGCGCCGTCACCCAGTACAACGTGGCGCTGAAGTCGGAAGTCAGCGCCTTGTCCAAGCGCAAGGTTTACACCACCAACGTGCGCGTCGATCTGATCCTGCAGGACGCGTCGACCGGAGAGTACCTCGCCGCCGCGGTCGGCAAGGGCGAGAACAAACAGGAATTCAGCGGCGGCATGAGCGGCGGCCAGACCGGATCGTGGGATCCGGCATCGGGCGACGCCGCGCTCAACGATGCCATCCAGGATGCTTTGAAAACGCTGGTCCGCCGCTATCGCGACCTGGATGAGGACGGTTGATCAGGGACCGCCCATGCGACGTCGGGGAGGCGAACAACGCGGTGGCCCGAGGGGCCGGATGTGCCATTCACGAAGTAAGGGGAAAGTCATGAAACGAGTAACCGGATATCTGTTGTTGTTGCCGGCGATGCTGCTGGCGGGCGGAAGCGCGCTCGCCGCGCAGGCCGACACCAAGGTGAACCACAAGGCGATCGGCCATTTCGTGCCGGAGAAGCGCATCCGCGTGGAGGCGCGGGTGAATGACCCGAAAGGCGTGAACCTGGTGCGCGCGTACTTCAAGTCGGACGCGCATGCCGACTACCTGTTCGTGCCGATGGAGCCGCTGGGAACCGACCCGAACAGTTACGCCGGCTGTCTGCCGGCACCGGCGGCGAGTACGGCGACCATGGAATATCTGTTCCTGGTGGTCAACGGCGGCAAGCAGGTGGTGAAGACGGCGCCGCCGGTGACGGCCAAGGCGCGCGCCGACAAGGATGCGCCGAGCTGGCAGATGGGTTGCGGCAACGACCAGCTGACGGTCTGGAAGGAGCTGCCCGAGGTGCCGTCGCCGACCGGTGCCTATGCCGACTCGGTGGCGATGGACGTGGCCGAATCGGGCGCGCGATTCGGCGTGGTGGCCGGCCTGTTCGGCGGCGGCGGTTCGTCGTCGGCGGCGGTGGCGGCGACTGGCGCGAGCGATGCCGGCTCGGTGGCGCTGGCTGGCGCCGGTGGCATTGGTGGCGGTGGCGTGCTCGCCGCGCTGCTGGTTGGTGGCGCGGCGGCGGCTGCCGGTGGCGGCGGTGGCGGCGGCGGTAGCACGCCGGATTCGCCGCCACCCAGCCAGCAGTTGTACAGTGTGGCGACGCAGACCACCTGCACCTGGAGCGGCCCGTCGCTGTCCACCCCGCCTTCCTATTCCACGACGTTGAGCAACCAGAACCTGCCGGGCGGTTCCGATCCGCGCGATGTCTATTGCCATACCTTCCGGCCACAGCCGAACAGCAACCTGACACCGATCGCGACGCAACTGTCGCAGCAAGGCGTGAGCGTGGGCTCCTGGAGCCGCAACTTCTGCAATTTCTCCGGTACCGCCGGGAACATGCAGGAGGAAACCATGGCCAGCGCGTTGGTCTGCGATCAGTTCGGCCAGAACTGTTTCACCGAGAGTTCCATGCTGATCTGCAACACCAGCGACAGCTTCACTCCGCAGTAAGTACCGGCTGTGTCGTCGCCCGGCCCGGACCGACGGGCCGGGCGACGATGGTTCATCACGTTTTTTTCGCCAAGATAACGATTCCCTTCCCATCGTGATCCAGACATCCGGTTGCCGGATATTCCGTCGCTTGCGCCGGAGTATCGGGTCTTGGCTGCTGTGCGCCAGCCTTGGCCTGGCCCACGCCCATGCCGAACCACTGAGCCTGTCGGCGGCCGTGGATGCCGCGCTGTCCGCCAACAAGACGATCATCGGCGCCAGGTTGCTGCTGGAAAGCGAGCAACATGCGCTGGCTTCGGCGCGCTCGGAGTTCGATACCCGCATCGTTCCCGCCATTTCGCTCGGGCGCCTGGGCGGCGATATCGCCAACGCCGGCGGCAACAACAGCTACGGCATCAGCCTGGCCAGGAAATTCGAGTCCGGTACCCAGTTGAGCGTGGGGCCGTCCTACAACCAGTCGGCTGGCACCAGCAACACCACGCTCAATGCCAGCCTGAACCAGCCGCTGCTGCGCGGATTCGGTCGCGAGATTGGTGTCGACGGGGTTCGTCGCGCGGAATATGGACTGGAACTCTCGCGCCGGAATGTCGAACAGGCGGCGGCCGACGTCGCGCTGGAAACCATCGCCATTTACCACGAGGCGCTACGGCAGGAACGTCTGATGGAGCTCAACGGCAAGGTGCGCGATCGGCTTGCCCGGCATGCCATGCTGGCGCGCGGCAAGGAAAAGGTGGGGCTGGCCAGTCCGATGGATACCTATCGCGCCGAAATCCGGCTCAAGGATGCCGAGGAGCAACTCGATCAGGCGCGCAATGCCCGGGAACACGCCATGAACCGGCTCAGGCTGTTGCTGGAATGGCCGCTGGAGCGCGATTTCGAGACCTTGCCGGCGGCGCCGCCGCCAATGCCGGACGAGGATATCGAGGCGGCCGCGCTCGACCGGCGTCTGGACCTGCGCCAGACCCGCGCCGACATCGAGGAAGCCGAACGCGCCGTCGTGGTCGCGGAGAACCGGGTGTTGCCGGACCTGAATCTGGTGGTCAATTACGGCCAGTTCTATACCACCGACCCGGTGCTCAGCCAGAACCTGTCGAGCACCCAGCGGCAATGGGGTGTGTATCTCCAGGCCTCCACCGACCTGTACCGCAGCGCCGAGAAGGAGGCCCTGCGCCGCGCCCGTCTGCGCGTGGAATCGCTGCGTCTGAGCCTGGAGTCCCGCGCCCAGGAGGTTCGCCGGCAGATTCGCCAGCAGCGCCTGCAATTGCGGGAAATCGAACAGCGCAAGCGTCTGCGGGCGGAGCAGATCCGGGTCGCCGAGGGCAAGCTGGCGCTGGCGGAAACCAAGTTCACCCACGATCTCGCCAACAATTTCGACGTGATCGAGGCGGAGATCGAGCTTCAGCGCGCGCGCGCCGCGCTGCTCGGCAGCGAGATCGACCATGCCGTCGGCGTCTACCGGTTGTGGGCCTCGGCCAGCCTGCTGCTGGAACGCGCGCCCTGGAAAAACGGAAACGCGCGATGAAACCATCTTCTTACAAATGGATTGCCGGGCTGTTGCTGGTGGCACTGCCGGCCGCCGGATTCTGGCTATGGCGCGCGCCCGCGCCGGAAGTCGCGGAAGCGCGCTGGGCGGTCGCCGAGCGCATCGATTTCGAGATCGGCGTCGAAACCGTCGGTGTGCTCGATGCCGCGCGCGCCTATCACGTCGCCTCGGCCCTGCGCGGCGACCGGGGCAAGATCCTGCGGATCGTCGAGGATGGCGCCCAGGTGCGCGCCGGCGAGGAATTGGTGCGCTTCGACGCGTCACCGTTCGAGGCCGAGATCCAGCGACTGGAGGGCGAACTCGGCAGCCGCCTGGCGGCCGCCGAGTTCGCCGCCAAGGGCGTGGAGATGGAACGCTCGCAGGCCGAACGGGCCCATGAACAGGCCGAGTTCGACCGCAAGAAGGCGCAACAGGAATACGTGCCCTACCAGGCCTACATCCGCGATCTGGAGGCGCTGCGCCAGCAGGGGCACGCGGTCGACAGCGAGATCGTTCAGGCCCGGCGCAAGGCCGAGCAAGCGTTCGCCAACCTGCAGAAGGCCGAATCCGACCTGGAGCGTCTGCACAAGGACAACCTGATCCGGATCGCCCGGGCGATGGCGGAACACAACAAGGCCGAGAACGAGGTCGCGGCCACCCGGGCGGCGCTGGAACAGGCGCGCATGGAACTGGACAAGACCGTGCTGACCGCGCCCGCCGGCGGTTTCGTCGTGTTGCACGAGGTCTTCCAGAACAACCAGAGCCGCAAGCCGCGCGCCGGCGACAGCGTCTGGCAGGGCCAGCCGCTGTTGTATCTGCCCGACGTGTCGAGCATGATCGTCAAGGCGCGCGTGCGCGAGGAGGATTTGCGCAAGGTCGCGCCCGGACAGGCGGCGACCATCCGCGTCGAGGCGTTCCCGGACACGGTGTTCGAGGGCCGGGTCGAGCGGGTCGGCGTGCTGGCCATGGAGACCGCGCGCGAACAGACCGCCGGCAAGCATTTTCAGTTGATCCTGAACGTCGTCGGCCACGACGCCCGGTTGCGTCCGGGCATGACCGCGCGCGTCGGCATCGTTTCCGAGCGCGCCGAGGGCGTGGTCGCGGTGCCGGTGCCGGCGGTGTTCCATGAATCCGGACAAAGCTATTGCCGGGTCGCCGGAGCCAGCGGGCCGCTGAAGCGGCCGGTGCGCGTCGGCCGTTCCAATCTCGACTGGGTGGAGATCCTCGACGGCATCGCGCCTGGCGAGCGGGTGAGTCTGGCCCGATGAGCGGACCGGCCGGACCGGCGGGGCGGGCATGGCGGCGCTGATCGAGGTCGAACGGCTGGACAAGCGCTACCGCATGGCCGGGCGCGAGGTCGACGTGCTCGCCGGCCTCGATCTGCGCGTCGAGGCCGGCGAGTTCGTCGCCATCCGGGGCGCTTCCGGCTCCGGCAAGTCGACGCTGCTGCATTTGCTCGGCTGTCTCGACCGGCCCAGCGCTGGAAGCTACCGGTTCGCCGGTCAGGCCATGGACCGGCTCGACGATGAAGCCTTGTCGCGATTTCGCGCCAACGACGTCGGTTTCGTCTTCCAGAGTTTTCATCTGCTCGCCGAACTGAGCGCGCGCGACAACGTCGCGCTGCCGTTCCTGTATGCCGAGAAACCGGAGTTTCGCGATCCGGACCGGATCGATGCGGCGGTCGACGCCGCGCTCGATCGGGTCGGCCTCGGCCATCGCGCCGGACACGCGCCCAATCGGCTGTCGGGCGGCGAGATGCAGCGCGTCGCGATTGCCCGGGCCGTGGTCACCCGACCGCGCCTGCTGCTGGCGGACGAGCCGACCGGCAATCTCGATTCCGCGACCGGTCGGGAGATTCTGGATTTGCTGGCCACCATCAATCAGACGGGCGCCACCCTGGTACTGGTGACTCATGACGAGGCGGTTGCCCGGCGCGCGCATCGCCAACTGGAGCTGCGCGATGGCCGTTTCCTTTGATCGACATCGCCACTGGCGCGGCATGCTCGGCTTCGCGCTGCAATCGCTCTGGCGGCATCGCCTGCGCAGCGGCCTGAGCATGCTTGGCATCCTGTTCGGCGTGGTTTCGGTGCTGGCGCTGGTCAGCATGGGCGAGGGCGCCAAGCGCGAGACCCTGGCCCAGATCGAGCGCCTGGGCACCCGCAACATCCTGGCGCGCGCCGCCAACCTGGCGCCGGAGCAGGCGAATGCCGCCCGCTTGCGCGGTTCGCGTGGCCTGACCCCGGAGGATGCCGCCCGCCTGCGAGCGCTGCCTGGCATCGAAGCGGTGGCTGAACTACGCGAAATCAAGGCGGCCACTTTCGGCCTGGGGCGGGAGAGCGCGCCCGCGCTGTACGCGGTCAGCCTGGAATATCCGGATCTGCAACAGCTCGGCATCGAGTCTGGCCGCGGTTTCCAGTCGCTCGATCTGGCCGAGCGCCGGCTGGTCTGCCTGCTCGGCGCCCGCGTCGCCGCCGAGCTGGGCGAGGAGGGCAGGCCCGGCGGTCACGTCCGTATCGGTCACGACATCTGCCGGGTGGTGGGCGTACTGCGCGGGCGCGATCTCGGCCGCGCCGGCAACGCGCCGGTGGCGATGCGTGATTTCGACCGCGCCATCCTGCTGCCGCTCGGCGCCGAAGCCGCGATCGCGCCGGCCGGACCGCTCGACGAACTGGTGGTCGACATGGGCTCGGCGGAACGGGTGCCGGACGGCGTCGCGCTGGTTACCCGGGTGCTCGACATCGGTCACCGCGGCGCCGCCGACTACACCCTGGTGGTGCCGAGCGAACTGATCCGGCAGGCCGCCCAGGCCAGGCGCACCTTCGACATGCTGCTGGCCGGGGTGGCGTTGCTGTCGCTGCTGGTCGGCGGCGTCGGCATCATGAACATCATGCTGGTCAGCGTCACCGAGCGGACCCGCGAGATCGGCCTGCGCCGCGCGCTCGGCGCGACCCGCGCCGACATCGCGCGGCAGTTCCTGGCCGAGGCGGTGCTGTTGACCACCAGCGGCGGCGCCATCGGCGTGCTGGTCGGCATCCTGCTGGTGTTCGGCGTCGCCGCCTGGGCCGCCTGGCCGGCCGTGGTCACGCCCTGGGCGGTTGCGCTGGCGCTCGGGCTGTCCTTGCTGGCCGGGTTGCTGTTCGGCGCCTATCCGGCGTTGCGGGCTTCCCGTCTCGATCCTATTCTGGCATTGCGACATGAGTGATCGATCGGCCATGACCACGTTCCCGCGGGTGTTGTTGCTGTTGTTCCTGCTGATGATGAGCGGGTCGCTCCGCGCGGCCGAGAAGGCGGATGAGGAAATCTGGGAAGTCGACCCCGAGTTCGAACGCTGGCGGCCAACCACGATCGCGGTCGCGCCGATGGACAATTTCTCGCTGGAACCCGGCATCGAGGACGCGCTGTACGAAGAGGTGTACGAGCGGCTGTCGGCGAAAGGCTATGCCCGGATATCCGCCGACCACGTCCGCGGCGTCATGGAAAAGCTGGGCATCACCATCCCCGGCCTGTTGGCCGGTATCTCGCCGGCGCGGCTGGGCCGCGAACTCAAGGCCGACGCCATCCTGATGGGACAGATCGAACAATCCGCCAGCATCCATTCCGGTCTGTACGACGCGGTGGTGGTTTCGACCTCCTTGCGCCTGGTCCATGCCGACAGCGGCAAGGTGCTCTGGCGCACGGAGCAGTGGCGAACCGCGCACCGGCAATGGCAACTGGATCCGATCAACATGTTGCTGAACCTACTCGCGCACGCCAACGCCTCGCGCGAGGGGCGGGTTGCCTACCTGGTCCAGGAGATGATGAAAACCCTGCCCCAGGGACCGGTCCGGCTCGATACCGATGACCTGCTGAATCAGGCCACCGAAATTTCCATTGGCCCGTAACATGAATGCACTTGTGATTCTTCGCGTTGGGCCGATAATCCGCGCCTGCGGACTGCGTTAAAAAAGTTGTTTTTTATTTGAACCGCATGGAGAAGACGAGCAACACAGAATCAGACGCACACGTGCGTTCAACCGCAGTCGCAGCTAGGGCGCTTTGCTCTCGTCCACTTTTAAGGGAAAGGAAGTAACCATGAAATTCACCGCCAAAATCATCGCCATCGCCGTCGCCGCCACTCTGTCTTCCGTCGCCGCCGCGCAGTCCGGCTCGCAGTCGAAAGTCGAGTTGCAGAACCTGAACCAGACCCAGTCCGGTCTGCTGAACAAGCAGGAAATGGACCTGGGTAACGCCAAGGCCGGTGGCAAGTCCAACGTCAACATCCAGAACGTGAACCAGAAGCAATCCGGCTTGCTGAACCAGCAGAAGATGGCGATCGGCAACGCCGCTGGCGCGGGCAGCGAGTCCAAGGTCACGGTTGGCACTGTCAACCAGACCCAATCCGGCCTGCTGAACAAACAGGACATGAAGCTGGGCAACGCCTCCGCTGGCGGCAAGTCCAATGTTGATATCAAGAACGTCAACCAGACCCAGTCCGGTTTGCTGAACGAGCAGAAGATGGCGGTGGGTAACGCCTCGGGCAAGGGTAGCGAATCGAAGGTCGTTGTCGGCACTATCAACCAGAAGCAATCTGGTCTGCTGAACAAGCAGGAAATGAACATCGGCAACGCGTCTGGTGGTGGCAAGTCCAACGTCAACATCAAGAGCGTGAACCAGACCCAGTCCGGTTTGCTGAACGAGCAGAAAGCCAACATCGGTAACGCGCAATAAGGTGGGGTATACGTGTCGGGCTTCGGCCCGACACGGGCTTCAAGCGCCGGACTCCGCCTGAGCCTACGGAGTCCGGCGTGCCTGTCTGATGGGCCGGCCAAAAAAGAGGCAAATCATGAAGAAATCCGCCATTCTCATCGTTCTCGCCAGTGCCACCTTGTCGGTAGGTATCGGTGCTGCGCAGGCCAGCCCGCCCGTGCCCAACCCGGAATCGCCGGACATGGACATGGACATCACCGCCAAGATCATGAAGGAGAAATCCCGGCGTGGCGGCACCATCGCCGATGGCATGCGTTCCGGACGCGGTCCCGACGGCAGCAGCGGCGGCGATTGTTCGATCAATATCAACAGCAACAATGCGCCGAAGAGCAACAGTGGCATCCGCGAGATGTTCGGCAAGCAAAGCACCACCATCATCACCGGGCCGGTCATCAACACGGCCAATTGCAAATAACCCCGTGCGGCTGTCTGGCTGACGCGATCTTTTTGGGGAATCCGTGATGCACAAGAAGAAACTGGCGCTACTCGCCTCCACCTTCCTGATCCTGATGGGCGGCTGCGCAAGCGAGCAGGCGATCCGCCAGGACACCACCAAGATGACCGAGGATCTGCGGACTGGGCCGGAAGCCTCGCCCGTGCGCAGCGTGACCAATTTCACGCCGTCCCTGCGTTGCATGGACAACACCTTCCTGATGTACGGCATTCGCGACATCGTCGTCATCACCGAGGATATCGAGGACAAGACCAAGAAGGTTTCCGCCGGCACCAAGGACATGCTGATCACCTCCGTGTCGGAAATGACCAAGCGCAGCCGCGCCATCAAGCTGATCGCCTTCGGCCAGGATTCCGCCAACCTGATCACCTTCATGCAGCAGGCGGAACAGAAGAGCATGTTCCAGGTGCTGCCGCAGTTCGGCATCCGCGGTTCCATTTCCCAACTCGACGAGAACATCGCCAAGAAGACCGAGGGCGGTGGCATCGCCATCGAGCCGTTCGGCGGCATCGGCAAGGCGGCGACGGCGGCGGCGACCATCCTCGGCCTGGACCTGACCATGATGAACACCGCCGACCTGACCATCATCCCTGGTGTCATGTCCAACAACTCGGTCACCATCATGCGTTCCGGCAGCGGTCTGGAAGCCGAAGCCGGCTACAAGAAGTTCGGCATCAACTATCAGATGAACCTGTCGCGTTCCGACGGCATGGCCCAGGCGTTGCGCAATCTGGTGCAACTGGCCACCGTCGAGCTGTTCGGCAAGCTGACCAAGACCCCGTACTGGACCTGTCTGGGCGCCGACGTCAAGGACGAGGCCATCGCCACGGAGATCAGCGACTGGTATCAGAGCCTGTTCGCCGAGCCGGGCGAATTCGTCGCGTACTGGCAGAATCAGATGCGCATCCGCGGCCTCTACGCCGGTGAAGTCACGGGCGTGCCGGACGATGGTCTGCGCGATGCCATCATGGCCTATCGCGAGGCGCTGGGCATGGAAAAGAACGCCAAGCTCGACCTGGAATTCTTCACCGCCTACTTGTCCGCCAACCATTACGAAGTCGCCGAGAAGGCCCAGGGCATCCTGGCCGGTTATCAGACTCCGACCGCGAAGGCGGCGACCCAGGCGCAGAAGGACACCCGGCCCATCAACCTGACGGTGAACGCGGTCAAGAGCGGCAACAACTTCAAGCGTGGCGAGGAGATCTTCCTGAACATCAAGCCGAGTCGGGATGCCTTTGTCTATTGCTTCATGCAGGACGAGAACAAGGACATCATGCGTTTCTTCCCGAACCGCTTCGCGCGCGATCCGTTCATTTCCGCGAAAGGCATCCGGTTGCCCAAGGGCGGGGAATTCCATATCTACGCCAACAGCATCGGCGCGCGCGAGGAAATCGCCTGTTACGCGGCGAACCGGGACGTGTTCGCGGATCTGTCGCCCAAGGTCGGCGCCGGGGACTTCGAGGCGCTGGGCGTCAAGTCCATGGCCGAGGTCGAGGCCGAATTCCAGCAGGCAGCCGGTTCATCGTTCGGTGCCGGCAAGTTCTCGGTCATCGTCCGGTAAGCGATCAGGGAGAGCGATATGAGCGCATCAAAACATGTTTCCCTGTCGTTCATGACGGCGGCGCTGGTCATGATCAGTCTGCCGGCCTTGGCCGGTCCGGAGATCAAGCGTGCCGGCGCCGTCGAAATGGCGCCGCCGATGCCCTTGTTCAAGGATGCCGGTTCCTCGCCCGTGGTTCAGGACACCCGACGCCAGGGCGGGCAGACCCTGCGGTGCTGGCAGGAAGGTCGCCTGCTCTACGAGGGCAGCGGCTTCCGGGGCACGGTTTCCGGTGGTTCGGTGGCGGTCAACGTGCCGCGCAACGGCGACTCGGACATCACCGTGCTGGATCTGAAACAGGGCTTGTGCATCCTGACCGCCAATTGACCGACGGTCCGGGGCGTTCAAGTCGATACGAGGAGAGCGTCATGACCTGGATGAGTGGGACACGAATGGTTTTCAGCAATTTTCGGGTCGTTTTGATGGCGATGATATTTGGATTGACGGGGATGTCTCAGGCCGCCGGGCTCGAGCGCATGACCACGGCGACGCCGGGTGTGACCAGGGTGGTCATGGATGCGCCCGGTGAGCTGACCATTCGTCCCGGCCAGGATGAAAAGGTGATCATCGAAGCCGAGCCAAAAGTGCTGGCGAAACTCGAGGCCGTGGTTCGTGGGGACACCCTGACCCTGAAAACCAAGGGCAGTTTCCGGACCGACAAGGGCATTCGCTACTCGGTGACGATACGAGGTTTTCGCTCGCTGAAAACCCTGTCGAGTGGCAATGCATCGGTCAGCGGTTTCAGCGGCGGCGATATCGACATTCAGGCCGGGGGTAGTGGCAACATCGATCTCGCCAACCTGAAGCCACGTGGCCTGACTCTAAGGATCATCGATTCCGGAAACATCAGCGTATCTGGTGAGGGGACAACCCTGAACGCCAGCATCGATGGCGCGGGTACCATCGATGCCGTCAAATTCACGGCCCGGCGCGTCGAGGCAAGCATCGATGGCTCCGGCGATATCCGCGTACGCGCCGAGGAAACCCTGAAAGCCTCGATCGAGGGAGCTGGCAACATCGAATACGCCGGCAAGGCACGGGTGACCAAGAGCATTAATGGCGCCGGCAATATCGATCGCATCTGAGCAATCATCGCGTTGAACCGGTTGGTGGTTTCTCGCAACCTATTGGCAGGACGGCGATGCCGTTTCGGTTTCAGTCCGGCCGCGAGTAGATCGCAGGCCGGCATCACGCGGAAAGGGATAGCGAAATGAAATTCACCACCAAAGCAATCGTACTGGCGCTGGCCGTTGCCGTTTCCGGCACTGCCGCCGCCCAATCCGGTTCTCAGTCGAAAGTTCAGACCCAAAATATCAACCAGAGTCAGGCCGGACTGTTGAACAAGCAGGAAATGGACCTCGGCAATGCCCGCGCGGGAGGCAAGTCGAACGTCAATGTTTCCAACGTCAACCAGAGCCAGGCCGGCTTGCTCAACAAGCAGAAGATGTCGGTCGGCAATGCCGCTGGCGGCAAGACCAGCGTCAATGTCGGCAACGTTACCCAAGGCCAGGCGGGGTTGCTGAACAATCAGGAAATGTCGCTGGGCAACGCCAATCAGGGTGGCAGTGCCTCGGTCAAGGCGGGAAGCGTCACTCAGGGGCAGGCCGGATTGCTGAATACCCAGAAGATGCGGGTGGGTGATGCTGATCGTGGCAAGTCGACGGTCAATGTCGGCACGGTCGTGCAGGGGCAGGCGGGCCTGCTCAACAAGCAAGAAATGAACCTGGGCGCGGTCTCCGGTACCGGTAAATCCAACGTCAACGCCGGCGCGGTCATCCAGGGTCAGGCCGGCTTGTTGAATTCACAGAACATGAACGTCGGCGGTGTCAGCGGCACCGGTTCCAGCAACGTCAAGGCCGGCGCGGTGGTGCAGGGCCAGGCCGGATTGCTGCAACGCCAGAACATGGAAATCGGCAATGTTTCCGGCAACGCCAAGAGCAACGTCGCCATCGGCGCGGCGGTGCAGGGGCAGGCGGGCCTGCTGAACAACCAGGACATGCAAATCGGCAAGGCCAGCGGCCAGGGCTCCTCGAACGTGAACATGGGCGCGGCGGTGCAGGGCCAGGCCGGGTTGTTGAACAATCAGACCATGCAGGTGGGCAATGCCTCGGGTAGCGGTCGTTCCAACGTCAACGTCGGTACCGTGGTGCAGGGTCAGGCGGGCTTGCTGAACAATCAGCAGGCGAAAATCGGCAATGCTTCGGGCGGAACCTCGAACGTCAACGTTGGCGCCGTGATCCAGGGGCAGGCCGGCTTGCTGAATACCCAGCAGGTCAACATCGGCAATGCCAACTCCGGTTCCACCGCGGTTTCCGTGGGCACGGTCATCCAAGGCGGTGGGGGCATGCTGAACACGCAGAAGGTCAACATCGGCAACAACTGATCGCGTCATTCGTTTCAATGAAAAGCGCCGGCTGATGCCGGCGTTTTTCATGCTGGTCGCGGGATGTCGGCATGGTCAAAGTTTCGACGATTTCATTTATCCTCCCCGTTCCTTGCAAGCCGGCTATTGCCGTTCGAAAAAAACCGGCTATTTCGATGAACCCAATCCCGGATTACCGCAACCTATGAGCACGATACGGCGAATCGACGACGAGCAGGCGCGAGGATTGTTGTTGCGCGTGGGCAATGGCTGTCAGACCTCGTTCGAGACCCTGTACCGGATGCTGTCGAGACGGGTGTTCGCGTTTGTATGCCGGTCTATCGACAATCCCGAAGTGGCCAGGGAGATCATGATGGACACGATGTATGAAATCTGGAACAGCGCGGGCCGGTATCGGGGCGAGGCAAGAGTCTCCACCTGGGTGCTCGGCATCGCCAGAAACAAATTGTTGATGTCCATCCGGTCGCGACGGGAAGCCGCCCACGAGGATATCGACGATCTGGCGGAAGTCATCGAGGACGAACGACACAGCGTCTTCGATGAGGTGGCGGACAAGGAAACCAGCGCCATGCTGGCGGTCTGTATCGAGAAACTTTCACCGGCGCATCGCGAATGCCTGCATCTGCTGCACTTCGAGGATATGTCGGTCGCGGAGATCGCTGAATTGTTGAACATCCCGGATGGCACGGTGAAGAGCCGTCTGGCTTATGCCCGCACGAATTTGTTGCGCTGCGTCAAGGCGACGATGGGCTCACGACATGGGTATCACGAACATGGAACAGCGAACTGAACGACCCGGCCCCACGAACGGGGACAAGGCCCGAGCCAATGATTGGGAAGACGCGGTTCGGCGCGCGGTGATCGCCACCGCGATGACCAACGTGCCGGAAGATGATGGCTTGGGGCATGTCGTTGCCCGCATTCGTCGGCAGGATACGGAGGAGCGTCGGGTCCGGCGCGGATCCGGTTTCGAGGCGGCCTGGGCATGGTTGGCCGGTCTGGTGCCGTCGCGCCCCGTGTTCGCCGCGATGGCGGTGTTGCTGGTCGCCCAGTCCGTGGTCATTTTCAACCTTTGGGGCGGGCGGCACGGTGAGGAGGATTACGCGGGCTTCCGTACCGCGCATCCTGGCGATATCGCGCATGAGCCGTTCCTGCGGGTGTCCTTCAATCCCGATATCCGGGAGTTCGACATGCGCCAGTTGCTTCGCGAGGTATCCGCGGAGATCGTGGCCGGTCCCAGCCATCTCGGTGAGTATTACCTGCTGGTTACCGGCGTGGCCGCCAGCTCGGTACGCGATGTGCTGATCAATAACGATCAGGTGGAGGCGGTCGCGCTGGTCGAGCGCCTGCCGGTGGAGGGGCACTGAGTTGATGGTGTTTCGGTGGTGGCCGGCCTGGCTTGGCATTTTCCTGCTGGCGGTGATGTCGTGGTCGGATGCCTTGGCGCAGGCTACGCGCGGCAAGGAAATCCGGACCGCGCTGGTGATCGGCAACGCGGAGTATCGCGGCGCGCGCCTGCGTACCCCGGTGCGGGACGCGACCGCGTTGAACGAATCGCTGAACCGGCTGGGGTTCCGGGTCCGACTTGAGGAGAACGCCAATCAGGCGGCCATGGTTTCCGCGTTTCGGAGCTATCTCGCGCGCGCTGAGCGCAGCGATGTCCGACTGATCTATTTCGCCGGCCATGGCGTGCAATGGCGGGGCCGCAATTATCTGATTCCGGTCGATCTCGAAATCCAGGGCGAGGAGGATCTGGCCAGCCGCGCCATCGATCTGACCGAAGTGGTCGAGCGTCTTGCCGGCATGCGCAAGGGTATCAACATCATCATCGTCGACGCCTGTCGGGACAATCCATTCACTGGGGGGGCCGCCAAACTCGCTGACGCGCGGCGGGCGCGCACGCGCGGGTTGGCGGCGGAGACCGAAAGGGCAACGGGCGGGCTCGCGCCCTTGCAGGCGCCAGGCGGGACCGTGGTGGCGTTCTCGACCTCGCCCGGATCACTGGCTTCGGACGGCGAGGGCGCGCGCAACAGCATTTATGCCAAACACTTGCTGGAAAACATCGACAAGCCCGGCCAGACCATCGAGAAGATGCTCAAGCAAGTGCGCATCGGGGTCGCTCATGAAACCAAGCTGACCCAGATTCCCTGGGAGTCGAGCAGCCTGATGGGCGAGTTCTGCTTCAGGCCGGACCCGCGCGGCGGCTGCGGTGGGGACTGAGCACCCGCCCCCCGGTCACGGTCAGCGCAGGGCCAGTTGGAACCCGGCGGTGTCGTCCAGCCAGGAAATGCTGTAGTTCTTCTTCTGGTAGGTCTTGTCGTCCACCAGCAGCGTGGTCTCCATCCGATATTTCTTGCCCTTGGCGCTGGCCGGGGCCTTGAACGACGATTTGGTCTGATAGGAGCCGGCGCCGTCGACGGCGGCCAGGGTTTCGGTCTTTTCCTCCACCAACTCGTTCTTTTCGTCGTAGATCGCGTAGCGCTGTTTCACTTCCGGCACCTTGTCACCATGACCGATCAGGTCGGTGTTGGAGGTGACCTCGATTTCCCGTTGGCCATCGCTGGCCGGTTTCTGCTTGATGTTGCTGGTGAAGGCAGCGGGCTTGACCTCGTTTTTCGGGATTTTCTGTTTCTTGGCGTATTTCTGGTTCACCGCCTTGGCCTCGGCGGTCTTCTTCGATTCGAAATGCCAGCCGATGATGAAACCGGCAATGGCGCCGACCACGGCGCCCCTGGCGCAATCACCGCCGGTTACCGCCGCGAGCGCGCAGCCGGTGAGGGCGCCGGCAATGGCGCCACTGGCGCGCTGGTCCATCCTGACCGAACCGTCCGGATTGGTGGCGCAGGCCGCCAGCATGGACAGCGTCAACGCGGCGACCGCCGGGCGGGAAGTGTTTTTCAACATGCGGATTCTCCTTGTGGGGTTCAGCGGCTCATTTGCGGACCACCGCGATGGGTTCGTCGAATACGGCGCCGACCATTTTCGGGGTTTGCTGATTGTCGGTCATCTTCTTGACCCGGGTGCTGACATAGGAATGCAGCAGCGGTGGGGTGATGCGTCCGGTCCGGGCATAGTCGGCATTGCCCTTGAGCCCTTCCAGGATGGCCTTGGTGAAGGCGCCGTTGTTCCATTCATCCGCTTCCGCCGCGCTTTGCCGGCCGGCCGAGCCCGCCATCACCACGACCGCCTTCTCGTCGCCCATGTCGTTGAGCGCGCCGGTCATGTCGGTATTGATCCGGAGTTCGGACAAGGCGAATCCGGAATGGCAGGTGTCCAGGAAAAAGACTCCGCGCCCCTTCAGATTGGCCAGGGTCTCCTGGATCGCCGAGCCGGGCACGCCGGTCTTGATGCCGGTATCGTCGCTGGCCAGATCCAGGTCGGAGGGCGCGAAGTAATAGCCGTTGCGCAGCATGAATCCATGACCGGCCAGGAACAGCACGCCCATGTCGTCCGGGCCGACCTTCTCGCGCAGCCATTTCAGACCTTCGAGCACGTTCTTGCGATCCGCCTGGGCGTTCACCAGCAGGCGGATTTCGGCATCGCCATAGAGCGTGTTGACCTGCTTGCCTAGGATGCCGACGAAGTCGTTGGCGTCCTTGGACGGAAATTTCAACTGGAATTCCGGCCGCAACTTCGGGTAATCGGAGATGCCCGCCGCGAGCACGTACAGCTTCCGGTACATCGGTGTCCGCGGGCTGTCGGGTTGTCTGGAAGGCGCGGTGGAAACCGGTGTCGTCGGTTCGCGTTTGACGTGCACGGTCGCCGGCTCGGAGGCGCCATGGCGGTTGCGCGCGATCAGGGTGATTTCGGTGTCGGGATCGGGTGGCAGCGCCACCGTGATCTCGACATCGCCCTTGCCGCGCAGTTGCCGGTCGGTCAGGTCGTTGACCAGACGGCCGTTGGCGCGGACCTTGACGTTGCTGGCCGGGGCGTCGGCCGGACTTTGCAACGCGAACCGGAGCTTGACCCGCGAGTCGCTGGTGGCGATTTCGCGATCGCCGCGCAATTCGATGGTCGGCGGCAGGATTCGCGTGACCGCCGGCTCGGCTGGCGGGTTCTGGACACGGGTGTCGCGCGCGATTTCCGCGCGCGCCTGGCGCAACGCGGCGGCCGCGTCGGCGCTGGCGAAGGTCGCGCGCAGGGCACCGGGTAGGTAGTAATGCTTGCGGAAACGGCCGACCGGGTAAAACTCGGATGCCCGGTTGAAGGCCAGATTGACGTGCCAGCCGATGAGATCTTCCCCGCCCACCGAGGTGTCATAGTGGCCGCTTGGCAGCCAGAGCAACCAGCGCTCCCGGTCGGGATGAGGGAACAGCGCGATCTGTTCGGCGCCGTCGCGCAGTCGGTACCAGCGGATGGTGCCGTCGCCGAGGCCGGCGATCGCCCAGCGGTTGTCGGCGCTGATGTTGACCGCCCAGACCGCCGCCGGCGCGCGCCGCTCCCAGCGTTTGCCGCCATTGCCGTCGTAATGGCGCAAGTACCATTCCGAGCCGAGCACGAAACCGTCGCCGGCATGGCTGACCGCCAGACTGCGCGCCAGGTCGTGAGGGGGCAGGCCAAGCGGGCGGCCGTTCAGTTTGGGGTTGGCGCCATTTTTCCAGTCACGCACATCGATACCCCGGGCGCGTTCCAGCGGCGCGCGCAGGTTTTCTCCTTCCCGGTTACTTAATTCACCGGTGCGGGCATCGAAGGTGACCCGATCGCGGCCATTGCGTTCGAGCGGGAAGCTGACGATCTGACCGTCGTCGGAGACCTGGAAGCTGTCCTCGGCATCGCGGAAATCGGCGGCGCCGCGTTTCTGCTGGAGCCTGAGTTTGCCGCCGGCGTCGAAGATCGCCCAGGAGGGTTCGGCGCTGCCGACGGCGACGCCGCCATCGGGCATTGCCGCCAGTGACACGATGATGTTGTCGAAACGCGCGATCTCGTCGGCGCTGGCGCGGCCGCCATCGTCGAACGCCAGCAGGCTGAATCCCCGGCGGCCGCCAGCGGTGCCGCCGGCGTACAGGCGACGACCATCGGCGGACCAGGCGACGCGGCCGAGATTGCCGCTGCCCGAATGACTCGCCCGATGGCGCACGGACAGGCGCGAACTGTCGAGAATGTCGACGCGGGCGGCATCGGCGTGGCCGACCGCGAGCATGCGGCCGTCCGGCGAGAAGGCGACGCCATAGGGGCGGGCATCGTCTGGCAGCCGTTGGCGGGCGACACGTTCCAGGCGGTTGCCGGATAGTTCGTACATCCGTAGCGAACCATCCAGGCTGGCTGCCGCGAGCCGGCCATCCGGCGCGAAATCGAGGCCGAAAATGGCATCGTTGTAGGCCTCGTCACCGCCCAGGTATTTGAGATTGGCATGGAAGATGCGCAGGCCCTGCTGGCGCAGGCCGACCGCGAGATAGCGTCCGTCCGGCGACCAGGCGAGCTGTTGCACCGGCGCTTCCAGACCATGCAGCACCCCGTTCTTGCGCATCGTTCCGCTGGCGCGATCGAACAGATAAAGCGCGTGCTGGCGGCCGTCGAAAGCTGAATAGCCACCCGCCGCGATGGTTTCGCCATCCGGCGAGATGACCGCCGAATAGATGGCGCCCAGACTGTCCTCGCCAACCGGGGGGCGCAGCACCGCGAGCGGCCTTCCGCTCTGGGCGCTCCAGACACGCACGGTCTTGTCCTCGGATGCGGTCACCAGATAGCGCCCATCGGTGCTGATCCGGGTCAACATGGACAGATGATTGCCGGTTTCGACGCGCAGGACCGGTTGCGTCGATACGTTCGGCGCGGCCTGGACGATGGCGGCGAAGAGCATCAGCAGGCTCGCGGAGGCGTGGATGAAACAGGGCATCGATGGCATCACGGTCGTTCCTCGGGCTGTGCCGGGTCGAGGCGCGGGAATCACCGACCCAGGATCATGTTGCCTTGATAATATCCGAGCCCGCCGGGCGCGGAGCGTTATGGGATGGGAAAGCCGTTCCGGTCAATTTGATTTGAACCGGCTTGGAAGAACCGGCAACGTAGTACCGCAAGGGTGATTTTTTCAATCGAATCCATCGAGGACAGGAGCGGATCATGCTGATCGTGAACAACCGGGCGAAAGCCGTTTTGGGGGGCTTCCTGCTGGCGTTTTCTTGCGTGGTGATCGCCGACGACGTCGGCATGCTGCGCGGAAAACCCAGCAAGGAGCAGATCATTCAGGCATTGAGCGGCGGCGGCCGCGGCGACGAGGCATCGCCACGCGTGCGTACCCGAGGACTGGCGATCGGCAACGCCGCCGCCGTCCAGGATGCATCGCCTGGCGCGAAGCAGACCACCGCCCGCGCGCTCGACCTGGAAATCCAGTTCGATTACAACTCGCACAAACTGACCCAGGACGGCATGGATGTTCTCGACCTGCTCGGCGAAGCGTTGCAGTCCGATGAATTGCGTTCCGCGCGTCGCATCGTGCTGGAGGGACACACCGACGCCAAGGGCAGTGCTTCCTACAACCGCCTACTGTCGCTGCGTCGGGCGCAATCGGTGCGCCAGTATCTGGCCAGCAACCACCGTATCGCCGGCGGCAAGATGAAGGCGGTTGGCAAGGGCTTCACCGAACTCGCCGACCCGGACAATCCGGAGGACGGCATCAATCGCCGGGTCCGCATCATTCTTGAAGACTGACCCGCGCGGCGGGATGAACCGGGGCGTCGACATGCCAGGCGGCTGGAATCGGTACGCGGGGTATCTGCTCGGCGCCTCGTTCGTCGTGCTCTCCGGCATCGCTGGAGCGGGGTCGCTGGCCGCTGGCGAGGGCGAGGCGCCACCCTCGATCCAGATCGAACGGCCGGATCGTTACGCGCCGGTGGTGAACCGGACAGGCAAGGAGGCGCGACAGCCCGTGCTCAAGACCCGTTCGGTCGCGGTCAAGTCGGAGCCGGCGCCGATCGAGGTTTCCAGCCCGATTCTTGAATCGCCACCTGATCAGGCCAGGACGGCCGCGGGAATCAAGACCGAAGCGAAGGCCGGCCCGGCCAACGGCGCCGAACCGGCGAAAACCGCCGAGGTGGCGCCGGAGCCCGTGGTGAGCGTCGCGCCGGTTCCGGAACCGGCGCCCCCCAGAATATTGTCCAGGGAGGAGGTGTTCCAGGCGAAGGCCGCCGACCGGGCGTTTTATCGCCTGGACGACGATGCCCGCGTGCTGGTGCTGGACATGCCCAACGTCGAGGATCAATCCCGGGTGTTTGGACGCCTGGTGATTTTCATCGAGCGTGCCAGCGCGCCGCGTCACCGAATCCTGAGCGTTCCGGAAGTGAAGAAATGGCGGATCGCCAACAAGGAAACCCTGGCGACGCTGACCATAGGCAACAACATCCGCGCCAACGATTTCGCGTTGTTCTTCAATACCGCGCGCTTCCAGAACGAACCGATCACCGAGGATGAGAAATGGCTGCTCGATCGCCTGTTCGAATTCGGTGTGCTGCGCGAGGTGGCCAGTGGTCTTGTGAGCGTCGAACCTGAACAGATCGTGATTTCGGCGCCGCAGGTTTCGACCGTGGATGGCTGCCCGGCCTGCGTGATCACGCAAAGCCGGCGCGAACTGATCCTGCGCCACGAACTGGCCCACGCCCGTTTCGTGACCGATCAGGTCTACCGGAATTACGTGTGGTGGTTCTGGCACAACGTCATGACCGCGTCGCAGCGGAGCAGTGTCAGCAAGTACCTGCAAGTGCTCGGCTACGATCTCAACGCGCCCGATCTGCTGGTCAACGAGATGCAGGCCTTTCTGATCCACACCCCGGAGTCCGAGTATTTCTCGTCGCGCGCCGCCGGCTTCACGCAAAGCCAGTTCACCGGGCTGCACGCGGCTTTCCGCGAGAAATATCCATCCGAGGCCAAACCGTTGCGGGCGCCGTCCGGCTACCGGTTGCAATGACTGGCCGCGACAGCCGGCCGCGAAGGAATCCATGAACGAACAGGAAGTCATCTCCGCCACCCGCGAGTGGCTGGAAAAAGCGGTCATCGGTCTGAATCTGTGCCCGTTCGCCAAGGCGGTCTACGTCAGGAATCAGGTTCGCATCGTGGTCAGCGAGGCGCCACATCTGGACGGCCTGCTGGAGGATCTGGACCGGGAGCTGGACCTGCTCGCGGCGGCCGATCCGGACGAGATCGACACCACTTTGCTGATTCATCCGGCCTTGTTGCCGGATTTCGAGGATTTCAACGATTTCATGGTCATCGCCGAGGCGGCGGTGGTGGAGCACGACCTGGAAGGCGTGTTGCAGGTCGCCAGCTTTCATCCGCGCTTCCAGTTCGCCGATACCGAAGCCGACGACATCGGCAACTACACCAACCGGGCGCCGTATCCGACCATCCACCTGATCCGCGAGGAAAGTCTCAGCCGGGCGCTGGCCGGCTTCCCCGATCCGGATTCGATCTATCAGCGCAATATCGAGACCTTGAAAAAGCTGGGCCTGGCCGGCTGGCTGGCGCTCGGCATGAAGGCGGGGCGCGGCGAGTGAGCCGTGTTCGCGGCAAGCGGGTGCCGGTGGCGGTGGCCGGGCAGGCACCGGCGCCACCGGCGGAAATCCGCCCCGGCCAGTCGATCGAGCTGCTCAAGGAACTGCACATCCTGACCCGGGATGGCAAGCTCAACCAGGACAGCCGGCGCAAGCTCAAGCAGGTCTACCATCTGTATGGGTTCATCGAACCGCTGCTTGACGAGACGCTGGCCGCCCGGGGTGATCTGACCCTGGTCGATCATGGCGCCGGCAAGTCATATCTCGGCTTCATCCTGTATGACCTGTTTCTCAAGGAGCGCGCGGTCGGCCATGTCCATGGCATCGAAACGCGCGCGGAACTGGTCGCCCGGTCACAGGCCTTGGCGGAACGGCTTGGCTTCGGACGCATGCGCTTCCTCAACCTGCCGGTGCTCGAATCGATCGCTTCCCGCGAGCTGCCGGACCCGGTCGACATCGTCACCGCGCTGCATGCCTGCGATACCGCCACCGATGATGCCATCCGCTTCGCGCTGGCCCGCGACGCCCGGCACATCGTGCTGGTGCCCTGCTGTCAGGCGGAAGTGGCCGCGACGTTGCGCCAGCACAAGCAGACGGCGCTGGCGCGAGGCGCGCTCGCCGAGCTCTGGCGCCATCCCATCCACACCCGCGAGTTCGGCAGTTTGGTCACCAATGTCCTGCGCTGCCTGTTGCTGGAGTCGCACGGCTATCAAGTCAACGTGACCGAGCTGATCGGTTGGGAGCACTCCATGAAAAACGAGCTGATCATCGCCAGCCGGCGCGGCCCGCCGCGCGGCAACGCGCGCGCGCGCCAGGAGGAAATCCTGGGCGCGCTCGGTCTGGAAGACCTGCGCGCCCGCTTCGTCTACTGAACCCGGCGTGCCGCCAGCCGCGTCCAGGTGGTGACCACGGTGTCCGGATTCAGCGACATCGAGTCGATGCCCTGTTCCATCAGCCAGTCGGCCAGATCGGGATGGTCGGACGGCCCCTGGCCGCAGATGCCGACATACTTGCCGTTGCGCTTGCAGGCGGCGATGGCCTCGGCCAGCAGCTTCTTGACCGCCGGGTTGCGCTCGTCGAACGCCGCCGCCACCAGACTGGAATCGCGGTCGACGCCCAGGGTGAGCTGGGTGAGGTCGTTGGAGCCGATGGAAAAGCCGTCGAAGCGTTGCAGGAACTCGTCGGCCAGCAGCACGTTGGCGGGAATCTCGCACATCATCACGATCCTGAGGTCGTTCACGCCGCGCTTCAGGCCGTTGTCCGCCAGTACCGCCAGGGCGGCGTCGGCATCGGTCAGCGTGCGCACAAACGGCAGCATGATCTCGACATTGGTCAGACCCATGTCGTCGCGCACCCGGCTGATCGCCCGGCATTCGAGCTGGAAGGCGCGCCGGAACATCGGGCTGGCGTAGCGGCCGGCACCGCGGAACCCGAGCATCGGGTTTTCCTCATGCGGCTCGTACTGGGGGCCGCCGATCAGATTGGCGTACTCGTTCGACTTGAAGTCCGACATGCGCACGATCACGCGCTTGGGCCAGAACGCGGCGGCGATGGTGGCTACGCCCTCGGCCAGCTTTTCCACGTAGAAATTGACCGCGTCGCCGTAGCCGTGGATGCGCGCGTCGATGGCGGTCTTCACGTCCTCAGGCATCTTGCGGTATTCCAGCGCGGCATTCGGGTGGATGCCGATGGCGTTGTTGATGATGAATTCCAGGCGCGCCAGGCCGACGCCCTCGTTTGGCAGCGTGGCGAAGTGGAAGGCCTGTTCCGGGTTGCCCACGTTCATCATGACCTTGACCGGAATTTCCGGCATGGTCCGGATGACCAGCTCGTTCTTCTCGAACCTGAGCAGGCCGTCATAGACGTAGCCGTCCTCGCCCTCGGCGCAGGAAACCGTGACGTTCTGGCCATCCTTCACCGTGGCCGTGGCGTTGCCCGTGCCGACCACGGCCGGCACGCCCATTTCCCGGGCGATGATGGCGGCGTGGCAGGTGCGACCGCCGCGGTTGGTGACGATGGCGGAGGCCCGCTTCATCACCGGCTCCCAGTCCGGGTCGGTCATGTCGGCGATCAGCACGTCACCGGGTTGAACATGGTGCATCTGATCGATCGAGGTGATGACCCGGGCCGGCCCCTGGCCGATCTTGCTGCCGATGGCGCGGCCATGGGCGACCACCGGGCCCTTTTCCAGCAGCTTGAAGCGAGTCTGCACGTTGCCGGCGCGCGATTTCACGGTTTCCGGGCGGGCTTGCAGGATGTACAGCTTGCCGTCGATGCCGTCGCGGCCCCATTCGATGTCCATCGGCCGGCCATAGTGTTCCTCGATGATCAGCGCGTAGCGGGCCAGCTCCAGGAGTTCCTCGTCATCAAGCGCGAAGCGGTGGCGCAGGCTGGTGGGGACATCCTCGACCCGGGTCGAACGTTCCGCCACCGATTCGCCGGCGAACACCATGCGAATCGCCTTGTCGCCCAGCTTCTTGCGCGCCACCGCGCGCCGGCCGGCGCGCAGCATGGGTTTGTGCACGTAGTACTCGTCAGGATTGACCGCGCCCTGCACCACGGTCTCGCCGAGGCCGTAGGCGGCGTTGATGAAGACCACGTCGGGAAAGCCGGATTCGGTGTCGATGGTGAACATGACGCCGGCCACGCCCAGATCCGAGCGGACCATGCGCTGGATACCGGCCGACAGCGCGACCACGGCGTGCTCGAAATGATTGTGCACGCGGTAGGCGATCGCCCGGTCGTTGTACAGCGAGGCGAAGCAGCGCTTGACCGCGTCGATCAGATTGTCGGCGCCCTGGATGTTGAGGAAGGTTTCCTGCTGACCGGCGAAGGAAGCATCCGGCAGATCCTCGGCGGTGGCCGAGGAGCGCACCGCGAATTGCAGATCCTCGCCGGCTTCCGCGCACATCAGACGGTGATTGTGGCGGATGCCGGCTTCCAGGCCGGCCGGTAGCGGCGCCGCCATCATCCAGCCCCGGATTTCCCGGCCGGCCTCGGCCAGGGCCTGGGTATCCTCGATATTCAGGTGGGTGAGTCGATCGGCAATCCGATCCGCAAGTCCGTTGGCGGACAAAAATTCGCGGAACGCATCGGCCGTGGTGGCGAAGCCGCCGGGGACGCGGACGCCCTTGTCGGTCAGGTTGTGAATCATCTCGCCGAGGGATGCGTTCTTGCCCCCGACCTTGTCCACGTCGTGCATGGACAGCGTTTCAAAGCGCGCGATATAGTCCATTTCCATCCTCGAAAAATTGACCGAAGCGCCGCTTCCTTCCCCCAATGACCCCCGCGCGTTCGGTCTTCTTCATCTCCGATCACACCGGCATCACCGCCGAGATCATTGGCAAGAGCCTGCTCTCGCAATTCCCCGACGAAGCGTTCGCGAGCGTCAGTCTACCCTTTGTCGATACGCTGGAAAAAGCGAATTTTGCAGCGCAGCAAGTGCGCGAAGCCTGGCGGCAATCGAGCTTGCGACCATTCGTGTTCTCGACCCTGACGGACCCCGGCGCGCGCGCCGCGCTGGATGCCTGCGGCGCTCTGGTGATGGACATCTACGGCCATTTCCTGGGCATGATGGTCGGTGAGATCGGCTATCCGCCGGAACCGCTGCGTGGCCGCTTCCACGGCATGGCCGATCCCAATTCCTACCGGTCGCGCATCGACGCGGTCAATTTCGCGCTCGCCGCGGACGACGGCCTTGGCCTGGAGAAATATGACCGCGCCGATGTCATCCTGGTCGGTGTCTCGCGCAGCGGCAAGACGCCGACTTCGTTGTACATGGCCATGCAATATGGCCTGTGCGTCGCCAACTACCCGCTCACGCCGGAAAATTTCGAACAGGCCGGCCTGCCGAAATCGTTGGAGCCGCACCGGGCCAAACTGCGCGGCCTCACGCTGGCGCCGGAGCGGCTCGCCCAGATTCGCGCGGAGCGGCGCCGCAACAGTCCCTATGCCGCGCTGGAAACCTGTCGTGACGAACTGCGCCAGGCCGAAGCCCTGATGCGCGCCGAAGGCATCCCGGTGGTCGACTCGACCCATCGCTCGGTCGAGGAAATCGCCGCGCTGATCAAGCATTCTCTGGCCCCGACACGGGCCGACTCCTGAGTTCACGCGGCACTGGGCTTCATGTCAGGAACTTCCCTTGAGGGATTGGAGTGGTTTCCCTCTCTATCCGCTCTGAATCTTGCGAAGCCTTGCGAAACCTTGCAAGGCCGTCCTCAGGCCTATTTGTTCCAGTCGACTGCCGTTATATTCAGCCGCCAGTCAATCCAGGTTTTCGACCGTTTTGACAGCTAGGAAAACCGTTCAGCGTTCGTAGACAGGAAAGGGAATAACAGATGTCCAGGTTCAGTTGGTTGGTCGCCCCCGCGCGACAGCAAGCGGCCTCGCCAGGTGAAGGCGGGTTGTCGGGATGGATGCATCGTCGCCTGGAAGGGGTGAAAACCGCCGCCAGCCAACGTCAGTCCCTGTTCAAGGGGGTGCTGGCCGCCGTGCTGGCCGCCGCCACGCTGGCCGCCCCGGTCGCGCAGGCCGGGTACTCCAACGGGGGTTTCGAGACCGGGGATTTCACGGACTGGAACGTCTCGTATTACTCGAATACCAACGGTGGCATCAGCACCTTCCCGCCGACCGACAAGTCTCATCTCAATCTCACGACCACGACGGGAGCGGCCAACGGCAACAATACCATCGTCGTTGGCGTGGGTACCGATGCCGGCACGGGAAACGCTTTGGCCTACCCGAAGTGGGGGAATAACGCCGCATTGGTGAATCAGACGGGTGGAAGCTATCGGACGAGCGGCATCGACCAGACGGCCACGATGACCGCGGGGGATATCGACGCGAGCGACGGCAATGTGCACATCCGTTTCGCCATCGCGCCGGTCCTGGTGAATCCGAGCCATCCCAACCATCAACAGCCCTATTTCTACGTCGAGGTGACCAACATCACCAAGGGCACCAAGCTGTTCTATACCTTCAATTTCGCCAACCAGCCTGGTGTGCCCTGGTACACCGTCGGCTCCACGCAATACACCGACTGGCAGGCTTTCGACATCGCGCCGGGTGCTGGTCTGCTCGACGTGGGTGACCAGGTCCGCCTGGAAATCATTGCCGCCGGTTGCGCGCAAGGCGCGTCGGGCCATTACGGCCACGTGTATGTCGACGGCATCGGTTCCCTGTTCGCCAGCCTGCACGTCACCGTCAGCGGCCCGACCACCGCGATGCAGGGTGACCAGGTGACCTACACCTACACCTACGCCAACAACAGTGGCGTGCCAGCGACCGGCGTGGTGGTCAACGCCGTCAATCCGATGGACAACACCAGCCCGACGCCGCTGAATGCCACCTTCGTGTCGCTGAACGCGCCGGGGCTGACCTGTACCGATCCGGGTGTTGGTAACGCCGGCACCGTGTCCTGCGACATCGGCGCGCTGGCCGACGGCGCGACCGGCAGCTTCCAGATCACCTATACGGTTCCGCCTACGGCCAGCGTGATCGCGCCGAACAACAACCTGAACAACGGCAACTATCACATCGCCGCCGACAGCGTCTCGCCGTTCCTCGGTCCGTTGTTCCAGACCACCCTGTTCGATCCGGCCGCCAGCTACACGCTGACCCTGAACAAGGGCGGCGCTGGCGTCGGTAGCGTGATCAGCTCGCCGGTCGGCATCTCCTGCGCCGAAGGCTGTTCCAGCGACAGCATGCTGGTGGCCAGTGGCGGCAGCGTCACCCTGACCGCTGTGACCAGTGGCACCAACGTGTTCACCGGCTGGTCCGGCGCCTGCACGGGTACCGACCTGACCTGCGTGGTCAACGTCAGCAATGCCGACGTCTCGGTGACCGCCAACTTCGCGCCCGACGCCGTGCCGGCGATCCCGGTGCCGGTGCTGTCGCCGCTGGGTCTGCTTGGTCTGATCGCCGCCTTCCTGGCCGCGATGGGCTGGGTGAGCCGCCGCAAGCGCTGAGCCTCGCGCGATAACATGACCGGCCGCCGCGAGGTGGCCGGCAAACAGCGTGGTTGAAGGGTGCCGGATCAAACCGGCACCCTTTTTTGTTGGGTGATCGGCGATGATCCTTGGTGGCGCGGGAACCCGGTCGGATGCGCGCACTCCACCGTTGGTCCGTGGCGGCGTGATCCCGGCGCATGCCCGGAACCGATTCATTGTCGTTTGAAATTCAGGAAAACGAATGCTCACTACCGCACGAATTCTGGGCGCGCTCGGCGCGCTCGTCCTGGCTGGCCCGGGCACTGCCCTGGCCGATGCCGGAAACTGGCGCAAACCCGGCTTGTGGGACATCGCCATCTGGAAGGATGGCCAGACCATCATGCGCGCGATCCACGTCCAGCAATGCAGCGACGTCAAATCCGAGCCCGACGTGATGCTCTCGCTGTTGCCCGGTCAGGAAAACTGCGACAAGCCGGAGGCGATCCGTTCCAGCAAGGGCATGACCATCAAGACCCGCTGCAAGGTCCATGACAGCGACGTCGACGGCGAGATGGCGATGACCGGCGATTTTTCCAAGCTTTACCGGGGTCGAACCCGGGTCAGCTTCACGCGAGGCTTCACGGCGGCCAAACAGGGCGAAAGCGTCAACTTCGAGGCACGCTGGCTGGGGGCCTGCAAGCCGGGCATGACGCCGGGCGACATGGTGTTGTCCAACGGCATCACGGTGAACGTGCTGCGCGACAAGAAACGCAACGAACAGGCTCATCAGGGCGGTTGACGGCGGCGTGGCGGCGCGATGCCGCCGCGGTTCAGGCGATTTCCTTCAGGAAGTCGCGCACCAGCCGGATGCGCTGGTCCAGGGTCGGACAGCTTTTTTCGATACGCAACCGGTCCTGGCCGGCCAGCTTGTATTCGCGTTTGGTCTGGATCAACTTGATCAGCTTCATCGGTTCGACCGGCGGGTTGGGCACGAACTGGATGGTGGCGCCATCCGGTCCGGCGCTCAGGCGGGCGATGCCGTAAGGCCGGGTCTCCAGGCGCAGCCGATGCACCGCCAGCAGGGCCTCGGCCGGTTCCGGCGGCAGGCCGAAGCGGTCGATCAGCTCCTCCTTGAGCGTCTCCAGTTCGACCGCCGTTTCACAACTGGCCAGGCGTTTGTACAGCACCAGGCGCTCGTGAATGTCGGCGCAATAATCCTCGGGCAACAGCGCCGGCGCGTGCAGCGCGATCTCGGTGGTGACCGCCATCGGCGCGTCGATGTCCGGTTCGCGCCCCTCCCGGAGCGATTTCACCGCGCCCGCCAGCATTTCGTTGAACAGGTTGAAGCCGACTTCCTGCATCTCGCCGCTCTGGTTTTCGCCCAGCACCTCACCAGCGCCGCGAATCTCCAGATCGTGCATGGCCAGATAGAAGCCGGAACCGAGGTCTTCCATGCTCTGGATGGCCTCCAGGCGCTTGGCGGCGGCGGGGGTGACGCCGGCGCCGTCGGGCGGGGTCAGCAGATAGGCATAGGCCTGGTGGTGGGAGCGGCCAACCCGCCCACGCAACTGATGCAATTGCGCCAGACCGAACCGGTCGGCCCGGTTCATCAGGATGGTGTTGGCGCTGGGTACGTCGATGCCGGTCTCGATGATGGTGGTGCACAGCAGCAGGTTGAAGCGCTGATGGGTGAAGTCGCGCATCACATGTTCCAGCTCGCGCTCCGGCATCTGGCCATGGGCGATCTCGATGCGTGCTTCCGGCAGCAGTTTCACCAGCTTTTCGTACATGGCGCGGATGGTTTCCACCTCGTTGTGCAGGAAGTAGATCTGGCCACCGCGTTTCAGCTCGCGCAGGCAGGCCTCGCGGATCAGGCCGTCGGAGATCGGTTGCACGAAGGTCTTGATCGCAAGGCGCTTTTGCGGCGCGGTGGCGATCACCGAGAAATCGCGGATGCCTTCCAGCGACATGGCCAGGGTACGCGGGATCGGCGTGGCGGTGAGCGTGAGCACGTCGACCTCGGCGCGCAGTTCCTTCATGCGCTCCTTCTGGCGAACGCCGAAACGGTGTTCCTCGTCGATGATGGTCAGGCCCAGATTCTTGAACCTGACATCCCGGGACAGCAGCTTGTGGGTACCGATGACGATGTCGACACGCCCGCTCGCCAGCCCTTCCAGCGCGCTCGCGACTTCCTTGGGCGAGCGGAAGCGCGACAGTTCGGCGATCCTGACCGGCATGTCCGCGAACCGGTCGGAAAAAGTCTGGTAGTGCTGTTCCGCGAGCAGCGTGGTCGGGCACAGCACCGCCACCTGTTTGCCGCCGGCCACCGCCACGAAGGCGGCGCGCAGGGCCACCTCGGTCTTGCCGAAACCGACGTCGCCGCAGACCAGCCGGTCCATCGGCCGGCCCGAGGTCATGTCCTGGACGACCGCTTCGATGGCGGCCAGTTGATCCGGTGTTTCCTCGAAACCGAAGCCATCGGCGAACGCATCCAGGTCGTGCTCCGCCAGCGCGAAGGCGTGGCCCTGGCGGGCGGCGCGCTGAGCGTACAGGTTGAGCAGTTCGGCGGCGGTGTCGCGCGCCTTCTCCATGGCCCGCCGGCGCGCTTTTTCCCACTGGCCGCTACCCAGCCGATGCAGCGGCGCGCTGTCCGGATCGCCGCCCAGGTAGCGCGAGATCAGGTGCAGATGCGCGACCGGCACGTACAGCTTGTCGCCGCCTGCGAACTCCAGGGTCAGGAATTCCTCGTCGCCTTCGCCCATGTCCATGCCGGTGAGGCCCAGATAACGGCCGATGCCGTGCTGCGCGTGCACCACCGGGTCGCCGATCTTCAGCTCGGACAGATCCTTGAGCAGGCCTTCCGCCGTGCTTGCCCGTCGGCTGTCGCGGGCACGCCGGGAGGACGGCGCGCGCGCGTACAGCTCGGTTTCGGTGAGCACCGCGAGGCCGAGCTCGGGATCGACGAAACCGGCGGCGAGCGGGCCGGTGGTGAGCAGGAAGCGGGCGTCGACATCCGGCGCGCCGGCGGTGAACGGCCAGCCTTCCAGCAGGGCCGGTTTCAGGCCGTATTCCGCCAGCGCGTTGGCCAGGGTCTCGCGGCGGCCCAGGCTTTCGGCGATCAGCAGGGTGGCGCCGGTCTGCCCGGCAAGGTGGGCTTGCAGCCGGTGGTAGGGGTTGTCGGCCTTGCGCTCGACCTCGACGGCGGGCGCCGGCAGATGGGGCGGAACGATTTCCGCCTCGGCGCGGCCACCGATCTCCAGGCGCGGGTAGGGGCGCAGGCCGCCGAAAAAGGCGTCCGGCGCCAGGAACAGCGCGTTCGGATCGAGCAACGGCCGCTGCCGGTCGCCCTGCAACAGCCGGTGCCGACTCTGGGTCTCGCGCCAGAAGCCTTCCACCGCCTCCTGGATGTCGCCGTGCAGGACCAGGGTGGTGTCGGCGGCCAGGTATTCGAACAGCGTGGCGGTGGCGTCGAAGAACAGCGGCAGGTAGTACTCGATGCCGGCTGGCGCCAGTTTGTTGGAGACATCCTTGTAGATCCGGCTCTTGGACGGATCGCCCTCGAAACGGTCGCGGAAATTCTGGCGGAAGCGGGTGATGCCGGCTTCGTCGAGCGGGATTTCGCGCGCCGGCAGCAGGTGGATTTCGGCGACCTTGTACAAGGTGCGCTGGGTATCCGGATCGAACACCCGGATCGATTCGATCTCGTCGTCGAACAGGTCGATCCGGTAGGGCTGTACGGTGCCCATCGGGAACAGGTCGATGATGCCGCCGCGCACCGCGAATTCTCCCGGCGACAGCACCTGGCTGACGCAGCTATAGCCAGCTTCGGCCAGGCGCGCGCGCAGGCGTTCGGCATCGAGCCGGTCACCGGTCTTGAGCAGGAAGGCATGGGCGTTCAGGAAGGCCGGCGGGCATAGCCGCTGCATGGCGGTGGCGGCTGGCGCGACCAGCACGTCGACCTGGCCGGTGGAAGCCAGCCAGAGCGCGGACAGGCGTTCGGAGACCAGATCGGGGTGCGGCGAAATCGGATCCCAGGGCAGGGTTTCCCAGTCCGGGAACGGACGAACCGCCAGGTCGGGCTGGAACCAGGCCATTTCCTCGGCGATGCGCGCCGCGTCCTGCGCCGACTGGGTCAGCACCAGCAGGCGACGCCCGCGCGCCAGCGTCGCCAGCAGCCGGCTGTCGGCGGAGCCGGGTGGACGCGCGATCCGCCGCCGCTGGCCGGGGGGGGGTGACAACGAAGAGGGGGGCGCGGAGGAGGGGAGGGCGTTGGAGACGGTGGAGGGCACGGCGGGAGTGGTCATGACGGCGGGGAAAACGGCGCGGAGCGGGCTGGGGCGCGGCGTGCGCGGGCGGCCAAGTCTACGCGCGGGAGATCGGCCGGGGCAATCCTGGAAGCCCGCGCGGCGGTGGCGGACGGCCATCGGGTTTTCCCCGGGGGAATGGTCCCGTGGTGGCCGGGTGGGCGGCGCCACGCGGTTGCGGCGCGCCGGCGCGTTGCGTAGCATCGCCCCGAATTCCGGGGGCAAACCCCGACATCCCGGCGGATCAACCCGAGATCACCACAAGGTCGACGAGACACCAGAATGAATGAAACCGCCAACGACGGCGTGGCCGCCCCGGCTGGGGCAGGGTGGTCACCATCCGGTCTCGACCGGGCCATCCACGATCCACTCCTGGGCTGTCTGGCCGCGCTGGTGCGCCTGCACGGCCTGCCGCACTCCAGCGATACCCTGGTGGCCGGCCTTCCGCTGATCGACAACCGGCTGACGCCATCGCTGTTCGCGCGCGCCGCCAAGCGGGCCGGACTGTCCAGCCGCCTGACCCGGCGCGGACTCGACCAGATCGATACCGCCCTGCTGCCGGCCGTGCTGTTGTTGCACGATCACCTGGCCTGTCTGCTGGTCGGCTGGGAAGGCGAGGGCGACGACGCCATGGCGCGGGTGATTTTCCCGGACCTGGGCGATGCCGCCGTGACCCTGCCGCGCGCCGAGCTTCAGGCGCGCTACACCGGTATGGTCATCTTCGCGCGGCCGCCGTACCGTTTCGACCGACGCGCGCCGGAAGTCGGCGACGTACGCGCCCGCCACTGGTTCTGGGGCGCCCTGGGCGAGAACCTGCCGGTCTACCGCGACGTGCTGCTGGCGGCCGCGCTGATCAACGTGTTCGCGGTGGCGCTGCCGCTGTTCATCATGAACGTCTACGACCGGGTGGTGCCCAACCGCGCGGTGGAAACCCTGTGGGTGCTGGCCATCGGCCTGGTCGTGGTACTGGTCGCCGATCTGCTGTTGCGCACCATGCGCGGCTATTTCATTGATCTGGCCGGGCGCCGGGTCGATGTGCTGCTGTCGTCGCGGATCATGGAACGGGTGCTCGGTATCCGTCTGGAATTCCGGCCGTCATCGGTCGGCGCTTTCGCCGCCAACCTGCGTTCGTTCGAAACGGTGCGCGATTTCATCACCTCGGCCACGGTCACGGCGCTGGTCGACCTGCCGTTCGCCCTGCTGTTCCTGGCCGTGATCGCCTGGATCGACTGGCCGATGTTCCTGCCGGCGCTGGTTGGCATGCTGCTGGTGATGGGCTATGCCTGGCTGGTCCAGGGCAAGATGCACGAGCTGGCCGAAGTCACCTATCGGGCTGGCGCCATGCGCAACGCCAGCCTGGTGGAAAGCCTGGTCGGCCTGGAGACGGTCAAGGCCATGGGCGCGGAAGGCGTCATGCAGCGCAAATGGGAACGCAGCGCGATCTTCCTTGCGCGCATCTCCACCCAGTTGCGCCTGCTCGCGGCGACCGCCATCAACAGCGCGCAATGGACCCAGCAGCTGGTTTCGGTATCGGTGATCGTGCTCGGCGTCTACCGGATCGGCGACGGCGCCTTGAGTATCGGCGGCCTGATCGCCTGCAACCTGCTGGCGATGCGGGCGATGGCGCCGTTCGGCCAGATCGCCGGACTGATGACCCAGTTCCAGAACGCCAAGACCTCGCTGACCTCGCTCAACCAGATCATGGCGCGCGAGGTCGAGCGGCCGGAACAGGCCGGCTTCGTCAGCCGCCCGCATCTGCGGGGCGAGATCGAGTTCAAGGACGTGTCCTTCAGCTACCCGGGAGAAAACGCGCGCGACAGCCTGCTCGGCGTGTCCTTCCGGATTCGCCCGGGCGAACGCGTCGCCATCCTCGGTCGTGTCGGTTCCGGCAAGTCGACCCTGCTGCGCCTGATGCTTGGGCTCTACCAGCCGACCGCCGGCGCGGTGCGGATCGACGGTGTCGACATCCGTCAGCTCGATCCGTCCGAACTGCGCAAGAACATCGGCTACGTGCCGCAGGACATCACCCTGTTCTACGGCAGCCTGCGCGAGAACATCGAACTGGCGGCGCCGGCGCTGGACGATGCCGATCTGTTGCACGCGGCCGAGATCGGCGGCCTGAGCGAGCTGATCAATACCCATCCGCGCGGTTTCGACATGACCGTCGGCGAGCGCGGTGAATCGCTGTCCGGCGGCCAGCGCCAGGGCGTGGCCATCGCCCGCGCGGTGGTCGGCAACCCGCCCATCCTGCTGCTCGACGAGCCGACCGGCGCCATGGACAACAGCAGCGAGGAACAGGTCAAGCGGCAACTGCGCGAGTTCGCCGCGCGCAAGACCCTGATCCTGGTCACCCACCGAACCTCGTTGCTCGATCTGGTCGACCGCCTGATCGTCATCGACGGCGGCCGGGTGGTCGCCGATGGCGCCAAGGACAAGGTGGTCGCGGCCCTGCGCCAGGGCCAGGTCGGGAGGGCGACGCAATGAGCGGCAAACTCGATCATCTGGTTTCCAAGCGGTCTGGCTTCGTCGAGCGCCGCAAGCGGCCGCGCACCTTCATCGACCGCTTGTTCTCGCGCTGGGTGCCGGCGCGCACGCCGGAAGAGCTGGACTGGGTCAGCGACGCCGAATGGGCGCGTCTGCAACAGGAACCGATCCGCGCCCGCGCGCTGCTGCGCGGCATGGCCGTTGTCCTGATCCTCCTGCTGGTCTGGGCGGCCTTCGCCGAGATCGACGAGGTCACGCGCGGCGAGGGCAAGGTGATTCCGTCGCGCCAGATCCAGGTCATCCAGGCGGTGGACGGCGGTGTCATCTCCGAACTGCTCGCTCGCGAAGGCCAGCAGGTCGAGGCCGGACAACTGTTGCTGCGCATCGACGCCACCCGTTTCGAATCCTCGCTCCAGGAAAACCGCTCGCAATATCTGTCCCTGCTGGCCAAGGCCGCGCGCCTGCGCGCCATCGCCGAAGGCCGCGCCTTCATGGTGCCGCCCGAAGTCGAGCGCGAAGCGCCGCAACTGGCCATGCAGGAGCGCAGTCTGTACGACGCCCGCCGTTCCCAGCTCGACGCCCAGATCAGCATCGCCCGTCAGCAGCTCAGCCAGCGCGGCCATGAGCTGGAGGAAATCCGGGTCCGGCGCGACCAGGCGGCGATGAGTCATGACCTGACCAACCGCGAACTCCAGGCGACCAAGCCCCTGATCGCCTCCGGCGCGGTCTCCGAGGTGGAAGTGCTGCGTCTGGAACGCGATGTCTCGCGCTATCGCGGCGAACGCGACCAGGCCGCCGCGCAGATTCCGCGCATCCAGGCCGCCATCGCCGAGGCCCAGCGCAAGGTGCAGGAAGTCGACCTCAGCTTCCGCAACGAGGCCCGTATCGAACTGGCCGACGTCACCGCCAAACTCAGCGCGCTGATGGCCGGAAGTACCGCGCTGTCCGACCGGGTCAAGCACACCGAGGTCAAATCGCCGGTCAAGGGCACGGTCAAGCGTCTGCTGGTCAACACCGTCGGCGGCGTCGTTCAGCCCGGCAACGAGATCGTCGAGATCGTACCGTCCGAGGACGCCCTGCTGCTGGAAGCCCGCATCGCGCCCAAGGACATCGCCTTCCTGCGCCCGGAGCAGCCGGCCACCGTCCGCTTCACCGCCTACGATTTCTCGGTCTACGGCGGGCTCGAAGCCGTGCTCGACCAGATCGGCGCCGACACCGTCACCGACGAGAAGGGCAATGCTTTCTATGTCGTCCGCGTGCGCACCCTGAAATCCAGCCTGGGCAAGGACCTGCCCATCATCCCCGGCATGGTCGCCGAGGTCGACATCATGACCGGCAAGAAAACCGTGCTCGCCTATCTGATGAAACCCGTGCTGCGGGCCAAGGCCCACGCCCTTACGGAGCGATGACGGACATGAATCGACACCTCTTCCTCACCGATCGCTCGCTATCGCTACCGGGCTGGCTGGCGGCCTTCCCGGAAGCCCGGGTCCGGCCCCATCCCGCCAGCGGCGACGAGTTCACCGACACCGCCGTCCGGCTGGCCTGGATCCACGTCGGTCCGGCCGACGACGTGGCCGCCCGCGTGCGCGTCGCCGCGCGCGTCCTGCCTGGCGCCCGCCTGATCGTGCTCGCCAACGTGCCGGGCCAGAATCAGGGACTGGCCGCGCTGGAAGCCGGCGCCTCCGGTTACCTGTCCGCGCTGGCCGCGCCGGAACTGCTGCGCCAGGTCGCCAGCGTGATCGAAAACGGCGGCCTCTGGGTCGGCCCGGAACTGCTCGACCGCCTGCTCGCCGCGATCGCCCCGCGCGATGGCGCCCGCCGCGCGCCGGCCGTGCTCGACCGACTCACCCCGCGCGAACGCGAAGTCGCCCTCGCCGTCGCCGGTGGCGCCGCCAACAAGGAAATCGCCAACCGGCTCGGCATCGCCGAGCGGACGGTCAAGGCGCATCTGGGCGCGATCTACGAAACCCTCGGAGTACGCGACCGCCTCCAGCTCTCGCTGCTCATCAACGGCCTGCCGAAACCCGGAAACTGACGGTCTGGCCGCCGTCGGCGCCGGCTCATCGTCCTTTGGTTCAATACCGGCCTTGGACGGCATCACCTAGATTGCATCATGACGCGCCCAACAGGGCCGCGACCCCATTGAATTTCCCCAGGAGGCAGTCATGGCCGTCAATGCCAACGAACCCGGTTCCGCGATCTCCACCGACATCGTCGCCACCGTCGTCACCGTCACCGGCGACGTCTTCGCCCGCGCGCCCGACGGAGCCACCCGTCGTCTCGCCGCCGGCGACGGCGTCCGCCAGGGCGAAACCCTGATCGCCGCCGGCGGCGGGCAAGCCGAACTGGCAATGAGCGACGGCCAGCTCCTGCGAATCCTGCCCCAGGAAAGCTTCACCTTCGGCGCCGAAACCGGCATGGCCACCGCCCCCGGCGCCGCCGACGCCGCGCTTGCCGGCGCGGAAGTCGACCGCGTCATCCAGGCCCTCGAACAGGGCGGCGACCTCGACGATCTGCTCGAAGCCCCGGCCGCCGGCGCCGATGGCGGCGGTGAAAACGGCGGCAACAACTTCGTCCGCCTGCTGCGCGTGGCCGAGGACGTGACGCCGCTGGCGTATGACTTCCCGGGATTGCCGGAAACCGAATTGTTCGT
>DYFK01000019.1 GCA_020725265.1 Hydrogenophilus sp. | reverse complement strand
CTAGGTGTGGATGAACTGCTGGCGGTGCGACTCGCCCAAGTGTGCGGCCATGCACCGGAACGCGCGAAAGGAGCAGCGGCTGACATCCCCAACCGCTGGCCCATAGCCAAGACCGCTGCCAAGTTTCTGCGCGGCGACCTGACCACTTTCATCGAAGTCTACGGCGCGAGCCTTCCTCGCCAGGCCTTCCTGCCCATGCTGGAGGCGGGCATCGGCCTCGGTATGGTCAATCTGTTGTTCTCCACCACGGTTTGCCTGTCCGAGTGGGAACGCACCGGCTCCCTCCACAAGGAACAGGAACCGATGCCTCTGTTCGTGGACTGCTCCCATGGCCTCGACACCAAATTGCGCAACATTTCAGAAGCGGCAATGAGCGAGGCACTCACCCGCTATGAGCGTCTGCCGGTCTTGATGATGCTGGCGCGGGTATTGGACGACCGGGTCAGCCACCATCCCAAGCTGAAGAACGATCTGCCGCCTCGGCAACCCGACGCGGCCGCCTGGCTCAATCTGCTCGGGGAAATCTACCGCGAGCGGCACGACAGGGCCGAATCCATCCTGGAGAGGCTGGAGGAGGATGGTGGCCGCCTGGCGGACGAACTGGAGCAGGCCGATGAAGCGCCGGACGTGGTGCGCGCGTTGCGCAATGACCGGATCAGTTCGGCCTTGCGGATGGCGGAGTCACTAGTGGAACTGAGTGGGGTTGAGCAACAGGGACGACAATTCATGAAAGCAATGGAAAGCAGCCTCATGCCCAACCGCCCCAACGGCCTCGCCTTCAAACGCCGCGTCTCCCGCAGCGAGGCCGGCACGAAGAAGGCGGTGGACCTGCGCTCCATCGTCCTGTCCAACGCCTTGCTGGACTTTCTGGTGCATCGCCATCTGCGCCGCGACGGTGAGGGAAAAACCGCGCGGCCGCTCACCTTGCGCAAGTTCCTCGGCATCCTGCGCGACCACTATGGGTTGTATGTGGACCGCGAACCGCCTGGGATGTCCGTGCCGCAAGACCTGCTGCGTACCAACAAGGCCTGGCTGGAACGGCGCTTACGTGACCTGGGCCTGCTGGTGGGGGTGAACGATGCGGAGTCCATGAAGCAGTTGCGGGCGCGGTTTGTTGTGCCGGCAGTGGAAGACGGGAAGCCCGCAGGGGAGTAGAAACATGGGGAAGAGGCGGCGTAAATCCAAAGGCCTGTTTCTGGCGCAATCAGAGAGCGCCAGTGGTTTGTATGGTTATCCCGACATCAAACAACGCTATACGCGGGATGGAAAGCCTTCGGCCACCCCGTCATCTTCTGCCCGAAAAGAGATACCAACCCCGGGAATAGGGTATGCGGCAAGCCATGAAGGAAGGACGGTGGGGCACACCATCGTCGCGGGCCATTTCGTCAACCATGTGATTTCCGAATGCACTTGTGGCGGGGAAAACCCGAATTGCTTCAAGTGTGATGGCACCGGTTATTCCTTGATAGAGCGGATTGGGAATGAAGTACCTCTCCGGATCAACAAGAAGAATAAGCGCACGAAATCAATCAAAAGGCCTGTGCCGATCGAGGCGAGTTTCTCGAACGATTCACGTGGCGGCACCTATGCCATTCGAGAGCAAGGGCGGTTTTTGAGCAACCCGGAACATGATGATTATGGCGACGAGTCCACTTCGTAGGCATATGAAACACCAATTGGATGTAGCCTAACAGGCTTCATACGAAGCTATATGAGCTACATCATGCTTGCCTCTCTCCTGTTCGGCGACTACCGCCAGAAAGTACTCGCGCTGTTGTTGCTGCATCCCGAGCGGCGCTACCACGTCCGGGAAATCGCCCGACTGACCGGCACCACCGCCGGTACGCTGCACAAGGAACTGGCGCGGCTCGCCCAGGCGGGGGTGCTGGTGCGTCAAGAAGTGGGCAACCAAGTGCATTACGGCGCCAACCGGGAATGCCCTGTCTTCCAGGAACTGGCTGGCCTCCTGCGCAAGACGGCGGGCCTCGCCGATGTGCTGCGGGACGCTTTGGTCGGGTTGCGGGAGCGCATCGCGCTGGCACTGGTGTTCGGCTCGGTGGCGCGAGGAGAGGAAGGGCCGCGCAGCGATGTGGATGTCCTGCTGGTGGGGGAGATCGGCTTCGCCGAGGCGGTGGCAGCACTGCATGAAGCCCAGGCGCGCATCGGCCGGGAGATCAACCCGGTGTTGTTTTCACCCACTGAGTTCAGGGAAAAGGCGAGGGACACCTTCCTCATGGAAGTGTTGCATAACGAAAAACTGTTTCTGATGGGAGACGAACATGACCTTGGAAAACTTGTTGGCGATTCGCAGGCTGGTAAAGCATCCGGCTGACCCTGCCGCCATCGAGAAACTGCTGAAGGCGGCCCAGCGCAATCTGGTCGATGCCCAGATCACCACCATCAGCGCGGAGAACCGTTTTGATGCCGCCTACAAGGCCATTCTGCAATGCGCGATGGCCGCGCTCTGGGCCAAGGGTTACCGAACTTCCACCAGCGAGCCGGGCCACCACCAGACCGCCATCCAGGCACTGCCGCTGACCCTGGCGGTGGACAGCGCCACCGTCATCGTCCTCGACGCCCTGCGTAAGCAACGCAATCTCAACGACTACACCGGCGATGGCGTCAACGACGCCTTGCTCGCCGAGTGCCTTGCCCAGGCGGAAGCCCTGTTGCGCCACGCCCGAGCCACCCTTGGAGTGTCCTGATATGTCTTTGACCGAAAACGCCGCCCCCATCATGTCGCTCTCCTTGAGCGAACTGTTGGGGCCAGCCCTGGCCGGCAGCATGGCTTATATCCGCTGTCTTCCGGGAGAAGTGGCGCGGGAACTGGCGGCGGATGGCCGCTTCTCGCCGCCGGGCTGGCGGGTTGCCGTGGTCGGCCCGGCGGTGGATGAAGCCGTCCGTGCCATCACCGCTGACCGGGCGGTGGAGTGGCGTGAGGACAAGGCGGAGGCGGTACTACTGCTGGTGGATACCGCCGAGGCCGGCGCTGGCATGGATGGCATCTACAGCGCCGCGCGGGAGATCGCGGAAACGGAATTGTTCGCCATGGCCAAGACCCTGGCGAGGGAGAAGCTGGCCCACGGCGGCAAGGGGTTCGCCGACAAGGCCTTGTCCAAGGCGCGCCGGCTGGCGCGCAACAAGGCTTTGTCGCCCTGGCGTGAGTTCGCCTATCTCTGCCGCGCCGCCTACAGCCTAGAGGGCCTGGGGGCGGCCCTGCCGGAAATCGGCCTGTGGCCGGTGGCGGTGGAGGGCAAGCCAGACGATGACGATCTGGAAAAGTCCGCCCGGCTAGTCGAACGGCTGCTGGCTGGCAACCGACAATCGGCGGAAACGCGGGTGGCAGGGCTACAACTGCCGGGAGCGGAAGCAGCTTTGGGCAATGAACTGGCCGGCTTCCTGCGCGAGGCGGATAACCTCTCCCGGCTGGATGCGCTGGCACGACTGGATGAGCTTGAGTCCCTGTGGCTAAACAACCTGCATCCGGGCCTGTTCGACAGCCAGACCTTGCAATCCATACGGTGGGTGAATTGGCGTGGTAAGAGTGGCAAGCCCGCCGCCTGGTCTGGCATGGCGCTGGACGCTGATGGCCGTCTGGTGTTCAAGCTGGCGTTGACGGACAACCCCCAACAGCGTGTACGTCTGGAGGTGCGCTGGGAGACCGAACCCGCCACCTTGGCGAAAGGTTCGATGGATTACACGGTGGAAATCCGCGCCGGCGGCGATGCGCTGGCGGAAAAGTCCGTCAGCCATGTCGCGAAAGGGCCGCAGAAATGCGTGTTCACTCAGGATGATTTCGGCGAACTGGAAGAAAGCGCGCGCTTCGAGGCAGAGGTTGTGATTCGCGCCTTGACGGCAGAGGGCTTGCTGGAAAGCGAGGAACAAGAAAGCCCGTTCCGGGTGGAGAGTGAGGATTTCATCCTATGCTTCGGCGAGACCGACAAACCTGCGAAAACCAGCGCCGGCAGTGTCTATCCCACCCTGGCGCTGGCAGCCATCCAGGTGGCGAAAGAGCGGGAGCAGTTCGACCGGCTGGCCGACAATCCCGGTGACAAACAAGCCTTCAGCAGGGATGCCAAGGGGTATATCGCCTGTCGTGTCGATGGCAAGGCGGCGCGGGTGCTGTGTCCCAATCTGCTGCTTGATCTGGCGGCGGACTGGGTAGTACATGGGGGTGAACCAGGGCGTTGGCAGCTCAAGGTTCGCGCCGACGGCACCCCCGATGGCAAGCCCGAATTCGTGCAGATTCCCCCCACCAGTGACGAAGCCGGCAGGCGTTTCGCCCAGGTTTCCAGGGATTATTCCCGCTGGCTGGCGAGTTCCAGTTTGGGGCCTCTGGCGGTGCTCTACACGGATCGCAAGATCATCAACGACTACGTCAACGCCGCCACCGCCTGGTGGGACACTGCGCCCGCCCGCGCCACCCTGATACACACCCTGGAAGTGGTGGGGGTGACCGGACATCGCATCGGCCTCATCGTGTTGCCTACCCATCCGCTGCGGGTTGCGTGGCAACAGGGGTTCGACATGCTGGTGTGGCGCCATCGTTATGAGGAAGATTCGCCACCGGCCAAGGTGGCGAAGCTGTTGGGTTCGCTGATCGGCGCGCATTACCCGGCCATGTTGCCGGGCTTCGAGCAAGGCGAGGCTTTCGTGTTCGCCGATAGCCTGGGCTTTCATACCGTGGCGATGACGGGTACTCATGACGCCGAACCCAAGGCCACCGTGGCTTTGCTCTCTCGTCTGCTGGGGGATGGCGATGCCAAGGGTGAGGAATTGATGGCGCCTTCTGTGGGCAAGAGCGCATCCGAATTGCTGGGCGAGGAGGTTGCCCGCTATTTGGCTTTGCACCCGGAAACCCGGCGCGTGCATGTGCATGCCTTGCGACCAGGTGACGCCATGCCGGCCGTGCGAGCGCTTGGATGTGCCCTGCGCGATGTGGAAGCAACGGAGGTGGACGAGGAAGGCGAACCACGGGATGGCGAGGCCAAGCGCGCTTTCGTCCTGGACCTTTACCCGGCAAACGGGCGGGCGAGGATGGTGGGCCGTTTCCTGTCGGCCACCACAGAACGTCAACGCAGTGGAGCCGGCGTGGTGCCGGAGGAAGACCGATGGCTGCTGGGCAGCGCATCCCGTCCAGGTGGTGTGAGCCTGCCGCGCCTGGCCTGGGCGCGTCGTGACAGCGAAACCCCATCCAGCCCGGCACACCTCGCCCTGGCCTTCGATATTTTCAAGACCGAGCTCGAATGCGTGCCCAAGGCCAGCGTGCCCGATGCTGCGCTGGAGGTACATGGCTTGGCATTGACGCCGGAGCGCCGCTTCGAGGCGGGGCCGGTGCCGCGTTGGGTGTCGTCGATTCCAGTCGCGCCGGAGGGCGAGAAACATCCGAGTGGACGTGGCTTTTCCGAGCGGCTGGCCAAGGCACATTCCGCTTTGCTGCGCTGCGTGGCCAAGCGCATGGGCGCGGGGGGGAACGACTGGCCGGTGCTGGTTACTGAAGTCACGCCCGACCGTGGCGAGATGCTGGCGAGCCTGCACCGTCTATGCGACTGGGTGGTAACGGTGGATCGCCATGCCGGAGTCGAGTATTTCGATTCCCCCCACGATCTGCCAAGCCTGTATGAGGCGTACCTGATCGACTGCGTGCCAGAACGCGACGACCTGGGTTTTCTGCAACTCATCACCTCCACCAGTTCGCTGGATGAAATCGTGCGGCTGCTGGATGCGGCGCTGGGGGAAATGGGGCTGTCGGCCAGTCCGCGCAACTGCCGCTTCCTGCTGGATGCTCTGAAGGCGGTAAGCGGCCGACTCGCCTTGCGACTGACCGAATCCGGCACGGTGGCTCAGGAGATGGTGGCGCTGGCTTTGACCCATAGCCATTGCGCGGGTGATGTGGAAGCGCCCTGGCTTTCCCTGGGCGAGGGCTTCTTCGTTCCGCTCGACGATGTGCCGGAACTGTTCCGCGCGGTGGGAGAGAGCAAGGACGAAAACGGGCAACGCGCCGATTTGCTGTATGTGTCGACAGGCAAGCGCGGTGGCTTGAAATTCAGTTTCGTGGAAGTGAAGTTCCGCCGCTACCTCAAGACCGCCCGCACGCTCGATTTGCTGGACATGATTTCCAGCCAGCTCGATGCCTCCTGCCAGCGCTGGGAAAGGCTGTTCGGGCCGGAGACCACGCCGCTGGAAAAAACCGTGCAACGTGCCCGCCTGGCGCGGGTGTTGCGTTTCTATGCGCGCAAGGGCAGGCGTCACACGCTGTCGGATGAGTCATTCGAGCGCATCGACAAGGAATTGGCGAAGCTGGCGCGCGAGGGCACAGGTTATGTCTTGCCGACTTTGCTGGAACAGGAGCGACCCAGGGTGGGTTTCGTGTTCTGTCCGGAATATGGCGGGACCAAGCCGGCTGAAATCGGTGAGGACATCTGGCTGTTCGGGCCGGTGCGGTTGCCGGAGGCGAGGCGTGGTGCTCTCCAATCCATGTCTCCGGCCAGCGCGGGGGAGATTGGAGCAATGACGCCGCCGAGAGAGGACGCCGCCAGCGCAATGCAGCCGGGTATCGACAAGACTGCGCCACAGGTAGGCACTACGGTGGAAGATGTTGAGCTTTATCTCGGTCAACGCGAGGGTGGCGACGAGCCGGTGCATTGGCGGGTGAGCATCCACGGCAATCCCCATCTGCTCATCGTCGGCCTGCCGGGAATGGGTAAGACCACCTGTTTGATCCAGCTTTGCGAGCAGCTTATGGCTGCCGGCATCGCGCCCATCGTGTTTTCCTACCACCAAGACATCGACGAGAAACTGGGCGCGATCTGGGGCAACACATTACAAAAGGTGAGTTATGCCGGTCTCGGCTTCAACCCGCTCCAGGTGGTGGGCGATGCGCCACTCGCCTACATGGACAACGTAACCCTGCTGCGCGACAACTTCGCAGCCATATTCCCCGACCTGGGGGATGTGCAGTTGGGCCGGTTGCGCGAGGCGATCAAGCAGAGTTATGTGGACCGGGGCTGGTCTCTGGGCACGAGAGGCGACATCCCACCTTTCGCCGCGTTCCATGACCTGCTCAAGGTCGATCCCAAACCGGACAAAGGACTCATGACCCGGCTAGCGGAACTGGCGGATTACGGCTTGTTCGACGCCAATGCTGGCGCCCCAAGCCTGCTAGACAGCACCACCCCCACCCTGGTGCAAATCCATAGTTCGCAGAACGAAGTGCTGCAGCGGGCGTTTTCCACCTTCGTGCTGCACAACCTCTACCAGTCCATGTTCCGACGCGGCACACAAAGCCGAATCACCCACGCCATCATCTTCGACGAGGCGCACCGCGCGGCACGCCTTAAGCTGATCCCGTCCATGGCCAAGGAGTGCCGCAAATATGGGCTGTCCTTTGTGGTGGCATCCCAGGAGGCGAAGGACTTCGATGCTTCGTTGTTCACCGCCGTGGCCAATTACTTGGCGCTGCGCGTGAACGAATCTGATGCCAAGCTGATGGCGAAAATCTTCGCGCCCTCGGACAAGGTGACGCTTTATGCGGACCGAATCAAGCAGATGGCCAAGTTCAAGGCGTGGTTTTACTCAGAAGGGATGCGGGCGCCGGTTCCAGTTGCGCTTGGGAATCGTGGCCGGTTACGTTCAGCCTGAATGACTGTTTGGCCACAGCTGTTCGACCGTCATGATTCGGATGTTCGAATCACCCCGTGGGTCGGGAGGCGGATTCGTGGTTGTTCGAGGTTGATCCCGGATACCCGCCTAGCGCCTGTTTCCTACTGAAACAGGCCCCGCGCCCGCGCGCTTCCAGCAGGGCTTTCAGGCTTCCAGCCAGGGCTTTCGGATTTCCAGGCCGATCCGGCCGGCGCGCACGGTCAACGGCCAGGTGATTTCCCGGCATCGTTTCGGTTCGCCCCAGTCGGCAGCCAGTTTCGCGCGGAAGTTGGCGAAGGGCGTGTCGCCCAGTTCGCGCGCCCGCGCCGTCACCGCCGACCAGGTACCGAGGTAACCGAGCAGTTCATCCAGATGCCAGCGCGCCGACAGCGCCAGCGGCGGCAGTTCGACGGCCGGGTGGGGAAACGGCAGGTCGCGGTAGCCGTCGACCACGTGGCGGCGTTCCGGCGGCCACCAGGGGCCGAGGTCGCGGTCGTGGAATGCGCGGACGCGGGCATCGAGGCGCGCGTCGTCGAGACGCGGAATGCCGTAGGTGATCCACGCCAGCAGCGCCCCCGGCCGCGCCACGCGCCGGACTTCCGCGTGGAAGCGGGGTGGGTCCAGCCAGTGCGCGGCCTGCGCCACCGTCACCAGATCGACGCTGGCGGCCGGCAGGCCGCTGTCCTCGGCGGCCGCGACCCGATAGCGCACGGCCGGATGGGCCTGGGCCCGGTCGATCTGTTCGCGGCTGGCGTCGATCGCCACCACCTCGGCGAAGCGCGCCGCCAGCGGTACCGACAATTGCCCGGTGCCGCAACCGCAATCCAGCGCCCGTTCATGGCGCGCGCAGGCGTCGGCGAGGGCATCGACCAGCGCCGGCGGGTATTCGGGCCGGTAGCGCGCGTAGTCGGCGGAGCGCGCCGAGAAATGATCCTTGAAGGCGATGGGCTTCATCGCGAATGTCCCTGGGCGCCGCCGCGCGCGATCCGGCCGGACAGCCAGGGCGCGACGAAGACGACAAGCAGGACCAGGGGCCAGAGATCGCCGTCCTCGAACCGGTAGGCGGCGGTCAGGGTTTCCCAGGATTTGCCTTGCAGACGGCCGAAACCGAACTCGAACAGCAGCGTCAGCGCCAGCCAGAATCCGCCGACCGCCAGGCAGGCGCGGTCGCCCAGGCCGGGCCGCCTGGACGTGAACCACCCGGCCGCCAACGCCACGCAGGCCATCAGCAGCAAGCCGCTGACGATGCGCGCCCAGGGCGCGCCCAGCGCCGGCGCGAGCACGGCTTCCCGGAACGCGCCGTTGAGGATGGCGAAACCGAGGATCGCCAGCCAGGCGGCGGTGGCGGGGATGAGGATGGAGCGGGGCGGCATGTCGGGCTCCGTGTCGAGGTTGCTAGGGCGCGATGAGGTGTGGCCGACGCTCGCGAACGTGGAGGGTGCATGAGCGGTCGTTCCCGCGCAACCACCGGAGCCCGCCGGGTTCCGATGGCTCCGCCGCCGAGGTCTTGCCATGCATAATGGGGTCGGTTCGGTTTTTTCATCGCTCTCGATGCCCCTGCCCTGGCTTCGCTCCTGGTTCCGGTTCTTGTTTTCCCGTCGTGTCGCGCTGACCGGCGCGCTGCTGGTCGCGATGTCGCTGGTCGCGGCGGTCGCCGAGTCACGCGAGGTGCGTGTTGGTGTCTACGAGAACCCGCCCAAGCTCATGCTCGGGGCGGAGGGTGACGTGCGCGGGATCCTTGGCGACCTGCTCGACGAGATCGCCCGCCGGGAGGGTTGGGCCACGCGCGCGGTGCCGTGCGAATGGGATGCCTGTCTCGAAGCCCTGCGCGCCGGCCGCATCGATCTCCTGCCCGACGTGGCCATCACCGATGAGCGCGCCAGGCGGCTCGATTTCCATGCCGTGCCCGCCCTGCACAGCTGGTCGGCCCTTTTTGTCCCGGTCACGGAACGGAGTCCGTCGCCGCTCGATTTCGCGGGCAAGCGCGTGGCGGTGTTGCAAGGGTCGGTGCAGGAGACCTACCTGCGCCAGTTGTTCACCGGTTTCGGCATCGAGGTCGATCTGGTGCCGGTCGCGTCCTTCCAGCAGGGCTTCGAGTGGACCGGGCAGGGCCGGGTCGACGCGGTCGCCGCCAATCACTATTACGGTGAAATGCACGCCCGCCACCATGGTCTGATGTCTTCCTCGGTCATGTTCCTGCCATCCCGCCTGTATTTCGCCACCGCCCGCGGCGCCAACGGCGATCTGCTGGCGGGGATCGACCGTCACCTGAAGGCGTGGCAGGACCGGGATGGTTCGCCCTATTACCAGGTGCTCAACAAGTGGATGGCGCATCCTCCCGCCACGGTCTGGCCGGCCTGGCTGGGCTGGGCGGCCGGCGGCGCGCTGGCCGCGTTCCTGCTGGTGACGTCGCTCAATGCCTTGCTGCGCCGCCGGGTGCGCGCCCAGACCGCCCGGCTCGAAACCGAACTGGCCCGGGTCCGCCAAGCGGAGGACGCGTTGGGCCGGCAGCACGCCTTGTTCCAGTCGCTGATCCGCGCGATACCGGACCCGGTCTGGCTGAAGGATCCGGGTGGCGTCTATCTGGCCTGCAACGAGCGCTTCGAGAAACTGTATGGCGCCCTCGAACGCGATATCGTCGGCAAGACCGACTACGACTTCGTCGACCGAGAATCCGCCGATTTCTTCCGCGCCCACGACCGCGCCGCGATGGCCGCCGGCCGGTCGACGATGAACGAGGAATGGCTGACCTTCGCGGAGGACGGCTATCGCGGCCTGTTCGAGACCACCAAGACGCCGATGTTCGACGACCGCGCGCGTCTGATCGGCGTGCTCGGCATCGCCCACGACATCAGTGGCCGCAACCGGGTCGAACAGGCCCTGCGCGACAGCGAGGAGCAACTGAAGGAGGCCCAGTCGCTGGCGCATCTGGGCAACTGGAGTCTCGATCTGGCGACCGGCGCGGCGGTCTGGTCGGACGAGGAATTCCGCCTGCTCGGTTACGCGCCCGGCGCCGTCGAGCCGAGCTCGGAGAACTTCCTGAAGGCGGTCCATCCGGACGACGTCGACGCGGTGCTGGCCGAAATGCGGCGGGCGATGAATCCGGGCGAGACTCGGCCCTACCACATCGTGCACCGGGTCGTAGGCGCGGCTGGGGAGCGGGTCGTCGAGCAGCTCGGCAAGGTCGGTTTCGACGACCAGGGGCGGCCGACGCGCATGTTCGGCACCACAGCCGACATCACCGAGCGCGTGCGCGTGGAGAAACAGGTCGAGCATCTGGCCTACCATGACCTGCTCACCGGCCTGCCCAACCGCGCCTTCTTCCTCGACCGCCTGAACCAGGCGTTGGCCGCCGCGCAACGCTCCGGCCGCCTGGGCGCCGTGCTGTTCGTGGATCTCGACCAGTTCAAGCGCATCAACGATATCCATGGTCATCCCGTCGGCGACCGCGTGTTGCGCGAGATCGCCGGGCGCCTGCGTCAATCACTGCGCCAGGAAGACACCGTCGCCCGCTTCGGCGGCGACGAATTCGTCATCCTGCTGTCGGAACTGGCCGCCGACGCGGAAACGGCCGCCAGCCTCGCCCGTGCCGTCGCGGACAAGATCCGCGTCGCGCTGGAACAGCCCGCCCGGGTCGATGGCCAGGATCATCTGGCCACCGCCAGCATCGGCGTTTCCCTGTATCCGAAGCATGGGGAAAGCATGGACGACCTGATCCGCGAGGCCGACATCGCCATGTATCGGGCCAAGGACAGCGGCCGCAACGCCTTGCGCTTCTTCGAGGACGACATGCAGGTCCAGATCGCCGAACGTTACGCGCTGGAACGCGGACTGCGCGACGCCGAAAGACGGGGCGAGCTGGCGCTGTACCTGCAATCGCTGGTCGACGCCGACGGCGGGATCATCGGCGCCGAGGTCCTGTTGCGCTGGCATCACCCCGAGCGCGGCTTGCTCGCGCCCGCCGCCTTCATCCATCTGGCGGAGGAATCCAGCCTGATCGTCGCCATCGGTGAATGGGTGCTGCGCGAAACCTGCCGTCTGCTCGCGCGCCTGGCGGCGGCCGGCGGCGATGTCCGCCTGGCGGTCAACGTCAGCCCGCGCCAGTTCCACCAGACCGATTTCGTGACGCGGGTCGGCGAGATCCTCGCCGAGACTGGCGCCGACCCGGCGCGGCTGAGCATGGAGATCACCGAAAACCTGCTGGTCGAGCAGACCGCCGACGTGGTGTCACGCATGCGCGCGCTGTCGGAACTGGGCATCCGCTTCGCCATCGACGACTTCGGTACCGGCTATTCCTCGCTGGCCTATCTCAAGCGCCTGCCCGTCAACGAGCTGAAAATCGACAGGAGCTTCGTTCAGGATCTGCCGGGCGATCCCAACGATGTCGCCCTGGTCGAGACCATCCTGTCGATGGCGCGCCATCTCGACTACGACGTGGTGGCGGAAGGCGTGGAAACCGAGGAACAACGGCGCTTCCTGGCGACGCTCGGTTGCCGGCGTTACCAGGGCTATCTGTTCCATCGGCCCGAGCCGGCCGAAGACTGGCTGGCCAGCCACGGCCACCACGCCCGCTCCGGACGAGACGGGCGCTGACGCCGCCTTGGCCGAGCATGGAACGGCGCGGCGGACGGCGGCGCCCGGGTAGCGCTCGCGCGGGCCGGAGGCGACTCAGCGGAAGGCGAAGCGCAGCGTGGCCGGTTCCCGGCCGGGCAGGCGGATGATCGCCACGGCCTTGGCTCCGCGCGCCGAGCGGATGCCGGTCGCCGCGCCCAGCGCGCTGTCGGAAACCTGGGCGAGCGCGAGTTCCTCCTTCTTGCCGCCGACCAGCAGGGTCAGTTTTCCGCTGGCGCCCTGGGCCGGCAGCATGGCGGCATGGTCACTGAGGTAGATCTTGACCTGACCGTTCTGGATGACCAGTTCGGCCTGGAATTCACCGGCGTCGGCGACCACGCCGCCCCAGCGTGGCTTGCCGTGGTCGTCGTGGGCGAGGGCGGGCTGGCCGAGCAGGGTGGCGATGAGGAGAGGCGTGCCGAGCAGGGCGACGATGGTTCGGGGCATGATGGGCTCCTGGCGGTTGGGGGGGCAGGGACGGCGGTTCAATAGGCGCCGCGCGGTTCATCACCGGCGCGCGCGGCGAGCAGGCGGGCCAGTGGTTTCTCGCCGAACAGCCAGAACATCACCGGTGTCAGCAGGGTGTCGAGCAGCGTGGCGCTGATCAGGCCGCCGAAGATGACCACGGCGACCGGATGCAGCACTTCCTTGCCGGGGGCGTCGGCGGCGAGCAACAGCGGAATCAGGGCGATGGCGGTGACCAGCGCGGTCATCAGCACCGGCGTCAACCGTTCCAGCGAGCCGCGCGTGATCATGGCCTGGCCGAAGCGTTCGCCCTCGCTCGCGCACAGGTTGATGTAGTGGGAAATCTTCAGGATGCCGTTGCGCGTGGCGATGCCGGTGAGCGTGATGAAGCCGACCAGCGCGGCCACCGACAGCGGCTGGCCGGACAGCCACAGGGCGGCGACGCTGCCGATCAGGGCGAGCGGGATGTTGCCCATGATGATCAGGCTGAGCACGGCGGAGCGATAGCGGCCATAAAGCACCAGGAAGATCATGGTCAGCGACACCACCGCCAGCGCGGCGATCAGCCGGGCGGCCTGTTCCTGCGCCTGGAACTGGCCCTCCAGCGCGGTGAAATAACCTTGCGGCAACGGTGTCGCGGCCAGTCGGGCGCGTATCTCGTCGACCGCCCGGCTCATTTCGCCGGCTTCCGCGTTGGCCGACAGCACGATGCGCCGGCGCGCGTTCTCGCGGCCGATCTGGTTGGGGCCGTCGCCTTCCTCGACGCGCGCCAGGCGCGCCAGCGGAACATGGCCGAGCGGGGTCTCGATCAGCAGCCGTTCGAGCGCGCGCGCGTCGCGATCGGCGTCGGCCAGGCGCAGCACCAGATCGAAACGGCGCGCGGCGCCGTCGTCGCCTTCGCCGCCTTCCAGGATCTGGCCGATGCGCTCGCCCTCGATCATGCGTTCCAGATCGCGCAGCAGCGCGCCCGGGGTGAGACCGTGACGGGCCAGCTGGGCATGATCGAGATGGATTTTCAGTTGCGGGATCAGCACCTGCTTTTCCACCTGCAGGTCGGTCAGGCCGGGAATGTCGGCGAGGCGCGCGCGCAAATCCTCGGCCAGCCCGCGCAATGTGGCGAGGTCGTCGCCATAGAGCTTGAGCGCGATCTGCGCGCGTACGCCGGAGAGCAGGTGGTCGAGCCGGTGGGAGATCGGCTGGCCGACGCTGATCGTCGCTGGCAGCGTCGCCAGGCGGGCGCGGATGTCCTGGATGACGATCTCGCGCGATCGTCCGCTCGGGCGCAGGTCGACGTCGATCTCGCTGTAATGGGCGCCCTCGGCATGCTCGTCGAGTTCGGCGCGGCCGGTGCGCCGGCCGACCTGGACGACCTCCGGCACTTCCGCGATCAGGCGCTCGGCGAGCGCGCCGACGCGATTCGACTCGGATAGCGCGCTGCCCGGATCGAGCAGCACGTTGATGGTCAGCGTGCCCTCGTTGAACGGCGGCAGGAAGGTGCGCGGAAACAGCGGTACGCTGGCGGCGGCGGCCACCACCAGCAGGACGGCGCCGGCAAGCAGGGCGCGGGCGTGGCGGAACGACCAGGCCAGCAGGCGGCGGTCCCAGGCCTTGAGGCGCGCCACCAGCGGGCTGTCGCCGTGCTCCAGGTGCTTCATGCCGGGCAGCAGGTAATAGGCGAGCACCGGCGTCAGGGTCAGCGACACCACCATGCTGGCCAGGATGGAGACGATGTAGGCGATGCCCAGCGGCGTGAACAGCCGGCCCTCGATGCCCGGCAGCGCGAACAACGGCACGAACACCAGCACGATGATGAAGGTGGCGTAGACGATGCCGGAACGCACTTCCAGCGTCGCCGCCACGATCACCGCGAGCGGGCTCCGGGGCGTGTCGGCGGCGCGGTTCTGGCGCAGCCGGCGCAGTACGTTCTCGACGCCGACCACGGCGTCGTCGACCAGTTCGCCGATGGCGATGGCCAGGCCGCCCAGGGTCATGGTGTTGATGGACAGGCCGAAATGGCGGAACGCCAGCACGGTGACCAGCAGCGAGACCGGGATGGCGACCAGCGAGATCAGCGTGGTGCGCAGGTTGAGCAGGAACAGGAACAGGATCACCGCGACCAGGATGGCGCCGTCGCGCAGCGCCTGTTCGACGTTGCCGACCGCGTGCTCGATGAAATCGGCCTGCCGGAACAGGAAGCGCGGCATCTCGATGCCGGGTGGCAGTGCCCGCGCCAGTTCGTCGACAGCCGCTTCGATCTGGCGGGTCAGGGCAACGCTGTCGGCGCCCGGCTGCTTCTGAACCGACAGGATCACCGCCGGCTGGCCACCGTAGCCGGCGTCGCCGCGCTTGACCGCGGCCACCACGGCGACCTCGGCGACCTGGTCCAGGCGCACCGGCAGGCCGTCGCGCACCGCCACCGTGAGGCCGCGCAGGTCGTCCAGGGTGGCTCCGCGGCCGAGATGGCGGATCAGGTATTCGCGACCGCCGGATTCCAGGAAGCCACCGCTGGTGTTGGCGCCGAAATCGCGCAGCGCCGCTTCCAGCGCGGCCAGTTCGATCGCCAGCGCGCGCAGTTGGTCGGCGCGCGGCATCACCCGGTACTGACGCGTCTCGCCGCCGATCGGTGTGACCTGGGCAACGCCGGGCAGCGCGAGCAGGCGCGGCCGCATCACCCAGTCGGCGTATTCGCGCACCCGCATCGGACTGACCCGGTCCGGATCGGCCGGCAGCGCGATGAGCAGGATCTCGCCCATGATCGAGGCGATCGGGCCCAGTTGCGGCACGATGCCCGGCGGCAGATGGTCGCGCGCCAGGTTGAGCCGTTCGCCGACCTGCTGGCGGTTCAGATGGATGTCGGTGCCCCAGTCGAATTCGACGTAGACGATGGACAGGCCGATGCCGGACACCGAGCGGACCCGGCTGACGCCGGGCATGCCGTGCATCGCGGATTCGATCGGGAAGGTGACCCGCTGCTCGACCTCCTCCGGCGCCATGCCGCCGGCTTCGGTCATCAGCGTGACCGTCGGCTTGTTCAGATCGGGGAACACGTCGACCGGCATCTGGCGCGCGGCGATCAGGCCCCAGACCACCAGCAGCAGGGAAGCGCCGAGCACGATGGCGCGCTGGCGGAGGCTGGCGCGCAGCAGGGCGTCGAACATCGGCGTCCGCCTAGCGGATCTGGCCGAGCAGGCTGGCGCCGCGCACGACCACGCGTTCGCCCTCGGTCAGGCCGGCGGTGATCGCGACGCGCCCGCCGTCGAGCGGACGCGCCTCGACTCGGCGCGGCGCGAAGCGTTCCGGAGCCAGCTTGACCCAGACCATGGTGACGCCTCCTTCGCGCAGCAGCGCGGCCGTCGGCAGGGCGACTCCGCGCTGACTTTCGCCGGCGCGCGCGAGCACGCGCGCCGGCTGACCGACCGACGGCGCGCCAGCGCCGGGCAGCACCCTGAACAGCAGCGGCTGGGCCTGCGCGCGCAGTTGCCGGCCGGCGCCGATGAAGCGCAGCGGCCGTTCGCCGTCCGGCAACAGCAGGCTGGCCTCGTGGATGCCGGCGGTGAGCGCCGGATCGTAGGCCAGCGCTTCGACCGCCAGTCGGTCCGGATCGACGATCTCGAACAGCGTCTCGCGCGCGTCGACGATCTGGCCGGGCATCACGTGGGCCGCGCTGATCACGCCGGCGACCGGTGCCGTCAGGGTCTCGCCGGCGCGCAGGCCGCCATCGATGGCGGCGCGGCGCTGACGCAGCGCCGTCAGCTCGATGCGCGCGGCTTCGACTTCCTTGCCCGGGATCGCGCCTTCCAGTTGCGCATAGCGCGCCAGGCGGCCCTCCAGCAGCGCGATGCCGGCATCGAGTTCGGCGAGCAGGGCGGTCTGGCCGGCGCGCTCGATGGTGCCGGTGATCGGCCGTAGCCGGGCCAGCGCCTGTCCGCGCGCGACCCGTTGGCCGAGCGTCGGCAGCCCGCCGGCCAGGGGTTCGACGCGTCCGGCCTGGGCAGCCTGCACGCGGCCGCCGGCGCCGGGATCGGCGATCACCGTGCCGGTCAGTTCCAGCGTCACCGCCAGTTCGGCCGGCGTCGCCGGCAGCGTGCGCAGGCCGAGCCGGTGCTGGCTGATCTTGGGCACGAAGACGCCGCCGTCGGCCAGTCGGCTGGGTGCCTCGGCGCCGACCGGCATCGGCGCGGCGGCGTGGTCGTGATCGTGGTCGGCGCCGCCATGGCCGCGCGCCGGCCCGACAACGGCCAGGGTGAGCATGGCGACCAGCCACGGGACGGCCAGACGCGTGTTCATGACCGCGCTCCCGCGCGCCGGCGCGCGCGCCACCAGCCGGTCAGGCCGGCCAGTCCGAGCAGCGCGGCGCCGGCGCCCCAGGGGGTCCAGTCCGGCCAGGCCCGGTCGGCCGCGGTGGCGGCCGGAGCCGGCACCACCAGGCTGGCGGCGAGCAGGTCGATGTCGTCGCCAGCCTGCACGGTGAACGTGAGTGGATGCGTGCCCGGACGCGACAGCTCGCCGGCGGGTAGCGCGTGCAGGCCGGGGGCGAGCGCTTCCGCGATCGCGCGCCGGCTGCCGCTGTCCAGCTCGATGCGGGCATCGGCGACCGGCTCGTTGCTGGCGTGGTGGTCCAGATACAGGAGCAGGCGGTCGCCGTCCGCCTCCAGCACCGCGACCAGTTCGAACCATTCGCTTTCCGCGCTGGCGCGTGGAGCCAGCGTGGTGACCGTCGGCGCCGGCGCCGGCCCGTGGTCGTGACCTTCGTGGGCGATGGCCTGTGTGGCCAGGGTGCCGGCCAGGATGATCAGGGCGAGCTGGGTGGGGCGCGATTTCATGGCAGGACACCGAGACTTTGCGCCAGCGCGGAAACGGCGGCGTCGCGGGCGATCGACGCGCGCGCGCCGGCTGCCTCGGCCTCGCGGGCGAGCGCGCGTGAACGCAACAGGCTGGCGAGATCGGTCTCGCCGAGCGCGAAGGCCTTTCCCGCCAGCCGCAGATTGTCATCGAGCCGGACCAGACGCGCGCGTGTCAGCGCGATGCCGCGTTCGGCGACTTCCAGCGCCCGCCGCGCGCGCGTCTGTTCGCCAGCGAGTTCGAGCCGGGCACGCGCCAGCTCGGCGTCGGCGGTGGCGGCGTCGGCGCGCGCCTCGGCCTGATCGCGGCGCGGGCGGGTGTGGTCGCGCAGGGGCAGGGCCAGGCGCAGGCCGATGGCATGGCCGTAGGCTTCGTCGCGCGCGCCGCGTTCGCGCTCCGCGCGCAGCGCCAGTTCGGGCGCGTCGCGCCGGCTTTCGGCGGCGATCCGGATGCGCGCATGGGCGAGCCGGGCGGCGGCGGCGCGCGCCACCAGCCGGGGATGGTCGGTATCCGGCGTCGCGCCGGGTACCGGTTCGGCGGCCAGCAGGACGGGCGCCGGCTGGCCGACCAGGGTCCGCCAGTCCTGCTCGGCGTCGGCCTGGGCGGCATCGGCGTCGATCAGGCCGGTTTCGGCGGCGAGGCGCTCTTCGGCGGCCAGGTTGGCGTCGGTGCGCGCCAGCTCGCCGGCGCGATGGCGCCGTTCGACGTCGGCCTCCAGCGCGCGCGCGTCGTCCAGCCGGCGGCTGGCCAGTTCGCGCGCGGCGCGCGCGCCGGCCAGCCGCCACCAGGCGGCGCGCAGCGTGCCGGCCAGTTCCAGGCGGGCGAGTCCCAGGCTTGCCTCGACCTCGGCGGCGATGGCTTCGGCCTCGCCGGCGCGCGCCGCGCGCTGGCCGGGCAGCCAGAGCGGCACGGCCAGCTCCAGTTCCCATTCGCGCCGACCCCGGTCGCGGTCGATGGCGTCGGTCAGACCGGCCAGCGCGACGGTGGCCGGCGCCGGTGTCGGCGCGCCGGCGAGCGCGGCGCTGGCGCGCGCGGCCTCGGCCCGATCGGGCGCCGCGAGCGCGGCCGGATGGCGCGACCAGGCTTCGGTCAGGGCTTCGGCCAGGCCGGCCTGCGCGCGCGCGGCCGGCGCGGCCAGCAGCAGGACCAGGATGGACGGGAGGAGACGGCGCTTGATCATGGCGCCGATGTTGACGATCCGGTCCTGACGTCGACCTGACCGGCGCATTACAAATCGGTAATCCGCGCATCGGTTTGGCGGTCGCCGGCGAGCTTGTGGCAGGATGCGACGACCGCGGCGCCGCCGCATCGCTCCCGCCACCGCCATGAAGATCCTGATCGTCGAGGATGAACCGAAGACCGGCGACTACCTGCGCCAGGGTCTGACCGAGGCCGGGTTCGTCGTCGATCTCGCGCGCGATGGCTGGGACGGACTGGAACTGGCCCGTTCCGGCGGGTATGACCTGCTCATCCTCGATGTCATGCTGCCTGGCCTGGATGGCTGGCGGGTGCTGGCCGGCACCCGTCGCGCCGGTCTGGAGACGCCGGTGCTGTTCCTCAGCGCGCGCGACCGGGTCGAGGATCGGGTCAAGGGGTTGGAACTGGGCGCCGACGACTATCTGGTCAAGCCGTTCGCCTTCGCCGAGCTGCTCGCGCGCGTGCGCAGCCTGACCCGACGCGCCCGCGCCGGGCTGGAGCCGACCTTGCTGCGCGTCGCCGACCTGGAACTCGATCTGACCCGTCGAAGAGCCAGCCGGGGCGGCGCGCGCATCGACCTGACCGCCAAGGAGTTCGCGCTGCTCGAACTGCTGCTGCGCCGCCAGGGCGAGGTGCTGCCGCGTTCGCTGATCGCCTCCCAGGTCTGGGACATGAATTTCGATAGCGACACCAATGTCATCGACGTCGCCGTGCGCCGCCTGCGCGCCAAGATCGACGAGCCCTTCCCGGTACGCCTGATCCACACCGTGCGCGGCATGGGCTACGTGCTCGAGGCGCGCGAGCCATGACCGCGCTGTCGCTGACCGCCCGCGTCAGCCTGCTGTTCGCGGTTGGCGCCGCCAGCGTGCTGCTCGGCCTGGGCTGGGTGGTGGAGCGTTCCGTCGACGGTCATTTCCAGGACATGGACCGGCATGAAATGGCCGGCAAGCTGACCCTGCTGCGCGGCCTGCTCGCCAGCGCGCCAGAACCGGAGGCCGCCGACCCGCTGGCCGAGCGCGCGCGCGCCGCCCTGGTCGGCCATCACGATCTGTCGGCGCGGGTGCTCGGCATCGACGGCCGCGTCCGCTTCGCCACCGGCGACGTCGATTTCGCCCGCATGCCGGCCGGCGCCATCGACGGCCCGGTCACCTGGCGTGCCGGCGATCATGTCTATCGCGGCCTGGCGGCGCGCGTCGACGGCGTCGACATCGAGGTCGCCCTGGACATTTCGCATCATCAGGATTTCCTGCGCGATTTCCGCCGCGTGCTGGTGCTGTCCAGCCTGCTCGCCGCGCTGCTCACCGCCGCGCTGGGCTGGGTGGCGGCGCGCGCCGGCCTGCGTCCGCTGCGCGAGATGACCCGGCTGGCGGCGCGGCTGTCCGCCAGCAGCCTCGGCGAGCGCCTGCCACGGGACCGGCTGCCGGCGGAAATCGACGCGCTGGCGACCGCCTTCAACGCCATGCTCACGCGCCTGGAGGATTCCTTCCGCCGGCTGTCGGAGTTCTCTTCCGATCTCGCCCACGAGTTGCGCACGCCGCTGTCCAACCTGATGACCCAGACCCAGGTCGCGCTGGCGCGCGCGCGCAGCGAAGCGGAATACCGCGACATCCTCGCTTCCAGCTTGGAAGAGCATGAGCGCCTGGCGCGCATGGTCGGCGACATGCTGTTCCTGGCCCAGGCGGACAACAACCTGACACGGCCGCGCACCGAGACGGTCGACCTGGCCGTCGAGGTGGCGCGCGTGCTCGATTTCTACGAGGCGCTCGCCGCCGAATCCGGCGTCACCCTGGCGGTCAGCGGCGCCGCCCGGACCCGAGGCGATCCGCTCATGTTGCGCCGCGCCTTGTCCAACCTGGTTTCCAACGCCATCCGTCACGCCGGCGCCGGTGGTCGTGTCGACCTCCGCCTGGCACAGCTCGAAGACGGTGGCGCGCGGCTCGACGTGGAAAACCCTGGCGAGATTCCGGCCGACCGTCTGCCGCGCGTGTTCGACCGCTTCTATACCGGCGATCCGGCCCGCCGCGCCAGTGGCGAGGGCGCCGGCCTGGGCCTGGCGATCACCCGTTCCATCATCGGCTTGCATGGCGGCGCCATCCACGCCGAGACCGGGGCCGGTCTGACCCGTTTCCGCGTCACCCTGCCGGCGGCCTGAAGCCGCCGCTCATTCCGCGTACACCGCCGCCATGATCTCGATGAAGCGGCGCGCCTGCGGCGACATGAAGCGGCCGCGGCGCAGCACCAGGCCGTAGCTGCGTTGCGGGAAATACTGGGTGAGCGGGATGCTGATCAGCTTCTCGCTGCCGGTCATGCAGATGTCGGTGACGATGGAAATGCCCATGCCCAGCTCGACGTATTTCTTGATGACTTCCCAGCCGCCGGCTTCCAGCGTCACCGTGAAGGTCAGGTTGTTCTGCTGGAACACGTACTTGACGATCCGCCAGGTCGACAGATGCGAGGGCGGCAGGATCAGGCCGTAATGGCTGACATCCTCCAGGGTGACCTCGCCGCCGGCGGCGGCCTTCTCCGCCAACGGGTGGCCGAGCGGGGTGATCAGCATGGGGTCGTAACTGACCACCGGCTTGTATTCGATGTCCTCCGGCACTTCCAGCATCGAGCCGACGGCCAGGTCGATCTCGTCGGCGCGCAGCATCTTCAGGCCGTCGCGGCCGGTGACGTTGTGGATCTTGAGCTGGACCTTGGGGTAGGCCTCGACGAAGCGGCGCACCGGTTCCGGCATGATGTAGAGGATGGTCGACTCGCCGGCGCCGATCTTGAGCTCGCCGGATTCCAGCTTGCCGAACCGCGCCAGGAAGGTTTCCTGGAGCTTGTCGATGCCGTCGACCAGCGGTTCCGAGAGCTCGTACAGCACCTCGCCCTCGGGCGTCAGCTTCAGATGCGGCCCGCGCCGCTCGAACAGCACCACGTTCAATTCCCGTTCCAGCGCCTGGATTTGCAGCGACACCGAGGGTTGCGACAGGAACAGCTTGTCCGCCGCCTTGGAGATGCTGCCGCAGCGCACGACCTGATAGAAGGCACGCAATTGCTTGAGGCGGTTGTTCTTGTAATAGAGGGGGGAGTCGGCGGTCATGGCGGGGCTCGCGGGTCCGGACGGTTTGTGCATTGCATCATTAAAACAGCCAATGTTCAAGATTGAAATTATTGGTTTGTCATGGGGCTGCAACTTTCTACACTGTGCATCGCAACAATTTCGACCCTATGGTCTTTTGTTGACTGAATAACTCAACTTACGGTGTGAGATGGATGCGGTGACCCACACGGCCCTCGCGGGGGTCTTCATGGCGCTATTGGGCGGTTTGTTGGCCTGGCTGCTGGCCCAGGCCAACAAGCGCCTGTACGTGTATGAGGATCCGCGCGTCGACCAGGTCGAGGAGATGCTGCCGAAATCCAATTGCGGCGCCTGCGGCACCGCCGGCTGCCGGAATTTCGCCGAGCAGGTGGTGGCCGGCGACATCGTGCCGGCCAAGTGCACCGTCAACGCGCCGGAGATGAATGCCTACATCGCGAGCTTCCTGGGTGTGTCGATGGGCGAGATCGAGAAACAGGTGGCGCGCCTGGCCTGCGCCGGCGGCAACCATGTCGCCTGGCAGCGCGCCCGCTACCAGGGCCTGGACACCTGCCGCGCGGCGGCCACCGTGTCCGGTGGCGGCAAGGCCTGCGCCTGGGGCTGTCTGGGCCTGGGCGATTGCGGGGTGGTGTGCGAGTTCGACGCCATCGTCATGAATCCGGTCGGCCTGCCCGAGGTCGACCCCGACAAGTGCACGGCCTGCGGCGATTGCGTCGAGGTGTGCCCGAAAGACCTGTTTTCCTTGCAGCCGGTGAGCCACAAGCTCTGGGTGGCCTGCAAGAGCCGGGCGGACGGCGACGTTTCCGAAGCGCAATGCCAGGTGGCCTGCACCGCCTGCGGCAAGTGCGTGATGGACGCCGCGCCCGGTTTGATCCGCCTGGACAACAACCTGGCGGTGATCGACTACACCAGGAACCACCTGGCGTCTCCCGTGGCGATCGAGCGCTGCCCCACCGGGGCCATCGTCTGGCTGGAAGGTCGGCGGACGGCGAAAGGTCGAGAAGCCAAGAAGATCATCCGCAAGCAGGCGCTGCCGGTCAGCGCCAACGTTGTCTGAAAGGTATCTGGTCATGATCAAGAACCCCATCTCCAAGCTCCTCGGCCACATGCATCTGGTGGAGCCCGGCAACGCCGCGCGGGCCGAGGCCGTGGACGCGAAATATCCCGGCGTGCGCGATGCCATCGACGGCAACACCGCCGTGATCCTGGTCGAGCGCGAGGCTTCCGACGCCGCCGGCGCCTACCCGATCACGCCGTCCACGCAGATGGGGGAGTATTGGGCGGAATCCGCCGCCGCCGGCCACGTTAACATCTCCGGCCGGCCGCTGATCTTCCTGGAGCCGGAATCCGAGCACGCCGCCGCCGGCGTCACCGCCGGCATGGCCATGACCGGCCTGCGCGCGGTCAACTTCACCTCGGCGCAGGGGCTGGCGTTCATGCACGAATCGCTCTACGGCGCGGTCGGCAAGCGCCTGCCCTACGTGCTCAACCTGGGTTGCCGGGCGATCACCAAGGCGACGCTGAACGTCCATTGCGGCCATGACGACTACCACTGCGCCGACGATACCGGCTTCATCCAGGTGTTCGCCAAGAGCGCGCAGGAGGCCGCCGACCTCAACCTGATCGCGCGCAAGACCGCCGAACTCAGCCTGACGCCGGCGATGGTGGCGATGGACGGCTTCCTGACCACCCATCTGATCGAGCCGGTGCTGGTGCCCGAGCGCGAACTGGTCGCCGAATTCCTGGGCAAGCCGGACGATCTGATCGAAACGCCAACGCCGGCCCAGAAGATCCTCTACGGTCCCCGGCGCCGGCGCGTGCCGGCGCTGTGGGACGTCGACGCGCCGGTGGTTTCCGGCGCGGTCGCCAACCAGGACGCGCACATGCAGGCCACCGCCGCCCAGCGTCCGTACTTCTTCGAGCACATTCCGGCCCTGATGGACCAGTGCATGGCCGAGTACGGCCAGCTCACCGGCCGTCGCTACGCGCGGATCGACACCTACCGCTGCGACGATGCCGATTACCTGATCCTGGGCATGGGTTCGATGACCGTGCAGGCCGAGGCGGTCGCCGACTGGCTGCGCGCCACCCGCAAGCTCAAGGTCGGCGTGGTCAACCTGACCTGCTTCCGGCCGTTCCCGGGCGAACTGCTCGGCCAGGTGCTCAAGGGCCGCAAGGGCGTCGCCGTGCTCGAACGCACCGACCAGCCGCTGTCCGAGGATCTGCCGCTGATGCGCGAGGTGCGCGCCACCGTGGGCAAATGCCTGGAGAACGGCGCCGACGCGCGCGCCTATCCCGGCTACGCGGTCTATGAATCGGCGCGCGATCTGCCGCCCCTGTATTCCGGCTGCTACGGCCTGGGTTCGCGCGACCTGCAACCGGAAGCCCTGGTGGCGGCGGTGGAAAACATGCTGGAGAAGGGCGCGCGCCGGAAGTTCTTCTACCTGTCGATCGATTTCGCGCGCGACAAGGCCGCCAATCCCAAGCAGGAGATCCACCAGCAGGAAGTGCTGGCCGCCTATCCGAGGATCAAGGAACTGGCGCTGCGCGGTTCGGAAAACCCCAATCTGCTGCCCAAGGGCGCCATCGCCGTGCGCATGCATTCGGTCGGCGGCTGGGGCGCGGTGACCACCGGCAAGAACCTGGCCATGACCCTGTTCGAACTGCTCGGCTGGGACATCAAGGCCAACCCCAAATACGGTTCCGAGAAGAAAGGCCAGCCGACCACCTATTTCCTGTCGGCGGCGCCGGAGCCGATCCGCGTCAACTGCGAATACACCCACGTCGACGTGGTGCTGTCGCCCGACCCCAACGTGTTCGGCCACACCAACGCGGTGTCCGGCCTGAACCAGGGCGGCGTCTTCATCATCCAGAGCAATCTGCCGGACGCCGCCGCGCTGTGGGCGACCTTCCCGCCGCACGCCCAGAAATACATCGTCGACCAGGGCATCCGGGTGTTCTACCTGGATGCCTTCACCATCGCCCGCGAGGAATCGTCCAACCCCGACCTGCAACTGCGCATGCAGGGCAACGCCTTCCAGGGCGCGTTCTTTCATGCTTCCGACGTCAAGGAGCGCGCCGGCCTGAGCGAGGAAGCACTGTTCGCGGCGATCGAGAAACAGCTTCAGGACAAGTTCGGCAAGAAGGGCCAGCGCGTGGTCGACGACAACCTGCGCGTGGTCAAGCGCGGCTACACCGAAATCCACGAGATCCCGGACGAGGTCAAGCAGGTCGGCGCCCGCCAGGCGCTGACCTGGAAGTCGACGCCGGATCTGCCGATCATGTTGAAGCGTCTGCCCGAGGGCGACGGCGGCGCCATCGATACCCACCGTTTCTGGGAACAGACCGGCAACTTCTACGTATCCGGCAAGGGCTCCGACAACCTCGCCGATCCGTTCATGGGCATGGCCCTGATTCCGGCGGTCACCGGCGTGTTCCGGGACATGACCCAGATCCGTTTCGAGCATCCGGAGTGGATCGCCGAGAACTGCACCGCCTGCGGCAACTGCTACACCCAGTGTCCGGATTCGGCCATCCCCGGTCTGGTCTCGACGGTGGCCGACGTGCTCAACACCGCCATCGGCAACATCGAAATGGGCGGCCGGCCGACCCGCTTCCTGCGCAAGGCCGCGCGGGTCGTCGAGAAGAAGCTGCGTGGCGCGCTCGACAAGGATGGTCTCGACGTCCGCGCGCTGCTGCGCCGGGCCGTCGAGGAAGCTCTGCACGAGGATCCCAACCAGGGCAACGCGGCGATGGAAGAGGAATACCGGCTGCTCGAACAGCAGCTCGGCGAGTTCCAGTTCGCCACCACCAAGCCGTACTGGACCAACAAGGAGAAGAAGGCCAAGGGCAGCGGCGGCCTGTTCTCGATCACGGTCAACCCGTACACCTGCAAGGGCTGCGCGCTGTGCGTCGAGGTCTGCGAGGACGACGCCCTGAAGATGGTGACCCAGACCCAGGACAGCATCGAGCGCCTGCGTCGGGACTGGAAGTTCTGGTTGGATCTGCCGACCACGCCGGCCGAATACAACCGCATCGACGATCTCGACGACAAGATCGGCGCCCTGGAAACCCTGCTGCTCGACAAGAAGAACTACAACTCCATGGCCTGCGGCGACGGTGCCTGCCTGGGCTGCGGCGAGAAGACCGCGATCCACGTCTTCACCGGCACCGTCACCGCGCTGATGCAGCCGCGCGTGCGGGCCTTCGTCGCCAAGCTCGACGGCCTGATCGACGGCCTGGAGAAGCACCTGCGCATGAAGCTGACCGAGACCGTCAACCTGACCGACACCCACGCGGTGATGCGGGCGGTGGCGGCCTACGAGGCCCGGGCCGAGGGCGATCTGACCCTGGCCAACCTGTCGGAAAGCCTGCAAGCGGCCAGCGCCGCGCAGCCGATCGACCCGCAATGGTTGCGCTGGGTGACCCAGTTGCTGGAACGCCTGAAGGATCTGCGCTGGCGTTACGTGGAAGGCCCGACCAAGCGCGGCCGCGCCGAGATGGGCATCGTCAACTCGACCGGTTGCACCTCGGTGTGGGGCTCCACCTTCCCGTACAACCCGTATCCGTTCCCGTGGACCTCGCACCTGTTCCAGGACGCGCCGTCGGTGGCGATGGGCCTGTTCGAGGGACACATGGCCAAGATGGCCGACGGTTTCAAGGCGGTGCGCATGGCCGAGATCGAACTTGGCCAGCCCGGCGGCTACAACCCGGCCGCGCATGACGCCGAGTTCGCCTACTTCAACTGGGAGAAGTTCTCCGAGGAAGAATGGCGGCTGTGCCCGCCGGTGGTCGCGGTCGGCGGCGACGGCGCCATGTACGACATCGGTTTCCAGAACCTGTCGCGCGCGCTGATGACCGGCATGCCGGTGAAGATCATGGTGGTCGACACCCAGGTCTATTCCAACACCGGTGGCCAGGCCTGTACCTCCGGCTTCATCAGCCAGGTCGCGGACATGTCGCCCTATGGCAGGAAGGACCACGGCAAGAAGGAAATCCGCAAGGAAATCAGCGTCATCGGCATGGCTCACCGTTCCGCCTACATCGCCCAGAGCGCCATTTCCAACCCGACCCACCTGATCGAAAGCTACATCGACGGCCTCAACAGCCGCCGGCCGGCGCTGTTCAACATCTACGCGGTGTGCCCGCCCGAGCACGGCGTCGGCGACGACATGTCGGTCGAGCAATCCAGGCTGGCGGTGGAATCGCGTGCCTACCCGCTGTTCCGCTACGACCCGGATGCCGGCGTCACCTTCAGCGAATGCGTGACCCTGGAAGGCAACCCGGCGATGGATGCCGACTGGCCGACCTACACCCTGACCTACCGCGAGGAAGACGGTGGCGAGGGCCGGATGGAGCTGCCGCTGACCTTCGCCGACTTCGCGCTCACCGAGGGCCGCTTCGCCAAGCAGTTCCGCAAGGCGCCGCCGGATACCTGGAACGACGACATGATCCCGCTCGCCGACTTCCTGAAACTGGATGCCGACGAACGCGACGGCCGCTTCCCGTACATCTGGGCGGTGGACAAGAAGCAACGCCTGATGCGGGTGATGGTTTCGGCCGAACTGGTGAGCTCCTGCGAGGAACGCCAGGGTTTCTGGAAACAGTTGAAGGACGTCGCCGGCCTCAACCGCCCGGAAGTGGACGAAGAGGAAATCGCCGGCCGCGCGCGCGCCGAACTGCTCGCCCGGATCAGCGCCAGCCTGGCCGAGCTCGGCGCCGGAACGGCGGTCGCCAGCGCCCCGGCGGAAACGCTGGTCAGCCCCCGGCCGGCCGCCAACGCCGACGGCTACGAGCCGGTCTACGTCGACACGCCGGAATGCACTGCCTGCGACGAATGCATCAACCTGGCGCCCAAGGTGTTCGCCTACAACGACGACAAGAAGGTCATCGTCCTCAACCCGCAAGGCGCCAGGTTCGGCGATCTGGTCAAGGCGGCCGAGAAATGCACCGCCGGCTGCCTGCACCCGGGCACGCCCTGGAACCGTGGCGAACCGGGCATCGACAAGCTGATCGCGCGGGCGGCGAAGTACAACTGATGAGAGCAGGTCGCGAGTGGTGGTTTCCGCCACTCGCGATTGGCCACTCGCCACTCGCCACTAGCCGGTCATGACCTTCCTTTCCTTCCTCCGGAACAACAGCTTCGCGCGCGGCGTTCACCCCGACGCGCGCAAGAGCACCGCCGGCAGTCCGATCCGTCGGATGCCGTTCGCGTCGCGCATGACCCTCCCCCTCGCGCAACACATCGGCACGCCGGCGGTGCCCCTGGTCCGGGCCGGCGAGGAAGTGGTCCGCGGCCAACCCATCGCCCGCGCCGACGGCCATCTGTCGGTGCCGATCCACGCGCCGGCCGACGGCGTCATCGAGGCGATCGAGCTGAAACCGTCGGCGCGCGGCCCCTGGGTCGAATCCATCGTGCTGCGCGTGTACGAGGCGTCCACCCAGGAAATCCGCTGGGCCGAGCCGCGCGACCTGGAGGCGCTGTCGCCGGCCGAACTGCTTCGAGCGATCCAGGATTCCGGCATGGTCGGCCTGGGCGGCGCCACCTTTCCCAGCCACGCCAAGCTGAGCGTGCCGGAGTCGCATCCGATCCACACGCTGATCGTCAACGGCTGCGAGTGCGAGCCCTATCTGACCTGCGATCACCGTCTGATGCTGGAGTATCCGGCCGACCTGATGGTCGGCATCCGCCTGGCCATGCGCGCGATCGGCGCCAGCCGGGCGATCATCGGCGTCGAGGACAACAAGCTCGACGCGGCGGCGGCGATGCGCGCCCAACTGCCGGCCGACGGCGACATCACGGTCCGGGTGGTGCCGACCAAGTATCCGCAGGGCGCCGAGAAGATGCTGATCAAGGCGCTGCTGGACGTCGAGGTGCCGCCCGGAAAACTGCCCATGCACGTCGGCGTGGTGGTCAACAACGTCGGCACGCTCACCCAGCTCGGCCAGCTCCTGCCGGCCGGCCAGGGCCTGACCGAACGGGTGGTGACCGTGGCCGGGCCCGGCATCGGCAAGCCGGGCGACTACTGGGTGCCGATCGGCACGCCCATGCGCACCGTGCTCGGCTGGGCCGGCGTGCCCGACGCGGACGCCAGGGAAATCGTGCTCGGCGGGCCGATGATGGGCCTGGCGGTGGCCTCGCTCGACGTGCCGGTGACCAAGGGCGTGTCCGGCATCCTGGTGTTCGACCCCCGCCCGGAGGAATCCGCCGCCGGGCGTCGCGAATATCCCTGCATCAAGTGCGGTGAGTGCGTGCGCGTCTGCCCGATGGGCCTGAATCCGTCCATGCTCGGCATGCTCGCGGCGCACCGCGAGTACGACCGCATGGGCGCCGAATTCCACCTCGGCGAGTGCTTCGAATGCGGTTGCTGCGCCTATGTCTGCCCCTCGCGCATCCCGCTGACCCAGCAATTCCGCGCCGCCAAGGGCATCCTGCGGCGACGCGCCGGATGAGCGCCCGATCCCTTTCCTGAAAACGCCCGAGACCGACGTCATGAATCCGACCGTGAACCCGACCCTGACCCGCGAATTCCTGCTCGACGCGCTCACGCCGGCGCCGCTCGATCCCCGCTGCCGGGCGCTCTACGACCTGTGCTTCTTCAGCCGCCAGCATCTGAGCGACGAGATCGTGGTCGACAAGCTGCGCATGCTCGCGCGCCTGCACGCGGAATCGTCGGCGGCGCTGTCGTTCTCGCCGGAATACAGCGCGCACTGTCTGATCAAGTCGCCGGTCGATCGCTGGTTCGGCGCCATTTCCACGTCCGAGCGCCTGGATGCCTCGCTGCTGCTGGAATCGCACAAGCGGGTCATGGATGTGTTCGCCGATCTGCCCGAGGACGAGGCGCGCGCGCTCGCCTCGCGCTACCTGCACTTCCATTTCCCGGAGCTGTTCCACATCCACGACGGCCGCGTCGACGCCGCCGCCCGCGATCTGCTGGCCGGCGCCCAGGGCTATCTGGCGATGGGCGAGCACGATCCGGTCTACGGCGGCTTCCACGCCCGCTGCCGCAAGCTCGCGGAATCGCTGCGGCCGCTGCTCGGCCGCCGGCCGAACCCGCGCGAGCTGGATCGCATCCTGCGCGCCTGGGCCGCGCTGGGCGACGCCGACGTGGTGATGCGCCACAATCACGTCACCCCGACCCGTCCGCGTTCCGCCGAACCGCTGCCGTCATGACCTCGCGCATCGAACTCCGCGCCGCGCCGCACGTGTCCAAGGGCGCGAGCGTCGAACGCATCATGTTCAACGTGGTGGTGGCGCTGTTGCCGATCTGCGCCTTCGCGGTCGTCCAGTACGGCCTGTCGGCGCTGGCGCTGATCGTCACCACCACGCTCACCTGCATGGCCAGCGAGCGCCTGTTCAACCGGCTGGCCGGGCGCCCCGCCGCCCTGTCGGACTGGAGCGCGGCCATCACCGGCCTGCTGCTGGCGTTGACCTTGCCGCCGGCGTTTCCGTTGTGGATGGCGGCGGTCGCCGGCTTCGTCGCCATCGCGCTCGGCAAGGCGCTGTTCGGCGGCATCGGCTACAACGTCTTCAACCCGGCCCTGGTTGGCCGCGCCTTCGTCCAGGCGGCTTTCCCGGCCGCGATCACGACCTGGGTGCCGGCTTACTACGACGGCCGCTTCACCGCCTTCATCCCGACCACGCTGACCGCCCCGCTGATGACGCCGCCCAATCTGAGCGAATGGGTCGGCCGCCACGCGGTCGACGGCTTCACCGGGGCGACGCCGATGGCGCGCTGGAAGTTCGAGAACCAGATCGCCGAGGTCGGCGATTTCCTGTCCGGCATGGCCACCGCCTCGGTCGGCGAGACCTCGGCGCCGCTGATCCTGATCTGCGGCCTGTTCCTGGCGGTGCGCGGTTTTCTCGACTGGCGCATCCCGGTGGCCGTGCTCGGCAGCGCGATGCTGCTGGCGCTGGTGTTCCATCTGGCCGATCCCGGCCGCTACCCGCCGCCGGTGTTCGTGCTGTTGTCGGGCGGCCTGGTGCTGGGCGCGGTGTTCATGGCCACCGACATGGCGACCTCGCCGGTTACGCCGCTGGGGGTCTGGCTGTATGGCGCGCTGATCGGCGCACTGACCGTGGTGATCCGTTATTTCGGCGGTCTCACCGAGGGGGTCATGTACGCCATCCTGATCGGCAACGCGCTGGCGCCGCTGCTCGACCAGCTCACGCCGCCGCGAGTGTTCGGCCAGGCGCGCGGCGGACTCCGCGACCACTTCCGCCGCAAACCGGAGACCAGGCCATGACCCCGGTCGCCGCGCCGGTGCCGCCGGCGACGCCAAGCGCCGCCATGATCCGTACGCTGGCGCTGGTGGCGACGGTGTGCGGCGTGCTCATCGTCACCGCCTACCAGGGCACCCTGACGGCGGTCACCGCGAACAAGCGGGTGGCGCTGGAACGGGCGGTGTTCAAGGTGATTCCGGGCGCGGTGACGATGCGCGAATTCGTCGCGACCAGCGCCGGCGTGGTCCCCGCCGAGGGGCCGACGCCGGCCGGCGGCTTGCGTTTCCATGCCGCCTACGATCGCGCCGGCGCTTTGCTGGGCGTCGCCGCCGAGGCCGCCGCCACCGGCTACGCCGACGTCGTCCGCGTGCTCTACGCCTGGAGCCCGGAGCGCCAGGCCATCACCGGTTTCGGCGTGATCGCGCATCGGGAAACGCCCGGTATCGGCGACAAGATCATCACCGATGCCGCTTTCCTGAAGAATTTCGAGGCACTCGACGCCAGCCTGAGCGAGGACATGAAGACCCTGGCCAACGCCATCCGCGCGGTGCCGCGTGGCAGCAAGCGCAATCCGTGGGAGATCGACGCGATCGCCGGCGCCACCGTTACCTGCAAGGCGGTTGGACGCGGCATCAACGACAGCGCCAGCCGCATGTTGCCACTGCTGATGCCGGAACTGGACAAGCTGCGCGGCGACGCCGGCACGGCCGCCGGCGAGGGAGCCACGCCATGATCCCCGGTCGCCAGGAGCCCACCCGCTTCGAGGAGTTCATGGAGGGGATCTGGAAACAGAACCCGGTGTTCGTGATGGTGCTCGGCATGTGCCCGGCGCTGGCGGTGACGGTGTCGGCGGTCAACGCGCTGGCCATGGGTCTGGCCACCACGTTCGTTCTGCTCGGCTCGACCCTGTTGGTTTCGCTGATGCGCAAGTGGGTGCCGCGCGAGGTGCGCATCGCCACCTACATCGTCATCATCGCCACCTTCGTCACCGTCGTCGATTACCTGATCGCGGCGATCAGTCTGGCCTTGTACGAGGCGCTCGGCGCCTTCATCCAGCTGATCGTGGTCAACTGCATCATCCTCGGCCGCGCCGAGGCGCATGCATCGCGCAATCCGCCGGGGCGCGCGCTGATCAACGCCACCGGCATGGGCATCGGCTTCACCATCGGTCTGTTCGCGCTCGGCTCGGTGCGCGAGATCCTGGGCGCCGGCAAGCTGTTCGGCGTCGCCCTGTTCGGGCCGGAGTTCCAGCCCTGGGTGATCATGGTGCTGCCGCCCGGCGGCTTCTTCGTGCTCGGCGCCTGGCTGCTGCTGTTCAACTGGCTGAAGACGCGTGGCGCGGCGTCCGGCAAACCGGCGGAGGCCAACGTCCATGCCTGAATCCCTGCCGCAGATCTTTCTGGCCGCCGCCCTGGCCAACAATTTCGTGCTCGCCATGTTCCTTGGTCTGTGTCCGTTCCTGGGTGTGTCCGGCCGGCTCGGCACGGCGCTGCCGATGGGGGGCGCCACCACCTTCGTGATGCTGGTGGCGAGCCTGTGCGCCTATGGCCTCAACCTGCTGGTGACCACGTTCGGGCTGGAATTCCTGCGCCTGATTTCCTACATCGTGGTGATCGCCTCGGCGGTGCAACTGGTGGAAATGGTGCTGAAGAAATACAGCCCGGCGCTGTTCCGCGCGCTCGGCATCTATCTGCCGCTGATCACCACCAATTGCGCGGTGCTCGGCGTGGCGCTGTTCCAGACCACGCGCGAATACGATTTCCTTCAGGCCCTGGTGTTCTCGCTCGGCGCCGGCGCCGGTTTCACCTTGGCGCTGCTGCTGATGGCCGGCCTGCGCGAACGTCTGAATCTGGCCGGCGTGCCCGGTGTGGTCCAGGGCACCGCGCTGTCGCTGATGTTGGCCGGTCTGCTGTCGCTGGCGTTCATGGGTTTCGCCGGTCTCGGCGCGGTGGAATGACGCCATGGCCACCTACCTGACCACCATCGGTCTGATCCTGTTGATGTTGCTCGGCTACGTGGTGGTCGAGCGTGTCTACCGGCTGTTCGCCCGCCGTCATCCCGAGCTGGGGCCGTTTCGCGGTGAACACGGAGGTTGCGGCGGCTGCGCCGGCGGCCATTGCGACGGCGACGGCCGCGGCGAATGCCGGACGCCGGCGCGGCCGGACTGAGCGCGTCGGCGCCTCAGCGCGTGGCTTCGGCCGCTTCCTGAAGCTTGCGGGCCTGCTCGGCCTGGGCAGCGTCGATCCGGTCGAGTACGTCCTGCTTGAGCTGTTCGGCGCGCTCGGCCTCCTGGACCTTGCCCTGGCCGACCACGGCGGCGGTGCCGACGGTTTCCGCGCCGCAACCGGCGAGCGCGACCGACAGGCTGAACAGGATGGCGGCGGCGAACGGGCGGCTTGATGTCATGGCGGTCTCCTTGCTTGATCGGCAACCGCCCATGCGCCGGCGGTTCGGTTCCTCAGTTCAATTCCTCGATCTCGCCCCGGATGCGGAACGTCACCTGCTCGGCGATGTTGGTCGCCCGGTCGCCACAGCGTTCCAGGTTGTGGGCGATCCAGAGCAGGCGCGAGCCGTCGTCGACCAGCTCCGGGCGGTTGCGCATGGCGGCGAGGACATGGTCGATGATTTTACGCAGACTGGCGTCGAGCGCGTCATCCTGGGCGGCGAGGCCGCGCGCGCGTTCGAGGTCATCGTCGGCATGCGCCTTCATGGCGTCGGCGACCATGGTCCGGCAGCTGGCCGACATGGCCAGAATGTCGGCCAGCGCGAGCTGGTTGAGATCGTTGCCGGACAGTTGCAGGACGGCGGCGGCGATGTCGCTGGCATAGTCGCCCATGCGTTCCAGTTCGCTGGCGATGCGCATGTCGGCGACGATGTCGCGCAGATCGTTGGCGACCGGCTGCTGGGAAGCGATGGCGACCAGGCAATCCTGCTCGACCATGCGCCGGCGTTCGTTGAGCAGGATGTCGTCGCGGATGATGCGTTCGCAGATGGCGTTGTCGCGGGTGTTCAGGCATTCCACCGCCTGTTCGAGCGCGCCGGTGACCTGGCCGAACAGGGCCGCGAGGTTGGTTTCGATCTGCTTCTTCTTGGCGTCGAGGATGTGGTGCGTCTCCATCATGCTTTCCTGTCGGTTCGATGAAGCGCGCAAGCTTAGCGGAAGGCCGAGGCCGGATTGTTACAGCCAGATTTCAGTCGTCGAGCGGCCGGTAGCAGAACACGAAGCGGCCGCGGCCGAAGTCCACCATCAAGGCGCCGCCGCGGTTTTCCGCGTAATCCTGCCAGCCCGGAATCGGGCACTGGAAATGGCATTCGGAAACGCCATGCGGCGATTCCAGGCCGCGATCCCGGTCCCAGAACGACAACAACATGGCGCCGCCGCGCTTTTCCAGGAGATGGTCGGCGACCGCGTTGGCGAGTTTCAGGCACTGGTCGAAATTCAGGCCGAGTTCGTCGGCGTCGAGATGCAGGGTTTTCATGGCGCTCGGGGCTGGCGATGACAAGTGTCAAAGCATGCCACGATTCCGTCTGGATTCCGGCACGGCCCGGCGAGACAATCGGCGCACCCGACAACCACAGCAATGACCCGCTCATGACCCAGACCATCGGCATCCTCACTTCCGGCGGCGACAGCCCCGGTCTCAACGCCGCCATCCGCGGCGTCGGCAAGGCCTGCCACGCGCATTACGGCATGCGCCTGATCGGTATCCGCGATGGCTTTCGCGGCCTCGTGGAAAACCGCGTCATGGAACTGGAAGGCGAGCCGCTCTCCGGCATCCTGACCCTGGGTGGCACCATCCTCGGCACCAGCCGCGACAAGCCGCACAAGATGCCGGTCGACGGCAGGCTGGTCGACATGACCGAGACCATCGTCGCCAACTACCACGCCAACCGGCTCGACTGCCTGGTCTGCCTGGGTGGCGGCGGCACCCAGAAGAACGCCCTGCGCCTCAAGCAGGCCGGGCTCAACGTGGTGACCCTGCCGAAGACCATCGACAACGACGTGGCGATGACCGACATCACCTTCGGTTTCGATACCGCGCTCGGCATCGCCACCGACGCCATCGACCGCCTGCACAGCACCGCGCACAGTCACCACCGCATCATCGTCGTCGAGATCATGGGCCACCGGGCCGGCTGGCTGGCGCTGGGCGCCGGTGTCGCCGGCGGCGCCGACGTGATCCTGATTCCGGAAATTCCCTACGACGTGGAAACCGTGGCCGACGCGATCAAGGCGCGCAAGGCCAAGGGCAAACCGTTTTCCATCGTCGCCGTCGCCGAGGGCGCGTTGACCCGCCAGGAACACGCCGCCCGCCTGGCCAGCGCGGCGAAGAAGAAGGACCGGAAGCCGAAGGACGTGGCGGAACCCGAACTGGTCTACGCCGAGCGCACCCTGCGGCTGGCCCACCAGCTGGAAAAGCTCACCGGCCTGGAGGCGCGCGTCACCATCCTCGGCCACCTGCAACGCGGCGGCGCGCCATCCGCCGCCGACCGCATCCTGGCGACCCGGCTGGGCACCGCCGCCGCCGATCTGATCGCTCGCCGCGAATACGGCGTCATGGTCGCCGCCGACGGCGAGGATACCCGGCCGGTGCCGCTGGAAGACGTGGCCGGCCAGGTCAAGATCGTGCCGGTCGAGCATGCCTGGGTGGCCAGCGCGCGCCGGGTCGGCACCAGTTTCGGCGACTGAGTTTCCGGTTCCGGAACGGCCCGGATGGCGGCGTCGACCGTTCAGCCCGTCAGCGTCGCCTCGATCAGCGCCGGGCACTCGGTGATTTCCTGGGTGATCCAGAACGGATCGCCGGCCACCGTGGCGGTGGTGACGTCGACGCCGGCGGCGCGCCAGGCACCGACCACGCGCTGGCTGGCGGGGGCGACGTCGGCGCCGGCCTCGGCGCCGACCTCCAGCCAGCGCGTCGGGCACGGCGGCGGCCCGATCAGGTCCAGGGCCGCCAGCGCGCGCGCCATGTCCGGGCACAGCATGTATCCGCCGACTTCCACCGCCTCGCCGGCGTCGAGCCGCGCGCGCAGGGCCTTGGTGCCGGAGCGGGCCTGGCCGTCGGCGAGCATCTCGCCGGCCAGCCGGATGCGCAGGAACTGGTTCAGGAAGACTTCGCCGGCGACCACCGGTTGCCAGAGCAGCAGGCGGTCGACACCCGCCAGATCGCGGGCGGCCTCGACCGCCAGGCTGGCGCCGACGCGCAACCCCCAGAACCCGACCGGCGCGCCGGTCTCGGCGGTCAGCCAGGCATGGGCGCGGCGGGCGTCGTCGAGCCAGGCCGGCCAGGTGGCGTCGCCAAAGTCGCCGGCGCTGTCGCCGCAGCCGGTCAGGTCGACCTGCAACACCGCCAGTCCGCGCGCCGCCAGCGCGCGTGCCTGCAAGGCCGCCATGCGCCGGGATTTGTGCATTTCCTCGGCGAACGGATGCAGGTAGACCAGTCCGCCCGTCGGCCGCGCGCCACCGCCCGGCCGCGTCAGCAGGCAGAACAGCGGGCCGCGCGGAGTGTCGAGATGGAAGGGATGGAGGTCGATGGCGGCCGACATGCTCAGGTTCGATCCGCCTTCGATCGATCCGCGGCGGCCAGTTTCGCTTCGATGAAGGCGGCCAGCGCGCCAAGCGTGGCGAAGGCGTCGGCGTCGAGTTCGTCGTCGTCCACGCTGAAGCCGTAGTGCGCTTCGATGGCGGCGAGCAGGTGGACGATGGACATGGAATCCAGTTCCGGCAGCGCGCCCAGCAGGCGGGCGTCGGCGTCCAGCGCGGCGACCCGCGTGCCGGCGCCCAGGGTCTGGGCGAGCAGCGCGCGGACGGTCTCGATTTGGCTGTGGCCGGACATGGGTTGGAATTCGTCGATATGGCGTGGCCCGGAAGTGTAAGAGCGTCGCCGCCGGAAACCTACCCCATGCGTCACCGGAGCGCCGGTTTTTGGGCTGATAATGCCGCGTCATTTTTCAACCTGGAAACTCGCCGATGCATCAGGGACCGGGCCGGGCGGACAGCGGGGAGACCTGGGAGACGCGCCATTGGCCGGCGTTCACCGATCTGCCGGCGGCGCTGTCCGACACCCTGGCGGTGGCCGAGGCCGACGATTTCGAACTCGGCGTCGACTGGTTCGCCCATCTGGCCGCCACCGGGCTGGCGCCCGGAGAGCGCGCCGGCCTGTTCGAGACGTCGGCGGCTGGCACGCCGGCGTCGCGGGCGCTGCTGCCGGTGATCGAGACTGGACGCCGCGCGCGCGCGCTGGCCACCTTCTATTCCGCGCTGTACGCGCCGGCGTGCGTCGGCGATGGTCGGGGCGCGTTGACCGCGCTGTTCCGGCATCTGGCCGGGCAGGGCCGGAGCCGGCTGCGGCTGGCGCCGATGGATCCGGTCGCGCCGGCGTATGCCGATACCCTGGCCGCGTTGCGCGCCGGCGGCTGGCGGGTGTATCCGTTCTTCTGCTTCGGCAACTGGTATCTGCCGGTCGCCGGGCATGATTTCGACGCCTACCTGCGCGCGCGGCCGTCGCGTCTGCGCAATACCCTCGAACGCCGCCGGCGCGGATTCCTGGCCGATGGCCGCGGCCGTCTCGACATCGTGCGCGGTGGCCCCGAACTGGACGCGGCGATCGCCGCCTGGCAACGCATCTATCTGGCCAGCTGGAAGCGGCCGGAGCCGTTTCCCGACTTCATGCCCGGTCTGATCCGTCTGTGCGCGCGTCGGGGCTGGTTGCGCCTGGGGCTGGCGCATTACGATGGCGAGCCGGTCGCCGCCCAGGTCTGGATCGTCCATGCCGGTCGGGCGGCGATCTACAAGCTTGCTCACGACGAACAACGCTCGCCGCCGTCGGCCGGCAGCCTGCTGACCGCCCACCTGATGCGCGCGGTGATCGAGGACGACCGGGTCGGCGAAGTCGATTACCTGATCGGCGATGAGCCCTACAAACGCGACTGGATGACCCACCGTCGCGAGCGCTGGGGCCTGCTCGCGTTCAATCCGCGCAGCGTCGACGGCCTGGCCGGCGCGCTGGCGGAAGGCGCGCGTCGGGCCGGAAGAAGGATGCTGAACGCATTGGGCCGCGTGGCCGGCCATGATCCACGGAGGGAAAAACCGAAATGAACGCACTGATCCACGACCTGCCGCGCGCGCGCGCGGACATCCGGCCCGAGGCGCCGGCGCTGCGCGACGGCAAGCGCGATCTCGACTACGGCGCGCTGGCCGGCGACATCGCGCGCGCCGCCGATCTGTTCCTGGCGCTCGGCCTGCGTCGCGCCGAACGGGTCGCGGTGTATCTGGAAAAGCGGCTGGAAACGGCGGTGGCGCTGTTCGGCGCGGCGGCGGCGGGCGGTGTGTTCGTGCCGGTCAATCCGCTGCTCAAGCCGGAGCAGGTTGGCCACATCCTGGCCGACTGCAATGTCCGCGTCCTGGTCACCTCGCCGGAGCGGCTGGCCCTGTTGCGCGAAACCCTGGCGCGCTGCCGCGACCTGCGCGCCGTGGTGCTGGTCGGCGAGCGTCCGGCCGAGCCGGTCGACGGTCTGGACATGGCGCGCTGGGACGACCGCCTGACCGCGCCGGCCGGCCGGCCGTTCCGGGTCATCGACGGCGACATGGCCGCCATCCTCTACACCTCCGGCAGCACTGGCCGGCCCAAGGGCGTGGTGCTCTCCCACCGCAACCTGGTGGCGGGCGCGGCGAGCGTTTCCCAATACCTGGAGAACACCGCCGACGATCGCATCCTGTCGGTGTTGCCGCTGTCGTTCGATTACGGCCTGTCGCAACTGACCACCGCTTTCCACGTCGGCGCCAGCGCGGTGCTGATGAACTACCTGCTGCCGCGCGACGTGATCCGCGCCGTCGAGCGCGAGAAGATCACCGGCCTGGCGGCGGTGCCGCCGCTGTGGGTGCAGCTCGCCCAGCTCGACTGGCCGGCCGGGCTGGACGAACACCTGCGCTACATCACCAATTCCGGCGGCCACATGCCCGGCCCGACCCTGGCCGCGCTGCGCGCCCGGCTGCCGAGGATGAAGCCCTATCTGATGTACGGCCTGACCGAGGCGTTCCGCTCCACCTATCTGCCGCCGGATGAGGTGGACCGCCGTCCGGACTCCATGGGCAAGGCCATCCCCAACGCCGAGATCCTGGTGGTGCGCGAGGACGGCGCGCCATGCGCGCCGGGCGAGCCGGGCGAACTGGTGCATCGCGGCATCCACGTCGCCCTGGGCTACTGGAACGATCCCGAGAAGACCGCCGAGCGCTACCGGCCGGCGCCGGGTCAGCTCGCCGGTCTGGTCATTCCCGAACTGGCGGTGTGGTCGGGCGACACCGTGAAGATGGACGAGGACGGCTTCCTGTATTTCATCGGCCGGCGCGACGAGATGATCAAGACTTCCGGCTACCGGGTCAGCCCCACCGAGGTCGAGGAAGTCGCCTACGCCGCCGGCGCCGTCACCGAGGTCGCCGCGATCGGCGTCGACCATCCGGTGCTCGGCCAGGCCGTCGTGCTCATCGCCTACGCCGCCGGCGCCGGCGAGCAAGCCGGGGATGCGCTGCTCGCCGCCTGCAAGCGCGAGTTGCCGGCGTTCATGGTGCCGGCCCGCGTCGTCGTCCGCGCCGAGCCGTTGCCGCGCAACCCGAACGGCAAGATCGACCGCAAGAAACTGGCCGGTGAATACGCCGACCTGCTCCAGGAGGAAACCCGATGACCCAGCCCGCGCACGCCGAACCGGCGTTTCCGGTGATCGACAACCAGCTCCGGATCGGTGGCCTGCCGCTCGCGCGCCTGGCCGAGCGGGTCGGGCGGACGCCGTTCTACGCCTACGACCGCGCGCGGATCGACGCCCGCGTCGCCGAACTGCGCGCCAGCCTGCCGGCCGACCTGCATCTGCATTACGCGATCAAGGCGAATCCGATGCCCGCCGTGGTCCAGCATCTGGCCGCCCGTGTCGACGGTTTCGACGTCGCTTCCGGCGGCGAGCTGCGGACCGTGCTCGACACGCCCATGCCGGTCGACAGGATCAGCTTCGCCGGACCCGGCAAGAGCGAGGCCGAACTGCGCCAGGCCGCCGCCGCCGGCATCGTCGTCAACCTGGAATCGGAACGCGAGATGGAGACCCTGGCGCGCGTCGGCGCCGAGCTCGGCCTGCGTCCACGCGTGGCGGTGCGGGTCAATCCGGATTTCGAGCTGAAATCGTCGGGCATGAAGATGGGCGGCGGCCCCAAGCAGTTCGGCATCGATGCCGAACGGGTACCGGCCGCGCTCGCGCGCATACGCCAGTTGCCGCTGACATTCCACGGCTTCCACATCTTCTCCGGCGCCCAGAACCTGAAGGCGGAAGCGTTGATCGAGGCCCAGACCAAGACCCTGGAGCTGGCCCGCCGCCTGGCCGCCGACGCGCCCGGCCCGGTGCGCCTGCTCAACCTGGGCGGCGGCTTCGGCATTCCCTACTTCCCCGGTGACCGGCCACTCGATCTGGCCGCCGTCGCCGCCAGCCTTACGGCGGCCATGCCGGCCGCGCGGCGCGACTTCCCGGAAGCCGAGTTCGTGCTCGAACTCGGCCGCTATCTGGTCGGCGAGGCCGGGGTGTACGTGAGCCGGGTCATCGACCGCAAGGAATCGCGCGGCCAGGTGTTCCTGGTCACCGACGGCGGCCTGCACCACCATCTTTCCGCCTCCGGCAACTTCGGTCAGGTCATCCGCAAGAACTACCCGGTGCTGGTCGGCAACCGGGTCGTCCCGGAAGCCGGCGACGAAGCCGGCATCGCCAGCGTGGTCGGCCCGCTGTGCACCCCGCTCGACCTGCTCGCCGACCGCATGGAACTTGGCCACGCCCGGGTCGGCGACCTGATCGCCGTGCTGCAATCCGGCGCCTACGGCCCGAGCGCCAGCCCGGCCGCATTCCTCGGCCATCCGCCGGCGCTGGAAGTGCTGGTCTGAGAGGAACCTGGCAACGGCGGCCCCCACGCTCACTTCGTTCGCTGCCCCCCGGGGGGGTGCAGTCCCTCGGGACTGCGCCCTACAGCTTCCTGGCCTGCAACCACTCTTCCAGGATCAGCATGACCCAGATCATCTTGCCGAAGTAGGTGGCGTGGCCGGTCATGTGTTCCTGGCGGACGTGGTCGATGTAGGCGGGCCGGAGCAGGCCGCGCCGGCGGAAGTCGGACAGACGGTCCTCGATGCGTTCGCGTAGCGGCGCGTGTTCGCGCGCCCAGATGCCGAACGGCAGGCCGAAGCCGTGCTTGCTCTTGTCGATGATCTCGTCGGGCAGGAAGCCGCGCAGGGCGTTCTTGAAGAACCAGCGCAGGTACTGGCCCTTGACCTTCCAGTCAGGCGGGACTTCGCCGGAGAAATCCATCATGGCGTCGTCGAGCAGCGGGTAGCGGACGTCGATGCCGGCCGCTTCGGTCATGCCGCGGACCTTGCGCAGGTCGGCGTCGGCGAGCGTGAACTTGATGTCCAGATGGAGCATGCGGTTGATGTAGGAGGTGGTGTCGGCGCGGTCGTACACCTCCTTGAGCAAGGCGGCCGGCCGGCCGGTGTCGATGGCGCCGAGGAAGCCGGCTTCGAACATCTGGTCGAGCGGCTGCCGGTAGATGTAGTTGTACGACTCCATGCGCTCGGGCAGCGGGATGTTGGCCTGGCGGATGTAGCTTTGAGCCTTGCGGAACGGCGCCAGGCCACCCAGGCCGGGCAGGTTGGCGAGCGGCTCGATCAGGTGGGCGCGCAGGCCGGCGGGCACCCGCTGCCAGATCTCGAACACCTTCTGTTTGGCGTAGCGGGCATTGCCGCCGAAGATTTCGTCGCCGCCGTCGCCGGCGAGCATGACCCGGTGGCCGTCGGCGGCGGCCAGACGGGCGCAGAAATAGGCGGGCACGGCGGATTCGTTGGCGAACGGTTCGTCGTAATGGCCGGCGATGATGGGGATCGCTTCGACGATGTCGTCCGGCTTCAGGTAGTACTCGGTCAGGTCGAGGCCGAAGCGTCTGGCGGCGATGCGGGCGTATTCGATTTCGTCGAAGCCGTTGGCGTCGAAGCCGATCGAATAGGCCTGGACCTTGCCGGTTTGCTCGCGCAGCACGCCGCACACCGTGGAGCTGTCGGTGCCGCCGGACAGGAAGGCGGCGGCTTCGTCGTCGCCGCGCGCGCGGGCGACGCTGTCGCGCAGCAGGGCGCGGAAGCGGTCGGCCTGTTCGGGGAAGTCGTGGCGCGGCGCGTCGCGGTAATGCAGTGCCCAGTAGAAGCCGCGGTCGAGCCTGCCGTCGCGCCAGTGCGCCCATTGCGCCGGCAGCAGCTTTTCCACGCCCTTGAACACGGCGCCGGGCGCCGGCACCGAATAGAAGTAGAGGTAATCGAACAGCGCCCGCGGGTCGAGTTCGCGGCCGACCGCCGGGTGCGCGGCGACCATGTCGGCCTGGCTGGCGAAGACGATGCCGCGCGCGCCGCTGGCGAAGGTCATGCGCCCGTCGCCGATGCGGTCGATGGCCAGGAAGACTTCGCGCGCGCGCCGGTCCAGGATCGCCAGCGCGAAGCCGCCGTGGATGTGGCGCGGGGTTTCCCGGCCATGTCGGCGCCAGAGTTCCAGGATCGCGGCGGCGGCCGGCAGTCCGGCGCATTCGGGCGCGTCGATGCGCGGCCGGCCGGTGATCAGGGCGGCCAGATCGCCTTCGATGGCGAGCGCCTGGTCGGCGGCCATCCCCCAGTCGGGATCGGCGTGGCTGTGGGCCGGGCGCGCCACGCTGCAATGCGACAACATGCCTTCCAGGATTTCGACGACGTCGCCGGTTCCGTGTCCGAACCAGCCTGCCAGGCGGTGCATGGGGGATCTCCTAGTTTTTCGGTTTTGGGTAGCCGGTCCTCGCGGCCGCTCGCCGCAGGTTGCCGAGCAGTTGCGGGATGAAGCGCGCCGGCGATGGCGACCAGGGCGTGAACCGCGGCAACTGGAAGACATCATCGGCGCCGGTGGCGGCGCCCCATTGCGTCGACACCGCCGCTTCCAGGCCAAGCTCGCGCGGGATCGCCGCCTGCGCCGGCAGGTAGTCGGCGCCGGGCTTGCCGTTGGGGTAGGCGAACACGCGTACCCGGCTGCCCAGGGTCTGTTCCAGCCAGGCCTTGCCGGCGGCGATCTCGGTGCGCGCGGCGTCGGCGTCGAGTCCGGCCAGGATCGGATGGCGCGCGGTGTGGCCGCCGATCTCCATGCCGGCGGCGTGCAATGCCTTGAGCTGGTCGGTGGTCATCATCAGGTCGTCGGGCAGGGCTTGGTCGGTGAGGCGGCCGGCCAGCTCGGCGACCACTCGATCGCGCTGGTCCAGCGGCAGGTATTTGACCTTGGGCAGGATCGCGTCGATGGCCCGGCGCCTGGCCTCGATGCCGGCCAGTTCATGGTGGCCCAGGCCGAGGTCGGACAGGTCGATCCGGTCGGCGCGCGTCCGGCGGATCGCCTCGATCACGGTGTCGTTGAACATGCGGCCGCCGTTCAGGTAGCCGGTGGCGATGAAGAAGGTGGCGTGCAGGCCATGCCGGCGCAGGATCGGCAGCGCCACGGTGAGGTTGTCGGCGTAGCCGTCGTCGAAGGTCACGCAGGCGGCGCGCGCCGGCAGCGTGCCGGCCTTCAGCCGGGCCACCGCCTCGGGCAGCGGCAGTACGTTGAACACGCGCTTGAGCCGGGCCATGCGCGCGTCGAAGCTGGCGGCGGTCGCTTCGTTGGGGAACAGCGGATCGGTTTCCGGCAGAACCCGGTGAAAGATCAGGATGGATAACCTCGCCCGTTCGCCGGCCGGAGACAACCAGTTGCCGACGGCCTGATAGGGGATATGCAGAAACATGCGTTTCCCGGTTCGTGGAATTGTGCGCGGATTATCGGTGCCAACCGGTTGCCGTCACAACCTCGACGGCGCCGGCGCGGTCAGTGGTCGCGGCCGGCGGTGCCGGCAAGTCGATCGGCGTGGCGCCAGAGCAGGGCGCGCAGGCGGGACAGGCCGCCGTCGGGCGCCAGCATCGCCGCCAGCGGCGTCTGGCCGTCCAGCCAGTCGGCGGGCGCGCGCAGCCAGGCGCGGATGGCTTCGTCGCGCCGGTCGAAACGCGGGCGCAGGATCTTGTGGATGGCGAGCAGATCGCGGGCGCGCGCGAGCAGGGCGGGATCGTCGTCGAGCGGTCGGCCGTCCAGATAACCGGCCAGCGCCTTGTCGCGGACGCCGAGCAGCGCGGCCTGGGTGGCGGCATCCAGATGCCATTCCTGGAACAGACGGAGCAGGGCGTTGGTTTCGGCCGAACGCATCTCGACGCTGCGCGGATCGAAACGCTCGAACTCGGTGAAGCCGCAGCCGCTCAGGTTGTAGCCCTCGCGCCGACGGCGGCCGCGCAACTTGCGGATCAGGTCGAGGCCGACTTCATAACTGTCCACCGGTTTCTGGCGGACCCGGCCGACCCGGCCATCGCGCGCGCCGGAACTGGTCACCACCACCCAGCCGCCAAACAGGTCAGGCGTGAGCATGGCCGTGAAATAGTTGGCATCGGATTGCCAGCGGATCGTGAGCGGCTGTTCCATGAATTCAGTTTAGCAACATTCGGGCCAACATCATCAAACGATGATATTCAATGAATTCAATGGACTAGGTGTGTTTTTGGGGGGCGGGAACGGGGCGGCAAGGATGAAAAACCGGCAAGAATGGCCGTTCGTGGACAGGGCGCGCGTGCTGTTAGCATGCGGGCTCCGTTCGCTGATCCGTCGTTGCCATGAAACTCGCCACCTGGAACGTCAACTCCCTGAAGGTCCGTCTGCCGCACCTGCTCGACTGGCTGGCGGCCACCGGAACCGACGTCGTCTGCCTGCAGGAAACCAAGCTCGAGGACAGCCGCTTTCCGCTCGCCGAGATCGAGGCGGTGGGCTATCGGGTCGCGTTCTCCGGGCAGAAGACCTACAACGGCGTCGCCATCCTGAGCCGGACGCCGCTGGCCGAGGTACAGGCTGGCATTCCGGGTTTCGACGACGAGCAGAGGCGGGTGCTGGCGGCGACCCTCGGCGAGGGCGAGGCCGCGATCCGCGTGGTCTGCGTCTACATCCCCAACGGCCAGAGCCTGGATTCCGACAAGTATGTTTACAAGCTGCGCTGGCTGGACGCGCTGATCGCGTGGCTGCGCGACGAGATCGCGCGCCATCCGCGCCTGGCCCTGCTGGGCGACTACAACATCGCGCCGGAGGATCGCGACGTCCACGATCCCGCCGCCTGGGCCGGCCAGGTGCTGGTTTCCGACGCCGAGCGCGCGCGCTTCCAGGCGCTGATCGAACTGGGTCTGAAGGATGCGTTCCGGCTGTTCGATCAGCCGGACAAGAGCTTCAGTTGGTGGGATTACCGGATGATGGGCTTCCGCCGCAATCTCGGTCTGCGCATCGATCACATCCTGTTGACGCCGGCGCTGGCGGCGCGTTGCCGGAGCGCGGAAATCGACAAGGCGCCGCGCCGGCTGGAACGGCCATCGGATCACGCGCCGGTGCTGGCGACCCTGGCGCCGGAGGACGGCGAGGGCACGACCACCTGACAAAAATCGCCTTGAATATCACTGCATGTAGTGTTTAATTCGCATTTCATCCCCTACATATAGTGCGAGGTGGTCATGCAGGAAGCCCTGTTCCCGGAGCTGTCGGAGCAAGCCATTTCCAGCGAGGTGCTGCTGGAGAAATACGCCAAGGGGGAGGAAAAGAACGTCATCGACGTCCGTCAGCGGGTCGCGCGCGCGCTCGCCTCGGTCGAGGAAACGGATCAACGCGCGCACTGGCAACGCCAGTTCTTCGCCGCGATGGAGGCCGGTTTCATTCCGGCCGGGCGTATCAACTCGGCCGCGGGGACCGAACTGCAAGCCACTCTGATCAACTGTTTCGTGCAACCGGTGGGCGACGCCATTTCCGGCGAGTCGGAGGGCCGGCCGGGCATCTACGTCGCCCTGGAGGAAGCCGCCGAGACCATGCGCCGGGGCGGCGGCGTCGGCTATGACTTCTCCACCATCCGGCCCCGGGGCGCGCTGGTCAAGGGCACGCAATCGCGCGCCAGCGGCCCGGTGTCGTACATGCGCGTGTTCGACCGCTCCTGCGAGACCGTCGAATCCGCCGGCAGCCGGCGCGGCGCGCAGATGGGCGTGATGCGCTGCGACCATCCGGACATCGAGCTGTTCATCCATGCCAAGGACCAGGGCGACCTGAAGAATTTCAACCTCTCGGTGGGCGTCACCGACGCCTTCATGCGCGCGGTGGAAGCCGACGCCGAGGTGGAACTGACGCACAAGGCCGAGCCCGGCGCCGAACAGAAGGCGGCCGGCGCCTATCGGCGCACGGACGGCGTCTGGGTGTACCGCAAACCGCGCGCGCGCGACCTGTGGACGCAGATCATGGCCTCCACCTACGACCACGCCGAGCCGGGCATCCTGTTCCTGGACCGCATCAATCGCGACAACAACCTGAACTACTGCGAGAGCATCGAGGCGACCAACCCGTGCGGCGAGCAGCCGTTGCCGCCTTACGGCTGCTGCTGCCTCGGCTCGGTCAACCTGACGCGCTTCGTGTCGCGGCCGTTCACCGGCCAGGCCGTGTTCGATTTCGACGGTTTCGGCCGCATGCTGCCGATCTGCGTGCGCGCGCTCGACAATGTGCTGGAACTGACCGCCTGGCCGTTGCAAAAGCAGCGCGAGGAGGCGAGCAGCAAGCGCCGCGTCGGCCTCGGTTTCACCGGCCTGGGCGACGCGCTGGCGATGCTGGGGCTGCGCTACGACAGCGCCGAGGCGCGCGCCTTCTCCACCCGTATCGCCGAGTTCATGCGCGACCACGCCTACCTGGCCTCGGTGGAACTGGCCAGGACGCGCGGCGCCTTCCCGCTGTTCAACGCCGACCTGTACCTGGCCGGCGGCAATTTCGCCAGCCGCCTGCCCGCCGAGATCAAGGACGCCATCCGCGCGCACGGCATCCGCAATTCGCACCTGCTGTCGATCGCCCCCACCGGCACCATCTCGCTGGCCTTCGCCGACAACGCCAGCAACGGCATCGAACCGCCGTTCTCGTGGGCCTACACGCGCAAGAAACGCGAGGCCGACGGCGGCTGGAAGGAATACCAGGTCGAGGATCACGCCTGGCGCGTCTACCGTGAACAGGGCGGCGACACCGACCACCTGCCGGCGGCCTTCGTCACCGCGCTGGAAATCTCCGCGCTGGCGCACATGGACATGGTGGCGGCGGTGGCGCCCTACATCGATTCCGCCATCTCCAAGACGGTCAACGTGCCGGCGGACTACCCCTACACCGAGTTCGAGGGCCTCTATTTCGCCGCCTGGAAGGCCGGCCTCAAGGGCCTGGCCACCTACCGTCCCAACGCCGTGCTCGGCAGCGTGCTGTCGACCGGCGCGGAAACCGCGCAGCCGGCCAAGGCCAGCGCGCCGCAGGATTTCGAACTGTCCGACGTCAATCGCCGCATCGAGATCAAGGCGCTGCCGGCGCCGGTGCTGGAAAGCCTGAAATGGCCGGGCCGGCCCCGGCTGCCGGGCGGCAACCCGGCCTGGAGCTACATGATCGAATCGCCGACCGGCAGCTTCGCGCTGTTCGTCGGCCATACCGAGAGCGACGGCCACGCCTGGCCGTTCGAGGTCTGGGTGAACGGCGCCGAGCAGCCGCGCGGCCTCGGCGCGGTGGCCAAGACCCTGTCGATGGACATGCGCGCCAATGACCGCGCCTGGCTGAAACTCAAGCTCGACACCCTGGCGAAAACCCGTGGCGACGACGCCTGCGCGATTCCCTTCCCGCCCGATGGCGAACCGCGCCACATGCCCAGCCTGGTCGCGGCCACCGCGCAACTGCTGCGCTGGCGCCTGGACGAACTGAAGGCGCTCGACGGCGATGGCGAGGGCGGCAACGGCGGGCCGGTGCTCGACGCGCTGTTCTCGCTGAAGGAGCCGAAGACCGGCACCGACGGCACGCTGTCCTGGACGGTGGACGTCCACAACCCCACCGCCGGCGACGACTTCGTGCTCGGCCTCAAGGAGATCACCCTGCCGGACGGCGTCACCCGCCCCTATTCGGTGTGGCTCTCCGGCGAATACCCGCGCGCGCTCGACGGCCTGTGCAAGTTGATCTCGCTGGACATGCGGGTGATGGACCCGGCCTGGGTGGGCATGAAGCTGCGCAAGCTGCTCAACTACCCGGAACCGCTCGGCGACTTCATGGCCTTCGTGCCGGGCGAATCGCGCCAGACCAACTGGCCATCCACGGTCGCCTACGTCGCCCGTCTGATCATCCACCGCTACGCCATGCTCGGCATCCTCACCGAGGACGGCCTGCCGGTGAAGGAAATGGGCATCCTGCAATCCCCCGCGCTGCCGCCCGCGCATGCCGGCGAAACCATCCAGGTGGTGATGACCGGCGCGGTCTGCCGCGAATGCGGCAACGCCACCGTGATCCGCAAGGACGGTTGCGACTTCTGCACGGCATGCGGGGCGGTGGGGGCGTGCGGCTGAAACGCCACAGTGATTTACAGCATAAGCTGTGTCCGGTGGTCTGTCCTACGACCACTTTCCGTATATGCCGCGCACGCCAGCGATGGCTCGTTTGTCAGTGTCCGGCAGCCCGGGCGGCCAGTTCGTTGGCCTGGAAGCCCCCCTTCCTTTTCCAGCCCTCGATGCCGTCCTGAAGCACCTTGACGTTGTCCCAGCCGAGCAGGCGCATGGCGAACACGGCCTGGGCGGACAGCGAGCCGGTGTTGCAGTAGACCAGCACCGTGCGGTCCCTGGGGATCTCGTGGCGCTTGCCGGGAATCCGCCGCCATTCGATATGGAGGGCGCCGGGGATGTGGGATTTTTCGTACTGGCTGGCGTCGCGCGCGTCGATGACCAGGATGTTCTTCCACTCCGCCTCGGGGATCTGTTCCGGCCAGAGGATGCTGCTGCCGTATTCGGTGAAATCCATGTATTCCTCGACCGCGTCGGTGACCGGGCGGTCGTCGGCGCGGGCCGGTTGGGTGCCCAGCAGCAGGGTGGACAGGAACAGCAGGGGCAGGGTTCGGGTCTGACGCATGGCGCGCTCCGGGATCGGGGTCGCGCCAATGTAGACCACCGGCCGGTGGCGGGCCATGGGCCATGTCAACCAGCGTCCCGTTGGCGCGCCTCGGCGCGTCGCCCGACCGATCCGGCCGGTATCATCATTTCCCCACCGCCGGCGTCGTCCACTGCCATGCTCGATACCCTGCCTCTGCTCACTCCCACCGATTTCCCGCCCATTGTCCGGGGCAGGCTGACCTGCCTGCAGGTCAACCTGGGCTATCGCTGCAACCAGCGTTGCCTGCACTGCCACGTGAACGCCGGGCCGAACCGGACGGAAATGATGGATGACTCGCTGGTGGAGCTGATTCCGCGGGTGCTGGCGGCGCGAGGACTCGCCAGCCTGGATCTCACCGGCGGCGCGCCCGAGCTGCATCCCCGCTTCCGCTGGCTGGTGGCCGAGGCGCGCGCCCTGGGGGTGAAGGTCATCGATCGCTGCAACCTGACCATCCTGTCCGAGCCTGGCCGCGAGGATCTGGCCGATTTCCTCGCCGGCCATGGCGTGGAGGTGGTGGCTTCGCTGCCCTGTTATCTGGAGGACAACGTCGATGCACAGCGCGGCAAGGGGGTGTACGCGCGCAGCATCGCTGGGCTGAAGCGGTTGAATGCCCTGGGCTATGGCAAAACCGGCGGCCAAACCGGCGGCGGCCTCGTTCTCAACCTGGTCTACAACCCCGGTGGCCCCAGCCTGCCGCCCGCCCAGGCCGGGTTGGAGGCGGCCTACAAGCGGGAACTGGCCGGGCGTCACGGCATCGTCTTCAACCGGTTGCTGACCATCGCCAACATGCCCATCCTGCGTTTTGGCGGCACCCTGCTGGCGAAGGGGCTTTTCCACGACTACATGGCCCTGCTCAAGGCCAGTCACAACCCGGTCAATCTGGCTGGCGTGATGTGCCGGGATCTGGTCAGTGTCGACTGGCGCGGGCGACTGTACGACTGCGATTTCAACCAGATGCTGGGATTGGGCCGCGAGGGTCCGGCCACGCTGGCCGACCTGGTCGGCGTCGATCCGGCGGGTGCCGCCATCCGCGTGGCGGAGCACTGTTACGGCTGCACCGCCGGTCAGGGCAGCAGTTGCGGTGGCGCGCTGGAGGAGGCCGCTTGCGCGCGTTGAGCGGCTGGAAGAAGCCGCGTCGCTTCGACCGCAACCTGATCGTCATCGGCGCCGGCGCCGGTGGCCTGGTGACCGCCTACATCGCCGCCGCCGTGAAGGCGAAGGTGACCCTGATCGAGGCCGGACGCATGGGCGGTGATTGCCTGAACACCGGCTGCGTGCCGTCCAAGGCCCTGATCCGTGCCGCCCGGATGCTGGCCGACCTGCGCCGGGCACGCGAGTTCGGCATCGTCGGCGAACCGGCGCGCGTCGATTTCGCCGCCGTCATGGAGCGGGTGCGGGCGGTGATCCGCCAGGTGGAACCGCACGATTCGGTGGAACGCTACACCGCCCTGGGGGTGGAGGTGATCCGGGGGCATGCCCGCCTGGCGTCGCCCTGGACGGTGGAGATCGACACGGAGGACGGGCCGCGCGTCCTGTCCGCGCGCGCCATCGTCCTGGCCACCGGCGCCGCGCCGGTGATTCCCGATTTGCCCGGCATCGAGCGGACACGCCACGTCACCTCGGACACGATCTGGTCCCTGGATACCCTGCCGGCGCGTCTGGCGGTGCTCGGCGGCGGCCCCATCGGCTGCGAGCTTGCCCAGGCCTTCGCCAACCTCGGCAGCCGGGTCACGCTGGTGGCCCGTTCCGGCCTGCTGGGCAGGGAAGACGTCGATGTCGTCACCCTGGTGGAGCGGGCCATGGTGGCGGATGGCGTGCGCGTGCTCAAGGGCGCCGAACCGCTGCGCTGCGAGCTGGCGGACGGTGAACAGCGCCTGGTGGTGGGCGGCGGCCAGGGCGAGGAGGCGATTCCCTTCGACGTCCTGCTCTGCGCCACCGGCCGCAAGGCCCGGGTGGAAGGCTTCGGCCTGCGGGAACTGGGTATCGCCCTGACTCCGGGCGGCGCCATCGAGGTGAACGAATACCTGCGAACCCGCCATCCCAGCATCCTTGCCTGCGGCGACGCCGTCGGCCCTCATCAGTTCACCCATGCCGCCGCCCACCAGGCCTGGTACGCGGCGGTCAACGCGCTGTTCTCCGGCTTGCCGGGTCCCATCGGACGTTTCAGGGTCGATTACCGGGTCATGCCCCGGGTCACCTTCACCCGCCCCGAGGTGGCGCGGGTAGGGCTTGGCGAAACCGAGGCCAGGACCCGGGGCATCGCCCACGAGGTCACCCGCTACGATCTGGCCGACCTGGACCGTGCCTTGGCCGACGGCGCCGCTCACGGCTTCGTCAAGGTGCTTACCCCGCCCGGTCGCGACCGCATCCTGGGCGTCACCATCGTCGGCGAACACGCCGGCGAACTGCTGGCGGAATTCACCCTGGCCATGAAGCACGGCCTGGGCCTGAACAAGCTGCTCGGCACCATCCATCCCTACCCGACCTGGAGCGAGGCGGCCAGATACGCCGCCGGCGCCTGGAAGCGCGCGCGCGCGCCCCGGCGCCTGCTGGCCTGGCTGGCGCGTTTCCACGCCTGGCGACGGGGGTGAATCCGGCATCCCGAGACCAAGGAGTCCCATGCGTTTCCTCGACAACTTCCCCCTGCCCCTGCTGATCTTCCTGGCCCTGTTCATGTTGGGCGCGCCATTCGTGCCGGAGCCTCACCTGGTGGAAAAAGCCCGAATGCTGGCCGAGGGCACGCTGACCCGGCCGATCGACATCTTCGACGTGTTCTGGCACCTGTTGCCAACGGCGCTGCTGATGGCGCGGCTGGCGCGGATGCGCAAGCCGCGGCCGCCGTCATCCTGAGCGCGACGGCGCGCCGCTTCGGCGTCGCAGCCGCCACGCCGCCAGGGCGATGGCGAGATAGTTGAGCGCCATGAACCAGGGCGTGTTCCAGGCCAGGCCGTCGAAGCCCTGCTGGGTGATCGGGTAGAACACCGGTACCGGATAGAAGTCGGCGGAATGGGTGAACACATCGATGACGATATGCAGCCACCAGCCGGCCAGGGCCAGGCCGACACGTCGGCGCCAGGGCCACAGCAACAGGGTCGCGGCTCCGGCGATCAGGGCGCTGTGCGGGATGCAGTGCAGATGGTGGGCCGCCTCGCCGACCCAGAACGGCATGGCTGGTTCGTCACCCGGCAGGGCGACGGCATAGTCGAGCAGGATCCGGGCGGAACCGTCGCCGAAGACCGCCCAGACCAGCAGCGGCGTCAGGTGGGCCAGGTCGGGCAGCACCGACAGGGTCACCGCGGCGACCGCCTGCGGGCGGGTCACCGGTCGACGGCGGGCCAGCCAGCGGACGCCGAGGCCAGCCCAGAGACCATGGGCGAGGATGTCCATGCCTGCATTGTTGGTCGAAATCGGCAAAGATTCACTACCGGCTCCGCCGGATTCCCGGATCATCGCCGCCCACCATCCGCCACGAACCATGCGTCTGTCCATCATCCTGCCCACCCTCGACGAGGCCGACGCCATCGTCACCGCGCTGGCTCCCCTGCAAACGCTGCGTCGGGCGGGGCATGAAGTGGTGGTGGTCGATGGTGGCAGCGCCGACGCCACGCCGGCGTTGGCGGCGCCCCTGGCCGACCGGGTGATCCGGGCGCCCCGGGGACGCGCCCGCCAGATGAATGCCGGCGCCGGCGTCGCCGGGGGCGACGCCTTCGTCTTCCTGCACGCCGATACCCGCCTGCCGGCGGACGCGACGACGCGCATCCTCCAGGCGCTGGACCGTCGTGCCTGGGGCCGCTTCGATGTCGTCATCGAAGGGCGTCCGGTCATGTTGCGGGTGGTGGCGGCGCTGATGAACCTGCGTTCGCGGCTGACCGGCATCGCCACCGGCGATCAGACGATGTTCGTCACCCGCGCCAGCTTCACCGCCGTCGGTGGCTACCCGGACCAGCCGCTGATGGAGGACATCGAGCTGTCCCGGCGTCTCAAGCGCCTGGGGCCGCCGGCTTGCCTGGCGGACAAGGTCACCACTTCCGGCCGACGCTGGGAGCGCCACGGCGTCTGGCGCACCATCCTGCTCATGTGGCGGCTGCGCTTCGACTACTGGCGCGGCGTGCCGGCGGCGCGCCTGGCGCGGCGCTACTACCCGGAAACCTGAGCCGCGAACGATGCCGTCCACGCGCATCCTGATCTTTGCCAAGGCGCCCGTCTCCGGCCGGGTGAAGACCCGGCTGATTCCGGCGCTGGGCGCGGACGGCGCGGCGCGCCTGGCCGGCCATCTGCTCCGCCTGGCCCTGGATCGGGCGCTGGCGGCGGGCGTGGGTCCGGTGGAACTGTGCATGAGCCCCGCGCCCGGTCATCCCGACTGGGGTGGCATCGTCCTGCCGGCCGGCCTCGATACCAGCGACCAGGGCGACGGCGACCTGGGCGAACGCATGGCCCGTGCCGCGCGCCGCCGCATCGAAGCGGGCGAGGCGGTGTTGCTGACCGGCACCGATTGCCCGGGTCTGGATGCCGGCCGCCTGCGCGTCGCCGCCGCCCGGCTGGCGACGCACGACGCCGTCTTCCATCCCGCCCGGGACGGTGGCTACCCCCTGCTGGGGCTCAACGTCTTCCATCCCGGACTGTTCGCCGACATGCCCTGGAGCACTCCGGCGGTGGCCGCCCTGACCCGCGAGCGCATGGCGGCGCTGGGCTGGCGGGTCTGGGAGGGAGAAACCCTGCGGGACATCGACACCCCGGAGGATCTGCGGGCTGGCCCGATACCGGGATTTGCGCTTGAATGATGACCGTGATGTCCGCCCACGCCATGCCCGATTCCCCCACCCTGGCCCTGTTCAATTACGACTGGGACCACGCCGGTTTCGCCCGCTGGAGCGCGCGTTTTCCCATCGACAGCGCCGGTTTCGACCTGTTCGGCTTTCCCGACAACCTGCGGCTGGCCGGTTTCGACCTGGAGCGTTTCGTTGCTGGCCTGGCCCGCCGGGCGCGGCGTCGGGGGTGGCGGGCGGTGGTATCCAACCACGAGCAATTCGGCGCGCTGGCGGCGGCGCTGCTGGCCGAGCGCATGGGCTGGCCGGGCACGCCGGTGACGGCGGTGCTGGCCTGCCAGCACAAGCTGCATGCCCGCCGCGTCCTCGACACGGTGGCGCCGGAAGCCAACGTGGCCTGCGCGCCGTTGCCCGCCCGCTATGGCGAACCGATCCCGGACGGGCTGATCTATCCCTGCTTCGCCAAGCCGGTGAAGGCGGCATTCTCGGTGCTGGCCCGCGCCGTCCACGACAAGGCGGAACTGACCGCCCTGACTCGCTTTTCCGCCTGGGAACTTTGGGTGATCCGCCATCTGGTGGAACCCTTCGAGCGGGTGGCGCGCAAGCGTCTGCCCGAGGCGGGCAGTGCCCATCGCATGCTGCTGGAGCAGCCCGCCAGCGGCCGGCAGTACAACCTGGACGGTTATGTGTTCAACGGCGAACTCCGGCCGCTGGGCGTGGTGGAATCGGTGATGTATCCGGGCACCCAGGCGTTCATGCGCTTCGTCTATCCCTGCGCGCTGGCGGATGCCGCGCGGGCGCGGGCGGTCGAGGTGGCGCGCCGTTTCCTGGCCGCCGTGGGCTTCGACCACGGCCTGTTCAACATGGAGTTCCTGCACGACCCGGTCAGCGATCGGCTGACGGTAATCGAGTTCAATCCGCGCCTGGCCGCGCAGTTCTCCGACCTCTACCTGCGTGTGGACGGCCTCGACCCGCACCGGCTGGCGCTGGAGCTGGCCCATGGCCGCGACCCGGCCGGCCTGCCCCGGATATCGCCCAGCGCCGGCGTGGCGGCCAGCTTCGTCTATCGCAGCTTCGACCCGGCGGCGCGCCCGGCGATGCCCGGTCCGGCCCGGCGGCGCGCGTTGGCGCGGGCCTTTCCCGACGCGCTGCTGTTCGCCTTCGCCAAGACGTCCGGCCAGATTGCCCGCGACTTCAAGTGGCTGGGCAGCTACCGTTACGGCATCCTGCACCTGGGCGGACGCGACGCCGGCGATCTGGCCGCCCGCTGCGTCGCCGCCAGCGAGTTGCTGGGCTGGGCGCCGACCTGCGGCGCGGTGGACCTGGCGCGCACCTCGCCATCGGTGGCCACATGATCCCTGGAGACCCCGTCATGCCCCCTCGCTCCTTCCGGAGCGCCGTCCTCCTCGTTGGCCTGGGCCTGTTCCTGGCCGGCTGCGGTCCCATGTCCGCGCAGAACCCGGCCGGCGCCTACAGCCCGGCCAATGCCGTCGCCGAGGATGGCGAGGCCCACCTGCTGCTGCGCGGCGCCGACGTGGTTGCCTACTTCACCGAGACCGCCCATCGCCCGGGTCGCCCGGAGTTCAGCAGCCGCCATGAGGGCGTCACCCTGCGTTTCGCCAGCGCCGAACACAAGGCCCTGTTCGATCAGGCGCCGGAGCGGTACCTGCCCCGCTTCGGCGGCTATTGCGCCAATGGCATCGCCTATGGCATCCCCTGGGGCGGCGACGCCGACACCTGGAAGATCATCGACGGCCAGCTCTACATCTTCGGCGGCCAGGCCTCGAAGGATGCCTTCGAGCTGGACGAGGCCGGCAACCTGGCCCTGGCCGAGCGCTACTGGCGCGAGGAAGTCGCTGGCGGCAACAGCTTCGTGCAACGGGCCTGGCGACTGGTCTGGCGGGTGCCTCACTACAAGACCGGCGCCGAGCTGGCCGAGGCGATCGCCCGCGCCCGCGGCGAGGGCGGGTCGTGAACGCGCCGCGGCTGATCCAGATCGGTGCCGATGATGCCGACGCGGTCCACGCCGAACTGATCGCCGGCCTCGCCGCCGCCCGGCCGGCGGTGCCGCCCAAATTCTTCTACGACGCCCTCGGCTCCCGGCTGTTCGCGGCCATCACCGAACTGCCCGAGTACTACCCGACTCGCACCGAGGCGGCCATCCTGCGCGAGCATCTGGCGGCCATCGCCGCCGCCGTCGGCCCGGCGCCCACCCTGGTCGATCTGGGCGCCGGCAACTGCGAGAAGGCCGCCCGGCTGTTCGAGGCGCTGGCGGTACGGCGTTACGTGGCGGTGGACATCGCCGCCGAATATCTGCTGTCCGCCCTGGACCGTCTGCAATATCAGCATCCGGACATGGAGCTGCTCGGCGTTGGCCTGGATTTCTCCAGCGCGCTGGCGTTGCCGGAGGTGGTTGGCCCGGGGCCGCGCCTGCTGTTCTATCCTGGCTCCAGCATCGGCAATTTCTCTCCGGACGCGGCGCTGGCCTTCCTGCGGCGCATGCACGCCGCCTGCGCGGGCGGCCGGTTGCTGATCGGCGTGGACCTGGTCAAGCCGCGAGACGTGCTGGAAGCCGCCTACGACGACGCCCTGGGCGTGACGGCGGCCTTCAACCGCAACCTGCTCGCGCGGCTCAACCGCCTGATCGGCGCCGATTTCGTCCTGGCCGACTGGCGCCATGTGGCGTTCCACGACGCCGCCCGCTCGCGCATCGAGATGCACCTGGAGGCGGCGCGGGACGTCACCGTGCGCTGGTCCGGCGGCGAGCGCCATTTCACTCGTGGCGAGCGCATCCATACCGAGAATTCCTACAAGTGGCGGCTGGATGATTTCGCCGATCTGCTGGTCGCGGCGGGGTTCCGTCCGCCACGCGCCTGGCGCGATCCGCGTGACTGGTTCGCGGTGTTCGCGGCGGAGGCGTGAGATTTATGGTGCGTTGTTTATCGCGGACAAGCCCGCTCCTGCCCAAGCTCGCTGTAGGAGCGGGCTTGTCCGCGATAAACCCTCATCTAAGGCGCGCAACTGCGGAACCCCGCATGGATGTCGTTGCGTTCCGGCGTGAAGTAGTTGCGGTAGCGCGGATGCGCCATGCGCGGCGTGGTGGCGCGGCTGGCGCCGCGCAGCACGTAGCGGTCGCCGAACCAGGGCGCGGAATAGTCGCGGTAGGGATGGGGCGCGAAGCCGGGATAGGGCAGGAAGCGGCTGGCGGTCCATTCCCAGACCTCACCCCAGCCGAATTCCGGCCGGGTGACGGCGGCCAGTTCCCATTCCGCCTCGGTCGGCAGTCGCCGGCCCGCCCAGCGGCACCAGGCCTCGGCTTCATGCCAGGTCAGATGCACGGCGGCGGTGTCCAGATCCAGGGGCCGCCAAACGCCGAAGCGGCGGACCTGCCAACTGTGGTCGCCGGCGCGGCGCAGATATCGTGGCGGGGCGGCGCCGGTGGCTTCGACGAAAGGCAGGTAGCGCCGCCAGTTCACCGGCTGGCTGTCGATCTCGAAGGCCGCCAGCTCGACCGGGTGGGCGGCCAGTTCGTTGTCGAAGGCGAACCCGGGTCCGCTCCAACCCAGGGTCCAAACCTGACCGGGCAGAGCCAGCGCGGTCGCCGCCGGCGGTCGCGCCGGTTCCGGGCAGAGGCCGGCGGGCAGCGCGATGTCCAGGGCCTGGGCCATGTAGATGCCCGCCTCACCGTGCATGTCCTCGTGAAACAGGGCCAGGCGGAAGAAGTACAGGCCGGCGTCGGTGTCCGCCGCGTCCGCCAGCAGGGCCAGGGTCTGTTCCAGACCGGCGGCCAGTCCGGCGCGGGTGGCGGCGAGGTTGGGCAGGGGCAGATGCCAGCGGCGGGCGTGCGCCACCGCGCTGGAATCATAGAGGGCGTCGGCGTCCGGCCGACGGGCGGGCGGGCGGGCATGCCCGGGATCGCAGTCCGTTCCCCGCCCGCGTTGCCGGTTGCGGGCGATCCACCAGTCCTGGAACCAGCCGACGTGGCCTGCTTCCCACAGTGGCGGGTTGAGCTGGGGCGAGTAGGGTACGACCAGCGTGTCGCCGCGCGCGGCGATCTGGGCGTCCAGCAGCGCCAGGGTGCGGGCGCGGCTGTCCAGGAGGGCGGCGGCGAGCAGGTCGCGACCACCCCGGCGGGCGGCCTCGGCTTGGATGGGCGGCATGATGCGGGGACCGGCGATGTCTGACCGGTCCAGTATGCAGCAAGTGGTCATCGTCAGTCCGTATCTGCGCGCCGCCAACAATGGCAACTGGCGCACCGCCGAGCGCTGGCGCCGGCATCTGGCCGGCGTCGGCGCCGTCCGCGTCGTCGATGCCTGGCCGGACACCCGGGCGGGCGCGGACCAGATCATGATCGCCTTGCACGCGCGCCGTTCCGCCGTCGCCATCACCGCCTGGAGCGCGGCTCATCCCGGCCGGGGGCTGGCTGTCGTGCTCACCGGCACCGACCTGTATCGCGACATCCACGTCGACCCCGAGGCGCGCCGCTCGCTGGACCGGGCCCAGGTTCTGGTGACGTTGCAGGAACGGGCTCCCCTGGCCCTGCCCGCCGAGGTTCGCGCCAAGGCCCGCGTCATCTTCCAGTCGGCGCCGGCCCGCCCGACGCTGGCCAGGACCGGCCGGCGCCTGCGCGCGCTGGCGGTCGGTCACCTGCGCGAGGAGAAATCGCCGGACACCCTGTTCGCCGCCGCCCGCCTGCTGGCCGACCGGCCGGACATCCGCATCGATCACGTCGGCGCGGGTCTCGATCCGGCCCTGGCGGAGGCGGCCCGTGCCACCATGACGGCGGCATCCGGCTACCGCTGGCTGGGCGGCGTGCCGCGCGAGACCGCGCGGCGTCGCATCCAGCGTGCCCACGTGCTGGTCCACCCCAGCCGCATGGAAGGTGGCGCCCACGTCATCATCGAGGCGGTGGTGAGCGGCACGCCGGTGCTGGCCTCGCGCATCGACGGCAATGTCGGCATGTTGGGCGAGGACTACGAAGGCTACTTCCCCTGGGGCGACGCCCCGGCCCTGGCGACCCTGTTGACGCGCTGCCGCGAGGACGCGGCCTTCCTGGACCGGTTGCGCCGGCAGTGTCGCGAGCGCGCGTCCCGGTTCGAACCCGCCACCGAGGCGGCGGCGCTGCGCCGCCTGGTGGCCGATCTGTCGAGAAAAGGCTGAAACCACATGCAAGCGACGGCATCCCCGATCCTGCGCGATATCGTCCTCATCGGTGGCGGTCACAGCCACGCGGTCGCGTTGCGCATGTGGGCCATGAAACCGGTGCCGGGCGCGCGCCTCACGCTGATCTGCACCGATACCGAGACCCCCTACTCGGGCATGCTGCCCGGATTCATCGCCGGCCACTACAGCTGCGAGGACATCCACATCGACGTCCGTCGCCTGGCCGAATTCGCCGGCGCCCGCTACTACCGGGACGAGGTGATCGGCATCGACCGCGCGGAACGCCGGGTGATCTGCCGCGAGCGGCCGCCGGTGGCCTATGACTTGCTTTCGATCAACATCGGTTCCACCCCGCGTCTGGCGCGCGTGGTCGGCGCCAATGCCCATGCCGTGCCGGTGAAGCCGATCCGTCAGTTCGGCGAGCGCTGGCGCGCCCTGCTGGAACGGGTACGCCAGCACGCCGGCGGGACCACCGTGGCCGTGGTCGGAGCCGGCGCCGGCGGCGTCGAAATGGCCCTGGCCATGCACTACCGGCTGCGCCGGGAAATCCGGGCACGGGGGCGCGACCCGGACAGGCTGGCGGTGCATCTGTTCAGCGCCAGCGCCGACATCCTGCCCACCCATAACCGGGCGGTGCGCCGCGCCTTCGAGGGCGTGCTGGCCGAGCGGGGCATCGCCGTGCACCGGGACGCGGAAGTGGTGGAAGTGGCCCCGGGCCTGCTCAGGACCCGGCGCGGCGAGACGGTGGCGGCCGACGAGATCGTCTGGGTCACCCAGGCCGGCGGCGCCGCCTGGCTGGCGGATACCGGGCTGGCCCTGGACGAGGCCGGCTTCATCCGGGTGACCGACAGCCTGCGAACCGAGACCGACCCGCGCATCTTCGCCGCCGGCGATTGCGCCGCCATGGTCGGCCATCCCCTTGAAAAGGCTGGCGTGTTCGCCGTGCGCATGGGCCCGGTGCTGGCGGAAAACCTGCGCCGCGCCCTGCTCGACCACCCCCTGAAAACCTACAACCCCCAGCGTCGCTGGCTCGCCCTGATCAGTACCGGCGACCGCCACGCCATCGCTTCACGGGGCGCCCTGTTCGCGCGTGGCGATTGGGTGTGGCGCTGGAAGGACCGCATCGACCGGCGTTTCATGGCGCGTTTCGACGACCTGCCGGCCATGAACGAGACGCCGGCCAGAGCCACGCCGGCCGGGGAAGCCATCCCACTGGAAGTCACCGAGCGGACCCAGGCCATCTCCGCCCTGGCCATGCGCTGCGGAGGCTGTGGCGCCAAGGTTGGCGCCAGCGTGCTGTCCCGAGCCCTGGCGCGGGTAACGCCGATCCAGCGCGACGACGTGCTCATCGGCCTGGCCGACCCGGACGACGCCGCCGTGCTGCGGGTGCCGCCGGGCAAGGCGGTGGCGCAGACGGTGGACTTCTTCCGCGCTTTTATCGACGACCCCTGGCTGTTCGGCCGCATCGCCGCCAATCACGCCCTGGGCGACGTCTTCGCCATGGGCGCCGAGGCGCAGTCCGCCACCGCCATCGCCACCGTGCCGCCGGGCCTCGAAGCCAAGGTGGAAGACACCCTGTTCCAGATGATGTCCGGCGCCGTGGCGGTGCTCAACGAGGCCGGCTGCGCCCTGGTCGGCGGCCACACCGGCGAGGGCCGCGAACTGGCCCTGGGTTTCGCCGTCAACGGCCTGATCGACGAAAACCTGGCCGGGCTGATGACCAAGGCCGGCCTGCGCCCCGGCGACGCGCTGATCCTCACCAAGCCCATCGGCACCGGCACCCTGTTCGCCGCGCACGCCCGGCTCGCCGCCAAGGGCCGCTGGATCGACGCCGCCCTGGAATCCATGCAGGTTTCCAACCGCGCCGCCGCCGCCTGCCTGATCGCGCACGGCGCCCGCGCCTGCACCGACCTCACCGGCTTCGGTCTGCTCGGCCATCTGGTGGAAATGACCCGGCCCTCCGGCGTCGACGCCGAACTGGAACTGGACGCGCTGCCCCTGCTGGATGGCGCCCGGGAAACCGCCGCCGCCGGCATTCTCAGTTCCCTGCAACCGGCCAACACGCGCCTGCGCCGTGCCCTGCGCAATCAGGAAGCCGCCCTGAGTCATCCCGTCTACCCGCTGCTGTTCGACCCCCAGACCGCCGGCGGCTTGCTCGCCGGCGTGCCGGCCGACCAGGTGGAGTCCTGCCTCGCCGAACTGCGCCGCCTGGGCTACGTCCACGCCGCCGCCATCGGTCGGGTACTGGCCCAGGGGGAATCGTTGGCGCCGATCCTCCTGTTGCCTTGACCGGACACGCCCGGCGCATGTCGGTTGCCCGGAGATGGCCGACAATGGGCGGCGGTTTTTTGACATCGAGGGGGCGTTTTGGAAATTGCCTTGTTGTGGATCTTGTCCGCCATCCTGATTCTGATTGGCCTGGCGGGCACCGTGCTGCCTGTTCTGCCGGGTACCCTGCTGGTCTGGGCCGGCATCGTCCTCGGGGCCTGGATAGACGACTTCACGCGTGTCGGCATGGTTGCCGTCGCGGTGATCAGCGCGCTGGCCGTGCTGGCTTGGGCGCTCGACTATGTGGCCGGGCTACTGGGCGCCAGGAAAGCCGGCGCCAGCCGCCTGGCGCTGCTGGGGGCGGCGGTGGGCACGGTGCTGGGCCTTTTCATGGGACTGGTGGGCGTGTTCTTCATGCCACTGATCGGGGCCGCCGTGGGCGAGTACCTGGCGCGGAAAGACCAGGTGCGCGCGGTCAAGGTCGGCGTCGCCACCTGGATCGGGATCATGCTCGGGCTCATCGCCAAGGTTGGCCTGGCATTCAGCATGGTGGGCATCTTTGGTGTCGCCTTGTTGCTGTGAAACGCCTGGCCGTGGCAAGCCGATCCGGCCTGGCGTCGGCGCCGGCTTGTCGGCCGAAACCAGCCCGTCAGGAGAAGGAATGAGCACTCTTGGGTGAAGCGGATGCTTGAGCGGAGGCTGCTCGGGAAGGCGGACATTCCCTCTGGTTCGATGCGGCCGCCCTTCGTCTGATCCCACATCGCGTCGGCGTCATGGTCGCGCGTGCTCCACCGGCCAGCCCCGGGCGCGCCATGCGGTCATCCCGCCCCGGATCACCCGGACATCGGCGAAGCCTGCCTCCCGCAGCAGCCCGGCGGCCTGGGCGGAGCGGCGGTCTGTGCGGCAGACCAGGCGGATGGGCCGGGTCTTGCGGTCCTCCAGTTCGGCCAGCCGGCCGGGGAGTTCCTCCAGGGGCAGGCTCAGGGCGCCGGCGATGTGGCCCTGCTCGCCGGTGAAGTCGGTGGCGGGACGCACATCCAGCAGCAGCAGGTCGGCGCCGGCGTCGAGGTCCCGCTTCAGCGCTTCCACCGGCAGCATGGCGGGTTCCCGCAGCCTGCGCGCCAGCCGGGGCAGGAAGGCCACGGCCGCGAGCAGCGCCAGGGCGATGAGGAGGTTGCGGATCATGCCC
>DYFK01000018.1 GCA_020725265.1 Hydrogenophilus sp. | reverse complement strand
GAGCGGACGGAACCAGCGGTTCCAGCAAAGCGCCCAGGAAAACCTGGCCGGCGGCGTGCTGCGCGCCGAAGGCGACCTGATGATCGAAGCCCGGGAAGGCGACGTCCGGCTCTCCGGCGTCCACCTGTCCAGCGCGAGCGGGCAAACCTGGATTACCGCCGAACGGGACGCGTGGATTGGCGCGGTGACCACCGAACACCACGACTACCGGGAAAGCCGGGACAAGAAGAGCGGCTTCCTGTCGAGCAAAAAAACCCACGTGATCGAGGAAGGCTGGGCCAGCGTCGCCGAAGGCAGCATCATCGAAGGCACTGGCGTCATGATCGAAGCCGGGCGCGACCTCACGATCACCGGCACGGCGGTGGTGGCCGACGGCGGCGTCACCCTGACCGCCGGACGCGATCTCGGCATCCTCGCGGCGGAAACCACCATGGGCGGCCAAAGCCACCGGCAAGTGACCCGAAGCGGCTTGTTCGCCAGCGGCCTCACGCTCACGGTCGGCAAGCAACAGCACACCAATGACCGCTGGCGCGACGGCACCCATGCCGAAGCCAGCCGGATCGGCAGCCTGGAAGGCGACGTCACGATCCACGCCGGCGGAGACTACCGGCAGGAGGGCAGCCACCTGACCGCCGCCGGCGACCTGGACGTCACGGCCCGACGCATTGAAATCACCGAAGCGCGCGAGACGGAGCACGAACGGATCGAGCACCGGTTCAAGCAAAGCGGCCTGAGCATTGGCGTGGGCGGCGCGCTGATCGAAACCGGACAAACCGCGCACAGGCTGATCGACGCCGGAGGTCGCGCCGAAAGTGGACGCCTGCGCGCGCTGGCCGGCGGCAGCCTGGCGCTCAACGTCCACAACAACGCCAAAGAACTGAGCCGGGCCGCCGATGCGCTCGCAAGCGGCCAACCGCAAAACGCCCTGAACCTGAGCCTGAGTCTGGGCACGGCCAAGAGCGCAAGCCAACAAACCCGGGACGGCGATCGAGCCGCCGGCTCCAGCCTGCGAGCCGGCGGAGCCATCCGGCTCACCGCCGACGGAGAAGGTGACGTTGGCGGCCTGCTGATCCGGGGAAGCGACGTGATCGGGCAAGGCGACGTCACGCTTCGAAGCGCCGGCGATCTACGCCTGGAAGCCGCGACGAACCACGCCAGCCAAAGCACCCGGCACCGGAGCAGCGGCGCCAGCGTGGGCATCAGCCTGGGGCGCGACAGCGGCGTCACCGTCAGCGCCCACGGCGCCGAAGGCCGAACGGAAGGCGAAGAACACACCTGGACGCACAGCCACGTCCAGTCCGGCGGCACGCTCACGCTGGACGTCGGTGGCGACACCCGACTGCATGGAGCCAAGGCTGGCGGCGAAACGGTGATCGCCCGGATTGGCGGCGACCTGCATATGGAAAGCCCGCAAGACACCGCCGACTACCGAAGCCGGCAACGGAGCTGGGGCGCCAGCGTCACCCTTGGCCCCAGCCCTGGCGCCAGCGTGAGCGCGGGCCGTGCCCGGACGGAAAGCGACTATGCCAGCGCGCGGGAACGCAGCGGCCTGTACGCGGGCGACGGAGGATTCCAGGTGGAGGTGGCGGGCGATACCCACCTGATGGGCGCGGTCATTGCCAGTGGCGAGCAGGCGGTGGAAGAAGAACGGAACCGGTTTGCCACGGGAGGCGAGCTGAAGCTGGACGACCTGAGCAATCGGGCCGAATACCAAGCGGACGGCTGGGGGCTGACGATAGGCGCGGGCAGTCAACTGAGGCAGAGCGGCGCCGGAGCGGGTGAAGCGGAAGGCCTGCGGACCAGTCAGACCCGTTCCGGCATCAGCGGCCTGGCGGGAGACGCCGGGGTACGCGCCGACGCAGGAGACACCGGCTTCGCACCGATCTTCGACGCCACCCGGGTGGAAGGCGACGTCCAGGCGCAGGTGACGATCACCCGGGAGTTCCTGCGGGAAGGGAGCAAGGCCTGGGGCGACTACGCCAACGAGCGACTCGCCGAGGCGGTGGCGCGCGTCGACGAAGAATCGGCGGCATGCTGGGCACCGGATGGCGCCTGTCGGATGGCCGGACACCTGCTGATTGGCGGGCTGTCCGGAGGCGCGGGCGGCGCGGTCGGGGCCGGGCTGTCCAGCGTCACGGCCCCACACGTGCAGGGTTATCTGATCGAAAACGGCGTCCCGGAAGAAGCCGCGCAGGCCATTACGCAGATGATCGTGATTGGAGGTGGTGGCGCGGTGGGCGGTGTGCATGGCGGCACCGGAGCGGTCAACGAAGCCAGCCAGAACGGGCTGCTTGCCGCGCCCTACCTGGCGACCATGGTGCTGGAAGGTGGTGTTGTGGCGGCCCGTACTTGCTACGCGTCACCCGCCTGCATGAACACCATGCGCATGGCGGGGCTTTGGGCCGTGGCGGCGGTGACGGAAATGGCGGGACTGGAGAATGGCGCCGGCCCGTCCACGAACCTACCGGCCGACACCATGGGTACCCCGCCAGGTGGCGCGGACGAACCGCCGCCGGAGGAAAGCGAAGCCGCGCGGCGGGCGCGCATCAACCGGGAACGCGGGTGCGCCTTCCAGGAGTGCGTCAAGGATGCCCGCGCGGCGGTGGAAGATGGCAAAAACTACAGCACCATCCTGGATAATGGCACCCGGGTGACGGTGCGCCCGGACCTGGTTGGCGACAAGATCATCATCGAGGTCAAGGATGTCATCATCAACCTGAGCAACAGCAACCAACTCCGGGGACTTGTGCAGATGGCGAAAGACACCGGCAAACCTTTCGAACTGGTGATCAGCCCGAGGAATAACTATATCTCCGGACCATTGTGGAGGATGGTGACAGAAGATGGGGTGGGTGCTGTGAGAGTTTTTGACCCATCAACGGGAAGATTTACTACAGTGACTAGCCGCCCAGTGGGGCCTCGGTGACACGAATGAGGATTCCGCCGTTTGAATTAACCATGAAGAGCCGTCTTTCCATGCACGACCTGGAAGACGGCCAACGTTGGGTTCGCCTGTTCCTGGAACACCTGCCGCGATACACGCCGGACACCTGGGGCTTCCCGGAGCCGTACCGAACTCCCTTCGATCCGGCAAACCCACCGCCGAATCTGGTCTATGGAGAAGGGGGCTTCCAGCAGAAGGGCCGGCGGACCTTAGGTGGTTTTTTGAAACCGGGTGGTTACCTTAAGTCTCATAGTACGTTCTATCTATATGTGAAGCACAACAATATGGACTGGCCATCCATCAGGCATTTTATTGACGCCTGTCTGCTCCCGATGAAGGTGGACTATGTGGACCTCCATACTGAGGCTGATCCTAAAGCAGGAACAAGCCGTTTGATTAAATGCATCCCCCTGGTTCGCTGGTTCCTCTGGCTGGGCCCGCCGTACATGAAGCTTCTAGGCGACGAACTGCGCCGGGTGAAGATCGAAGGCGGTCGCAGCGAAGCGCTGGGGCCGGGCTGGGTACTGCAACTGAGCGAAGACCCCCGCGACCTGTTGACGCGGATGGACGAGATGGAAGCGCGCGCGGCCTCGGTGCGTGCGCAATTGCCGGGCGTTTTCTGCGACCCGGCGGAAATGTTCAACCACCCGAAAGACATCGACGGTAGCCAATACCGCGCGCCGGCATTCGAGCTGCAAACCTACCCCGGCATCAAATACCACCCGGAGGAATTGGCGGCGATGGAAGCGATGGCGGCGAAGCCGGCAACGGCGCCCGACGGTGTCGCGCGCAACGGAGACGAAAGCGCCATCGGCATCGATCCGGACAGCCCGGAGGTCTCCGGGCGGACGCCCGCATCCGGCTGAAGGGCCGGATCAAGCTTTTGACTTTCAGTGTCATGTCCGCCGCAGCGGCGGATGAATTCGCGGGTGTTATTCGCGGATGTTTACGCGGTTGGAAAGCGCATGGTTCATGCGGAACCTCGGATGTGGATCGCGCGCCGGGACGTTGTCCGTTTAACCCGCGCCGGCTGATCGGCGCCTGCGCGTGCCCATCCTGCGCGCCGCCATTGTCGGCGCGCGCGATCTTCCCGCGCTGGCCGCTTGCCCTATGCTGAAGGCATGACCGAACAAACCGGGCTCGCAAGCGGGAGCGTGGTGTTCCGCGCGAAGGGGCTGACCAAGATCTATCGCATGGGCGAGGTGGCGGTGCACGCGCTGCGTGGCATCGATCTGGAGCTGTTCGCCGGGGAGCTGGTGGTGCTGTTGGGGCCGTCCGGCAGCGGCAAGTCGACCCTGCTCAACATTCTCGGCGGGCTGGATACGCCATCCGGCGGTCAGGTGTATTACCTCGATCGCGATCTGTCGGCGGTCGACGAGAATGTGCTGACGCGTTTCCGGCGCGATCACGTCGGCTTCGTGTTCCAGTTCTACAACCTGATTCCCAGCCTGACCGCGCGCGAGAACGTCGCCGCCGTGACCGAGATCGCGCGCGCGCCGATGCGGCCGGAGGATGCGCTGGCGCTGGTCGGGTTGGGCGAGCGGCTGGACCATTTCCCGGCGCAACTGTCCGGCGGCGAGCAGCAGCGCGTGGCGATCGCACGCGCCATCGCCAAGAACCCGGCGGTGCTGCTGTGCGACGAGCCGACCGGCGCGCTCGATTCGCGGACCGGCGTCGTCGTGCTGGAGGCGCTGGAGCAGGTCAATCGCGAGCTGGGCACGCTGACCGTGCTGATCACCCACAACGCCGGCATCGCCGACATGGCCGACCGCGTGATTCGCCTGTCCGATGGCCGCATCGTCGATGAGCGGCGCAATAGCGTGAAGAAGGCGGCGAAGGAGCTGTCCTGGTGAAAGCGCTCGATCTCAAGCTGTGGCGAGACTTGTGGCTGATGCGTGGCCAGGTGCTGGCGATCGCGGCGGTGATCGCCGGCGGCGTGGCGACCCTGGTGATGGCACTGTCCACCTACGATTCGCTGGTGGAAACGCGCGACCGCTTCTATCGCGAGTACCGCTTCGCCGAGGTGTTCACGCGCCTGAAGCGCGCGCCCGAGAGCCTGTCCGCTCGACTCGCCGAGATTCCCGGGGTCGAGCGTCTGGAAACGCGCGTCAACGCGGTGGTCAAGCTGGAGGTGGAAGGCTTCGACGACCCCATCACCGGTGTGCTGTCGTCGCTGCCGGACAACGCCGAGCCGCTGCTCAACACCCTGCATCTCAAGCGCGGGCGCTGGCCGGCGCCCTACAGCGGCGACGAGGTGGTGGCCAGCGATACTTTCGCCGACGCCCACGGTCTGCATCCCGGCGACCGCATTCACGCCATCATCAACGGCAAGCGCAAGGCGCTGACCTTGGCCGGCGTGGCGCTGTCGCCGGAGTACGTCTACCAGATCGCGCCCGGTGCGATGTTCCCGGACTTCAAGCGCTACGGCGTGCTGTGGATGGGACGCCACGCGCTGGCCATCGCCTACGGCATGGATGGCGCCTTCAACAGCGTCACCCTGACACTGACGCCGGGGGCCAACGAGCAAGCGGTGATCGACCGCCTCGACGACCGTCTGGCGGCCTATGGCGGCATCGGCGCGTTCGCGCGCAAGGATCAGTTCTCCAACCGCTTCCTCAACGAGGAGCTGAAGCAGTTGCGCACCACGGCGACGGTGTTCCCGGCGATCTTCCTGGGTGTGGCCGCTTTCCTGCTCAACGTCGTGGTTACCCGGCTGATCGCCACCCAGCGCGAGCAGATCGCTATCCTCAAGGCGTTCGGCTACACCCGCGTCGCCATCGGCGGGCACTACCTCAAGCTGGTGCTGGTGGTGACGCTGTTGGGCGTGGCCGGCGGCGTCGCGCTCGGCGCCTGGTTCGGGCGCGGTCTGGCCAACGTCTACATGGATTTCTACCGCTTCCCCGATCTGGACTACGTGCTGCGTCCGGAGGTGATCGCCATCGCCTTGGCGGTGACCATCTGCGCCGGCGTGAGCGGCACGTTGCTGGCGGTCGGCCGCGCCATGCGCCTGCCGCCGGCGGAAGGCATGCGCGCGGAAACGCCGGTGGTGTACCGCGCCACCGTGCTGGAGCGGCTGGGCCTGCAACGCTGGTTCGGCCAGCCGTCGCGCATGATCCTGCGCCACATCGAGCGGCGGCCGGTCAAATCGCTGTTGACGGTGCTGGGCATCGCCTGCGCCGGCGGTCTGATGATGGTCGGCAACTATCAGCGCGGCGCCATCGATTTCATGGTCGACGTGCAGTTCCGCCAGGCCGCGCGCGAGGATCTCCAGCTCGGCTTCATCGAACCGACCAGCGGCCGCGCCCTGCACGAGCTGGCGCAATTGCCCGGCGTGCGCCATGTCGAGGGCTTCCGCGACGTGGCCGCCAACCTGCGCTTCGGCCATCGCCACTACCGCGCGGCGGTGTACGGCATCGAGCCGGAAGGCGTGCTGCACCGTTCGCTCGACCAGAACTTGCGGCCGGTGCGCATTCCGCCCGATGGCATCGTGCTGACCGACCACCTCGCCGACAACATCCTGCGCGTGAAGCCCGGCGATCTGCTCACCGTGGAAGTGCTGGAAGGCAGCCGGCGGGTGCTTCAAGTGCCGGTGCTGGGCGTGACCAAGCAGTACCTCGGCGTCTCCGCCTACATGCGGCGGGACGCGCTGAACACGCTGCTGCGCGAGGACGACGTGGTATCCGGCGCTTATCTCGCGCACGACCGCGGCATCGAACGCGAGCTCTACGCCCGCCTGCATGAACGGCCGCGCGTGTTGGGCATGGTCGCGCACGCCTCGGCGATTCGCAGCTTCTACGACACGCTGGGCGAGTTCGTGCTGTTCTTCAACATGGTGGCGACCCTGCTGGCCGGGACGATTGCTTTTGGCGTGGTCTACAACAGCGCGCGCATCGCCCTGTCCGAGCGCGGCCGTGAACTCGCCAGCCTGCGCGTGCTGGGTTTCACGCGCGGCGAGATCGCCTATATCCTGCTCGGCGAACTGGCCGTGCTGACCCTGGCGGCGATTCCGCTGGGGTTTTTGATCGGCACCGGCCTGTGCGGCATCCTGGTGGTGGTGTTCGAATCCGACCTGTACCGGCTGCCGCTGGTGCTGGAACCCGGCAACTACGCGCTGGCGGCGAGCGTGGTGGTGGTCTCCGCCGTGATCTCCGGCGCGCTGGTGTGGCGCCGGCTCGGGCGGCTGGATCTGGTCGGCGTGTTGAAGACGAGGGAATGAACATGAAATGGCGCGCGCGCATCGGTTACCTGCTTCTCGCCGTGGTGGTGGCCGGCGGGATCGCCTACGGCTTCATGCCGAAGCCGGTGCCGGCGGAGCTGGTCGAGGCGGTGACCGGTTCGCTGGCGGTGACCGTGGAGGAGGAAGGCCGCACGCGCGTGCGCGAGCGCTACGTGGTGGCGGCGCCAGTGGCCGGGCATGCGCGGCGCATCGCGTTGAAGGTGGGCGACCGCGTCGAGGCCGGACAGACCGTGGCGGTGATCGAACCGGCGCGCGCCGCCGATCTCGACGCGCGCGGCCGCGCCCAGGCCGTCGCCCGCATCGACGCCACGCGCGCGGCGTTGGCGGCGGCGCGCGAACAGGTCGCCGCCGCCGTCGCCGAGGCGACCCTGGCGCGACAGGAACTGGCGCGCGTGGAAACCCTGGTGACCGAGAACTTCGTCTCGCGCGCGGCGCTGGACCAGGCTGGCGCGCGCGCGCGCGCGGCCGAAGCCGGGCAGCGCGCGGCGGAGTATTCCGAGCAGGTGGCGCGGCATGAGGTCGAAGTCGCGCGCGCCGCGCTGACCCGCGCCACCGACGCCGGCGCCGGCGGAAGCGCGCCGTTGCGCGTCAACGCGCCGGTGGCCGGCGACGTGCTGGCGGTGCCGCGCGAGAGCGAGGGCGCCGTGCAGCCCGGCCAGGCGCTGCTGGAGATCGGCAACCCCGACAGCCTGGAAGTGGTGGTGGAAGTGCTGTCCACCGCCGCCGTGCGCCTCGCCCCCGGCACCCGCGCGTTGTTCGAGCGCTGGGGTGGCGCGGCGACGCTGGAGGGGCGCGTGCGCGTGGTGGAACCGGCCGGCTTCACCAAGATTTCCGCGCTCGGCGTCGAGGAACAGCGTGTGCGCGTGATCGTCGATTTCGTCACGCCGCGCGAGGAATGGAGCCGGCTGGGCGATGGTTACCGGGTCGAGGCGCGCTTCGTGCTGTGGGAAGGCGACGATCTGCTGCTGATTCCCACCAGCGCGCTGTTCCGGCATGGCGATGGCTGGGCCGCGTTCGTCGCGGTCGATGGCCGGGCACGCCTGCGGCCGCTGGAGATCGGCGAGCGCACCGGCCTGTCGGCGCGGGTGCTGGGCGGCCTGCGCGCCGGCGAGCGGGTGGTCGCGCATCCGGATGATCGGGTCGCCGATGGGGTCCGGTTGCGCCCGCGCGCCGGTACCTGAGGCGGCGTCAAGCCTGTTTCAGGCGCCGGCCCGGCTTTCCAGTTCTTCCCAGCGGCTCAGCAGTTCCAGCAGGGTTTCCTCGATTTCGGTGGCGCGCGCGTGCAGTCTGGCCGCCTCGATGTGATCCGCGTACACCGCCGGGTCGGACAGCCGGGCGGCCAGCGCGGTCTGTTCGTCCTCCAGGTCCGAAATGCGCGTGGGCAGGGCTTCCAGTTCCTTTTGTTCCTTGTAGCCGAGGCCGCCTTTCCGGGGTTTCGCGGCGGCGGGCGGCCGCGCGGGCGTGGCTTTGGCCTGGCCGCGGTCGACCGGTTTCGGCGCGGATTCCGCTTCCACGCGCGCGCGCCAGGCCTGCCAGTCGGCATAACCGCCGGGTAGTTCGAGCAGGCGGCCGTCACCGGTGAAGACGATGGACTGGGTCGCCACGTTGTCCAGGAAGGCGCGGTCGTGCGAGACCAGGATCACCGTGCCGGCGTAGTCCTGCAACAACTGTTCCAGCAGTTCCAGGGTATCGATGTCGAGATCGTTGGTCGGCTCGTCCAGCACCAGCAGGTTGGCCGGCCGCGCGAACAAGCGCGCCAGCAGCAGCCGGTTGCGCTCGCCGCCGGACAACGCGGAGACCTTGGCGCGGGCGCGTTCGGCCGGAAACAGGAATTCCTCCAGATAACCGATCACGTGCTTCTTCTGGCCGCCGATGTCGACGTAATCGGAACCGGGCGAGATGGTGTCGATCAGGGTCGCATCGTCGTCGAGTTGGTTGCGGAATTGATCGAAATAGGCCACTTCCTGGCGGGTGCCGCGCTTGAGGCGGCCGCCGGTCGGCTCCAGCTCGCCCAGGATCAGTTTGATCAGCGTGGTCTTGCCGGCGCCGTTGGGGCCGATCAGGCCGAGCTTGTCACCGCGCAGGACGCGGGTACTGAAATCGCGGATCAGCGGCTTGCCGTCGTAGGCGAAATCGACGTGCTCGAATTCCGCGATGAGCTGGCCGGAGCGGGCGCCGGCATCGAGCGCGAAGCCGACCTGGCCGAGCCGTTCGCGGCGCGCCGCGCGTTCCCGGCGCAGCGCCTCCAGACGCCGGACCCGGCCCTCGTTGCGCGTCCGCCGGGCCTCGATGCCCTTGCGGATCCAGACTTCCTCCTGTTTCCAGAATTTGTCGAACTTGCGGTTCTGCGCCGCTTCTACTTCCAGTTGTTCGGCCTTGCGCTTCTGATAGGCGGAGAAATTGCCGAGGTACTGGCGCAACTGGCCGCGATCCAGCTCGACGACGCGGTTGGCGACGCGGTCCAGAAAGGCGCGGTCGTGGGTGATGAACAGCAGGGCGCCGGCGAACTCCGCGAGCAGGTTCTCCAGCCACTCGATGGCGGCGAAATCGAGATGGTTGGTGGGCTCGTCGAGCAGCAGCAGTTCCGGATCGGCGACCAGCGCCCGCGCCAGCGCGACGCGCTTGCGGTTGCCGCCGGACAGGGTGTCGACGCGATCGTCGGCGTCGAGCTGGAAACGCGCGATGGTTTCCTCGACCCGGCTGTTCAGGCGCCAGACGTCATGCGCGTCCAGCTCGTGCGACAGCCGCGCCAGCTCGGCCAGCGCCGCCGCCTCGCCGGACACGGCCGCGCGCGCGGCGGCGTGATAGGCCTCGATCAGCCCATGCGCCGGGCCGGCACCCTGCGCCACCGCCTCGAACACCGTCAATCCGGGCGCGAACGCGGGCTCCTGCGCAACGAAGGCCATGCGCAGATCGGGCTTGCGCCAGACCGTGCCGTCATCCGGCGCGATGTCGCCGGCGACGATCTTCAGCAGACTCGACTTGCCGGCGCCGTTGCGTCCGATCAAACCGATGCGCTCGGCCTTGTCGATGACCAGGGCGGCGCCGTCGAGCAGGGGCCAGTGGCCGAAGGCCAGGGAAACGTTATCGAGCGTGAGATAGGGCATGCGATGGCGTGAGGCTGCTGGAGGAGTGACGAAAAAAGGGGCCGCGCGCGGCCCCTGGCCCGGTGCCCGACCTCAGAGCGAGGGATGGGTCGTGCCGGCGTGCGTGTGTTCGCGCAGTTCCTGGCAGCGCACGCAACGCGTCGCCGCCGGATTGATGAGCAGACGGGCGGCCGGAATTTCCGCGCCGCAATCCTCGCACACGCCGAAATCTTCCGTGTCGAGCCGCGCGCGCGCGGCGTCGAGCGCGCGCAGGGCACGCATTTCGTGGTCCATGCGCGCCGCCGACAGATCGCCCAGCGACACCGCCAAGGCTTCATCGGCGCTGTCGCCGGACGAACGGCCGAGCACCTCGGCGAACTGGGTCAGACCGCTTTCCTCGGCCGCGAGCCGGAGCTTGCCGACCAGGTCGGCGCGTTGGGTTTCGAGCGCCGCGCGGATCGCGGCCATGTCTTGCGAACTGAGATGTTTCATGACGAACTTTCGAAGGTGTCGCGGGGGTGCGTGCTTTCATTATTGGCGCCGACCGCCTCCGCCACAAGCGCGCCGCGCGCCGGCATCGCGGCAAACCATCGGCATGCGCTAGAATCGCCAGCCTTTCGCCCCCGTAGCTCAGTGGATAGAGCATCCCCCTCCTAAGGGGAGGGTCACACGTTCGATTCGTGTCGGGGGCGCCAATCCGGCATGAATGTGGGCACCACGGTTGCGGTGCCCATTTTCATTTTTGCCGAGCACGAATGGAACTCTGGACATCAAGTCCATGTGCTGGAATGGTCGGCCCAACACCGTCCAGAACTGATGGAGGACTGGAACCTATGTCAATCGAGACAACCACCGAAGACCATCGAACCACTGGAGTGGGGATCGGCCGTCTGTTGGGCGGATGCCTGAAGTCGGGATGCGTGGCCGAAGCGGGACTGGTGGCGTAGACTGATACAAAACGTGATTCAAAGGCCGGTCCGCATGCAAATCGTCGTCGACATCCCCGCGCATTTTCCCGATGCCCTGCAACGCAGTCCGGAGCAATTCGCCCAGGAAGCCCGCTTGGCCATGGCGGCGAAGCTCTATGAGATGAAGCGTCTTTCGTCGGGCATGGCGGCGCAACTGGCCGGGCTGGATCGGGTTGCCTTCCTGCTGGAACTGCACCGCTTCGGCGTACCGGTCATCGACCTAGATCAAGGCGAACTCGAAGCGGACTTGGCGCATGCCTGAACGGCCCGGCGTGGTCGTCGTCAACACCACGCCGATCATCGCCCTCGCCACGGCCACCGGCAGCCTGGACGCGCTGAAGCACCTATACGGCCGAGTTGTTGTCCCGGAGGCGGTTCGACGAGAGGTGCTGGCGGGCGGCGTGGCTGCGCCGGGGGTGGCGGCTTTCAACCTGGCTGGTTGGTTGGAAGTCGAAGATGCCCTGTCGCCTCTGCCGCCCTATCTTGCCAACAGCCTCGACCTAGGTGAGGCGGCGGTCATTCAGACCGCCCTGGAGCGCGGCATCGCCTTGGTGTGCATCGATGAAACCGTGGGCAGGCGCGTCGCCAGACTGAGCGGTCTGAACGTCACTGGCTCGATTGGCGTCCTGCTCAAGGCACGCCAGCAGGGTTTCGCTGTGGACATACCGAGTGCCTTGGCAAGGATGCGCGAGCAAGGCATCTGGTTGAGCGATGTGGTCGTGCGTTTTGCCCTGGAGCAAGCCGCATTGCTCGAAACCCGGTAGACCGCCATGCCCACAGGGAGGGTTTCCGGAATTTTGTCTAAACGGGGATGGGGTTAATAGCTGTTCATCCGGTCTTCGAACTGGATGGAAAAGAGGGTCAGGGTCGGCTTCCAATCCCGGATCAGCATGGTCCATTTTGGCGGATGTCGCGCAGCGCCAGGAAGAACCGTTTCAGTAGTGCCATGTCGCTTTGATCCACCCCGAAGCGAGGCAGGCTGCCGTCCCATTGGATCGTCCGCCGATTAACCCGATGCCAGGCGCGCGGCTCGGGCTGACCGTGCGGGAGGGGGCGGTTAGAATCGGCGTTCCGTTCCCCGGTTTTCGTCATGTCCGAGCCCCGTTTCGTCCATCTGCGCGTTCACAGTGAATATTCGATCCAGGACAGCATCCTGCGGGTCGACGATATCGTGAAGGCGGCGGTGGCGGATGCCATGCCGGCGCTGGCACTGACCGATCTGGGCAACGTCTTCGGTCTGGTCAAGTTCTACAGCGGCGCGCGCAAGAAAGGGGTCAAGCCGATCGCCGGCTGTGATGTCTGGGTGGCGCCGCCGGAATCGGTGGACAAGCCGACCCGCCTGTTGCTGCTGGTGCGCGACCAGACCGGTTGGCGCAACCTGTGCGAGCTGCTGTCGCGCGCTTACCGTTCCAACATGCATCGTGGCCGCGCGATCCTGCTGCCGGACTGGTTCGACGGTGCCGCCGCCGATGGCCTGATCGCGCTGTCCGGCGGCCATCTGGGCGATGTCGGCCAGGCGTTGCTGAACGAATCGCTGGATACCGCGCGGGCACTGGCCCGGGCCTGGGCGACGCGTTTTCCCGACCGCTATTACCTGGAGCTGCAACGCGATGGCCGTCCGGAGTGCGAGCCGCATATCGCGCGCGCGGTGGCGCTGGCCGAGGAGTTGGATCTGCCGGTGGTGGCGACGCATCCGGTGCAGTTCAAGTCGCGGGACGATTACCTGGCGCACGAGGCGCGCGTCTGCATTTCCGAGGGTTACGTGCTGTCCGACCGGCGCCGGCCGAAGACCTTCACGGAAGACGATTACTTCAAGACCGGCGAGGAGATGGCGGCGCTGTTCGCCGATCTGCCGGAGGCGCTGGAGAACAGCGTGGAAATCGCCCGCCGTTGCAATCTGGTATTGGAGCTGGGCAAGAGCCGGCTGCCGGATTTCCCGACGCCGGGCGGCATGCCGCTCGACGACTATCTGCGCCAGCGCGCGCGTGCTGGGCTCGCGGAACGCATGGCGGCGCTGTTTCCGGACGAGGCCGAGCGCGCCCGGCGCCTGCCGGAATATTCGGCGCGGCTGGAGCTGGAGCTGGACACCATCATCCAGATGGGCTTCCCCGGTTACTTCCTAATCGTTGCCGACTTCATCAACTGGGGCAAGAACAACGGCGTGCCGGTGGGGCCGGGGCGGGGCTCGGGCGCCGGTTCGCTGGTGGCGTATTCGATCGGCATCACCGATCTGGATCCCCTGGCTTACGCGCTGCTGTTCGAGCGCTTTCTCAACCCGGAGCGGGTGTCGATGCCCGACTTCGACATCGATTTCTGCCAGGACAACCGCTGGCGGGTGATCGAGTACGTGCGCGGAAAGTACGGCGCCGACGCGGTCTCCCAGATCGCCACCTTCGGCGCCATGGCGGCGCGCGCGGTGGTGCGCGACGTCGGTCGGGTGCTCGATCTGTCGTACAACTTCTGCGACCAGCTTTCCAAGATGATTCCGTCCGCGCCGGGCAAGAACGTGACGCTGGACGAGGCGCTGCAACAGGTGCCGGAGTTGAAGGCGCGCCACGACCAGGAGGAGGAGGTCCGGGAACTGTTCCTGCTGGCGCGCAAGCTGGAGGGCCTGACCCGCAACGTCGGCATGCATGCCGGCGGCGTGCTGATCGCGCCCGGCAAGCTCACCGATTTCTGCCCGCTGTACAACGCGGAAGGCTCGGATTCGGTGGTGTCGCAGTTCGACAAGGACGATGTCGAGAAGGTCGGCCTGGTCAAGTTCGACTTCCTGGGCCTGCGCAACCTGACCATCATCGATCTGGCGGTCAAGTACATCAAACAGCTCGATCCGGCCTCGGACCTGGATCTCAACACCCTGCCGTTCACCGATCCGGCCGCCTACGACATCCTGAGGAAGGCCAACACCACCGCCATCTTCCAGGTGGAATCGGAAGGCATGAAGAAGCTGCTGGCCAAGCTGGAGCCGGACCGCTTCGAGGACATCATCGCCGTGCTGGCGCTGTACCGGCCGGGCCCGCTGGGTTCCGGCATGGTCGATGACTTCATCCTGCGCAAGAAGGGCAAGCAGGAGATTGATTATTTCCACCCGGACCTGAAAGCCTGCCTGGAGCCGACCTACGGCGTCATCGTCTACCAGGAGCAGGTGATGCAGATCTCCCAGATCATCGGTGGCTACACCCTGGGCGGCGCCGACCTGCTGCGCCGGGCGATGGGCAAGAAGAAGGCCGAGGAGATGGCCAAGCACCGCGAAATCTTCAGCAAGGGCGCCATCGAGAAGGGCTATGACCCACGGTTGGCCATGCGACTGTTCGACCTGATGGAGAAATTCGCGGAATACGGCTTCAACAAGTCGCATACCGCCGCCTACGCCGTGGTCACCTACCAGACCGCCTGGCTGAAGGCGCACCATTGCGCCGCGTTCATGGCCGGTACGCTGTCGGCCGACATGGACAACACCGACAGCGTCAAGGTGTTCGTCGAGGACGCCATCCGCAACCGCCTGACCATCCTGCCGCCGGACGTCAACCAGTCCACCTATCGTTTCGTGCCGGTCGATCGCGAGCGCGTCCGCTACGGTCTGGGCGCGATCAAGGGCACCGGCGAGGGTGCCATCGCCAATCTCCTGGCCGCCAGGGAAGCCGGTGGGCCGTTCGCCGACCTGTTCGATTTCTGCCGCCGCATCGACCGCCGCGTGGTCAACCGCCGGGTCATCGAGGCGCTGGTGCGCGCCGGTGCATTTGATGCGCTGCACGGCAACCGCAACGCCGTGCTCATGAGCGTCGGTCTGGCCATGGAATGGGCCGAGACCCAGCACGCCAACGCCGCTCAGAACTCGTTGTTCGGCGACGCCGAGGCGCAACGGCCGCCGGACCTGCTGGCGGCGCCGGAATGGGGGCTGAAGGAGCGGTTGGCGCAGGAGAAGATCGCGCTCGGCCTGTATCTGAGCGGCCATCCCTTTGACGCCGACCGCGCCGCTCTCAGGGGCCTGGTCGACCGTCCGCTCAAGGACGTGCGGCCGCAACCGGCGCCGCAACTGATGGCCGGCACCATCGTCGCCCTGCGCACCCAGATGACGCGGCGCGGCAAGATGGCCTACGTGACCCTGGACGACCGCAGCGCCCAGGTCGAGGTGGCGGTGTTCAACGAGGCCCTGGAGGCCAACCGTGACCTGATCCGGGAAGACGCGCTGCTCATCGTCGCCGGCAAGGCCAGCCATGACGACTATTCCGGCGGCATGCGCGTCACCGCCGATCAGTTGATGGACCTGGATGGCGCCCGCACCCGTTTCGCCACCGGCCTGCGCCTGAGCCTGAACGACGGCGTCGAGGCGCGTCGGTTGATCGATCTGCTGGCCGGCCACCGTCAGGCCGACGGTTGCGCGGTGACCCTGCGCTACCGGGCCGCCGGCGCTGAATGCGATCTGCTGCTGGGATCGGCCTGGCGCCAGCGTCTGTCCGACGAGCTGTTCGCCGGTCTGGCCGGGTTCGGCGCCATCGAGGTCGGCTACGCGCCGGTCCTGAAGAGCGGCCGTGAACGCGAACGGGCGGTGGCCTGAACCCGCGCCCAGGATCATGAACGACGTCATCGACAGCGCGGAATCGATCGACCTGGCCGAGGAGGAGGTCCGCCATCTGGCGCGCGTGCAGGGCGAGCTGTGGACCGATCTGCCGACCGACCTGTACATCCCGCCGGACGCGCTGGAGGTGATCCTGGAAGCGTTCGAGGGGCCGCTCGACCTGCTGCTCTGGCTGATCCGGCGCAACAACCTCGACGTGCTCGACATCAACATGACCGCGCTGACCCGGCAATACATGGAGTACGTCGAGGTGATGCGGCGCAAGCGCCTGGAACTGGCGGCGGAATATCTGGTGATGGCGGCGATGCTGATCGAGATCAAATCGCGCATGCTGCTGCCGCGCCCGGAACGACAGGAAGAGGGCGAGGAGCACGATCCGCGCGCGGAACTGGTGCGCCGCCTGCTCGAATACGAACGCATCAAGCAGGGCGCGCGCGCGCTCGACGATCTACCCCGGCTCGGCCGCGATTTCGCCGGCGTCGGCGCGCACATTCCGCGCCTGGCGGCCCGGCGCCTGCCGCTGGTTTGCGGCGAGGATCTGATGGAAGCCTGGCGCGCCATCCTCAAGCGCGCGTCGATGAACCGGCATCACCGCATCGGTCGCCAGGAACTGTCGGTGCGTGAGCGCATGAGCCGCATCCTGGTCCGCCTGCGCGAATCCGGACGCGTCACCTTCGCCGATCTGTTCGACCCGGCCGAGGGCCGTTCCGGTCTGGTCGTCACCTTCCTGGCGCTGCTCGAACTGGTGCGCGAACGCCTGGTCGACATCGTCCAGAACGAGCCGTTCGCGCCCATCCATGCCCAACTGGCCGCCGCCGAACCGTCCCATGTCGAATGATTTCTCCCCGCCAGTCGATGCCGGCGACGCCGCCGGCCTGCCCGACATCAAGCGCATCCTGGAAACCGTCCTGCTGGCCAGCGCCGAGGCGCTGACGCTGGCCGAGCTCAAGCGCGTGTTCGAGGTGGAACTGTCCAACGATTTCCTGCGCCGCGCGCTCGAGGAACTGCGCGCCGACTGGCAGGGGCGCGGCGTCGAACTGGCGCTGGTGGCCGACGGCTGGCGCTTCCAGACCCGGCCGGAATACCAGCGTTATCTGGACCGCCTGAATCCGGAAAAACCGCCGCGCTACTCGCGCGCCACCCTGGAAACCCTGGCCGTGATCGCCTACCGGCAACCGGTCACGCGCGGCGACATCGAGGAAATCCGCGGCGTCGCGGTCAACACCCAGATCGTCAAGACCCTGGAAGAACGCGGCTGGATCGAGGTGGTCGGACACAAGGAAGTGCCCGGCCGTCCGGCGCTGTTCGGCACCACCCGGCATTTCCTGTCCGATCTTGGCCTGCGCGCGCTGTCGGAACTGCCGCCGTTACCGGAACTGGCCCGCGACCTGATCCTCGACAGCCTGGAAGAAGCGCCGCCGCCGACCGAGTGAGCCGTCCGGGCGGGGTTTCCGCCTGTCGGCCTGGCATGCCCCGATCCGGCGAATTCAGGTAAATTCGCCGGGCAAACGACCGCAACCATAGAGAGAACGAAATGCCGCGCTATTCCTACATGGGACGACCGCTCAAGGTCAGTCCCGACGAGCTGCGACCGCAATCCGAAAAACTGCACAAGGTGCTGGCCGGCGCCGGCCTCGGCTCGCGCCGGGACATGGAAGAACTGATCATGCAGGGCCGGGTCAGCATCAACGGTCAACCGGCCCAGGTCGGCGACCGGGTCAAGCAGGGCGACGTGGTCAAGGTCAACGGCCGGGTGGTGCGCCTGACCTGGAAGAAGGTTTTGCCGCGCGTGCTGGTCTACCACAAGCCGGAAGGCGAGATCGTCTCGCGCGATGATCCGGAAGGCCGGCCCTCGGTGTTCGACAACCTGCCACCGGTACGCGGCGGCCGCTGGATCACGGTCGGCCGGCTCGATTTCAACACCGAGGGTCTGCTGATCTTCACCACCGACGGCGAACTGGCCAACCGCCTGAGCCATCCCCGCTACGAGGTCGAGCGCGAATACGCGGTGCGCGTGCTGGGCGAGTTGGGCGCCGACAAGATGCGGATGCTGCTCGACGGCGTCGAGCTCGACGACGGCATCGCCCAGATCGACAGCATCGTTCCGGCCGGCGGCGAGGGCGTCAACCAGTGGTATCGACTGATCATCCGCGAGGGCCGCAATCGCGAGGTCCGCCGCCTGATGGAACATGTCGGCCTGACCGTGAGCCGGCTGATTCGCGTGCGTTTCGGTCCGGTCGCCATGCCGCCGAGGCTCAAGCGCGGCATGCGCGAGGAATTGCCGGAAGCCGAGGTCGAAGCGCTGCTGGACTGGTGCGGCATCGGCAAGGGCGGCGAGGCGACCCACGCCGACGAAAAGCCGCCCGCGCCCGAACCCGCCACCAGCAAGATCGGCCATCCTTACCGGCGCCGGCACCTCAACCGCGGCGAGCGCTGACCGCCATCGACATGCGCCTGCGAGGCTGGATCGACCGGATGCGTGGCGCCTTCCAGGAGGCCGCCGGCATGCCGCCCGGGCTGGTCCGTTTCCGCGACGGCAGGATCGAGCCGCCCTGGAGTTGCGAGCTGATCGCCGCCTACCAGTGCAACATCTCCTGCTCGCACTGCAATCAGGCTTCGCCGATCCGCCGGAAGGGCTACCCGGACGCCGCCACGGTGACGCGGGATTTCTCGCGCATGGCGCCGATCTACCATGCCCGCTACGCCAAGATCGTCGGTGGCGAGCCGTTGCTGCATCCGGAGTTCGCGCGCGTGGTCGAGGCCCTGCGCGCCACCGGCATCGCCGACGGTATCCTGTTGCTGACCAACGGCATGTTGCTGCCGCGCCTGCCGGACGCGAGCTGGAAGCTGCTCGACCGGATCGAGGTCTCGGTGTACCCGGAAACCGGTGTCGACGCGGATTTCATCGCGCGGATGCTCGACAAGGCCACGGCCATGGACGTCGAAATCCGCTTCGTCGCCTTCGACGATTTCCGCGTGTCCTTCTCGCGGCCGGGTACCGACGACGAAAACCTGATCCGGCGCATCTATCTGACCTGCAAGATGGCCCGGGTCTGGGGGTGCCATATCATCCACGACGGCCATTTCCACAAATGCGTGCAGAGCGTCCACGTTCCCACGGTGATCGGCGCGCCACCGGAAAGCGCGCGCCTGGACGCGGTGCCGATCGATGGCGGCCCGGACATGCGCGGCCGCATCCTCGACTTTTTGCGTTCGCGCCAGCCGTTGCGGGCCTGCCGGCACTGTCTGGGCGTGGTCGGCCGGGTCGAGCCGCATCGCCTGGTGGCGCGCGCCGACTGGCTGGCCGAACACGACGCGCCGACCGAGGCGCTGGTGGATTTCGAGGCGTTGGAGCGTCTGGAGGCCGGCGAGGATCTGTCGCCGGGACAAGGCCGGACCGTGGCCGAAAACCGGATCGAGCGAGCCCGCGCGGTCGCCTGAGCGGCCGCAGTCGAGAGGAATCGAAGCTTGCCCACGCGCGCGGAAATCGATGATCTGCTGACCCGGGGCCGCCATTTCTGCATGGCGCCCTGGGTGCACGCGCATCTGCCGGCGTTCGGGCCGGCCATGCCCTGCTGCCTGGCCAGCGGCGATTTCGGCGGTCTGGATGCCGGCGATCTCGACGGCCTGCGCCGTTCGCCGGCGCTCAACGACCTGCGCGCCGGCATGCTGACGGACCGGCCGGATCCCCGCTGCGCGAACTGCGCGCGCGCGGAGGCGTTCGGTTTTCGCAGTGAACGGCAACACTTCAACCACGATTTCGGTCGGCACTGGCGGCGCGTCGCCGAAGCCGGGCCCGGCGGCGAGCTGCCCGAACGGCCGGCGCTGTCCTGGGATCTGCGCTTCTCCAATCTGTGCAACTTCCGATGCCGCATGTGTTTTCACGGTTCCAGTTCACGCTGGCACGACGACGCCCGGGCATTGGGCTGGACGCGCGCCACCGACAGCGTGACGCGCGCCGTCGCCGATCCGGCCGCCTTCCTGGCCGGGCGTCTGGCCGCCGACCTGGAGTCGCTGGAGGAGGTGTATTTCGCCGGTGGCGAGCCGCTGATCATGGACGAGCACGCCACCATCGTCGACACCCTGCTGGCGCGTGGACGCACCGATGTCCGCCTGCGCTACACCAGCAACCTGAGCAGGCTCAATCATGCCGGCCGCGACGTCGTCGGGATCTGGAACCGTTTCGACGACGTCGCCGTCAACGCCAGCCTGGACGGACTCGGCGCGCGTGGCGAACTGATCCGCGCCGGCCTCGACGAGTCGGTGTTCCGCGCCAACCTCGGCCGCATCCGGCGCGAGGCGCCGCGCGTCCGCCTGCGCATCGACGTCACCGTCTCGGTGTTCAACGTCCTCCATCTGCCGGAACTGCATCGACGGCTGGCCGGGGAGGGCGTGATCCCGGCCGACGCCCTGAAACTGCATCCGCTGTTCGCGCCGGCGCATTATTCCGTCGCCGTGCTCGACCGCGCTTCGCGCCGACGCGCCCGTCAGGAGATCGAGCGGCATCGCGGCTGGCTGGACCGGCTGGCCGCCGACGGCGGGCTGACCGCGGCCGACCTGGCCGACCAGCATGCCCAGTTCGCGGCGGTGACGCGCCTGCTCGAGCTGCCGCGCGAGCGCGCGTCGGCGCGCGCGTTCCGATCGGTCAGCGCCAGGCTGGACGCGTTGCGCGGCGAATCGGTCGCCGCCGCCATGCCGGAGCTGCGTCCCTTGCTGCGCCCGGGCCTGGCCGAGTGGTCGCGCGCCACGCTCCGGCGCGCGCTCGACCGCTGGCGCGGCTGATCCGGATGGCCGGAGTCGACCTCGCCGCGCGGATCTACCGCGTGCTGCCCTGGTCCGGGTTGGAACCCCACCTGCGCGGCGGCGATTGCCTGGTGCTGCACGACGATCCCCCCATCCTGTATGTCCGCGACTGGGTGCTGGAGCACCAGTCGGGCGCGCTGCTGCCATTGTTCCGTCGCCATCGGGACGCGCCGGTGCATTTGCTGATGGGGTTTTCCTGGTGCCGGGAAAACGCCTGGCATGTCGCCAACCTGGCCGCCTGGCGAGCCCGGCATCTGCGCCGTCATCCGCGCCATCGGGTGATGATGATGGCGAACAGCGTCAGCCAGCACGACGCCTACCTCCGCGCCGGTCTGGATTCCGCGTTCATCAATCACAACGCCTTCGTCGACCCGGCCATCTTCCGGCCGCTGCCGGGGGTGGAAAAGCGTTTCGACGCCGTCTACGACGCCCGCCTGCTGCCGTTCAAGCGCCATTACCTGGCCGCCGGCATCGACAGTCTGGCCTTGATCGTCAGCCGGCTCGACCGCCTGCATGACGAGGACCACAGCCGCCGGGTCCGTGAGCAACTCGGCCACGCGCACTGGTACAACGATCCGCTGGCTCCGGATTACCGCCTGCTCGACCGGCGCGAGATCAACGCCCGCCTGAACGAGTGCCGGGTCGGTCTGTGCCTGTCGGCCGAGGAGGGCGCGATGAAGGCCAGCATCCAGTACCTGCTCGCCGGATTGCCGGTGGTCTCGACGCCGAGCCTGGGAGGCCGCGATGTCTTCTTCGATCCCGATTACACGCGGGTGGTCGAGGACCGGCCCGAGGCCATCGCCGAAGCGGTCCGGGCCCTGTGTGCTTGCCCGGTGCCGGCGGCAACCATCCGGGCGCGCACGCTGCTGAAGATGGAAGCGCACCGACAGCGCCTGTTCGAACTGCTCGACCAGTTGACCGCCGGCGGCGGCCGGCGCGTGGACTGGCAAGCGCGCTGGCAAGCCTGGATCGCCGAGGATCTCGGCGACCTGGTGGCGCCGGCGGCGGTGCTCGCGCGTCTGGAACAGGCACGACGATGGAGCGATGACGCCGGACGGAGAGATTCATGAGTCCGGAACTGGCGCGACGCTGGTATCGATTCTGGCCGCTGGCCTGGCTGGAACGACATTTGCGCGGTGGCGACGCTCTGGTCCTGCATGATGACCCGCTGATCCTGTACGTGTTCGACTGGGTGCTGGCCCATGACGACGGCGCCTTGCTGCCGGTTTTCCGGCGCTACCGGCGCCGGCGGGTCCATCTGCTGGTCGCCTTTTCCTGGACCCAGGAACAACCTGGACAGATCGCCCGCCTGCTGGTCCGGTCGCGTCGACACGTTCGCCGGCATGCCAATCACCAGCTCGTGTTCCTGGCCAACACCGAGGCCGAGCGGCTGGCGCTGGAGCGGGCCGGGTTGGACGCCGCCCTGGTCCATCAAAACGCCTTCGTCGATGCGGACATCTTCCGGCCTCTCGCTGGCGTCGACAAACGCTTCGATGCCATCTATGACGCCAGGGTCGACGCCTTCAAGCGCCACGCGCTGGCGGCGGGCATTGCCAGCCTGGCGCTGGTCACGGCGCGAAACATGGATTATCACGATCCCGCTTACGCGGCCTCGGTCCGGAAACTGCTGGCGCGCGCGCACTGGTACAACGACCCGCTGGCCGCCGACTACCGGTCCTTTTCCATGGCCGAGATCAATGCTTGCCTGAACGAATGCCGGGTGGGTCTGTGCCTGTCGGCGGCGGAGGGCGCCATGTACGCCAGCGCGCAGTATCTGCTGACGGGGTTGCCGGTGGTTTCCACCGCCAGCCTGGGCGGTCGCGACGTTCTCTTCGATCCGGCCTGGACCCGCGTCGTCGCCGATGATGCCCGGGCCATCGCGGCGGCGGTCGACGAACTGGCGGCGCTGGAGATTCCGGCGGAAACCATCCGCGCCGGCACGCTGGCGCGGATGCGGGTCCACCGCGACAACCTCTACACCCTGCTCGACCGCATCGTTACCGACGCGGCCGGCCGTTCCGCGCTGCGCGCGCGCTGGCCGGACTGGCGCGCCAGCCAGCTCAAAGGCGACATCGATCCGGCCGGGATGCTGGCGCGCATCGAACGGCTGGCGCCGGCGGCGGTCAGGCCGCGCTGAGCGATTTCAGGGTGGAGCTGTTGTTGCAGGCGTTGGTGCAATGACAGGCGTCGCGGCGGGCGCGCAGCGCCGGCGTGAAACGCTCGCGCAGCAGGCGGCCGAGATCGTGGTCGTGGTCGGCCAGGTTGCCGATCGGCTGGGTCATCTCGCAGATCGACACATCCAGATTGGGGTGGATGCAGGCCATCGAGTCGCCGGTCGCGCAGGCCAGGATCGGCCGGCCCTGGCGCACCTGTTCGACGGCGGTTTCGAGCAGGCGCAACTGGAAGCCGGTCTGTCAGACGTTGACGTGGCCCATCTCCAGGTGGCGGTCGTAGATCGCGCGGATGCGCGCGAGCACGCCGGCCATCGCCTCGGCGCCGAGCAGATCGCTCTTGTCGGGCGGGCCGTAGCCGGGCAGCAGGAAGTCGTTGCCGGCGAACATGCCGACGTCGCGGGCGATCTCGAACAGGTGGAACACGCCCAGCTCGCGCGCGACGAAATCGGCCAGTTCCTCCAGTTCGGCGCTGTTGCGCGCGCCGACCGAGGTCTGGATCTCGACATGCAGGCGCGGCTGGCGCGCGGCCAAGGCCTTGAGCGCATGAAGGGTGGCCAGGGCATGGTCGAACGAGCGCGGATTGCCGCGGAGCGCGTCATGCGTGGCGCGCGGGCCGTCCAGGGAAATGCGCACGTACAGGTTGAAGTTGGCGAAGCCCAGGATGCGCTCGACCGCCTCGACCGTGCGCGCCGTGTAGTAGCCGTTGCTGGCGATCGACAGGTCGCGCGCGCGGATGCGGCGGGCGAACACCTCGCAGATCTCGACCAGGTCCGGGCACAGGAACGGCTCGCCGCCGGTGAAGGAGACCGAGCGCAGGTCGCGGGTCAGCGAATCGACGATGCGCGCCACCGTGGCCGCGTCGAGCGCGCGGGTCGGGCGGTCGAGTTCCTCGATGTAGAAGCAGTGCTGGCAACGCAGGTTGCACTTGTTGGTGACGAAGAACAGCAGATCGTCGGGCGTGCCCGGCCGGGCCGGCGACGGCCGGGCCTTGCGGCCGGCGGTCAGGCCGGCGAGCAGGCCGACACGGCTGGCGACACGCGCCGGGTAGTCGGCGAGCGGCCGGGTCGGCGTGACCAGTTCGCGCGCCAGCCAGGCCAGCGCGGCGGTCTTGGAACGCGCGGGCGCCAGCCGGGGATCGCGAAAACCTTCGTGCAGCCGGCGCAGTTGCAGCAGGCCGATGCCGGTCCGGTAATGGTGGCGGTACCGGTCGGTCAGCGATTCGCGGCCGGCGCCGGGGTCGACCGCGATGCCGGCCAGTCGGCGCGGCCGGATGCCGTCGGCCGCCAGTTTCCAGCGCAGGTCTTCCTGCTCGCAGGCGACGATGCGCTCGCTGAACGGTTCGCGGTAGCGGCGGATCGCCTGGGCGCGGATGGCGAAGTTGCGGGTATCGATGGCGTCGGCGTCCTCGTGGCTGGCTGACGACGCCGGGGGATCGCCGAAGGCACCCAGGTCGCCCTGCAACGCGATCAGTTCCGGATCGGCGTCGAAGGCCGTTTCGATCGCGGCCAGCCAATCCGGGCGCGGTGTCGCGCCGGCTTCCAGGAAGGCGATGAACGCCCCGTCGGCGAAACGCAGCGCGTGATTGCGCTGGCCGGCCGGCGTGGCCGGCGCGTCGTCGAGCAGCCGGATGTCCGGCGCGGGCGCGGCGAAACCCCGCGCGTGATCCGCGTCACCGCCGGCGCCGACGATCAGGATCTGGCGCGGCGGCCGGGTCTGCCGTTGAAGTCCGGCCAGCGTCGCGGTCAGCTCCGCGCGTCGGTCGGCGCGGACGATGACGCTGGCGCTGGCGCGCGCGTCGCGCTCAACGCGGTCCGTCGGCATCGGCGCGGACGTTGGGCCAACCGGTCTCGGCGACTTCATGCACCGGATCGAACTTGAGGATGTCCTCGATATCGTCGTAGCGGTCGAGCCGCGGCGGCGCGTAGATCGAGCCGGCTTCGACCGGGCCGATCTCCAGGTCCAGGCCGGGTTCGCCGTCGGCGCGCGCGAGCGCCAGACCGGCGCCGGTGACCTGTTCGACCAGTCGGACCAGGCCGGCCTCGATCTCGCCGGCGTCGCCGGCGTGACGGGCGCGGATCGCCTCGACCGCGGCCGCCGCGTTCGGCGCGCTGAGCAGCCAGAGCAGGCAGTCGCCGCCAACCCGGTCGAGCGTGAAATAGACGCCCTCGGGCAGGTTGAGCAGGACCATTTCGTCCTCGTAGTTTTCGAACACGATGTCGTCGTGCGGCAGTTTGAGCAGGCTGGGAAGCATGGTCGGTTTCCTTGTCGCTATTTCGGATTGGTGGGGGCGGCCGGAGCGGTGGCGCCGGCGCGGCGGCGGTCGAGCACTTTCTTGGCGACGCGCAGCACGTTGAGCTGCACCAGGTTCTTGCCGTAGGTCATGTTGCCGCCATGACGGCGCACGATCACGGAGACGCAGTCCGGGCGGAGGACGCCGACGCCATGCTCGCGGGCGCGGTTGAACCAGTCGTTGTCCTCGCCGAAACGCAGTTCCGGATCGAACAGGCCGACCCGGTCGAACACCCGGCGGCGGAACACGCTGCCGGTGATGTAGTTGGGGAAGCCTTCGAGCGGATTGCCCTCGAATTCGAAGTCGTCGTTGGCGCCGAGTCGGGCCAGTTGCGGCCAGCCCCGGGCGACCTCGGCGTCCGCATCGCGGCGCAGCGCGTCGACCAGATGCGCGAGCATGCCGTCCGGCCACAGGTCGTCGCTGTCCAGGCAGGCGATGAATTCGCCGCGCGCGTTGATGATCGCCCGGTTGCGCGCCTGCGCCGGGCCGCCGTTGGGTTGTTCGAACAGACGGACGTCGGGCTGGGCGCGCGCGACCTCGGCGGTGCGGTCGGTGGAGCCGTCGTCGACGACGATGATCTCCAGGTTGGGGTAGCCCTGGCCGCGGATGTTGGCGAGCACTTCCGGCAGCATGCGTTCCCGGTTGTAGGCCGGCACCACCACGCTGACCAGCGGCCAGTCCGCCGCCGGCGCGTGCGCGCGCGCGCTGGCCGGCGGCGTCGGCCGCGCCAGAAAATCCTTGAGGGTCGTCGCCAGCGCCGCGCGGTCGCGGCCCAGGCGCAGGCGATAGGCGGGCACCCGCCGGGTCAGTTCGTCGATGAAGCCATAGGTGTACTTGCCGGCATGCGGCAGTTGCTCGACCGTGGAAAAGGCGGCGGCGTGGCGCACCGCGTCCAGTCCGATGTTGGCGTCGATCGCCGATTCGGTCTGGTCGGCCACGCCCGGCACCAGGATGGCGCGGATCGGCATGCCGTCGGGAATGCGCGTCCGGTAGGCGGGCAGCAGATCGAAGATGGCCTTCTCGTCGGCGCCGCCGTCGGGATTGCGCAGATGCCCGGCCAGCGCCGGGAAGCGATCGAGCTGGTCGCGGTTGACCTTGGCCGAGCTGTACAGCGGATGGACCCGGGGTTTCGGCTCCAGCGCCACCACCACGTAATCGTCGCCGGCGAAATCCATGCCGTGCAGCAATCCGGCCAGCGCGGTCGAGGATTTGCCGATGCCGCCCCGGCCGGTCAGCAGCAGACCGCCGTCCTCGGTACCGACGGCGGCGGCGTGCAGGAGCTGGCGGCCGCTGGCTTCCATGCACCAGTGCAGTTGCGTGCGCAACGGCGCGGCGGCGGTCCAGTAGGGCAGGCGGGCGGCATCGTCGACCCAGAAATAGCCATGGCCGCGCTTGCGGTCGAACACGTTCACGGAAAACTCGCCGTAATGGAAGGCCAGCCGGAAACGCCGACTGACGAAGCCCCAGATGTCGCCGCGGTCGGTGATGCGCTTCTTGTCGAACGGCGGTGGCGGCGCGGCGACGCCGGTGCCGGCGCGGTCCCAGATCGAGATGGTCAGGGCCGGCGTCTGGCCGGCGGGGATGGCCGGCAGATGGCGCAGCGCCGGGCTGGCGAAGCGCAGTTCGATGGCGATGCCGGCGAGCAGCAGGCCGACGCGCTCCTCGTGACGTTCGGCGGCGGCGGCGTAGCTCGCCGCCATGGCGTCGACAAAGGTTTGTTGCAGGTTTTCGTCGTCGTAAAAATCGGTCATGGCTTGCCTATGAATCAGTTGGCCCGGCGGGCCTGCGCGCGCGCATCCGGTCGAGGTGTTCCTTGAGGATGGCGGTGTGCTGTTTGCGGGTGTCCCGCTCGGTGAAACCGGAATTGCCGGGATGGACGCGGCGCAGCAGCAGCACCTCCGGCAGCGTCGCGATGACCAGCTCGGAGGCGCGCGCGCGCAGGTTCCACTCGACGTCGATGCCGACCCGCAGTTCTTCGCGGAACGGGCCGATGCGCAGGAAATCGTCTCGTTCGATCAACAGCGTGCCGGAGACCGGCGCCGGCATCGGCTGTTCCGGGCAATGCAGGCGGGCACGCTGTTCCGGCGCCAGTTCCGGGCTGGGGAACTGGCGGCCGTGGGCGAAGCGCACGCGGATGTCCGGGTGGCTTTCGACATGGCGCAACTGGGTTTCCAGCTTGTCCGGCGTCCAGCGGTCGTCGGAATCGAGGAAGGCGATGTAGCGGCCGGCCGCCAGCCGCACGCCGGTGTTCTTGGCGGCGGCGGCGCCCCGGTTGGTCTGATGGTGGTAGCGCAGACGGTCGCCGTGGCGCTCGGCGTACTCGCCGGCGATGCGCGCGGAATCGTCGGTGGAGCCATCATCCACCAGCACGATCTCGTAATCGGTGAGGCGCTGTTCGAGGATGCTGTCGAGCGCCTCGGCGAGATAGGCCTGGCGGTTGAAACAGGTGACGATGACGCTGACGAGGGGGGGACTGGACATGGCGGCGGCGCGGGTGGTCAACGGAAGTGATGGCTCTTGCCGGTCAGCCGGGCGACCAGCCGACGGGTGATGAAACCGGGAATCTGATGCCAGTGGTCGAGCTTCCAGCTCAGCCTGAGATAGTCGGGGAAGGCCACGAGCCGGCGCAGGACGCCGCCGCGCGGGTAGGCGCGCGAATGGTTGAACCATTCCAGCAGCAACAGTTGGTCGAGCCGGGCGGCAGCGATCTGGCGCGTCAGCAGCCGGTGTTCCAGGCGTTCCGCGTGGGTCGGCCGGGTCGCCGCCAGCCGGCGCGTCACCGCTTCCGGCACCGGCGCGGCGAATTCCTCGCGCAGATAGCCCAGGGTCGCGCGCAGCATGACGTGGCCGTGATGTCGGCGGGCGTCCTCGATCAGGCGCTCCCAGTCGATGGCCTCGGCGTCATCGCGGAGGACGTGGCAGGCGTCGGCGACCCAGCGGAACGGCGGCATCACGTTCCAGGCGCCGCCATGCAGACACAGATGCAGCAACTGATCGGTCGGGTCGAGCACGCTGCAGGCCTGGCCATCCACGCTGGTCGCCAGGGAGCGCTCCCAGAACGCCTTCTCCGCGCCCGGCCAGGTGGAGCGATGCAGCGGCGTCCAGTGCACGTCGATTTCGAGCACGCGGCCGTTCCAGTCGCGCCGGAAATCGACGGCATGGATCAGCCGGCGCGTGCGCATCCGGTCCAGATCGGCCTGGACCTTGGGCTGCCAGCCGCGCTCGCGCAGCAGGGCGAACACCGCTTCCATGTCTTCCGGCCGGATCATGATGTCGAGGTCGCTCATCGGCCGGATGCCGGGGTCGTGGTAATAGCGGTGAATCAGCGCCGCGCCCTTGAGCAGCAGCACCTCGACGCCGAGCTCGCGCAGCGCTGGCAACAGCCGGCGCAATTCGGCCAGCAGCAACTGGTTTCGACACCAGTGGTAACGATAGACGCCGCGCAGCCGGGCCATGTCCGGATCGGCGATGCCGGCCGCCTCCAGGCGCCGGTACAGCAGCGGCAGCAGGCGGTTGGAGGCGTCGTCGAGGCTGTCGAGATCGGCCTGCTCGCGCCAGGCGCGCCAGTGCCGTTCGATCTCGTCGGCGGGTGCCAGGCAGGCCTTGAGCAGGCTGAGCTGGGTGGAATCGATCTGCGATGCGGGCATGGAAGATTGCGCCGCGCCGGAAGGGCGGCGATCACGTCATCGGCGGGGTCAGTCCTTGCGCTTGCCGCCGTTCACCAGTTGCTCCACCACCTTCGCCGCCCAGTCGCGCGCGCCCAGGCCGAAGGCGATGGCGAAGGCCAGGCCGATGGCGCCGAAGCCGATGATGAAGGCGGCGGTGAGCAGTTCGTTGGCGATCTGCAACTGTTCCATGGCCATGAAGAACACGAACACCATCATGGCGTACTCGGAAAAGGTGGAGACCGTCAGCGCGCCATCGAACTCCATGTTGTTCAGCCAGGCGAACACCAGGCGGTTGATGAAGCGGGCCAGGATGGTGCCGAACACCAGCACCAGGATGGCGACGATGACGTTGGGAATGTAGAGCACGACCTTGTTGAACAGGTCCGCCACCATCTGCAGGCCGAGCGAGTTGGCGACCGTCACGATCATCACCAGGATGATCAGCCAGTAGACCAGACTGCCGATCACCGAGGCCACGGAAACGTCGAGGTCGGCGTGCTTCATGAACGCCTCCAGGCCGGATTTCTCGGTGGCGCGGTCGAACTTGAGCATGGTCAGCAGACGCATGATCCCGGAACGCGCCAGCCGGGCCAGCAGCCAGCCGAGCAGCAGCAGCACGACGGCGGCGATCAGTTGCGGCACGAAGCTGGCGAGCTGCCCCCAGAACGAGGTCAGGGAGGCGACGATGATGTCGAATTGCTGTTCCATGGGGGGCTCCGGAAGGTTTCTCGCCGGCGATTATAGGGCGCCCGAGCCGGCGCCGGCGCCGGATGGCTTGGACGGCGAGCAGGTTCCGGGCCGGCGCCGGGCCTGTTTCAATTGTTTCACCGTCTTTGTCGGCGCCGGTCCCGAAGGCATACTTGCGGCCATCGCGCGAGATGGCGGACTCGGATCGGCAACATGGAAACGAACCACAGCCTGCTGGTGGTGGACGACGAACCGGAACTCGTCGAAATCCTGGTGGAATATTTTTCCGGCCAGGGCTTCGCCGTGACCGGCGCCGGCGACGCCGCCGAGGCCCGACGCCGTTTCGAATCCCGGCGCCCGGATCTGGCGTTGCTCGATATCCGCATGCCGGGCGAGGACGGCCTGTCGCTGGCACGCTGGATCCGGGAGCATCACCCGGGCGTCGGCGTGATCATGCTGACCACCGCCGCCGACGTGATCGACCGCATCGTCGGCCTGGAACTGGGCGCCGACGACTACATTCCCAAACCGTTCGAGCTGCGCGAGGTGCTGGCGCGCGCGCGTAGTGTGCTCCGTCGCCTGCGTGAAGGCGCGCCGGCGGTGGTTCGGCCCGGTCGGGTCCGGTTCGGGGCCTGCGAGCTCGATCTGGCTGCGCGCAAGCTGTATGACCGGACCGGTATCGAACTGCCGCTCACCGCCATGGAGTTCGATCTGCTCAAGGTGTTCGCCGAGAGCCCCAACCGGGTTCTGAACCGGGACCAGCTCATGGAAATGGCCCACCACCGCGGCTGGGATGTGTTCGACCGTTCGATCGATCTGCGCGTCATGCGCCTGCGTCGCAAGATCGAACCGGACCCGGAAAAACCGGAAGTCATCAAGACGGTGCGGGGCGTGGGCTACATGTTCGTTCCCGACACGCCATCCCACACGCCGTGAGCGAGGCGACCGAGGATCCTGGCGCGGAGCGGCGCGGCCAGGAGGATCGCAGCCTGCTGAGGCGCTACCACCGCCTGCTGCTGGTCATCACCTTGCCGTTGTTCATCGTCGTGCTGGCGCTGGCCAGCAACCAGTATCGTAGCCAGCGCCAGCAGATCCTGGCCGACATGGGCCGGGCAAGCGCCAGCCACATCCTTACGCTTGAGGGGATCGCCAAATCGGCCCGCGACCATGTGTTGCGCATGCAGGCCTGGTCCAGCGGCTACCTGCTGAATCCCGGCAACACCCCGAGTGGCCTGCGCCAGCATCTGCGCCCCTATCTGGAGGAAGGCGCGGTGGCCGGCTATACCCTGGATGCCATCCCACCCGCCCAGCGTCGCTACATCGGCCAACTGCTCTGGCGGGGCGACAACCCGGCCAACGCGGGACGAGCCCTGCATCTGCTGGACCAGGCCCTGGAATTCTTCAGCCTGGCGCGTCTCACCCACGGTATCGACGCCAGCTTCCAGTGGTCCTATTTCATGCCGGCCAGCCGCGAGTTCGCCAACATCTTTCCCTGGTCCGCCACGGCCGACTTGTTGCGAAACTCGGGCCACACCCGGCTGGGCCCAGGGCTTCAAGGTCTTTTCGAGCACGACTTCTATCAGGCCGGCACGCCGGAGCGGAATCCCGGCCGGACGGCCTTCTGGACCGAGCCTTATATCGACCCGGCTGGCGCCGGAACCATGGTGTCCCACTGCGCGCCGGTCTACCAGGACGACCGCTTCCTCGGCGTGGTCGGCACCGACATCCGCCTGGCCACCCTGGCCGATACATTGAAGCAACTGCCGATCCGGGTGGGTCATTCGTTGATCGTGGATGCCCAGGGCATGCTGCTGGCGGACTCCAGAGGCACCCGCGTCGACGTGGTCATGCCCGGCGGTTCGGCCCTGCCCACGGGCGTGACGGCGGATGATCTGGCCGAAATCCTGCGAGCCGATGGCGCGCCGGTGGAGCGGGCGGGTCATGTGCTGGTGGCGGCCACGGCCCGGCACGCCCCCTGGACCCTGGTCCACGTCATCCCGGACCGGGAGATCACCGCGCTGCTGCTGCCTCGTTTCGTGCCCTACGGCATCATTCTGGCCCTGTTGGCCGGCACCTTTCTCCTGGCCCTTTACCTGCTCCGGCGGGAGTTCATCAATCCGGCCCTGGAACTGGTGCACTACATCCAGCGGGTCTCGCGCAATCCGGCCACTCCGGAGCCGGTTCTGCCGCGCCTCTGGCAGACCTGGGCCAATGTCGTCGCCCGCACCTTCGCCGCCTATCGGGAGGCCGGCCGCCAGCTTGAGGAAAGCGAGGCCTTCAAATCGGCCATCGTCGACAACGCCTTGTTGGCGGTCATCACCATGGATGCCGAGGGCAGGGTGGTGGAATTCAACCCGGCCGCCGAGGCCCTGTTCGGCCATCGGCGCCGGGACGTCCTGGGCCGGGACATGGCCGAACTGATTATCCCTGAACGTCAGCGCGCCGCCCACCGGGCGGGTCTGGCCCGCTATCTGGCCAGTGGTGTCTCGCGCATGCTCGGTGGTCGCCTGGAACTCGCCGCGCTGACCGCCGATGGCGTGGAAATCCCGGTGGAGATGAGCGTCTCCGCCAACCGGGTGGGCGAGGCCCATTTCTTCACCGCTTTCGTCATGGATCTGCGCGAACGGAAACGGGCCGAGGAAGAACTGGCGCGCCAGCGCGACGCCCTGCGGCAAAGCGAGAAGTTGTCGGCGATGGGCGCGCTGCTGGCCGGTGTCGCCCATGAGCTGAACAATCCGTTGGCGATCCTGATGGGACGCGCGGCGTTGCTGGAGGCCAAGACCGCCGATCCGGTCCTGAAGGCGGATGCCCTCAAGATTCATGCCGCCGCCGATCGTTGCGGGCGCATTGTCCAGACCTTCCTGGCGATGGCGCGGCAGCGGCCAACCACGCGGCGCAGTGCCTCGCTCAACGAACTCGCCGGTGGCGCCCTGGATCTGCTCGGCTATGGTCTGCGCAGTTCCGGCATCCAGGTGCGCGGCCGGTTGATGCCGGAGTTGCCGGCTCTGGAAATGGCCGCCGAACAGGTTGGTCAGGCCATCGTCAACCTGCTGGTCAACGCCCAGCAGGCCCTGGCGGAATGTCCGGAACCGCGCGTGATCGAGGTGGAAACCGGCCTGGCCGACGGCGGCGTGTTCCTTCGTGTGGCCGACAACGGTCCCGGCGTGCCGCCGGCATCCCGCGAACGGATTTTCGACCCATTCTTCACCACCAAGGCGGAGGGGGCCGGCACCGGCGTCGGCCTGTCGGTGAGTCGGTCGGTGCTGCGCGAACAGGGCGGCGATCTGGTGTTGGAAGAAGTCGATCATGGTTGCGCCTTCCGACTCTGGTTGCCGCTCGTGGCGAACACGCCAAGATGCGTGGCGGCGGGGGCCGCGGCCGATCGCTTGGCCCCGCCGCCGCGCTCCGGGCATGTGCTGGTCGTCGACGACGAGGTCGAGATCGCCGATCTGCTCGGCGACATCCTGCGTTCGGCCGGGTTCGAGGCGACATTGGCGGCGAGCGGCAGCGAGGCACTCGACCGGCTGGCCTCGGGTCAGGGCTTCGACCTCATCCTGTCGGATGTACGCATGCCAGATACCGATGGTCCCGCCCTGTGGCGGGCCATCCGCGACCGCCATCCCGAACTGGCCGGCCGCATGGCGTTCATCACCGGCGACACCATGTCGCCGAGCGTGGCGCCGTTCCTGCGTGAAACCGGCCTGTCCTGGCTAGAAAAACCGTTCACCCCCGACGACGTCCTCGAACTGCTCGCCCGCCTGATGCCGGAATCACCGGTCTGACGCGCGCCGGCGCGCGCATCGCCGGAAACAATCGAAACCAAATCGTCGGCGCGTGAAGCGGTACCGATACAGACGCCGCGCACACTGGTTACGCACCCCACCACCGCGCGTAGCCATGACCGACGCCCTCCCTCTCGCCTCCGGAACCCTGTCGCTATTCCTTGTGCTGGTGTTCGCCGCCATGGCGGCCAGTCTAGCCCTGCGTTTGCTGCGTCCGCGTCTGGCCCGGCGCGGCTGGTCGGACTGGCTGGCCGAGCACGAAACCACCGTGGTCGCCGCGATCTGGGCGGCGCTCGTTCTCGTCGCCCTGGCCGTCGGCCCACGCCTGATGCTGGCCTGGACCGGGATGCCGTCTAGCTGAAACGCGTGCCCGGTACCGCCGCCCCCTCGAAAGGAGATCGAAATGAATCGCTTGCTTGCCTACTTCCGTCGGCCATCCCCGGCCGCGCGCCCGAATGCCTTTCCCGGCCTGCCGGAGAGCGTGGCGTATGCCGCGTTGTTGGCCAGCGGTGTCGATGGCGCCGCCAGTCTGAGTTTCGCTGAGTTCGTCTCGCGCCAAGGGCGGACGACGCATCAACAAATGAAACAAGAACGGCCCGGCGCGAAGCCGAATTGATACGCGCCCGACGCAGACTGGCCGCATCCGACAACCCCGTGCCCACCGCCATCATGAAGATTTCGCCGATCCCGTCTTTCGTCCTCGCTTGCGGCCTTGCCCTGAGCGTCGCCGGCGTCGCCCAGGCCGCGCCATATCGCTTCGCGTTCGCCGGCGTCATCGACGATGACCCGCACGGCACCGGCTGGACCACGTTCTCCGGCACCTTCACGTATGACAGCGATTGGCTGGATCTGGATGCCTCCGCCGGTATCGGCAATTACCAGGGCAACGGCGTCGACTACGGCATCCACGTCGAGGTCGATGGCGGTGCCGCCAGCTGGTCGCTGTATGGGGCGCCGTTCATGTTCGCGGTGCTGGACGATTTCGTCGGCGTTGACGAGTACATCGCGCATGGCGACGACGGCGTCCAGACCAGCATGACCGTGACGCTGACCGATTTCAGCCAGACGGCAATCACCGGTGATGCCCTGCCGTCGACGCTGCCCGGCGCGGATGGCTTCGATTGGCCGCGCTTTCTGCTGCTCGATCCGGAGTTCGGATTCGGTGGCCGGATCACCTGGCTCGGCTGCCAGGCCGGCTGCGCGGATCTGGCCGCGCCAATCCAGGCGGTGCCCACGCTGGGGCCGTTCGGCCTGGGATTGCTCGGCACCGGCATGGCCCTGTTCGGCATGGCGCGCGCGCGTGGCCGCCGCCGCCCGGGCCGAAATCCTTGAACGCAACCCTTTTCATCCCAACGGAGCCCACCATGACCAGAACCCTTCTCACCCTGTTGCTCGCCAGCCTGCCGTTCGCGTCACTGGCAGCGCCCCTCACCATCAGTTTCTCCGGAACCGTGGACAACGATCCGTACGGCACCGGCTGGAGCACGTTCGCCGGCCAGTTCACCTACGACACTACCTGGACAGACCAGAACCCCGGAGACACCGGCCTGGGCGTCTATATGGGCAGCGGTTCCGGCTACGGCATGCAGGTCAGCGTGGATGGCGGCGTCGCCAGTTGGGATCTGTACGGGCTGTCGGTGATGCTGGCCATCTTCAATGATTATCCGGGTGTGGGCGATGAGTACCTGGCTTACGGCTACGACGGGAACGATGTCAGCGCGTACCTGGTTCTGGTCGACAGTTCCTCCTCGGTCTTCGACAACGACTCCATGCCTTCCGGGGTGCCATCGCTGGCCGGCTTCGACTGGCCCCGCTTCGTGCTGTTCGACGTCGACGCCGAGTTCGGCGGCATGGTCACCAGCCTGAGCTGTCTGGATGGTTGCGTGCCGGACGACCCGGGTGGCCCCGGTGACGGCGGCAACTCCGGCAATCCCGGCCATGTACCCGAACCCACCTCCCTGGCCCTGTTGGGTCTGGGTCTGGCGACCCTGGCCCGCTCCCGTGTCCGTCGTGCCTGACGCCCACAGCCCAGGAGACTCCATCATGTCCTCTCCCTTCAAGCACAAGAGCCTGGCCACCCTGGTCCTGTCCCTGCTCCTGGCCGCCCCCGCCAGCCAGGCGGACATCCTGTTCTACTCGAATGCCGCCGATTTCGGCCAGGCAGTCGACATCCAGGGCCAGGACGATTTCGAATCCGCCCCCTGGGTGGCCGACACCAATTACGCCGGCACGGTATCCAGCCAGGGCATCACCTGGTCCGCGGCCGACACCCCGCGGGCCACCACCTTCATGCCTCACAGCGGTCGCATCGGCCTGTCCGACGTGGATGGCAGCCCGGATCAGCTGGACACCCTCACCGCCCTGCTGCCCACCGGAATGGACAGCTTCGGACTCTGGGTACGCGCCGCCACGCGCATGGTGTTCCTGGAATTCGACTTGCTGGATGACGGCGGCAACGTGCGCGACAGCTTCACCCGCGCCTTCTTCGACCAATGGACCTTCCTGGGCTTCATCCACGACGCCCCGCTCGCCGGTGTACGCATCCACGCCATGAGCGATGTGAGCCCCTTTGTCGACGATTTCATCATCGACGACGTGAGCTATGGCGTCGCCAAGCCATCCACCGGCCAGGTACCGGAACCCGCCGGCCTGGCCCTGCTGGGCATCGGCCTGGCGGCCCTGCTGACCCGTCGGCGGCGGCGTATCCAGGCCTGACCCTCACCACGCAATTACAAGGAACCCAAACCATGCATAGCCGAAAACTCCTCCTCGCCGTCCTGCTCGCATCCCTGCATGCCTCCGCCCACGCCGTCGACGGCGTGATCCTCATCGACCAGGCCAAGGCCCTGACCGGCAACCTCACTCCTGGCGATACGCCGGGATTCCCGGTGGTCATCAGCCGTTCCGGTAGCTATCGCCTGAGCAGCAACCTGACCGTGGCGAACGCGGACACCACCGCCGTGCTCATCAGCGCCCCCAACGTGACCCTGGATCTGAACGGCTTCGCCATCGCCGGGCCCGTCACCTGTAGCCTGAGCATCGGGCCTACCTGCAGCGACCGGAGCATCCACGAGGACGACGGCATCGGCGTCGACATCGCGCCCGGCCTGGGCTGGGCCGGCATTGCCGTGCGCAACGGTCAGATCCGTGGCCTGGGAGGCCTGGGCCTGCGGGCTGGAGACGACACCTGGGGCATGCGCATGGACGACCTGAGCCTGATCAACAACGGTCGCGGCGGCATGGTGGTCAATGGCGCGGTGGTTTCCCGCACCCTGGTGATGGCCAACGACGGCCCCGGCGTGCAGGGTCATTCCGTACTGCTCACGGAAAGCCAGGCCAGCAACAACAACGGCCACGGCATCAACGCCATGGGCGCCCGGGGCGGCAACTTCTTCCAGTCCAACCACGGTGCCGGCGCCAACGCCAACGTCACCATGGGCACCGTGAACACCACGCCCAACGTGTGCGGCAGCATCGCCTGCCCCTGAGCCCTGACCCCTGGCTGAATCTGGAATCGCATCATGACCAAGAATCTCGAAACTTTTCCCGTCTCCGTTCGATTTCCGTTCAATCCGCCGCGCCGGCGTTTCCTGCTGCTCGGCGCGGCCGCCGCGCTGCTGGCCGGTTGTGGCGGCGGGCGGGACGACGACGATATCGACGTACTCAACCTGAGCTTGCGCGAAGCCATCGACGGGCTCGATACGGGTCGCTTCACTTCGGTGATGCTGACCCGCGCCTACCTGAAACAGATCGATCGGTACCAGCCGCGTTACAACGCGTTCACGACCCTGAACCCGCTGGCGCTGGCGCAAGCCCGCGCCACCGATCAGGCGCGTGAACTCGGCCAATCGATCGGACCCCTCGCCGGCATTCCGGTGGCGATCAAGGAATCGATGGACTGGCTGGGCGCGCCGTCGACCTTTGGCTGGCATCGCACCAGCGTGCGCGCCGGTGGCATCGACCTGTTTCCGCGTGCCAACGCCGGTGTCGTGCAACGCCTGCTGGATGCCGGCGCCGTGATCCTGGGCAAAACCAACATTCCGGCCTTCAGCGATGACGGCACGCGCGCCAACAGCAGTTGGGCCGGCCCCACCCTGAATGCCATCGACCACGATCTGGCACCGGGCGCCAGCAGCAGCGGTTCGGCCACCGCCGTGGCCGCCGGCATGGCGTTGATCGCGCTGGGCGAGGAGACCGGGGGTTCGATCCAGAACCCGGCCGCCGCGCAGAGTCTGGTCGGCGTCAAGCCGACCTTCGGCCTGATCCCGACGGATGGCATCGCGCCACTGGCGGCCAGCACCCGTGATGTCGCCGGGCCGATCGCCCGCTGCGTGCGCGACGCGGCGATCCTGTTGTCGGTGCTGGCCGGTCCGTTGGCGCCGGCCGGTGGCTATGCCGCCGGACTGACCGCGCACGCGCTGCAAGGCAAGCGTCTCGGCCTGTACGGACCGGGCTGGCGGCCGACGCCGCTGTCGGCCCCGACCACGACGTTGTACGCGCGGGCGCTGGGCGAGCTCCAGGCGCTGGGCGCGGCACTGGTCGAAGACCCCTTCGCCGGCAGCGGGTTCGCCGAACTGGCCCTGCCGGACGAGCCTTACGATTTTCGCGGCACCGAATCGGCGGCCCATGATTTCGAACGCTATCTACCGGGTCTGGACGTGCCTTCGCTGGCGGCCCTGAAGCAGATGGTCGGCGCATCCCCCTTCGACGAGGGCGAACCGCTGTTCTGGTACACCGAAGTGCTGCCCGAGCTGCGGGATTCCCTGGCGGATCCCGCCATTTCCCCGGATCTGTCGGAGTTTTCCGCGCTCAAGGCGGCCTATCTCGACCTCTTCGGGCAGGTCATGGACGGACAGGCACTGGACGCGCTGGTGTTTCCCCAAGCCACCGAGGCGTTGCCCGGCCTGTACGACGACGCAGTGATCTCGGAAACCACGGTATCGGCGATCAACATCGCCGGTCTGCCGGCGGTCACGGTGCCGGCGGGACAGTACCCCGACAGCGCGTCGCCGTTCAGTCTGGTGTTCGTCGGCCGGCCGCACTCCGAGGCCTTGTTGCTGGCCCTGGCCCACGCATACGAACAGGCCACCGCGCATCGCGTTCCGCCCAAGCTGTCGACAACCTCGGCACCGGTGTTGCCGGGTCCGGCGTCCACCACGCGGGGGCGCGGAGGCGCCCGCTGACGGCGGTGTTGCCGACATCACCCTCCACAACTTTCGCGAAATCGGCGCTTGCCGACACTCAATCCATGGAGAACCTCATGAAATCGACCGTATTGCCCGCCGCCATCGCCGCCCTGTGCGCGGCCACCCTGCCGGCCCACGCCGTGGATGGCGAAACCCTCATCACCCAGGCCAAGGCCCTGGCCGGCAACGTCACGCCGGGCGACGCGCCGGGCTTTCCCGTCACCCTCAGCCTGCCAGGCAAGTACAAGCTGGCGGGTAACCTGACCATCAATGACGTGAACACTACCGGCGTTGAGATCACCAGCCCCCGGGTGACCCTGGACCTGAACGGCTTCGCCATCCAGGGGCCGGTCACTACAAACGGCGATTTTGTCGGCGCTAACCTGACATGCAGCGACATGAGCTCGAGCTGGACGACCGGCATGGGTGTGGCCATCTATTTGCCGAGACATACGCCCGCCGCGGTACATATCAGTAACGGCACGATCGCTGGCGTTGGCGGAATCGGCGTGGTTGGCTTCGAAAGCGAAAACGCGGTAGCACAACATATGACGATTGACGCGCTACGGGTATCGGGGAATGGCCGGGGAGGAATATCCAGCGCGGTCTGGGTGAAAGACAGCGTGGCGGAATATAACTGTGGGGATGGTATGTATTTCGTGGCCGCCGTCATGGACAGCGTCGCTCGCTACAACTCGGGCTGGGGAATCACCATAGCCCAAGTACGCCATAACCGTGCCTATGGAAACGGAGTGGGTAATCTTGGCTCGACATCGCTTCTTGACTGAAGTCACATGACAAGGTGCTTCCCTCTTGGCTTGCAGGGCCTGGCTCGGCCGCTTCAAACCGCCTCGAATCGTGCCGCAACTTCCAGAATAGCCGCCGGCGCGAAGGGTTTGTCCACCACCGGCAGGCCGGTTTCGTCCAGGAAACGCCGGGCGGCGCCCCCCAGGGTGTCGCCGGTGACGATGACCACCCGCCTGGCCAACCCGGGGTGGCGGGCGGCGATTTCCCGGTACAGGGCGGGGCCGTCCATGTCCGGCATCTTCAGATCGCTGAACACCAGGTCGTAATCGTTTCGCGCCAGCCGTTCCAGGGCCTGGCGGCCGTCGTGGGCCAGGCTCACGGCGTGGCCCGCCGGGGCCAGGATGTCCCGCAGGATTTCCGCGATTTCCACTTCGTCGTCCACCACCAGGATGCGCAGGCCGCCGGCCGCGGGTTGCAACGGGGTTTGCCCTTCAGCGGTACCAGCATCCCCCGCCGCCACCGGCAGAGTGACTTCAAAACAGGCTCCCTGGCCGGCCAGCGTCTGCACCAACTCCAGGCTGCCGCCATGGGACTGGACGATGCCCAGGCTCACCGCCAGGCCCACCCCCGTGCCTTCGCCCACGTCCTTGGTGGTGAAGAAGGGCTCGAAAATGCGGGAGCGCAGGTCCGAGGGTATGCCCGGGCCGCTGTCTTTCACCCGCACCCGGATCTGGCTGTTTTCCGCATCCCAGGAAGAGGCCACGGTCAGTTGCCGCAGGCCGTCCACTTCCGCCAGGGCGTGTTGGGCATTGGTGAACAGGTTGAGGAACACCTGGCCCAGCTGGTCACCGTCGGCCTGCACCGGCGGCAGGCCGGGCTGGAAGCGGGTCCGCACCTCCACGCCGCCGGAACGCAGGCTGTAGCCCAGCATTTCCAGGGCTCCCAGGATGACAGCGTTGAGGTCGGTGGCTTCCCGCCGGGGGGCTGTTGCCGGGCCATGGCCAGGAAGGTCTTGACGATGCGGGCGCAGCGCTCCGCCGCCCGCCGGATGGCGCCGGCGGTATCCCGCTGGCCCGCATCCGCCAGGCTGGCTTCCAGTTGGCAGGAACGCCCCACCACCACCGCCAGGGGGTTGTTCAACTCATGGGCCACGCCGGCCAGCAGGCCGCCCAGGGCGGCCAGTTTCTCGCTCTGGTGCAGGGCGTCCCGTTGCCGAGCCAGCTCGGCCTCGGCCTGGAGCTGGTCGGTGATGTCGCGGATGTTGAGCACCTGCCCCCCCACCGCCGGGTGGCCGCGCAGGTCGCTGGCCACGGACTCCAGGCTGCGCCATTCGCCATCCGCCCGTTGGGCGCGGAACTCCACCGCCTGGCCGGTGGGCTGGGTGATCAGGGGGGCCAGGCGGGCCTGGTCTTCGGGGTGCACCAGATCCAGGGCGGGGTGGCCCAGCAGGCTTGCCGCCGGGCGTCCCAGAAAGCGTTCCACCGAAGGGCTGGCATAGCGGATGGCCCCTTCCGGGTCCATCACCACGATCATGTCCGAAGCGTTCTCGGTCATGGCCCGCCAGCGTTCTTCGGTGCGGCGCACTTCCGCCAGGGCGGCCTCGATGTCCGCCTTGTCCTGGCGCAGGGCGGCGTCCCGCCGGGCCACCTTGGCGGCCATGTCGTTGAAGGCCTGGGCCAGGCGGCCCAGTTCGTCGGGGCGGCCCGCAGGCAGGCGCACGCCTTCGTCGCCCGCCGCTACCCGCTCGGCGGCCCGGGTCAGTTCCCCCAGGGGCTGGGCGATACGGCGACGCAACACGGCGGCAAAAACAGACAGCAGCAGAACCAGGGCCAGGGCGCCTGCCCACAAAGCCCACTGGGCCTGGCTCAGTGCCTCGGCCTGTACCACCCGGCCGGGCAGCACGGTTGCCGCCAGCCAGCCTGGCCCTTCGATGCGGGCCACGGCGTAGTAGCAGTCCTCTTCGGCATCGTAGCCGGTGAGGGGTAAGCGGGGCGCCTGGGCGGTGGCGGCCAGGATGCGGGTGTGCAAGGGCAGGGCGGAGGCCAGGTGGCCACCGCCGTCGACGGACTGGGTGTCGTGGATGATCCGCCCATCCTGCCGCAGCAACACCAGCCTGCCAGCCTGGCGTTCCAGCGGGTTCGCCCCGTGGTGCAATACCCGGCGCAGCAAACCTTCCACACTATTGCTGGAGGCCATCGTGGCCAGATGGCGGCCCTGATAGACGAGCGGGGTCAGAACGGAAAACACCAGGCCGGCATCCCCGCCGCTGTCGTCCAGTTCCGGCCCCGCCCAGCGGGTGCCCTCGCCGGCCTGGGCGGGGGCGTAGGCCACGCGGCCCCATTCGTAGTTCTTCTGGTCGAAATCCGGTGGAATGGTGAGTATCCAGTCCGGATACAGGATCGGGTCATAACCCATGTTGGCCTGCTCGGGCAGGCTGGTGAAAAAGAGGTTGTCCTCCCGCACCACCATGCCGGGGCCGTATTGCTGGGAAAGATCGAAGAACAGCACGAAGCGCCGTTTCAGGTCATCGCTGACCACTTCTCTCTTGCGTATCCAGCCCGTGGCCCCTTTGCGGCCGTCGCTGATCTCCGGCCGGTTGCGGATGGCCCCGTCGGGGTAACGCATGAACAATTGCTCGAAACGGCGCAGCGTTTCCGTGCCTTGATAGAGCGGCCATTTCTCCAGGAAAGCCCGGCGCACCGCTTCATGGGATTCGACGGTCTGGGCCAGCACCCGCTCGGTGACCCGCGCCCGCTCCAGGGTCCGCAAGGCCAGGCGCTCGGTGGCATGGTCTTCCACCTGCCCATACAGCACCCAGGTGCTCACCGCGCTGGTCAGCAGCAGGACGAAACCGCCGCCCAGAGCCAGGCGTATCAGCGTTCTGCCGGTGAGGGTGGACGCGATGGTGGACATGGGGCTCCCTGGTTTGTCGCGGTTGCCGGATTCTATGCGTTGAAACGATTGAAACCCAGAAGCCCGCCGCCTGAAGCCGGATTGATACATGCTCAGACCAGACTGGCATCGCCGGAGACGCGATTCCCGCGTCCCATCCAATGGAAAAGGAGCCCCGTCCATGAAAACGATCCTGCCGCTGCTCACATGTCTGCTGGCCAGTTCTCCGGCCCTGGCCACCATCGCCACGCCCATTCCCGAGCCCGAGGGGCTGGCCCTGCTGGGCATCGGGGCGGCGGCGCTGGCCGTCGCCCTCCTGCGCCGGCGCCGCGAAAAATAGCCGCGCATTCGTGGAAACCTTGCTGGAAGCCGTTCCGTCCCACGCCGGCGCTTGGTACCTGACGGCCCTGGTCGGTGGCTTTACCCTGGTGGCGCTGGCGGAAACCTGGTGGCCCTGGCGTCGTCCGGACACCGGTCCCGGACTTCGCTGGCGGCTGAATGTGGGCCTGCATTTCTGCAACCAGGGGTTGTTCGCGCTTCTGCTGCCGTTGGGCTTGGTTGGAGCGGCCCTGCTGGCCCGGGATCAGGGTTGGGGCTTGCTGAACCGCATGGGCCTGACCGGAGCCGGCGCGATGGCGCTGAGCGTGCTGGTCCTGGATCTGGCCCGTTACCTTGCGCATCTGGCCGCTCACAGGGTGGGTTGGCTGTGGCGTCTGCATCAGGTGCATCACAGCGATACGGAATATGACTGCACCCTGGCCTTGCGTTTCCATCCTCTGGAAGCGCTGGCAACGGGGGGAGCCATGATCCTGCTGGTGATCGTGGCCGGTCTGGACCCCGTGGGGGTGCTTATCCTGGATACAGCCGCCATCGCGCTGGGTTTCCTGGCCCACGGCAACCTAGCGTTGCCGGGGCGGCTGGAAGCCGCCATCAGCCGGGTGCTGGTCACGCCGACCATTCATCGCGTCCACCATTCAGACCGGCCTGAAGAGGCCCGCGCCAACCTGGCCTCGGTGTTCTCATTCTGGGACCGGCTGTTCGGAACCGCGCTGGATCCATCGGCCCGTCCCCACTCGGACCTGGTGTTCGGCCTGGGTGGACCCGCCCCGAAAACCATTTACGACTTGCTGCGGATGCCATGGAACGCGCGGTAGTCAGGCCAGTTCCCGGGTCCTTGTCGATCCGGCGCGATGCCGGAGGACTCCACCACGGCCCACGGCGCAAGCCATTCCGTCACCCCCTTGATCTGGAGAGGTTCATGCGGTTCAAACATGCCTTTGCCTTGCAAGCCACGTTACGCCCTCTGGGCCTGGCCTGCTTTCTAGTCCTGGTCGTGCCAGCCCAGGCCGCCCCCGCCCTGAGCGGCCTGGCCGTGGCCGGCCTGAGCCCCACCTTCGACCCTGCTGTCTATGCGTACGCCATTCCCCGCACCGAGGCCTGCTCCATACCGGTGACGGCCACCCTGCTGGACCCAGCCCACATGCTCTACGTGGCCAACACCCCCACCGCCAGCGGCGCCACCCGCAATGCCTGGGTATGCAGCGGCCAGAACGCCATCGCCGTGGTGGTCTACCAGAACTGGCAGGAAGTGGGCCGCTATACCGTGAACCTGGTGGAAAACCTGCCGGTACCGGAACCCGAACCTGATCCCAGCCCCGACCCCACGCCGGACCCGGAGCCCACCCCCGATCCCACCCCCGATCCCGCACCCGATCCTGTTCCAGGCCCCGAGCCCACGCCGACACCGGACCCGGCGCCCACCCCGGCGCCGGACATCCAGGTCATCGAGGCGACCCGTTTCCTGGAGCAGGCCACCTTCGGCCCCACGGCGGCCGATATCACTGCCCTGCGCACCCTGGGCCGGGAAGCCTGGCTGGCCCAGCAGTTCCTGATGCCGGAAAGCACCCTGCCGGATGGTTTGAACGCCAGCCAGGTACGCGCCCGGCTGTTCCAGAACATGGCCACCGGCCCGGACTCGTTGCGTCAGCGCATGATGTTCGCCCTGGGCCAGACCCTGGTGGTGTCCGCCAACAAGAACACCAGCGGCGAGGAGCTGATTCCCTGGGTGCGGCTGCTGTCCCGCAATGCCTTCGGCAATTACCGCACCCTGCTCAAGGAAGTGACCCTGAGCCCCACCATGGGCAAGTTCCTGGATCTGGCCAACAGCACCAAGGCCACGGCCTCCAGCGCCCCGAACGAGAACTACGCCCGGGAACTGCTGCAACTGTTCAGCATCGGCCTGTGGGAACTGCATCCGGACGGTGGCCCGGTGCTGGATGGTCAGGGCCAGCCGGTGCCCACCTACGACCAGGCCCGTCTGGCGGAATTCGCCCGGGCCCTCACCGGCTGGACTTATCCCACCCGCCCCGGCGCCACCCCCGGCAGCCAGAACTGGGAATACTTCGTGGGCACCATGGAACCCCGGGACGCCAACCACGACATGGGCGCAAAAACCCTGCTCGGCGGCCAGGTGCTGCCGGCAGGCCAGACCACGGAACAGGATCTGGAAGCCGTCATCGACAACGTCTTCCAGCACCCCAACGTGCCCCCCTTCGTGGCCACCCGGCTGATCCGTTCCCTGGTGACCAGCAATCCCAGCCCGGCCTACATCGAGCGGGTGGCCAACGTCTTCATCGACAACGGCCAGGGGGTGCGGGGCGACCTGAAAGCGGTGCTCACGGCCATTCTCACCGACCCGGAAGCCAGCGCCCTGCCGGCGGTGCAGCACGGCCACCTGAAAGACCCGGTGCTGCACGTGCTGAACCTGGGCCGGGCCCTGGGGGCCCAGATCGGCGACCCGGCCACTTTCCTGTACCTGTTCGGCGACCTGGGGCAACTGGTGCTGACGCCCCCCACCGTGTTCAGCTTCTATTCCCCCCTGGCGGCTTTGCCGGGCCATCCCGACCTCTACGGGCCGGAGTTCCAGATCTACACCCCCACCCTGGCGGTGCAGCGGGCCAACCTGATCCACAGCCTGCTCAGCGGCCAGTTGGGATCGGCCTTCAGCGTCAACCTGGCACCCTTCACGGCCCTGGCGGGCAATCCCGTCGCCCTGGTGGAACAGGTAAACCAGACCCTGTTCCAGGGACGCATGTCCGATGGCCTGCGCCAGGCCATCCTGGACGCCACCCTGGCCACCTCCGACGCCAGCCAGCGGGCCCTGGGCGCCCTTTACCTGGCGGCCATCTCCAGCGAATACGCGGTGCGGCGCTGAACCGGATCGACGAAAAGGAACCGAGATGAAACCCGACTTCCACGCCACCTCCCATCCCACTCACCATCGTGCTTCACGTCGCGATTTCCTGAAACTGAGCGCCAGTCTGGCCGCCCTGGGCCTGGCCGGTATGCATCCGGCCCGGGCGGCCCAGGCGGCTGACTACAAGGCCCTGGTCTGTGTGTTCCTGATGGGCGGCAACGATGGCAACAACCTCATCGTGCCGCTGGCGGCGGGGCGTTACACCGCCTATCAGTCCATTCGCGCTGGCCTGGCCCTGGCCGGCAATGAACTGCTGGCTCCCATCGCCGATGCCCAGGGCGAGATCCATGCCCTGCATCATGGTCTGGCGGAACTGAACCCCCTCTACATCGACGGGGATCTGGCCGTGGTGCTCAATACCGGCCTGCTGCACCGGCCCCTGACCCGGGCGGAATACCTGCAAGGTCTGGGCAGGCCCACCAACCTGTTTTCCCACTCGGACCAGGCCGTCCAGGCCCAGACCGGTGTGCCCACCCCGGACGGTACCGGCTGGGGTGGCCGGCTGCTGGATTGCTTCGGCACGGCGGACAGCCTGGGCGCGGTTTCGGTCGCCTCTCCGGCCCTGTTCCTGCAAGGCTATGAAACCGCCGGCAACGTCATTGCCCCGGGCACCACCCTGAGCCTGTCTGGCATGAGTCTGTGGCCCCAGTCGGCCGCCACCGCCCGCCGCCAGGCGGTGGACACCATCCTGACCCAGGATGGCGGCAGCCCCCTGCGCCAGGCCGCCAATCAGGCCTTCGCCGATGGCCTGCAACTGGCCGCCACCCTGCAAGGGGCGGGCAACCTGCCGCCCCTTGCCACGCCGTTCCCGGGAACATCCATCGGCAACCAATTGCGGGAGGTGGCCCGCCTGGTACGCCTGCGGGCCCAGATGGGCCCGGGCCGGCAGGTGTTCTTCTGCACCCTGGGGGGCTTCGACACCCATGGCGGTCAGGCATGGCAGCAGGGGTACCTGCTGTCCCAGCTTTCCCAGGCCCTGGCGGCCTTCCACCAGGCCATGCGGGAAGCCGGCCTGGCCCAGCAGGTCACCGCCTTCACCCAGTCGGAATTCGGCCGCACCCTGCAACCCAGCGGCAGCGGCTCCGACCACGGCTGGGGCAACCATCAACTGGTGCTGGGTGGCGCGGTGCGGGGCGGCATACATGGCCAGATGCCGGAATTCGCCCTGGGCGGCCCCGATGATGCCGGTAGTCGGGGGGTGTGGATTCCCACCATCGCCACCGCCCAGTTCGGCGCCACCTTGGGCCGCTGGTTCGGGGCCTCGTCGGAGGAGCTGGCCTGGATCTTCCCGAATCTTGGCCAATTCCCGGTCGATGACCTTGGTTTCATGGCCTGACCGGCGGCCGCGCGCGCGGGATCACAACGGGTTGTAGGTGCGTTCCCGCGTGTAGTGCATGTAACCGATGCTGGCGCCGGTGCGCCAGCCGACGCCCAGACGGATCGGCGCAAGTACGATGTCCTGGCGTTGCTGGTAGTTCATGCCGACGCCGGCGACGAAGTACAGACTGCCGTCGACGCCGGGAAAACGCTGGTAGATGGCGTCCTTGTTCGGCAGGTCGTAGACCAGTACGAACACCTTGGAGGCGTTGAAGCCGAGGTCGAAGCCGACCGACGGCCCCTGCCAGAACACGCGCGCGCGTTCACCGTTCTTCAGGACCAGATCGCCCTTGCCGTAGCTGACGCCGACGGTGATGGCGGCGGAGACTTCCTCGCCCTTGATGTAGCCGTTCGGCTGACCGTGGTCGCGGAAGGCCTTCTCCACGACCTTGGCCAGCCCCTCGGTGGTTTCGCCGAAGAAAGCCTTGGCCTCGGCCAGGATGGAATCCTGGTCGTAGGTGTCGCGCGCCGGTTCGGCCGCGCGGGCCAGGCCGGGCGCGAGCAGGCAGAACAGGATAAGCAGAAAGACCGGCAGCCCGCGCGGGATGGCGGCGAGCGGGGCGAGAAAGGGGTAGGGCGCGCGCATGGTGACTCCGGGGAAACGATGGACGCGGCCAGTCTCGGCCGGGGCGCGGGCGATTGCAAGCTGGGACGAATCAACCGAGCGGTCGACCGGATGACCGGTCGGGTTGACGCTCCGGCTTCAGGCCAGCGCCGCGCCGCGCTTCTCCCGTTCGCCGTTCATCCAGGCCTCCAGCGCGCTGGCGGGCAGCGGTTTGCTGACGATGTAGCCCTGGATTTCGTCGCAGCCGTGGTTGGCCAGGAAGCGCAGTTGTTCGTCGGTTTCCACGCCTTCCGCGATCAGATTCAGGCCGAGACCGTGCGCGATCGAGATGATTGCCTTGACGATGGCGTGCTGGCGGTATTCGCGGTCGATTTCCCAGACGAAGGATTTGTCGATCTTGAGGGTATGGATCGGGAAGCGCTGGAGGTAGCTGAGCGAGGAATACTGGGTGCCGAAATCGTCGATGGCGATGGCGATGCCGTGGGCGGCGAGGGTTTCCAGCTTCTGCGCGACCGCGTTGGGATCGCGGATGAACAGGTTTTCGGTCAGTTCGATCTCGATCTGGCGGGGCGATACCTGGTGTTCCGTGAGCAGGGCGATGAAACGGTCGACGAAATCCGGCTCGTCGAGATGTTGCGGGGAGATGTTGATGGCGACCCGGGGTGGCGCGATGCCGAGGCTGTTCCAGCGTTTGAGGGTGGCGCAGGCTTGGCGCGTGACCCATTCGCCGAGGTCGCCGATCAGGTCGGCCTCCTCGGCGATCGGCAGGAATTCGCCGGGCGGAAGCAGGCCGCGGCTGGGGTGGTTCCAGCGGATCAATGCCTCGACGCCCTTGATCCGGCCATCGGCGAGACCGACCTGCGGCTGGTAGTACAGCTCGAATTCGTCCCGTTCCAGCGCGTGTTGCAGATCGCTCTGCAGATGCAGGCGCTGGTCCTTGGTGGCGCCCATTTCCGGCATGAAGAAGGTGTGGCCGTGGCTGCCGGACAGGCGGCCATGATAGAGCGCGATGTTGGCGTGCCGGATCAGCGCGTCGGCGTCGTCGCCGTGCTCCGGGAACAGGGCGATGCCGGCGCTTACCGACAGATGGACGTTGCGGCCGGTGACCTTGAACGGCACCGCCAGCTCCCGGTTGATGCGCTGGACGATGGCGAGCACTTCCTGTTCGGACTGGATGGCGGTGTTGAGCAGCAGGAATTCGTCGCCGACGAAGCGCGCCAGGGTGTCGCCGCCGCGCAGGCAGCGCTGGATGCGCTCGCCGACCTGACGCAACAGTTCGTCGGCGCGGGCGTGGCCGAACAGGTCGTTGACGTTCTTGAAGCGATCCAGATTCAGGAACAGCACCGCCAGCCGTTCGCCGTTGCGCCGGGCCTGGATCAACGCCAGGCCGAGATGGTCGCGGAACAGGTTGCGGTTGGGCAGGCCGGTCATGGCGTCGTGGTTGGCCTGGAACGCGGCCAGCTCCTCGACCTCGCGGCGCGCGCTGATGTCGCGGGCGACACCGTAGAAATAATCGTCGCGGCTGGTGGTTGCGCTTTCTTCCTCGGGTAGTCCGACCGCCGCCAGATCGATCTCGAAATGGCGGAAGCCGGTGGCGTCGGTCTGGCTGAGCAGACGCAGTTCGATACTGTTGTGACGCGCGGTTTCGGTCAGCTTGCGGGCACTGAAGGCATAACGCGCGCGCTCGCGATCGTGCTCATGCACCAGCTGCGAGAAATGCCGGGTGAGCACGGCTTTCTCATCGAAGCCGAGCAGATCGCGCAAACGCTCGTTGATGTAGGAAATCCGGCCGGAGCGGTTGAGGATGAAGATGATGTCGGGCGAGCGGTCGACCAGAAAGCGGTGCAGGCGTTCGGAATGCGCGATGCGGGTCTGGAACCGGTCGTGTTCGCGTTCCAGGCGGCGTTGCGCGAGAGCGCGGGCGACGGCGTGCAGCAGGATCGCCGGCTCGGCCGGCTTGCGCACGAAATCGAGCGCGCCCAGACGCAAGGCCAGGATCGCGGCGTCGATCTCGCGGTCGCCACTGACGACGATGACGGCGACGTCCAGTTCGCGTTCACGCACCGCGCGGATCAGATCGTGGCCGCTCATGTCCGGCAGGCTGAGGTCAACGATCAGCAAGCCATGCCGGCCGTCGGCGAGCACTTCCAGGCCGGCGGCGCCGGTGTGCGCCAGATCGGATACATAGCCCGCGCCGGCCAGCAGTTGGCGCAAACTGTTGGCGAAAGACACGTCATCCTCGACCAACAGCAACCTTTCCGGCGCCGCTGGTCTGGATTCCCCCTCCTCGTTATCGGTTGTTTTCTTTTTTCCCAGCCAGTCGATCACGCACGACCCGCCACGGGCAGCAGCAGCTTGAAATGCGTGCCGCCGGAATCACTTCTGCACTGCATGGTGCCTCCTAACTCCTCGATCAGTCCGGCGACGATGGCCAGGCCGAGACCGGCGTGGCCTTCCCCCTTGTCGCTCGTGACCGGTTGGTACAGTTTCGCCAGCACCGCGTCCGGAATCCCGGGGCCGTTGTCGCTGACGCTCAGTTCGATCGAATCGCCACCCCGGCCGTCGCGCCATAGCGTGCTGGCGAGCGTGACCCGGCCCTGACCTGGACCGGGTAGGGCTTCGACCGCGTTGAATATCAGATTAGTCAATATTTGTTTCAGCTTGTCCGCGTTGGTGGAAATCGGGGGCAGGCTCGGCGTCGGCAGCAGGGTGATTTCGACCCCGCGCTCGGCGGCTTTGCCCAGTCGGCAGAAACGCGCGACTTCATCGATGATGGTGTTGATGTCGACCGGAGCGGTCGGGGACATGGCGTCGGCGGCGGGGGTCATCCGGAAATCCTGGATCAGCCGCGTCACCCTGCGCAGTTCTTCCTCGATCAGATCGAATGCCTGGCCGGTCTCCGCGCGCGTTTCCAGTTGCCGGCGCAGGATGCTCAGGTAATTGCGGATCACGCCGAGCGGATTGCCGGCCTCGTGGGCGAGTTTGCGCGCGGCCAGTTCCTGGTGTTCGCCCAGGGCGTCGACTCGCGCGCGCTCGCGCGCGGCGTGCTCGATCGCCAGACCGAGACGGCCGCCGGCTTCGCGCGCGAACGTGGCGATCAGGGCCTGCCGGCCGACCAGACCGGCCAGACGGGCCGCGTCCAGGCCCAGCACCAGCGCGCCCAGGGTCTGGCCGGCATGGGCCAGCGGCAGGCAGAGCAGGCGCTCGGCGCCGAGCACGCGGGCGATCTGGGCATCGGCCGGATTGGCCGGCTGGCCGCCGTTGCCGGCTACCGCCATGTGTCCGCGCGCGGCGCGGGCGACCGCGGTCTCGCCCTCGGCGTCCACGCTGATTTCGGACAGGCGCGGGTCGTCGCCGGGCATGCCGCGCCAGCGCAATTTCCGGCCTTCCGGTTCGAACAGCGCGCAAGCGCGGGCGCCGAACAGCAGCGTGGCGGCGCGTCGCAGTTCGGCGCGGACGCTGTCCAGGTCGAGATCGTCGATGCCGGCCTCCGGCAGCGCGGTCCGGCTTTCCAGGCGCTCGCCGGCGGCGCGCGCCAATTCGAGCGTGGCGTTCGGATCGGCGTCGGCCTCCGCCGGCGCGGGTGCCGACGGAATTTCGATGCCCAGTTCGGCGGCGATGGCGCGCGCCTCGGCTTGCGCGTTCCCGACCAGGGCGCGGGCGTCGTCGGCAGCCAGGCGCCAGTGCGCCAGATCGTCGTCGAGGTCGGCGGTTTCCGGCTCGGGCAGGGCATTAAGCCGGTTCGCGAGCATGACGATGCGGACCAGTGGATGGGCGTCGCGCAGGCGCGCCGCCGGTTCGTGGTGATAAAGCAGACTGTCGACGAACAGCGCGTGCAGATGCCAGCGTTGCGCCAGCCAGGCACCGACCTCGGCGTGAGTGAGGCCGAAAGCTTCCTGTTCCTGACGCATCAGACGATGTTCCCCCGAGAAATCCCGGAACATCGGCGCGTAGCGGTCGGCCGCGACCGACAGTAGCGCGAGCTGGCCGACGTCGTGCAGCAGACCGGCCAGATAGGCTTCCTCGGGATTGGCGTAGCCGAAGCGTTCCGCCAGCCCACGCGCGGTGACCGCGACCGTGAGACCGTGGAACCAGAAATAACGGAGATCGTATTCCCGGGTCTTCTGGAAACGGCTGAACAGATCGACCACGCACTGGTTCAGCGCCAGTCGCCGGATGGTGCCGGTGCCGAGCACGGCCAGGCATTGATCGATGCTTTCGAGCGGCCGACCAGGCCGGTAGTAAGGGGAGTTGGCGACCGAGACGATGCGCCCGGCGATGGCGGTGTCACGCGCCACCGTGGCGCCGATCTCGGCGATGCCGACATCGTCGCGATCGCACAGCGCGAGCAGTTCGAGCAGCACTTGCGGCAACGCCGGCAGGCGTGCCATGGTCAATTGCCGATGGATGTCGAGAGTCCGGATTTCCATGAGCGGGGCTGCGATCCTCGTGCGAAGTACGCCCGACAGGGCATGGCGCGGTGACGCCGCGTTGAATCATGCTTGACTTCGGCGATTAACGCCAATTCTTTAATCCGGAATCTGAGATTCCTCCGCTAAACCCAAGACGCGGCAAGGTTTTTTTAGCGGCGAACACTGGTATTTATGTACCGCTGTCCGGGCCTATTGCCAGTCGTGGCCGTGCCAGTGCCGGTGTTCCAGGCCGCCGTGCCGGTGACGGTGGACATGGGCGAGATTGGCGGCGATCAGGCGCTCGGTATCGGCCAGGAAGGGTTCGATATCGCCGTCGTGCAGGAGCCGGTGGTCCTCGCCCAGTACCAGCGCGCGCTGGCCGAGTTCCGGGGCAAGCCCCAGGTTGTGGGTGGTGACCAGCAGGGTGACCGGCAGATCGGCGAGGAAATCGACCAACCAGCCGGTGGCGCGCGGGTCGAGCGCGGCGGCCGGCTCGTCGAGCAGCAGCAGTCTGGGTTCCAGCGCCAGCAGCGCGGCCAGCGCCACGCGCTGCTTCTCGCCGCCGGACAGCGTGAACGGGGGGCGATCCAGAAATTCGGTGACGCCGACCAGCCCGGCCCAATGGCGCACCCGCGCGTCGACGTCATCGAGTTCCATCTGGCGCGGGCCGAAGGCGATCTCGTCGTACACGCTCGGGTTGAACAGCATGACGTCGGGGTTCTGGAACAGCAGCGCCACCTCGCGGCGGAAACGTCGTCGCCAGTCCGGTTGCTTCAGCGTCGATGGCGAAACCGCCTGGCCGTCGTAGTCGACCCGGCCGGACTTGGCGGCGATCAGACCATCCAGGATTTTCAGCAGCGTCGATTTGCCGCAACCGTTGCTGCCCAGCAACACCACCTTTTCTCCCGGCGCCAGGGTGAAAGCGATGTCGACCAGACTGGGCTGGCCGCCGTAATCGTGGTGGAGGCCGGCGACTTCGATCATCGGAACATCCCGCGCGACTGCATGGCGCGCGCCGATTCGTGGGCGTTGGCGAGTGCCCGGTCGAACAGCCAGCCGGCCGCGCGCGCGGCGGCGCGGTAGCGGTCGCGCAGGCCGACGCGGACCAGCGCGCGACTGTCCAGACCCTGGCGGAATTCATCGAGCGTGCGACGCAGGGCCAGCGACTGGCTGACCGCCAGCACCAGCAGGAATGACAGCCGGCGCGAGAAGCCGAGCGCCAGGAACAGATTGGTTCGCTCGATGAACAGGAAGGTAAGCAGCGCCATCAGCAGGACACGCAGGTTGACCGTCACCAGCCAGTCCAAAGGCAGCGCATCCTGTTGCCACCAGAACCAGGCGGCGTAGGTCAGCGAGACGGTGCCGGTGAAGGCCAGGGTGGCAAGCAGCGCGCGGCGCGTCAGGCGGAACACGGCGCGGCCGGCGGCGAGCAGGACCAGACCGAGTCCGGCCGCCAGCCAGGCGGCGTCGCTCAGCCAGGAGGCGGCGACGATGGCGGCGAGCCAGACAAGGAATTTCGCGCGTTCGAGTGCGGCGGAAGGCATGGACGCGAATGCTACCGCGTCAATCGTTGCGATAGCGTTCGCGCAGGCGTTCGATCGCGCGGCCGCCGAGCACGGTCAGCGCGCCTTCCCCCAGGCCGAGCAGGGCATGCGGGATGAGCAAGGCGGGCAGCGTCACCGACCAGCCGAACGGGAAATAGCGTGGCGTTCCGGCTTCGTTCGCCGCGATCAGCGGTTGCGCGCCCAGTGCCAGCGCGATCAGCACCGCCGGCAGGAACAGGCCGATCCAGCCGGCCAGGAACAGCGCCGGGGTCTGGCCGACACGCCGCGTCGACAAGAACACACCGCGCGCGGCCAGCGCGCCGGCGAAGCCCATCGCCAGCGCGTTCAGCGGCAGCGTGGTGACACCACCATCGCCGAACAACAAAGCCTGGATGGCGAATACCAGGGATAGCGCCATGAACGCCTGCCAGATGCCGAAACAGGCGGCCAGCAGGCCGACGCCGGTGACGTGGGCGCTGGTGCCGCCGGGCAACGGCAGGGCGATGAAGGACAGCGCGAACGCGGCGGCGGTCAGCGCCGCCAGCCAGGGTAGGGTGGTTTCATCGAGATCGCGGGCGATTCGGCGCGCGCCCACCGCCCACAGCCCGGCGGCGGCGCCATAGAGTGGCAGATACATCTGCGGCGCGATGAAGCCATCGGGAATGTGCATGCCAGTCAGCGGGCGCGGGTGCTCAGAACATCGCCGAGAAACTGGCGATGAACCGGTATTTTTCCTTGCCTTCGGCGCCCTGCTGCTCGCTGGCCTCGTTCAGCCGGGTCCAGACCGGCTTCTTCAGGGCCAGGCCCAGGCTCAGGTTGTCCTTGTACAGACGCGTGCCGACCACCGCGTACAGCATCCTGCCGCCGGTGGCGTCCTCCGGACCGTCCTGGCCGACGTCGCGGCCGAGTACCAGGTAGTTGGCCTCGACGTTGCCGTCCAGGCGGAAACGGCTGTCGGCGTCGGTCATCAGGCGGTAGGACAGGGCCGCGTTGACCCGGGTCTCGGCGCCGAATTTCATGGTCTGGCCGTCGTCGTATTCATATTCCCGGAACCGGATCTGGCCCAGTTCGAATACGGCGGTGGCGTTGTCGTTCAACTGCTTGGTCGCGGTCAGGCCGTAATTCAACGTGGCCTTGCCGAAGCCAAGCGATTTGCCGGGGTCGATGCTGCCGTCGCGGAGCTTGTGGTTGGCCTTGCCGGTCGGCAGCGAGCCCCCCAGGTAGACCGTGAAATGCCAGTCCATCAGGTCGTCCAGGCTTTCGTTGGCGGGCACCAGCATGAACGCGCCGTCATGCTTGAAGCCGATCACGCCGAGTACCGACAGATCGGTGAAGCCGCGCGAGTTCAGGCCGCCCGGCTCGTCCTTCTTGATGTTGTAGGGCTGGATCAGGTAGCCCGACAGCCAGGGCGTGAAGCCGTAGCCGACGCCGGCCATCCAGTACTGGTTGTAATCGCCTTCCGGATTGTCCGGATCGCTGTCGAAGGTCTTGGACCTGGCGTGGTCGACCTTCAGCGAAGCCAGCCAGGAGCCGGCCGGCAGGGTCGCCGAGCTGGAGGTTTCGACCGGCGCGCCGGGGCCTTCCAGGCCGACCGCGCCGAGCGTGGCGACACCATGGTGGGCCTGGGCGGGCAAGGTCAGGGCAAGCAGCGGCAGGAGCGCGAGACGTTTCATGATTTCTTCCGTTTGACGTAAAGACCGAGAAAACCGAACAGGCCGAGAATGATGCCGACGCCGACCGCGATCCGGCCGTAGCGTTCGAAGGCCGGGCGGTCGGCGCCGGTGACCTGGGCGGCGTCATCGGTGGTCAGTGTGAAATCGACGCCATGACCATCCTCGGACATCGCCCGGACCCGCCATACACCGGCGCGGTCGGGCAGAAAGGCGATGCGGCCCAGCCGGTCGGTATTGCCGACCTGGAACGGCAGATCCTCTCCGGGGCGCAGGATTTCGTAGCTTTCGTACGAGAACGGCGTGTCGTCGACGTAATGCAGGTGAATGACCACGGCCTGGCCGGCGCCGATCACGTATCGCAGATCGTGGGCCATGGCCGGCATGGCCAGGAAGCAAGCCGTCAGGATGACGCCACGGGCGCGCTGGGCTGGCGTCATCGGATCTCGAATTGCAGGTTGGTGCCGTGTATGACCTTGTCGGCGCGGGCGTCGGCCAGCGGCAGGGTCAGGCTGGCCTGAAGCAACTGGAAGCCGGGATTGGCCAGGCGCACGTTGACGCGGCCGTCGGCGTCGGTGACGCCGCGTGGCTTGCCGAAATAGGCGACGGTGACGTCGGCGGCGGGCTTGCCCTGGAAGAACGCGCGCACGGTCAGTTTGTCGCCGGCCTTGAGGTTGGCGGGGTCGGTCTGCGGCGCCAGTTCCAGCGCCGGGCTCAACGGTTTCGCCAGGCCCGCGCTCCAGCGGTCCACGCGTTTGACCGATTCGATGGAAAGCCAGCTATCGAGGCTGGGTCCGGCCTCGGTCCTGGGCAGATTGCGGGTGCCGCGCGGCGTCTTGCTCCAGTAGCCGCTGGAAACCAGGAACCAGCTCGCCGCGCAATCGCCGCGCAGCGTGGCCGGATAGGCCAGTGTCCGGTCGGCGCGCGTTTCCTTGCCGGCGCTATCGAAACAGAGGGCCTCCCTGACCGAATCCGCCTTGTATTCGAGTTTGCCGGCGCCATCGTGGCCGGAACGTTCATGACCGTAGGCGAGGGTGTGCAGGTCGGCCGCGCGTTCGATCCAGAGATCGTGGCCCCAGGTGGCCGTGACCGGCACCAATAGCGGAAGCAGGAGAATCTGGAGACGGCGGCGGAACATGACGGTTGGTGGGCGATGGAAACGCCGCCACTATAGATCAAAATATGACCTATGAATATTTCTTCATACTTCTCATGATGAATCTCCGGCTGACTATGGCTTGCGCGGAATCTTCAACCGCACAGCCGACAGACACTCATCAGCATCAAATCCCGGGCAGCGCCGTCGATGCCGCGCGCGGCACGCTTGAGACGGCGGCCGTCGTCGATCTGGCCGGTGGCGATGGCGAGCAGCAGCAGCAGCAAGGGCGAGACCCCCGCCGCGCCGGCGGTCTCCAGCAGCGTCGGGCCGGCATCGGCGATGTCGACTGGCGCGTCGCCACCCGTCAGTGTCAGCGTCAGCGCACCGCCGTTGGCGCGCAGGCACAGGGCACCGCCGACGCGCAAGGGCCAGCGTTCGATGCATTCGTGGTCGTCGACGGCGTCATCCGCCTCACCCGCCTCCTCGGCGAGCAGGCCGCCGAAATACTCCGGGCGCGCCCGGGCCGCGCCGCCGGGCAGATAGCCCAGTTGCTCGATCAGGCGCCGCCAGTCGGCTTCAGTCATGTCGGGACGCTCCTTCAGGCCGGTTCCGGCGCGGCCACCGAGCCGGCCAGGATGCCGCCGTCGATGTTGATTTCGGCGCCGGTCATGTAGGCGGCTTCATCCGAGGCGAGCATGACCACGGCGGCGGCCACTTCCTCGGGCCGTCCGAAACGGCGCATGGGCGTGTCGCGCACGAATTCGCGCATGCGCGCCTGCCGTTCGGGGCCGTCGCCCAGCACCGGCTCCCACATCGGTGTCAGGATGGCGCCGGGATGCACTGAATTACAGCGGATGTCGAGCCCCTGTTCCGCGCAGTACAGCGCCACGGTCTTGGTGTGGTTGCGGACCGCCGCTTTCGAGGATGCGTAGGCGGCGGCGCCGGGAATGCCGACCAGGCCGGAGCGCGACGAGATGTTGACGATGGCGCCGCTGCCATGACCACGCATGGCCCGGATGGCATGCTTGCAGCCGAGAAAGACGCCATCCAGATTGGTCCGGTGCACCGCGTGCCAGGCCTCCAGGCTGGCGTGCTCCGGATCCTGGACGAAATCGCCGTTCTCGAAGCCGGTGATGCCGGCATTGTTGACCAGGATGTCGAGCCGGCCCTGTTCCGTCAGGATGCCGGCGATGACTTCGCGCCATTGGCTTTCCTCGCGCACGTCCAGATGCCGGAAGCTGGCGCGTTCGCCGAGTTCGGCGGCGCGCGCGCGGCCGCCGGCGTCGTCGATGTCGGACAGATGGACGAACGCGCCTTCATCGATGAAGGCGCGCGCGATGGCGGCGCCGATGCCGCGCGCGGCACCGGTGATCAGGGCGATCCTGCCCGCGAGTCTGGACATGAGCTTCTCCGTGACGGGGACATTCGGGAATCAGCATGGCGGGCGCGATGCCGATAAGATGGTCGCGGATTATCGTCCAGGAGATGGATATGGCGCATGCCCGCGCGCGAATCGTCGCCGCTCTGGTGTTGTTGCTTGCCGTGTCGGCCGGATCGGCGTCCGCCGGGGAAACCGACGCCGTCGAGGCGGCCTGGCGGGAACTGGTCGGAAGCCGGGCGCGCGATCTTGCCGGCGCCGCCGATCTGACGCCGCTGATCGAGGCGGCGGGCTCGCGGAGCCTGGTGTTGCTGGGCGAATCGACTCACGGCAGCCACGAGTTCTACACCTGGCGCGCCGCGATCTCGCGCCGCCTGATCGAGGAAAAGGATTTCACCTTCGTCGCCGTCGAGGGGGATTGGCCGGTGCTGGCGCGGCTCGACGATTACGTGCGCGACCGGCCGGGCGCGCCGGCCTCGGCTGTCGAGGCGTTGCGTGGAGTCACGCGCTGGCCGGCCTGGATGTGGCGCAACCCCGAGTTCGCGGCGTTCGCCGAATGGTTGCGCGGCCATAACCTGGCCCGGCCGGAATCGGCGCGGGTTGGGCTGCATGGCATGGACGTCTATGGCCTGGATACGGCGTTGGTGGCGTTGCGCGCGCGCGTCGCGACACTGGCGCCGGATCTGGTCGGGCGTCTGGCGGTCCATCTGGACTGCATCGCCGCGCATGTCGGCGACGGTTCCGGGTACGCCCGCGCGCTGGCCGCCGGCGAGGTCACGGGCTGCGAGGCATCGCTGGCGGAAGCCGAAACGCTGCTCGCGGCGGCCGGCGCCGACTGGCCCGAGCCGGCGCGCTTCGATGTCCAGCGCAACCTGCGGGTGTTGCGCAACGGCGAGGCGTACTACCGGCTGTCGACGGCCCCGGACGCGTCGTCCTGGAACCGCCGGATCGGCCACATGTGGGAGACGGTGGCGGCGCTGCTGGACCGGCCCGGTCCGACCCGCGGCATCGTCTGGGCGCACAACACCCACGTTGGCGACGCCCATTACACCGGCATGGCCTGGTACGGCATGGACAACATCGGCCGTCTGGCCCGCCAGGATCTGGGTGCCGACCGGACCTACATCGTCGGTTTCGGCTCCTGGCGCGGCCAGGTGCGCGCGGCCACGGCATGGGGCGAGCCGGAGCGGGTCATGACCATGCCGGCGGCGTTGCCGGGCAGCCTGGAGGATCTGCTGGCGCGGGCTCGCGGTTCCGATTTCCTGCTGTTGTTCGGCGAGGCCGAGCGCGAGCACGAGGCGCTCAACCAGACGCTCGGTCAGCGCGGCATCGGCGTCGTCTACCAGTACCAGGACGAGGCCCCGCATTACCTGCCGACCCGGGTCCCCTGGCGCTACGACGCCTTGATCATGGCGCGCGAGACGAGCGCGCTGGGCGTGCTCGATTGATGCCGTCCTGAACGCCGCGCGCCGGCTCAGGTGGTCGGCCGGCTGTGGACGTGATGGTGCTGGCCGTGACCATGGCCGTGGTCGTGACCTTCGGTGCCGTGTTCGACCGGAATCAGGTTGAGACTGCCGTGGCGGACGCCGCGCTCGGCCGAGAGCTTGCCGGCGAAACTCCGGACCGCGTCGGTATGCCCGCGCAGGAACAGGGTTTCCATGCAGTTGTCGTGGTCGAGATGGACGTGCATCGAGGACACCACCAGGTCGTGGGCGTCGTGTTGCAGTTCGGTCAGGCGTTCGGCCAGACGCCGTTCGTGGTGGTTGTAGACATAGGACAGGGTGGCCACGCAGTGCGGCGCCTCGGCGTTCTCCAGACGCTGGTTTTCCAGATCGCGCCGGATCAGATCGCGGACGGCTTCCGAGCGGTTGGCGTAGCCGCGCGCGTGGATCAGGCGGTCGAAGGCCTGGGCCAGGGATTCATCGAGCGAGATGGTGAAGCGGTCCATGATGTCCGGGGCGGGTGGTGTCGGCGGGAGTTTAACGCCGGCGTCCGGGTTTAACGCCGGATCGATGCGGGCGGATGCCGGGATGGCCGGAAATCGCGCACCGCCCGCTTCAGCAGCGCCGGCGCGCCAGGCCGGGGTGGGCCGTAGCGCAGCGCCAGGTAACGGCGGGTGATGCCTGCGATGGCGCCGGCCAGATCCGGACGCGCACCTGCGGCGCGGCGGGCGTACTCCTCCGGCGCCTCGGCCGGGGCGCGGACAATGCCGATGCGCGCCAGCTTGCGGCAGAAGCGCGCGTAGGCGCGGCTGGCGGGATCGGAAGCCGTGGGCGGCCGGCGGCCGAACAGCACCAGCGCCAGCGTCAGCACGACCACGGCGGCGCCGATGCCGAGCGTCGAGACCATGCCCCGCCAGTCGGCCAGCCAAGGCGCCAGCCGGGCCAGCAGCCGGCGCTGACGTTCCTGGTTGTAGCCGAGCACCCACTGGTTCCACTGGTTGTTGAGGACATCCCAGCCCAGCCGCAACGGACGCAGCCAGGCACCATCCAGGGCGATCACGCCGCCCGGCCGTTCTCCGGCCGGCAGCGCGGCTTCGACGCCGCGCTCGACGCGCGACGGCGCCACCGCCGCGGTCGGGTCGACGCGTGTCCAGCCGCGTCCGTCCAGCCAGACCTCGGTCCAGGCGTGGGCATCGCGGCCGCGCACGATCCAGTAGTTGCCGAGCTGGTTGTACTCGCCGCCCTGATAGCCGGTGACCACGCGCGCCGGCACGCCGGCCGCGCGCATCAGGAAGACGAAGCTGCCGGCATAGTGCTCGCAGAAGCCGCGCCGGGTCTCGAACAGGAAGTCGTCGACCTGGGCGGTGCCGAGCGCTGGCGGCCGCAGCGTGTAGAAAAATCGCTCCTGGCGGAACAGGCGCAGGGCCTCCTCGACGATCGCGGCATCGCTGCCCGCGCCAGCCCGCCAGCGCGCCGCCAGCGCGCGCGCGCGCGGGTTGATCGCCTCGGGCAGATCGAGCGCGCGCCGGCGCGAGACCTCGTCCAGCACCGGGTCCAGCCGGTAATCCGGATAGGCGGTCAGTTCGTAGCGCAGGCGCTGGCCGACCGGCTCGCGCGTCAGCCATTGCAGATCCGGAGTCATGAACGTGCGCCGGTCGGGAAGGCTGGGCGGCAGTGGCTCCGGCAGGCCGAACAGGAACAGCCACTGCTGGCGGTGCGCCTCCATGGTCAGGCTGTAGCGCACCGGTTGGCCGAAGGTCTCGGCGCGCACCGGCGCCGGCGGCGGCAGGCCGATGCTGCGCCAGGCGCGGCCGTCGTATTCCCAGAACACCGGCCCGCGCCAGTAGAGCTGGCTGCTGTCCGGTTGGGCGCCAGCGAATTCGGCGCGGAACGCGAGCTCGTCGGATTCCAGCAACCGGCTGATGTCGCCCGGGCTCATGCTGTCGGACAGGCCGGTACGGGCGGTGCCTTGCTGCGGCAGATTCCAGAGTGGCCCTTGCAGGCGCGGGAACAGCAGGAACAGCAGCAACGCCAGCGGCAGCGCTTGCAGCAACAGCCGGCCGGCCAGGATGCAATGCGCCTTGATCCGGTCCGGCGCGGCGCAGTCGTCGGTCTGGATGGCGATGAACCCGGCGGTCAGGGCGAGCGCCGCCAGGATCATGTACACGGCATGCGGCAGACTCTGCGTTTCCAGGAAATGTCCGACCAGCAGGAAGCAGCCGACGAACAGCGTGCCGATCCGATCGCGCGGTGTTTCCGTCTGCAACAGCTTGACGCCGGACAGGAAAGCCAGCAGCGCGAGGCCGCCGCCCGGGCCGATCACGCCGCCGTAATCGATGATGACGCCGGCGACGCCGGCCAGGGTGGCCAGCGTCAGTGTGACCCGCCCGAGCGGCCGCCGCCGACGCCTGGCGCCATTTAGTCCGAGCAGGGCGAAACCGAGCCAGCTCAGCGAGATCCAGGCCGACAGGTGCGTCGTGTACGGCAACAGCACCAGCAGCAGCGGCACCGCCAGCCAGAGCAGGGTGGCCGGATCGGCGGGAGCGCGCGCGGCGGCGGTCATGGTCTCGACGACCCATGCAGGGCCAGGGCTTCCAGGCACTGACGCAGGTGGGTTTCGCCGGTTTGCGGTGGCAGGGTCCGGCCGGGCAGGCGCAGACCGTAGGCCAGGCCGGCGGCGTGGGCATCGAGCACCCAGCGGGTCAGTCGCGACAGCCGCGCCTCGACGTCGCGCTCGGCGGTCTGGCCCCAGTCCAGCCAGAGCCGGCGGGCGCCGCCGGTACCGGCGAAATCCTTGGTGAGCAGGCCCTGACCGCCGCGCGCCACCGCCTTCCAGGCGATCCGGCGGGGCGGATCGCCGGGCTGGTAGGCGCGCAATCCGGTGAACTCGCTGCCTTCGCCACGCGTGCTTCGGCGCGTCGCTTCGGCATCGTCGTCGCCGACGTCGTGGGTCGGCAGCGGCCGGGCGTCGGCGGCGGGCGCCGGATAGACCAGCACGCCCCAGTCCGGCGCCAGCACCGCCCAGCAGCGGAACAGACCGAGCGGCCATTCGGAGCGGACCGAGAACCGACCCGGCGCATGCCAGCCCCGGCGAGCTTGCGGCAGCGCCAGGACCAGATCGGCGCCGCCGGCCGGCACGTCCACCGGCGGACTTTCGAGTTCGCCGTGGCGTAGCGCGACGCGGCCGCGCGCGCGGCCGCCATCGTGCTCGGCGCGCAGTCGGAACACGGCTTCCTCGCCGGCGAACACCGGCGCTGGCGCCCGCGCGATCAGGACCAGCCCGGCCAGGTTGCGCTGGGTGTGCAGCATGCCGACGATGGCCAGACCGGCGAACCAGAAGGTGAACAGGTAGGCGAGACTGACACCGTAATTGATGGCGCCGACCAGCAGGCCCAGCAGCAGCACGGCGAACACCAGTCCGGCGCGGGTCGGCACGATGAACAGCCGACCAGCGCGCAGCCGGATCGGCCCGGATTCGATGCGCGGCGCGCGCCAGGGCAGATTGAGCGGACGAAGGCGCATGGCGGGGCGGCGTCGGCCGGAATGCTCAGGGAATGGCGATGTCGAGCAGAATCCGCGCGGCCCAGTCATCGTCGGCCTGAGCCAGGCCGACGGCCGGGAACAGGCGGTGGCGGACCACGGCCGGCAGCACCGCGCGCAGGTCTTCCGGCTGCGCGTAATCGCGTCCGGCCAGATAGGCCCAGGCCTGCGCGGCGCGCAGGAGTCCGAGGCCGGCGCGCGGCGACAGGCCGGTCGCGAACCGGGGATCGGAACGGCTGGCGCCGATCAGGGCTTGCAGGTAATCGAGCAGGGCATCGGCGACGTGGACCTCGCGCGCCGCCCGCTGCGCGGCCATGAATTCCACCGGCGTCAGCACGCCGCGCAGGCCGGCCAGCAGCTCGCGGCGATCCTCGCCCTTGAGCAGCGCGCGTTCGGCGGCGGGATCGGGGTAGCCCAGGCGGACGCGGAACAGAAAACGGTCGAGCTGGGATTCCGGCAGAGGGAACGCGCCAGCCTGGTCGCCGGGATTCTGGGTAGCGATCACGAAGAACGGCGTCGGCAGCGGCCGGGTCTCGCCCTCGATGCTGACCTGGCCTTCCTCCATCGCCTCCAGCAACGCGCTCTGCGCCTTCGGGCTGGCGCGGTTGATCTCGTCGGCCAGGATCACCTGCGCGAAGATCGGCCCGGGATGGAAGGTGAAGCCGCCGCTGTCACGATCGTAGATGGCGGCGCCGAGAATATCGGCCGGCAGCAGATCGCTGGTGAACTGGATGCGGTGGAAATCCATGCCCAGGGTCTGGGCCAGGGCGTGCGCCAGCGTGGTCTTGCCGACGCCGGGGGTGTCCTCGATCAGCAGGTGGCCGCGCGCCAGCAGACAGGCCAGGCTCAGGCGGACCTGGGTTTCCTTGCCGAGCAGGACGCCGTTGATCTGGTCAAGCGCGCGATGGAGGGCGGGATTCATGAACGGGGCTCGCGGTGGGTTCCGGATGAACCCGGATGGTAATGCCGCCGTGGGCTGGTGGGTTTGAACCTCGTAAAAACCCGTCAAGCCTCAATGCAGGTTTTAATTGGAACCCTTTGTGGTACTTTTTCCAATCCTTTTCGGATTCGTCTCTTTGGATCATGGTCAACACAACTACTTGGTTCTCGAGGATGGACTTGGGTGCTCGTTTGATCGCCCTGTTCGCGGATCGGGAGTTGCTCAAGCAGTTCCAGGAGGTGGAACAATTGCCCGACGAGGACAAGACGTGGTCAAGAAGCTGCTCGATGCCTTCCTGACCAAGAAGCAGCTTCAGGAATTGGCGCGCTGAGCGCCAGGGAGTCAGCAATGAACGCGACGGTGGAACAGCATCTGATCGAGAAGATCCGGGGGCTTTCGCCCCAGCAGGTGGCGGAGGTGGAGGATTTCATCGAGTTCCTGACTGGCAAGGCCAGGAGGCGCGCGGCCCTGGATCGGCTGCTGGCCATCGCCCCGGCGCTGGAAGCGGCGGGCGCCGAGCCGATCACGGAAGAAGAGATCGCCACCGAGATCAATGCGGCTCGCGCGGAACGCCGTGCGCGGCAGGCAACCAAGGCGCCGGGTGCGGATCGTTCTTGACTTGATACCAATGTGGCGGTGTCGGCACTGCTCTGGCAGGGCACGGCCCACCAGCTCTTGCAGGCCATCCGCCAGCGGCAAGGCACCCGGCTTTTAAGCAGCCCGGCGCTGTTGGCGGAGTTGCTGGATGTGTTGTCCCGCCCGTTCGCGGTGAAGCGCTTGGCCTTGATCGGCAAGTCCGCCCGCGAGGAGGTGGCCGATTACCTGGAGGCCGTGGAACTGGTGGAGCCCGCCAGCGTGCCCCGCGTGGTGCCGAAT
>DYFK01000005.1 GCA_020725265.1 Hydrogenophilus sp. | reverse complement strand
GACCCTGCTCAACAATGGACAGATCGATTTCGACAAGGGTTGATGCCAAACCCGGTCCTTCGCAGGGCCGGTTGGTATTTCAAGCCGGCGCCAGACGCCGGCTTTTTTTATGGGTGCGCCTGGCAGGGCACACCTGCTTGGAGGTGGAAGTCCTCTACTGGCCCGGCAAGGGGAACAGTTAGCCGAAGGCAAGGGTTTCGCGGGCGACTGCGAGCCTGAAGGAAGCTGGATGGCAAAGCGCTGGCCTGACGAACAGGAAGCGGATACGGCGTCGTCTGCGCGTGATCGCCTGGCGGCAGTGGAAACGACCACGGACCAGAGAATCGCGCCTGCGCGCACTCGGCCTCGACGCCTTTCGAGCGTGGAAATCGAGCGTCAACGGGCGCGGGCCGTGGTGGAACGCGGGGGCCAGTCACATGACCCACGCGCTGCCGCCGAAGCACTTGGCCAACATGGGGCTGGTCTCGCTGGTGGACATTCGCCAGCGTCTCCATTCTTGGATCACCGGATGCGGACCTGCACCTCCGATGGTGTGAGAGGGCTGAGGGGTGATCCCTCACCCTACTCGATTGGACGGTTTTTTGGGATGGGCTATTTGATTTTATTTGGTATGCCTTGATGAGCGGCGGTGAATTGTCTCTTCAAAAATTCTAAGATAATCGGCCGCAGCATTTTTGATTTTATATGCAGAGGTGCTTTCCAGCGCGGAATGACTGATATTTTCAAGAAGTGGTGGGTTTGAATATAGCTCTGATATGGCTTCGATCCATTGTTCGATGTCGTCGCCATCCACTAATATCCCATTAGCTCTGTGCCTGATGATTTCGGGTATAAAACAGCGATTTGATGCAACAACTGGTTTGCCTCGCATCAATATCTCTAGTAATCCCCAATTCCCGCTCCCAAATTGCAGCGGATAGATAAACAGATTGCTCCTATATAGCAAGTCGGAAAATATTGGATACGAGAGTTTTCCTGTGAAAGTAAACCTGCTTGTGTCTATTTTGTATTTTCTTGCCAGGTGGTCAATAAAGCTTGTTTCTGATTCTTTTCCGTATGTTTCATCAAGAAATTTCCGTTCAAAGCTGTATGTTGAGGCTTTGGGGTCGCCTATGATCATGAAGTGCATGTCCGGGAATTTTATGCATAATTCGTTCGCTATTTTGATAAATAGTTCTAATCCCTTCGCAGAGCTTAAGTCGCGTGCTGCAAAGCTGATTGTAAACTTATCTCTTGGCATGAATTTATCTGCGGACTCGCGCTGTTGGATTCTATCTTCGTCAAATCCCTCGAACTGAACACTAATTTTATGTTGAAGCTCTTCGGGAAACATGTTGCGGGCATAATTACTTGGAACAATTACCAGGTCACTTTTTATTGCCTCGAAGAAGGACAGCATTTCCATATTTTTGTCGGCTAGGATTTGACTTTCCGTTGGCGGGTAATAGGGATCCCACCCATGCAGGCGATATGAAGGGAATTCTATATATGTGATGATGGGAATGTCGAATTCGTCAAAAAGGAAGTGAGGAGAGCCAGAGCTTCCATGCGCTACGATCAGGTCTATCTTTTTATGTTTGATCAACTCTTTGACTTCTCTGTATATGCCAAGAGATATTCGCGAAGCACGCTCGACCTTTCCTGAGTAATAATATGCATTGTTTGTCGTAATGTTCCCGTCGGGTGTGCATGACAATAAACGGTCTGATTGGTGTTGATTAGAACGGCGGTTTCCCTCGGTTGTCAAATAATAGGCATTGGCCAGGGATTGTCGATTTAGGTAGTCGCACAATGTTGTGAACTGGCTTGGACAAACTGTATGGACAAATAAAATATTGCGTTTCATCAATCGTTTACCTCAAAAGTTCATAAGTCCAGCTAAATTATCTCTGTCATCGCCAACCGCCGGCCCGGTCGCGCCATCGAATCCCAGTTCCGGCAGCAGCGCCAGTTCGCGTTCGTCGCGGACGCCGACCGCGATCACCAGGATGCCGAGGTTGCGCGCCATGCGGCAGAGGCCGCGCAGGAATTCCTGGTTGCCGGGTTGCCGGTCGATGTCGCGGATGAAGCTGGTGTCGACCTTGACGTAGTCGACGCCGAGGTCGGCGAGGAGGTCGATTTCGGCCAAGCGGTGGCCGAAGCGTTCGATGCCGATCTTGCTGCCGAGCCGTTTGACCTCGCGGCTCAGGTCGCGGAAGGCTTCGATGTGGCCGAACACGCCGTATTCCGGGACTTCCAGCCACAGACGCGGGCAGAGTTCGGCGTGGGTTTTCAGCAGTTCGGCGAGACGGGCGCGGAATTCCCAGTCGGCGATGGTTTCGGCGGTGAGGTTGATGGCGATGGCGCCGTCGTGCTGGCGCAGTTCTTCCAGTGCCATGCGGATGACGTCCAGGTCGAGCGAGGCGGCGAAGTTGAGCCGGACCGCGATCGGCATGAAGTCGCCGGCCGGCCGCCAGGGGCCGTCGCCACGCGTGCGCAGGCGGATGAAACTTTCGCGGTGCATGGCGCCGCCGTGGTTGTCGATCACCGGGAAGTGGGCGAGTTTGAGGCGCCCGCGCGAGATGGCGTCGGCGAAGATTTCTCGCCAGGTTTCCGCCGGGATGACTTCGACCGCCGAGGCGTCCTGTTCGCTTGCCATCCAGGTGTTGGGCGCTGTCTGTTCGGCCAGGGCGAGCGCGCGGTCGGCGCCGGTGAGCACGGCGGCGATGGCGTCGCCGCGCCGGTAGCGGATGGCGCCGATGTGGAACAGATCTTCGATCGGCGTCCAGTGTTCGTCGCGCAGGTTCAGGATGCGCTCGACCAGCGGGCTGGCGATGGTTTCCGGCGCGGTTTCGTTTTCCGCGAGCAATGCGAAGTCGGGGCCGCCGAGGCGGGCCGGATGCCAGCGCTCGTGGCCTTGGCGCGCGGTTTCCAGCACGCCGGCGATTTCGCCGAGCAGACGGTCGGCGCCGGCATGGCCGAACTCGCGGTTGATCGCGGCCAGGTCGACCAGGCGCAGGATCAGCAGCACGCCGTGGGGCGGCGCGTCCTCGCTCTCCAGGGCATCGTGCAGACGGCCCATGAAGTGTTCGCGGTTGGCCAGGCCGGTGACCGGGTCATGACTGAGACGGTCGCGCAGGGTATCGAGTCGGGTGGCTTCGTCGGCGAACATCTGGCGAACGCGCGCGACCATGTCGTTCATGGCGCTGACCACGCTGTCGAGTTCGGGCACGCGCGGCGGTTCGATGCGGATGAAGCGGCGCTCGCTGATGGCACGGGCCTGCTCGACCACCTTGTCGAGCGGCCGGGTGACCGCGCGCAGCGCGAGGCTGCCGAGCAGACCGGCGAGTAGGCCGCCGATCAGGAACCAGCCGGACAGGCGCAGGCTGGTCCGCCAGAGGTCGCGGTGGGCGAACTGGGCGTGGCTGGCCAGGTGAATGCTGCCGTACTGTTTCCAGCCATCCTGGACCTGGGCGATGCCGGGCGTGGCGCGGATCGGGAAGAGTCCGACGAACCAGGCCGGGGCGCCGGCCTCCATGCCGGCTTCCTGCTGGCGTTCCACGAGCACGCCGCCCTTGGGGTCGAGCAGCCGGATTTCCTGGTAGTGGCCGGTATCGAACTGCGCGGACAGCAGCAGTTCGATGGTGACCGGATCCTTGTCCGGAATCTGCGACATCGACAATGCCAGGGCGTTGGCGTTGTCCAGATTCTTCATCGTGAGCTGCTCTTCCAGATAGGCGCGGGCGCCGTGGATGTTGACCAGCAGGCTGCCGAGGAAGGCGGCGAGGGTGAGGCCGAGGATGGTGAGCCAGATGCGTCGGGTCAGGGACATGATGGAATTTCCCGTGTCGTTTCCAGGAGGAAGGGCGTCATTCGAAACCCTCGGTTTTCATGCGCGCGATCAGATCGCGCCAGCGCGACAGGCGGGCGGTGGCGCTGGCCGAGGGATTGCCGGTGGCGGCATTGCCGACCCACAGGCCCTCGCCGTTGAAGCTGAATACCGGCGTCAGGTCCGGGCGGCGGGAGGCCGGACGGGCGTCGTGGATGAGGTTGTCCAGGATCAGCGGTTCGGCTTCAGGGTCGGCGTAATAGCCGAGCACCATGTGCGCCTGCGAGATTTCGCTGCGAGGTCCGCCGATACGGGCGCGCGCGTAGATCAGGCGCAGGCGCTGGTCGGGCACGCCGAGCAGACGCAGGGTGAAATATTTGGCGATGGAGAAATCCTCGCAATCGCCGGCGGCGCGCGCCATGGTTTCCACCGGCGTGGCCCAGAAATCGTTGACCTTCCAGATGTCGATGTCCTCGCCGAACTGGATGCGGCGGTTGAAGAACTCGTTGACCCGGCGCGCCCGGTCTTCCTCGGGCAGGCCGGCGCCGGCCTGCATCATGTCGCGCCATTGTCGCAGGCTCTGGACGACGTGGGCGCCATGGCGCTGTTCGGCCAGACGCGCGATGCGGTCGTGATCGAGCGCGCGGAAATCGAGCGTCTCGGCGGCCAGGCCGGCGATCAGGGAAACCACCGCCAGCGCGGCGATCCAGAGCGATGCCGCGCGCAACGGGACGAGCCGGCAGGTCATGCCGCGCCCGCGCGCCCGCGCCACCCGGGGGGGTGGGCCGAGGCGCGGGCCATGCGGCGGTTGCCGGTGTCGAGGGACATCGACGCTCCTGAGGTGATCGATAGCCGCGATTATCGCCATGATGCGGCTGGAAGTGGCCGGATGGGTGCGTCGGTATCGATGGGACAGGGCATGAAAGGCGGGCTGGGACGCGGATGCGGCGGTCTCCGGCCGCGCGGACGTGGGCTAGAATCAGGCCCAATCGCAATTCCAGTACCGGAATGTCCGATTTTTCGAGGGCGGCGCGCTGGAGACTCAAGGGAGGCCGCGAGTTGCCGATAAGGCGTGGCGAAGTCACGAAGGATTCCAGTCCATGACCGAAAGAAGAGGAAGACTCATGCGCAAGAAACGTTTGCAAGTCGCGCTGCTGGCGGCTTTTTCCCTGATTGCCATGCCGCGCTGGGCGGAGGCGATCACGCTGGAGGAAGCCGCGCAGGAGGCGGTGCTGCGTAACCCGGAAGTCAATTCCCGCTGGCATGCCTATCGCGAGGCGACCGAAGGCATCGACGTCGCCCGCGGCGCTTTCCGGCCCAAGGTCGATCTGAGCGCGGACATCGCCCGCGAACGTCTCAACGAGCCGGGCCGTTCCGCAACTTCCTATACCCGCCGGGGCCTGTCCGCCATCCTCACCCACAACCTGTTCAACGGCTTCGCCAGCCGTAGCGAGCTGGAGCGTCTGAGCTACGCCCAGCGCGTGCGCTATTTCGAGCTGCTCGATGCTTCCGAGAGCATCGCCCTGGAGACCGCGCGCGCCTATAACGACGTGCTCCGTTACCGCAAGCTGTATGCGCTGGCCGAAGGCAATTACGTGCAGCACCGCGTGGTGTTCGAACAGATTCAGCGTCGGGTCAAATCCGGCGTCGGCCGCCGGGTCGATCTGGAACAGGCAAGCGGCCGTCTGGCTCTGGCGGAAGCCAACCTGCTGACCGAGGCCAGCAACCTGCACGATGTCGGCGCCCGTTATCAGCGCATCGTCGGCTCGCCGCCACCGGCGGACATGACTGAACCCCGGTTGCTCGATGCCGGCCTGCCCAAACAACTGAAGTCCGCCTTGTCGATGGCCTATGAACGGCATCCGGCGCTGGCCGCCGCCCAGGAAAACATCGTGTCGTCGATGTCCGAGGCCAAGGGGCGCCGGGCCAAGTTCAAGCCGCGCGTGGATTTGCAGGCACGCAAGGATCTGGGCTGGGATGTCGATGGCGTCGATGGCCGCACCGATGTCACCAGTGTCGGCGTCGTCCTCAATTACAACCTGTACAACGGCGGCGCCGATGTCGCGGCGGAACGCCAGTACTGGGAGCGCGTGAACGTGGCCAAGGATTTGCGCGACAAGGCCTGCCGCGACATCCGCCAGACCCTGACCATCGCCCATCACGACATCGGCAAGCTGTCCGAGCAACTGCTTTACCTGGATGCCCATCAGCTCGCCACCGAGAAGGCGCGCGACGCCTATCGCAAGCAATTCGACATCGGCCAACGCACGCTGCTCGACCTGCTCGATACCGAGAACGAACTGTTCGAGGCCCGCCGCGCCTACGTCAATGGCGTGCATGACCATGCCCTGGCGCATGCCCGCACCCAGGCCGGCATGGGCAATCTGCTGGCCAGCCTCAACCTCCAGCGTCGTGACGCCCCCAATCTGGCCGAGCAGAAAGAGCGGGCCGAGTTTGACGCGAACGCGGTCTGTCCGGCCGGCGATGCCGCCGTGGTCGCCATCGACAAGGAAAGGATCTTCGCCGACGCGTTGGCCGCCAATCCCGACCTGCTGCCGCCGGATTTGCCGGTCCGCCAGCCGTTGGAAGGCGGTGGCGCCATGAATGGCGGTGCCGGCATGGGGGGAGCTGCTGGTGGCATGGCCGGTGTCGGCGGCTTGGCCGTCGGCCGGGGCGCGTTCGCCGATGCCGATGGCGATGGCGTGGCCGACGACAAGGACGCCTGCCCGAATACGGCCAAGGGCGTCCGCGTCGACGAGCGGGGGTGCGAAATCAAGCCGGTCAGCCAGCTCAAGGGCATCGGTTTCCGGTTCGCCAGCGCAGAACTGACGCCGGAATCCCTGCCCGCGCTCGATGTCGCCGTCGAGGTGCTCAAACGGCATCCCGGCATCAACCTGGAAGTCGCCGGACACACCGACAATATCGGAGGCGAGGATTTCAACCTCGATCTGTCGGAAAAACGCGCCAACTCGGTGGTGGCGTATTTCGTTTCGCAAGGAATTGACGCCGATCGCCTGGTCGCCATCGGTTACGGCAAGGGCCTGCCGATTGCCAGCAACGATACCGAGGAAGGCCGCGCGCTGAACCGGCGCGTGGAAATGCGCCCGCGTCACTGACCGATCCCACGCCGCATCTCCTGTTCGGCCCCGCCTGGCGGGGCCTTTTCATTTTCTGGCTCATTCCCTGAGGGGATACGGGCTTTCCCGGAGGTTTTTTCCCGGGGCGTGGCCGGCGCCGGCTTGAAATGCCCCCTTGCGCGCACCATCTTCGGCGCAGGAGAAACCCTTTCAAGGAACACGGTCATGCGTTTCGACAAACTCACCACACCCTTCCAGTCGGCCATCCAGGACGCCCAAAGCTTGGCCCTCGGCAACGACAATGCCTACATCGAGCCGGTGCACCTGCTGGCCGCCCTGATCAACCAGGAAGGCGGCTCCGCCCGGCCCATCCTGCAAAAGGCCGGCGCCCGCCTGCCCAGTCTGGTGGCCGCCCTGCAGAACGCCATGAACCGGCTGCCCAAGGTGGAAGGTACCGGCGGCGAGATCCAGCCCTCCAAGGAACTGGTCAACCTGTTCAACCTCACCGACAAGGAAGCCAGCAAGCGGGGTGACCAGTACATCGCCAGCGAACTGTTCCTGCTGGCGGCGGTGGACGAGGGTGGAAAAAGCGCGGGCGAAGCCGGCCGCCTAATGAGGGAGAACGGCGCCACCCGCAAGGCCCTGGAGGCCGCGATTCAGGAAGTGCGCGGCGGCGAAGGCGTGGACAACCAGGAAGCGGAAGGCCAGCGCCAGGCTCTGGCCAAATACACCCTGGACCTCACCGACCGGGCCCGCCAGGGCAAGCTGGACCCGGTGATCGGCCGGGACGACGAGATCCGCCGGGCCATCCAGGTGCTGCAACGGCGCACCAAGAACAACCCGGTGCTCATCGGTGAGCCCGGCGTGGGCAAGACCGCCATCGTCGAAGGCCTGGCCCAGCGCATCATCAACGGCGAAGTGCCGGAAACCCTCAAGGGCAAGCGGGTCCTGGTGCTGGACATGGCGGGCCTCTTGGCCGGCGCCAAGTACCGCGGCGAGTTCGAGGAACGCCTCAAGGCCGTGTTGAAGGAAGTCGGGCAAGACGAAGGCCGCATCATCCTGTTCATCGACGAGCTGCACACCATGGTAGGGGCCGGCAAGGCCGAGGGCGCCATCGACGCCGGCAACATGCTCAAGCCCGCCCTGGCTCGGGGTGAACTGCACTGCATCGGCGCCACCACCCTGGACGAATACCGCAAGTACATCGAAAAAGACGCCGCCCTGGAACGCCGCTTCCAGAAGGTGCTGGTGGACGAGCCCAGCGTGGAAGCCACCATCGCCATCCTGCGGGGCCTGCAGGAGAAATACGAGCTGCACCACGGGGTGGACATCACCGACCCGGCCATCGTCGCCGCCGCTGAGTTGTCCCATCGGTACATCACCGACCGCTTCCTGCCGGACAAGGCCATCGACCTCATCGACGAGGCCGCCAGCCGCATCAAGATGGAAATCGACTCCAAGCCGGAAGTCATGGACAAGCTGGACCGGCGCCTGATCCAGCTCAAGATCGAGCGGGAAGCGGTGAAGCGGGAGAAGGACGAGGCCAGCAAGAAGCGCCTGTCCCTCATCGAAGACGAGATCCGCAAGCTGGAAAAGGAATACGCCGACCTGGAGGAAATCTGGAAGGCCGAGAAAGCCACGGTCCAGGGCAGTGCCCACGTGAAGGAGGAGATCGACCATCTGCGAGCAGAAATGGCCGACCTGCAACGCAAGGGCCAGTTCGACAAGGTGGCCGAGATTCAGTACGGCAAGCTGCCGGCCCTGGAAGCGCAACTCAAGCAGGCCGAGAAAGCGGAAGGCTCAAGTGCTGCCTTCAAGCTCCTGCGCACCCAGGTGGGCGCCGAGGAAATCGCCGAAGTGGTGAGCCGGGCCACCGGCATCCCGGTCAGCAAGCTGGTCCAGGGTGAACGGGACAAGCTGCTGGCCATGGAAGAGCGCATCCATCAGCGTGTGGTGGGCCAGGACGAGGCCGTGCGCCTGGTGTCCGACGCCATCCGCCGGTCCCGCGCCGGCCTCTCCGACCCCAACCGGCCCTATGGCTCCTTCCTGTTCCTGGGCCCCACCGGCGTGGGCAAGACCGAACTGTGCAAGGCCCTGGCCGAGTTCCTGTTCGACTCCCAGGACCACCTCATCCGCGTCGACATGAGCGAGTTCATGGAGAAGCACTCCGTCGCCCGCCTCATCGGCGCGCCCCCCGGCTACGTCGGCTACGAGGAAGGCGGCTATCTCACCGAGGCCGTGCGGCGCAAGCCCTACTCGGTGATCCTGCTGGACGAAGTGGAGAAGGCCCACCCGGACGTGTTCAACGTGCTCCTGCAAGTGCTGGACGACGGCCGCATGACCGATGGCCAGGGCCGCACCGTGGACTTCAAGAACACCGTCATCGTCATGACCAGCAACCTGGGCAGCCAGATGATCCAGAGCATGGCCGGGGACGACTACCAGGTCATCAAGCTGGCGGTCATGGCCGAGGTGAAAACCTACTTCCGTCCTGAGTTCATCAACCGCATCGACGAGGTGGTGGTGTTCCACAGCCTGGGCGAGGAACATATCGCCAACATCGCCCGCATCCAGCTCCACTACCTGGAAAAGCGCGTGGCCCAGATGGACATGAAGCTGGAAGTCAGCGACGCGGCCCTGCTGGAACTGGCCCGGGAAGGCTTCGACCCGGTGTTCGGCGCCCGGCCCCTGAAACGGGCCATCCAGCAACGGATCGAAAACCCCCTGGCCAAGGAAATCCTCTCCGGCCGCTTCGCCCCCAAGGACATCATCCGGGTGGATGTGGTGGACGGGCGTATCGAGTTCGAGCAGGTGATGGAGGCGGAGGTGGTTTAAGCCTCTGCCAGAAAGCGCAACGCCCGCGGGTTCGCGGGCGTTGCGCTTTCTGCCCGGTACTTCCGAGCTATGGGCGTTCAAAAACCCTGAGGCACCAATCCCAGTGAATTGATCTTCTCATTCACCAGAGCAAGGGCATCGTGGATCGCCAGCACTTCCAGGTAGTCCCAGTATTTAAGTTTTCCTGACAGCCCCGGCACGCTGGCTGAGTGTTTCTTGATCTTCTCGATCTGGGCCGCGTCGGATACCGCAACCACGCCTTGTACGGCGGGGTTATTGAGGGATTTCAGCAAGTTGATGATCAGGCTGTCGATGGAACCCTTGGTCTGGACCTCGAAGACATAGATCACCCGGCCCATATTGCCAATGGTCGATTCCCAGACGGTATCCACCTTGGAGCCGTCCGCCACTTTCACCTCCACCCTGCTGTTGAAGCCCAGCCAGGTGCCGATTGCGGCCAGCTTGTCGCGGATTTCATCGTGGACGAAGGGGGCGTCGCTGGCGGTGGCGGCATCCTTGACCACCTCGACGGAGGCTTCCTTGTCGAACATGCGGCTCAGGTTGCTCTCCACCTGGAGTTCATCCCAGATGAAGTAGTCGGCGGTCAACATGTTGGCGTTGGTATCGCCGAATGCCCGCAGCGTTTCCACGATCTCGCCAACCTGGGCCGAAATTGCTTCGTAGCGCTTCCCGTCCATCTGGTAGTCGTAACGGGGCAGCTTCTCCACCCCGAGATAATTTAGGCCCACATAGGCGCGGCGGTTCCAGATGGCGCATTGATCCGGGTGGGTGTGGCACAGCAGTTCACTCATCATGGCCGGGCCGATGCCTTTGACCTTCTTGCGGAAGCGATCCCAGCGTTTGACGACCGGGGCCGATCCCCAGATCAACTCCGCGAGTTCCGCGCGCAGAAGCGGCAGACCATTGGTGTCGATCAGCTTGTCGGTGACGTAATGCTTGTTGCCCCAGATCAGCATGGCCCACAGGGGCGCCAAGTACTCGTAGAGGCCGTCCGCGTCCAGCGCCAGCAAACGCTCCCGGTTCCATGCCTGGAAGGCGGTGACCCGCTTCTGCCGATCTTCAAGATCGGATCGGTGTTTTTCCGGGGTTTTCTTGAGATGGGCCAGGTAGGTCTGGATGTGCTTCTTTAACAGTGCATCGTTCATTTCGCCTCTCCGGAATCGCCAAAATCCCCCAACTCTCGTTCAATCTGCTCAATGCTGGGCAGGCTGGTTTGCAGTTCGGCGGGGAGGGACTCAAGCAGTTTGTATTCGGCGATGCCCATGGGCTGGGATTTATCGCCCAAGGCATATTCGGCCACCACCTTGTTCTTGCTCTTGCACAGCAACAGGCCGATGGTCGGGTTGTCCTGCTCGTTCTTCACCTGCCGATCCACCGCCGTCAGGTAAAAGCCCAACTGCCCCAGATGTTCCGGCTTGAACTTGCCGGCCTTGAGTTCGATCACCACGTAGCAGCGCAGCTTGAGGTGATAGAACAAGAGGTCGATGAAGAAATCATCCCCGCCCACCTCCAGCAAGACCTGCCGCCCGACGAAGGCGAAGCCCGCGCCCAGTTCCAGCAGGAATTCGGTGACATGCTGCACCAGCGCGGTTTCGATCTCTCGCTCACCCGCCTCATCTCCAATACCCAGAAAGTCGAAACGGTACGGGTCTTTCAAGGATTCGCGAGCGAGATCGGATTGCGGCTTGGGCAAACGCGCCTCGAAATTGGTGACGGCCTGACCAGTGCGATCCAATAGCCGGGTCTCAATCTGAATGTTCAGCACATTGCGCGACCAACCGTGGGTCACGGCGGCCTCGGCGTAGGCCAGGCGCTGGCGCGGGTCTTTCAGGCGGGTCAACAGCACCAAGTTATGGCCCCAGGGCAATTGTCCAACAGCCTGTTGGACGATTTCGGCATCCGGCCACGCTTCGGCAAAGGCCCGCATATACATCAGATTGGCGCGGGAAAACCCCTTCATGTCGGGGAAGGTCGTGCGCAGGTCATGGGCCAACCGCTCGATCACCTTCGCGCCCCAACCCTGCTCCGCCTGCCGCGCCAGGATGTCCCGCCCGATCTGCCAGTACAGCAACACCAGTTCCCGGTTCACCGCCAGTGCGGCGCGCTGCTGGGCTGTGTGGATGCGGGTCTTCAGGTCGGCCAGCCAATCGGCGTAGCCGGTGGGGGCGGGGGTGAGCGAGGTAGGCGTGTTTTCAGTCATGTCACTTCCACCAATTCCACTTGCAAAGCGGCAAGCCGGGCGGGCTCAAGGAGTGCTTGAGCAAGAACCTGTTGAACCTCGTAAAACGGCTCGTATTCCGGCAGTCCATCCCTGAAGTTTTCTATCGAGGTTTTGATCTCGTCGTAGGAGTGTCGAGGCAGTCCTTGTCTAAGACGTTTCCTTTCCAGACGTTTCAGACTGTCCTGTTGCGAGGCATATCCCGCCTTGAATTTCCTCGTCCAACGCGCGGAAAGATTAAGCAGGTTATCCAGGTTATGTAATCGGAGGGTATCAGCCGGGTCAGCGGCCGACAGTGTGATTTCAATCTCCGGGAACCGGTAACCCAACTGAATTGCACCGGCAGCCGGTCGCAGATAGGGATGGAACCAATCGGCAAAACCTTGCTGGTCGTAAACCGGTTTCTGGCCTTTGTTGGATGTGAAATTGCAGTCTCCGCAGATGGGCAGCAGGTTATCGGCGCACACGCTCAGCAAGGGGAAAGCGTGCTTGGCGATCCAATGGTCTACCTGGGGTGTCTCGCCCAGCGGGCCGCCACACAACACGCAAACGTCTTCAGCATCAGCGCTGGCATCAGGCAGCCGGTGGGCATCACGAAACGCCTGCACAAAATCCGAATAGCGCACGCCTCCCGCCGCGACCGGCGTGCCATCGGCGTGGTAAGGCAAGCCATCATGCAAACCTTTCTTATAGAACGCCTCCATCAACTCTTTGAATGCCCTCCAAGAGGCGATGGAAACGGCAGGAGCTTCAACCGGCCAGGCTGGAGGGTTGGGCTGGAATTGATGCGCCACGGCGGCTACAACCTGCCCCCAGGCAAGCAAGGTGGCCTTATCAGCATGGCTCATAGCGGCGAGCAACTGGGCGCGTTCCAGCAAAGGTCGGTTGTCGCTTTCCCGGTTGAGAAATGTCCAAAGCCAATCCGCTTCAATGGCGCTCGGGCCGGGCATGTTCGCGCGCACAAGTGCAGCTTGATCGGTAACGGGATCGCACAGCCAGATCAGCAGTCGTTCCTGCAAGCCGCGACAGGCGCGCAGGGCGGGGGAACAGGCGACGTGATGGATGGGCTTCAGCATTACAGGGTCAGATAGTTTTCATCGGGGCGGGCGCGCCGCCAGGTATTCAGCAGGGTGCGCAGCTCGCTGCGATAGAAACCGCTGCCCATGCGGGCGATGAGTTGTTCCAGTTGCCGGATGTCATCTTCGCTGCCGGTAGCTTGGCGCAGCTTTGCTTCAATGAACTTCTGGGCGCGCTTGCCGATGCTGTCCTCGGCTTCGAACACACTCATCATCATCGCGCTCGGGTCGGTGGCGAAGGTCTGTTGATCCACCGGGCGGGCGGTGGAACCGTCCTGGGTTTTCTCCACCAGGACGATTTCATCGTTGAATACGTCGGAAAGCACGATGGCAGAGTGGGTGGAAATCAGCACGTCGTTGGCGCTGCGTCCTATGGCTTCGTCGATGATGTCCACGATCTCCCGTTTCCACTTGTCGTTGAAATGGGTCTCCGGCTCATCCAGCAGCAATAGGGCGTCTTCCTGGCCGTCCAGCAAGTGGAACAGGGCCATGCGGCCCAGCACCATTTGTTCGCCGTCGGAAAGCTCCTCGTAGCGCAACACGCCGATGTCACGTTCTCGCGCCTCCGGGTCGGCGTCCGCTTCGGGCTTGTCGGCGCGGCGCAGGCGTAATTCCAGATCGTCGAACAGGCCGGCCTGATGCAGTTTCACCAGGCTGGTGAACAGCTCGAAGGGGGGTACGTCCTGGCCCCCGCTCAACAAGGACCAAAGCGCCTCGCCGCGGGTGGTGCTGATGTCGAGTTCATCATTGGCAATCAACGTGTTCACGCCCCGGCTGCTGAAGGGCTGTTTCAGGTCGAAGAACAGCAGACGGCGGGTTTCGGTGGGATGAGGCTCGGCAATGACTTCGCTGGCGCAGAGCAGCCAGTCGTGGGCGGTTTCGCGCAGGGTGCGGTTCCACACCTTCGGTTGCAGGCGGCAGCGAAAGGCCACGGATACCAGGTGGTGCCAGCCGCCCCGTTCCAGCAATTCTTGCAGTGGACTCTTGTTGTCCGCGCGGTGGCGGAACTTGGCCATGGCGGCATCCAGTTCCGCCCGGGCCGGGTAATCGTGCGTTTCGTAGAATGCCTGAGGTAGCGCCACGGCCAGCAGGGCGCATTTGAGCAGGGTCGGGGTGAGCAGAAGCGGGCGGCGGTAGAGGTTTGAATCGTTGGGAGCTGTCGATTCATCCCCAGCCGGAAGTGTTTCGCTGGACGTTTCAGTACGGGGCAAGGCCAGCGCCATTTCCTGGGCGACGGACCAGCCCGCCGGGCGTTCTTCCATGCTGTCCGCACCGCCTTCGCCGGAACCCATGTCCAGACCTTCCGCCGCCTGATTGCGGTTCCAGATGGAGCGCCAGGGCCGCAGATCGCCCGTGGTGTAGGCCAACACAGCTTTGGGTAGGGCCATGGGCATGGCTTGGGGCCAGTTGCCGCGAGGAATCAGTGCCACGAATCCCTGGGGCGCTTCTCCCGCACGCAACGCTTCAAGCAACTGCTCAAAGGTATCAGCGGGGGTGTTGTCCGGGTAATGGAAGCCTTCGGCCATCCACACACTGGCTTCAGCTTTACCGCCGGGGCAATCCACCACAAAGGTGTGGTTCCGCTGGGTATGGCGCGGCCCCAGTTCATAAATCAGGCTTACCGGAAAGGGCGGCAAACGCTCGTCGGCCAAGGCAAGAAACACCTCGGCCACGGCGCGCAGCAGGTTGGATTTGCCGCTGCCGTTCACCCCCACCACGAAGCGGATGGCGCATTCCTTGTTTCGTTCCTTCTGCAGGGGCGAGCCGCTGGCGAAGCGCACCGCCAAATCCTGGATGGGCGGGTAGTTCTTGAGGTGGAGATAGCGCAGCCTCATGCCGGGGTGTCCTCGTCACTTGGGTTCGCATCCAGCCCCAGGCTGCGGCGCAGGGTGACCACTTCGGCGGCCCGGGTCTGTTCGCCGGGGCGCAGGGGGCGGAATGCGGTGAGGAATTCCTGATCCAGTGTGGTCGGGTTGGTGCGGGGCAGGCTGACCTTGGCGATCAGGCCCAAGGCAGCCAACTGGCTGAGGGTGCGGCGCAAGGGGTTGGGCGAGGGGGGCGGGAAGGCCGCCAGGTGTTGGCCCAGGACCTCGCTTACCCGGAAGCGGTCGAACTCATCCGGCACCTCGGCCAGCAAAGGGTAGCCGTCGTAGGCGAGAAAGCCCGCGAGGACCGCGCGCTGGAAATCGCTCAGTTCGGACAGCAGCCAGTGGCGGTGGGTCATCTCGGCATCCGCTCGTGGCGGGGGCAAGGCGGGTTCAGGCGGACGGGCCGCGAGCTTGGCGCCGCGTTCGCGTAGCAGGGCATCGCGGGTTTGGGCGGCGGTGGCGATTTCGGCGTGGTGTTGGTTGCGCCAGTTGGCGGTGAGCTCGCCACTAAATGCGGCGGCTCTAATCTCGCGGATGAGGCCTGAATGACGGTCAGCCTGTATGGTTGCTTGGTTATTTAGTAGCCGGATTTCCCGCACAAACCGAGCGAACTCAATCTGCAATGCTTCGGGTGGTTTCGGAATTCGTAGAGTTCGAAGCGTGTCCAGGTTGATATTCATCTGCGCAGATTTGGGCGCGCGGTGCTCGAAATATTCCTGATAGAAGCGCAGGCAGTACAGTACATACTCGCTTCGAATGCCCTCATGGGGCGAAAACCCCACTACGCTGTCGGGGAAGCAGGCGTCGAATTCAAGAATCGCAGCTTTTGCGATATTGGCCGCGATGGTGATGCACAAGGTTCCCTTCGGCCACAGCCTGCTTTGAGCAAGCCCCGCTTCGGAATAGGTCGAGGTGTAACCCGTGATCCAATCGCCGGCATTGGATACATCGCCTGTTTGGATGAAGGGGTACGGTCCATCGTACAAATGGCTTGCGTCCCTGGGCCGGTGTTTAGAGATTCCGCGATCCAATGTGCCGAAAGCCTGAAAGGCTAGCGATTCATAGCCGTTCGGGTTTTCTGCCGGGTGCCCGAACATCTCCATGAAACGTTGTTTCGCGAGTTTCCCAAGAATCGATTGGGCGCGACTGCGCTGCGTACCTACTTCTTCAGCCTGACGGAGCACATCGACGATGCGCTGTTGTTCGGGGAGGGTGGGAAGCGGGAGTTTTACACGGGCCAAGAAATCGGACGGCACTCGTTGCAGCCCACCCGTGCCGACGAATGCGGACGCTGCACGGTCACGAAATGCCGGCTGCCGAATAAAGTGGAACAAGTATTCCGGCATGATCGCGCTTGTCGGGCGCAATACGTGAAACTCAGTGGAACCAAACCCCAGCCCATTTTTTAGCGCATCGGCAATCGCGGCCTTTCCGTTTTCCAGGCAGGGCGTGACCTTGGCCAGCAGCACGTCTCGGTCCTTGAAACTGGTGTACCCCTTGGCGACTTCGCCGTAGGCCCGAGTTTCCGGAGCGGTGATGGCACCGAGTTTGTCATCCACCGCAGCCATCGGAACGAAGGTAATTTCGGTATCGTCATCCGGACGTTCGTCGATACCGAGTTTCGGGTTGAGCTGGCAAACAATATCCAGCCGGGCTTCGACCCAGCTTTCCGGCAACTTCATTCCCGCCCCTCCACCATCGCCAGCAGCTTGTCGAGGCCGCCGATGATCTGCTGCTCGGTGGCGCGCAGTTGGCCGATGAGTTCGGTGACGCTCTTGTCGCTCTTGAGCTGGGTGAAGTCGAAGGGCTTGTACTGGCCTGCCGAGAGGTTCCAGTCCCGGGCCTCGATGCAGTCCGGGTCCAGCAGGCCGTCCTTGAGCTGGCCTTTGTCGTCGTAGAGGCCGGCGGCGAGCATGGCCTCCGCGTACTGGGGCCGGACCAGGCCGTTTTCATCGTGGGATGCCTTGAGACTGCCGTCTTCGGATTGCCAGTCCTCGTTGCGCGCCCATTCCCGTACCGGGATAACCCAATGCTTGGCGGCCTGGAGTTCGCTGGTCTGATCGATGGCCAGGCTGCGCAAGTCCACGTCGAAGCCATCCAGCTTGGCGACTTCCCGGGCGATGGCTTCCAGGGCGGTGGTGAGGTTCGGGACGGGTTCGAATGCCGGGAACCGCATGGTCTCGTCCAGGGCGTGCTTAAGCCAGTAGTCGCAGTGTTCCAGACCGACTTTCAGGCTGTCCTTGAGGATGTCCTTCCACAGGGGCAGGGCGGGGCTGTCCTCGGGTTCGAAAAAGCGTTGTTGAACATCGCGGGCGGCGCGGTTGAATTCCTGGAGGGGAACCTTGCTGACCTTATCCCAAGCGGCCTGGGCCTGTTCCTCGCTCATGGGCTGTTTTTCCGCGCGGCTGGCGCGGCGCTGTTGCCAAATGGGTTGGACGAGGGGGAAGAATATGTCCTGAACCAGTTTGAATAGCCGTTGGCTGGCGATGTTGCGCACCTGGATTTCCACTTCGGCGGGGTTGGCGGGCAGTTCGGGAAACAGTTCGTGGATGCCCCATACCTGGCCGTCCCACATGCCGGTATCTGGCAGCGCGGCGAAGGCCTGGCCCGCCGGGGTCAGCTTGTCGCCGGTATCCCGCATTAGCGCCTGCCGCCAACGTTCCTTGCGGAAGCTGGGTTGCAGCAGGGTTTTTTCGTTGCGACGGGCGCCGACGCGGCCCTCGGCGATCCAGGCCTTGAACTTGATTAGGGCGTCCCACAGGTCGTTGCGCTGGCCGGGCTTGGGGTTGCGCTTGGCGTTGTCGCTGTAGCCGTCTTCTTCCACCTCATAAAACCAGACGTGGTCGGTGCGCGGGGTCTGGCCGGTGAATTTCTGTTTGTCGTCGCGCCGGGTTTCCTTGCGGAACAGGAGGATGGAGGTCTTGACCCCGGTGTAGGGCTGGAACACACCGCCGGGCAGGGAGATGACGCCTTCCACCACGTGTTCGGTGAGCAGTTCCCGGCGTAGCCGCACGTGGGCATCGGTGTTACCGAACAGCACGCCCTCGGGGACGATGACGGCGCAGTTGCCGCCCACGTCCAGCAGATCGAGCATCAGCCAGAGGAACAAGAGCTCGCTCTTGTTGGTGATGGCGTCATCTTTCTTTTTCCCATTTCCGCCCACGCGAGGAAACAGCAGGCTGTCCGGGTCCAAGTCGTTGCTATCTACCGTTCCGGTAAACGGCGGGTTGGCGAGGACGAAGTCGTAGCTTTCCGGTTCAAGCAATTCGGCCAGTTGGGGCTTGCCTTCCCGCTTGCTGAGGGAATCGCCCTGGACCAGATGGGGGTCGTGGATGTCGTGCAGCACCAGGTTCATCCAGCCGATGCGGGCCATGGTGCGGTCGTTGTCCAAGCCGACGAAGTTGGCGCCGTTGTGGACCAGGGCATCTGCCTCCGTTGTGAGCTGGTCACCGTAGATTCGATGTGGGGTTCCATCCCATTCGACGCGAAGGCTGGCTGGACTTGTGTATTTCCGGAGCAGGTATTGCTGGGCGCTGAACAGAAAGCCACCGGTACCGGCGGCAGGGTCGATGATGCGCTGGCCGGGTTCCGGGTCCAGCAGTTCCACCATGAATCGGATGAGGTGGCGGGGGGTGCGGAACTGGCCGTTCTTGCCGGCGGTGGCGACTTCGGAGAGCAGGTATTCGAAGGTGTCGCCCATGATGTCCTGGGCGGCGGAGCCTTCGCCAGCGCGGGCGAAGAGTTCGTCGATCTTGTCGATGGCGTCCGATAGCACCTTGCCCTTGTTGGGGTCGAGCTGGAAGTAGGCGTCGGCCATGCGGTTATTGAGGCTGGCCAGTTCGGTGCCTTCGGCACTCTTCTTACTGAAGTGTTTATCCAGTTCCCGCAGCCAGGGGAACACCTTTTCTATTAGGTGGGCGGGGTTGGTCTTTTCCTGGCGGATGTAGCTCCACTTGCAGTCTTCATTGCCAAAGTAGATTGTCGGGAAACCCCGATGTTGTCGCTTGAGGTCGATGTCTTCCAGGCGCTTGAGGAACAGCAGATAGGTGATCTGCTCCACGGCAACCAAGGGGTTGGTCAGGCCGGCGGCCCAGAAACGGTTCCAGAGTTCGTCGACTTTTTTCTTGATGTGGGGGGCGAGCATTCAGGGCTTCCGTTATTGGCTTAGGCCGTCATTCCCGAGAATGCGGGAATCCAGTGCTCTGGTCTGAATGGCCATGAACGGCAATCAGATTTTGGAACTGGATTCCCGCCTGCGCGGGAATGACGGAAGTGGGTGGCATGGGTTTAGGCGGCTTCGTCCACCAGTTGGTTGGCGAAGGCGATGAGTTCTTCGATGTCCTGGGGCGGGAACAGGGCTTCGACACGGGCAATGCGGGATAGCGGCGGTTCGCTGAGGGTGGCGCGGGTGATGCGGCCATGGCGGAGCACGGCGGCTTTCACCGCACGCAGGTAGTTCAACTGGTTGGCGCGCAGATAGCCGTGTTGGGCAATGAAGGCATCGAAGGAGGCATTGATGCGTTCCTCCCGATTGGGCAAGCGGGCGTCCTGGCAGAGGATGTGGCGCAGGAAATCAGCGAGGTTGGCGGCGGGGGCTTCAAAGGCGCGGCGCAATGTGTCTTCGGTGACGAACAGGTCGGCTTGGTTGAGGGTTTCGCCGATGCGTTCCAGTTCATCGTCGCTTAGGGGTTCGCCGTTCTTGAGGCGGGCGAGTTCCGGCATTTGTTCGGCCAGACGGCGCACCAAAGCTTCCACTTGTTCCCGATAGCTGGCGGCGAAGGCGCCTTCGCCGGTGGGGCCGTAGATGATCCAGTTGCGCTGGGTGATGCTGTCCGGCAGGTTGATTTCCACGGTGTTGCCGGGGTTGGCCAGGCGGTAGCGCATGAGGGGCGCGAAGGTGGCTTGCAGCATGGCCAACCGATCCATGTCCAGATGTGCCCAGAAGGCGGCTGATAGGACCCAGGCGCGTTGTTCCGCGACATTGCGCACGGCGGGGATGTTGTCGGCCAGGCGGGCGATGGCTTCCCGGATACGTTCGGCGACCTTTGTTAGTTCCCCAGGGTCGGATTTCAGCCAGGCGACCGTGAGGCGCTCGCACCAGATGCGGAATAGCAGTTCGTCCAGGGCGAGGAAGGGCGCCAAGCGCATGAGGGGGGCGATCTGCCGGCCCAGGTGCTCGATGGTGGCTTGATCCGGTAGAGGCCAGTGTTGGAGGAGGGCATCGATCTCCTCCCGACGGGGGCGGACATCGATGCTCTGCCGGGGCAGTTCGGCCAGCATGGCTTGTAGGTCGGCGACGGTGGGCTGGGCCTCACGCCCCTGGGCGTGGAGCAGTTGCCATTTCTCCAGCCGCAGGCGGAACAGACGCACCGGCAGGGGTTCGCTGGGGTGGTCCACCTCGCCTTCCGGGTTGAGCTTGAAGTAGGCGAAGTTCTTCCAGTGGTCGATGATCAGGAAATCCTTCTTGGCCTGGCCGGTGGCCTTGTCCGCGTGCAGGCGGGTGCCACGGCCGATCATCTGCCAGAACTTGACCCGGCTGAACACGGGCTTGGCAAAGACCAGGTTCTGGATGCCGGGGATGTCGATGCCGGTGTCGAGCATGTCCACGGAGATGGCGACCCGGGGCATGGTCTTGAATTTGAAGTCGTCCAGGGTGGCGTCGGCCCGTTCCATGTGGCTGTCGATGATCTCCGCCAGGCCCTGGCGTTGCCATTCGGGGTAGAGGCGGTTGAAGCTCTCATAGAGCCGCTTGGCGTGGGCATGGCTGACGGCGAAGACGATGGATTTGTGGGGCAGGCCCCTCACGTCTTTGCGGCATTTGTCCATGAATTCGCGAACCATGGCGTCGTTGGTGCCCTGGTTGATGACGCCTTTCTCGATATCGCTGCCGTCGAAATCCAGTTCGTCCGGGTCCACGCCCTGGTCGAGGGCCATTTGCTTGAGGGGTTCGGGCAGGGCGTCGCCCTGGATGCCCTTGATCTGGAAATTGGTCTGGGCGTCCAGCACCCGGTAGTTGACCAGATTGCCGTCGGCAATGGCTTGCTCGTAGCTGTAGTAATAGGTGGGCGCGCCGTCGCCACAGTCGAACAGCTCGAAGGTGTTGTGGTCGATGTAATCGGTGGGGGTGGCTGTCAGACCCAGTTGGATCGCGTCAAAGTGGTCGAACAGCGCCTTGTAGCGTTGGTAGATGGAACGGTGGCTTTCATCCGCGATGATGAGGTCGTAGTAGCCGACCGAGAGCCGCTGATAGACCTGCATCATGCTGGGGTAGGTGGCGAACTGGATGCGCGCGCCGGAGGTGTCGCCGCCTTCGATGCGGGCCAGACTCTCATTGGGTAGGTGGGACTTGAATTCACCCATGGCCTGGCGCACCAGCTCCCGCCGGTCGGCGAGGAACAGGACGCGCTGAACACGCTTGGCGCGGAGCAGCACATCCACCAGGGCGATGGTGGTGCGAGTCTTGCCGGTGCCGGTGGCCATGACCAATAGGAAGCGGCGTTGGGGGGCTTCGATTCCTTCGGTAACGCGGCGGATGGCTTCGTTCTGGTAATCGCGACCGGCGATGTCGGGGTTGATGGCGACGGTGCCGAGCGGTTCGGCGAAACGTCTTTGGTGGCGTAGGCGTTCCAGGTCATCACGGGTGTAGAAGCCAGCGATCTTGCGCGGGGGAAAATGGTCCCGATCCCAGAACTGGATGGTCTGGCCGTTGCTCAGGAAGATGAAAGGGTCTTGGCCGAAGCGGGCCTTGATGCGGTCGGCATAGTCAGAGGCTTGGCGTTTCCCGGCCAGTTCGTCGCGGCTGCTGCGTTTGGCTTCAACAATGGCAATGGGGGTTCCATCGCTACCCAGGAGGGCGTAGTCCGCAAATTCCGGGTGATTGCGTGGATCATCCGATTGGATTCCTACGGCAAATTCTTCGATGAGCGTCCGTTTCGCCGCACTCCAGCCAGCACGTGCCAAGTCTTGGTCGATCAAACGACCCCGGGTTTCTTGCTCTGTGCTGGTTCTGTAATTCACGGATTTGTTGTCTCCACCCTGGCCGATGGACTCTATAGCGCGTTTGTGGGTACTTCAACCCTGGGAAACCAAGAGGTTTTTGCGCTGCCACTGCGCTGAATCTGGCCAAGGCCGCACCGTGGACTTCAAGAACACCGTCATCGTCATGACCAGCAATCTGGGCAGCCAGATGATCCAGAGCATGGCCGGCGACGACTACCAGGTCATCAAGCTGGCTGTGATGGGTGAAGTCAAAACCTACTTCCGTCCCGAGTTCATCAACCGCATCGACGAGGTGGTGGTGTTCCACAGCCTGGGCGAGGAACATATCGCCAACATCGCCCGCATCCAGCTCCACTACCTGGAAAAGCGCGTGGCCCAGATGGACATGAAGCTGGAAGTCAGCGACGCGGCCCTGCTGGAACTGGCCCGGGAAGGCTTCGACCCGGTGTTCGGCGCCCGGCCCCTGAAACGGGCCATCCAGCAACGGATCGAAAACCCCCTGGCCAAGGAAATCCTCTCCGGCCGCTTCGCCCCCAAGGACATCATCCGGGTGGATGTGGTGGACGGGCGGATCACTTTCGAGCAGGTGATGGAGGCGGAGGTGGTGTAAACCCGATCCGAAACGAAAACGCCCGCTTGCAAGCGGGCGTTTTTCTGGATGAAGCGTGCCGACAGCTTCTCAGGCGTGCAGGTCATCCATGTCGCAACCGAGCGCGCCAGCCAGCTTGCCAAGCAGGTCTGCCGATGGCTTGGCCTTGCCGTGTTCGATCATCGACAGCATCTGGCGCGTCACACCACAGGCCTCCGCCAGCGACTGCAAGGTCAGGCCACGATAGTTGCGCCAGACCCGCAGCGGCGTTTCGCCAGATAGCAGACGATCGGCAAACTCGGCGGGAAAGCGCTCACTTTCTCGCGCCGCTTTGGCGTCGGCGATGTCCTGCACCTCTTCCAGGCGGGCCAGCAAGGCATTCCATTCAGCTATCGGCACCACCGCAAAAGTGGGTACGCCGTTCAGTTCGATGATTTGTGCGCTCATTTGTAGGCATCTCCTCTAGCTGCAATCTTGACCACCAGCAATATCAGTTCTCCGTTCCGCACATCGCAGATTGCCCGCCAGTCTCCCCCCTCAGACGCCAGAAGTCCGAGCCGTGCAGTGGCTTCCAATCTCCGCGATAGGCCGCCGGATTGGCGGCGACGGCCTCAAGCTCCGCGCGCATTCGTTTGGCAATGCCTACCGGCATTTTGAGCAGAGTTTTGATGACAGGCTTGGCGAAGCGCAACGTCAGCATGCCGGGATGTTAAATTTATTGACGAAAGTTGTTAAGTAATGATTGACATGTCGGGGTTGACGCACACGAATGCTTGCACCCGGACATGTGATGTTGGTGTGAGCCCGAACGGGTGGGCTGCTATGCTTGGGCCGCCCACCCGCCGCCCTGGCGGGACGACGAAAGGATGGACGGATGCGCGTGGTCGGAAATGCCCGATGGACGGAGCTCGCGGCAAGCCCCCAGGAAGCCCAGGAACGGGGTGTTCGGCTGGATGCCATGACGCGCTTGCCCGGTATGCCCGATTTCCAGCCCCGGGGCGTTTTTCGTGGCACCCACGAATTTTTCGAAGCCATGGATGCGGAAAAGGAACGCAAGCGCCAGGCCTGGTTCCAGCAGCATGCAAAGCGACCTGATTGAAGTCTGCCGGGCACTGCAAGCCCAAGGGGTCCGTTACATCCTGGTGGGCGGTCATGCTGTGCGCCTCAATGGCATCGTGCGGGCCACCGAGGATGTGGACATCCTGGTGCCCTTCGATGTCATCAACGGCCAGCGTTTGATCGAAAGCCTGGATTTCCTGGACTCGGCCAAGGAAATCGACCCGGCCTGGTTCAGCCGGGAAGCCAACGAACCCGACGTGGAGAACATCCGCGTTGCCGATCGTATCGTCGTCGACATCCTGTTCGCGGTGAATGGCGAGACCTTCGAAAGCCTTCAACCCCATGTCCGGCTGCTGGAACTGGAGGGTGTCGCCATCCCTGTCCTCAACATCGATGGCCTGCTCAAGGCCAAGACGGATTACCGGGAAAAGGACGTGTTGGACAAGGCCATGTTGCGGCGTTTGAAGTCCGGCCCACGGGACTGACATCACAACCGCGCTTCACCGACAGGTTTGATCAAACTCTCCGCCGGTATCCCCAATCCTTCATGCAGTTTGCGGATCATCGCCAGCGTCAGCGGCCGTTTCCGGTTGAGGATTTCATACACCCGGTTCATTCGGCCGATCATCGGTTCCAGGTCTTTGGGCGTCAGTCCACCCTGTTCCATACGGAATTTGATGGCTTCTACCGGGTCCGGCAAGTCCACGGGGAAGTGCTTGGCCTCGTAGGCTTCCGCCAAGGTGAGCAGGATGTCGAAGCGGTCGCCTTCCGGGGTGTCGGGTTCGGGTTCGTTGTCGAAGTAAGCGGAGATTTCCCGCATCGCGGCGCGGTAGTCATCTTCGGAACGGATGGGGTGGATGTCCATGTTCATAACTCCTGTTCCACTGTTTCGGCGTCGATGGCGTCGTATTCCGCATGGGTGCCGATGAATTTGATGTAGAGCGCGCCGAAGCGGTAGGCCACGGCAACGATCAGGCGGTAGTTGTTGCCTTTGATGTTGAACACCACGCGGCGGTTTTTCAGGATGCTGGCGTTGCGGAACATCGCCTTGATGTCCGAAGGCCGCTTCCACGCCGCTTTTCGCGCTTCATCGATCCATGCCTCCAGATGTGGCTTGGCAGCGGGATGTCGAATCCAGAAATCGCGGAGGTTCTTGATGGCCACGATGCGCATGCTCCGATGTTAGTCCCAATATGGGATTCAGCCAATACGCTGAATAAACATTCAATCGGGTGTTGGGAAGGTCCACCCGGACGTTTTCAACGTGCTCCTGCAAGTGCTGGACGACGGGCGCATGACCGACAGCCAGGGCCGCGGCGTGGTCATGGGCGAAGTCAAATTCATTTTCGTCCCGAGTTCATCAACCGTATCGACGAGGTGGCGATGTTCCTCAGCCTGGACGAGGAACACATGCTCAAATTGGCTGATGGACTCGACTCGGGCTTGGTTCAATGAGGCCAGATGAAAACCAGCGAATTGATTGCCGAAGCGGTTTCCCTGCCGGTGGAAGAGCGTACCCGCATGGTGGAAAACCTGCTGTCCAGTCTTAATCCGCCGGGGACTGAGGTGGATAAGGCTTGGTCATCCGTGGCGCGTCGCCGATTGGATGAACTGCGCTCTGGGCGGGTGGAGTGCGTGGCTGGCGAAGTCGTGTTCGAGCGGATACGCCAGCTTTACACGAAATGAACTTCGACTTCCGCCCGGAGGCGGAAGCGGAGTTTCTGGAAGCCATCGCGTACTACGAAGAACGCGCGCCGGGGCTTGGACTGGATTTCTCCACCGAGGTCCGGGCCGCGATTCAGCGCATTCTGGCTTATCCCCTGGCCTGACAGGTGTTGGACGGTGAGATTCGGTGAGCTTTGGTACATCGCTTTCCCAATGGTGTGCTCTATGCAGCGGAGGAAAACCGCATCTGGATAGTTGCGGTGATGAACCTGTATCGACATCCGGAATCCTCCCGAACCCGTCCTTCCTCAGCCAAGGCAATTCCGGATGATCGGCGCCAGCACGCCGATGGCGAACGCCAGCGCGAACAGGCCGAGGAACAGTCCGGGGTGGCGTCGCAGCAGCACGAACAGTCCGGTGGTCAGGATGAATCCGGAACCGTAAACGACCCATTCCGGCCATCGGGCATCGGCCAGCGGGCCGGACAGCAGGACCATCAGGCTGGCGGCCATGGCCATGGCGTAGAGGCTGACGAAGACGCGTCCACGCTTGAGCAGGGCCTGCACGAGGATGTCGAGCGCGAGCAGCGGCGCGCGCAGGGATTTGAACAGCGTGCCCAGCCATTTGAGGCCGGAGCCCTTGCCGGAGAGGGCCGAGACCGCCACGGCGGCGGTGCGGGAGACGAGCAGGGTGAAGCGGTCGGTGCCGATTTCCTTCGGGATTTTTTCCTCGCCGACCTTGGCGCCCCTGAACAGCTCGACCAGTTGCCCGGTGGGTAGGCCGTCGTCGACGCCGATGCGCGGTGCCTGGCCACCGGGGCGGTAGCCATCGGGGAACAGGGCGGCGCGGAAGCGTTTGAGGAATTTGGAGCCGTTGCCCTGGTGGTCGGCGCCGTCGACTTCATCGTCGCCGATGGCGTTGGCCAGCGCGGGCAGCTCCTGTCTCAGGATGTCCAGGTGCAGGCGTTCGCGCACCATGGCGCCGCATTCGGGCAGGGATTCCGGCAGGGATTCGTCCAGCGAGCCGGCCTGGCCGGTGCCGGGTTCCAGGAACGCGAGCTCGCGGCGCATGTCGGGCAGGCGCTCGTCCCACCGCCGGTTCAGGAAGGTCAGGTCGTCTTCCCGGGCGATGCCGTGGAATACGGCATCCCACAATACCGAGAGCACGGCTTCGGTGTTGTCGCCCGGCCGCGCGGCCGGCTGGTCGCCATACAGACGGGCGATGCGGCCAGGGTCCAGCAGTAGCCGGATCAGGCGCTCGGCGCCGTCCAGACGACCGAACATCCAGTCGTTGATCCGCCAGGAGCGTTTGTAGAACGCGCCGAAATGGGCGACTTGCACGCCGGCGAGCTTTTGTTCGAGACGATTCGGGCCATTGAAGGCCGTGGGCACGTTGGCGCTGAACTGGACCAGTTCCAAGCGTTGATCGCGCGTGGGATTGGCGCCGAACGCGTAGTACACGATCTCGAGGGTGAGCAGGCGCCGCCAGGCGTCCGAAAGGCCAGGCATGGTGGATTCGTCGCGGGTCGGGTCGAAGAAGTCGAGCAGGGTGTTGAGGTCCGCGAACTTCCCGGCGCCGCGCATCGGCATGCCGAGCGCGCGCGTGCCGCGCAGGAGCGGCAGGCTGTCGAGGAACAGCGCGCCGATCTTGCCGGCGAGCACGGCGAACGCGCGGGGCGGCCGGTTTGCCGCGTCATCGTCGGCGTCCGGGTCGAACAATCGTACCCAGATCCGCATTTCTTCCCGCAGCAGGTGCTCCAGCCACGCCGATTCGCCACCGCGTTCGAGCGCGGCCAGTCGGGGGGCGAGTTCACGGCCGCGGTTTTCCCAGTGGCCGATGTCGCGTCGGCGCAGATCGGCGAGTTCCGCCACCAGATCGTAGGCCGCGCGCCGCGCGCGCGCGAACGCGTGCCACGATTCGTCGCTGGGGGTGTCGCGCCGCGCCGGCACCAGCGCCATGCCCCGGCGCAGCAGGTCGAGCAGAGTGGCCATGACGTTTTCCAGGGTGATCAGGCCCCAGTGCCAGGTGTCCTGGTCCATGGCATCGTCGAATCGCTTGGGCAGCCAGGGCAGGTCGGGCGTTTGTTGCAAGGCTTCGGCGATGCGTTCGCGGGCGCGGCGGCCGAGCGCGATGCCCTGGCCGCTGGCGTCGCGATGGCGCGCGGCGCCCTTGACCATGGCCTGGGCGATGTAATCGGCGGCGCTCTGCATCCGCCGCAGCCGGTAGCCGTCGAACACCGCTTCGGCGACGTCGCGCGCGCGCGACCACTCCAGCGAACGCGCCACCAGCATGCGGGTATCCCGCTGGCGTGACACGCGCTGGTTGTGTTCGGCGATGGCGCGCAACTGGTCGGAGACCGATTCCACGCGCGGTATGCTGACCAGCGATGCCAGCGCCGTGCTCAGGATGCTGGGGATCTTGTCGGGTTCTTGCGGGGGCGGGTCGGGAATGTAGCCGGGGTCGGGCACGACGTAGGCCAGAACCCGTCGGACCTCGCCTTCCGCGCGCTGACGGAACACGGCTTCGATCGCCGATTCCAGCGGGTTGTTGTCGAGCACGCCGCCGTCGACCACGTAGCGGCCGGTTTCCCAGTCCCGGTTGAAATTGGCGTGGCTCTTGAGACAGGGTACCGGGCGGCCACCGGCGCTGATCTTTTCCCGGGCACCGGGCAGGTAGAACGGTTCGAACGCGCCCGGGAACGAGGCGGTGGCGCGCGCCGCCGCGCCGAGCTTGAGCACGATGTCGGGCGTGGCGAAGTCGTCGATCGCCAGGTCGGGACCGCGCTGGAATTTCAGCAGGCCGCGATGGGTGATGTCGCGGATCACCGCGCCGGCGTCGTCCGGGAAGTCGCTGACCTCGCCATGCAGCACGGTGGTGGTGAGCGTGAGTTCGATCGGCACGCGTTCCACCGGCTGCATGCCGCTGCCCTGCTGGTCGCGGATCTTCTGGAAGCCGTCGACCATGGCGCGATAGAAGTAGCCGCCGTCGAGCAGGGAGGGCGGGTCGGATTCCATTGGTTTGCGCAGCAAGGCGAGGATGTCGCCTTGGTCGAGCCAGATGTCGCGCAGCGGATCGAGCGGTTTGCCCTGGCTCATGGCGAGCGCGAGCAGGGCGCCGTTGATGCCGCCCGCGCTGGTGCCGCTGATGATGTCGACCCGGGGTTTGAGATATAGCGCCCGACAGAGATGGCCGTACACCGATTCGCCGCGTGTCAGGCGGTTGATTTCCCGGGTGACGCCACCGATCCAGATGGCCAGGCTGACGCCGCCGTTCATGACCAGGGCGATGCGCAGTTCCTGTTGGTGAAACCGGTCTTCCTGGGGAGTGTTCATGGTGGCCTCCGCTTGGGTGAGCGAGCGCGTTATCCGGTCAGCAGCCGCGTCAGCGCGTCGCGATAGGTCCTGAACGTCGGCGCCAGGGTGTCGAGCCGGACGCATTCGTCGGGCGCGTGGATGCCGCGATAGGTCACGCCGAGCCCGGCCGTGGCCGGCACGTCGAGCGTCGCCAGATAGTTGGCGATGTTGGAAGGGCCGGCCACGGCGGTCGGCACGGCGTGGCCGAACGCTCCGGTGGCGGCCGCTTGCAGGGTCCGTACCATGGGCAGCTCCGGATCGAGCCGATAGGCGGGCCAGCCGGTCCGCCAGACGATGCCGGTCGCCGGCGCGGCGCGCGCCGCGTCCAGCCGCGCGATCACGGCGGCCACCAGTGCCTTGGCGGCCGCTTCCGGGAAGGCCGGGGTGAGCCGGATGTCGACGTCGATCTCGCAGGTATCGGGCACCAGCGTGTAATCGCCGCCGCCCCGGATCGCCGTGGGCGTGATTCTGGGTGGAAGCGGGAACGACTCGTCGGCGTCGGCTGGCGGCGCGGCCACCAGTCCGGCGAGCAGTTCGCTCGCCCGCGTGATGGCGTTGACGCCCTGGGCGGAGGACGAGCCCGAGTGCGCGGCGACGCCATGCACGGTGATGGTGGTACGCAGGAAGCCGCGCGCGCCGATGATCAGGCGCTCGTTGCCGGGATAGCCGATCATCACGCCCGCCAGCGGCGCGTCGGCGCGCGTGGCCATGTAGCGGCGGATGCCGGCGAAGCCGCCGGTGTGCTCGTCGGCGTCGAACACGAAAGCGAGCCGGCCCGCCCAGCGCGCGCGCTCCGGCAGCATGTCGGCGAGCACATGGCAGAACACGGCGATGCCGGCCTTGGAGTCGGCGCAGCCACGCCCGTACAGCCAGCCGTCCTCGATGGTCGGCCGGTCCGGCGGGTGGCGCCAGGCGTCCGGGTCGCCGTAGGGCGCGGTGTCGGCGGTGGCATCGAGCAGGTAAGTGGGGCCGTCGCGGCCACCGGTGAATTCCCCGCACAGGCCGAGCGGCCGTCCGGCGTCGTCGCTCAGCCAGGCATGGTCGATGCCGCGATCGCCGAGCCAGGCCGAAATCGCCCGCAATACCGGTTCGGGCGAATCGATGCCGGCGCGGCTGGGGCGCGCCACCAGCGTGCCCAGCAACTCGATCATGGCGCGCGAAAGTTGATCGTCCGGTGGCATCGCCCGCTCCCGGGGGTCAGAGCAGTTTGTGCAGCCTGGCCGCCAGCTTGTCGGCGATCTTCCGGTAGCCGCCGCCGTTGGGATGGATTTCGTTGAGCCAGTCGCCGCTGTTGCCCCGGGCGCCGAGCTCGGCGCGTTCCAGGGTGCCGCGGGTGTCGACCACATGGAAGTTCGGCAGCTCGGTTGCCAGTCCGAGCAGGGCTTCGGCCAGGGCGTCGAGCAACAGGTCGGCCAGCTTGACGCGCATCTTCTTGCCGATGTCGTAGCGCTCGAAGATCGGATGCATCCAGGGCCTGGTGATCGGCGCGATGAGGAAGGTGGCGGGCGCCGGTCTCGGTGTCGGGTAATCGTAGGTATGCACGAGGATCGGCTTGTCCCGGTTGGGACTGCCGGCGGAATCGCGCAGCGCGACGATGGCGCGGAAACCGTCCCGTACCCCGGCCTGGAAGGCGGCCAGACGGTCGGCGTGGATGTGGTCGCTGGTTTTGTTGCCGTTACCGAGCGGATGGTCGCGGAGGATGTCGGCGGCCTGATCGATGAGATCGTTGCCGCCACCACTCATGAGCAGGGCATCCCAGTCCGACGCCCAGTTCGGGTGGGTGAGGCGGCGGCTGAATTCGATGTTGCTCGACAGTCGCGCGACGTTGGCGATGGTGTCGCCCGGATAGCCCAGGTTGAGGACGACCGCGCGTTTCCTCAGGCGCAGTTCGTACAGCAGATTGGAGGACGGAATCGCGCCGACGGTGAACCAGGAATCGCCCTCGGCGAGGAAACGCCAGGCGTACTCGGGATCGTCCGGCCCGAGCGGCGATTCACTCAAACTCATGGCCTGGATGACATCGACGGGATAAAGCGTGGTTTTTTTCCCTGGCATGATCGATCTCCCCCTGGGCGGATGCATGGACGCGGGCGGGTTTCCGCCCACCCGCCTGCTTGTGAGTATGGATGCTGGCGGGGCGATGGCAAGCCGGTCGCCGGCATCGGCGCCCGGCTTCGGTCGGCTAGCCCAGGGCTCCAGCGACTGCTCCCGTCGTCATGGCTGGCCCGGACCGACGCCATTGCCGGCCTGGCGCGGCGCCAGCACACCGGCCAGCAGCCGCCATTGATGGACGCTCAGGCCGAGACCGATCAGCGCGGCGCCGAACCAGACCCGCATGCCGACGTCCTCGCCGTTGAGCAGGCCGCCCAGCAGCAGCGCCAACACCGGCGTGACCAGGGTGATCAGCGACACCTTGCCGGCTTCCATGTGCTTGACCACGTAGTAATACAGCGCGAAGCCGAGCACCGAACCGAACACGCCCAGATAGACGATGGCGGCGCCGGCGCGCGCCGGCACGTCGGTGGGCGGCTGGCCGTCGGTCAGCCACCAGACCAGCCCGAACAGCGGCAGCGATACCGCCAGGGTGCCGGCGGTGGTGGCCAGCGGCGGGCTGTCGTCGCCCAGGCGCTTGATCCAGACCAGGGTGCCGGAATAGATCGCCACCGCCGCCAGCAGGGCGGCCACGCCGGCCGCCGCCAGGCCGCCACCGATGCCGGCGCTGTCGCCGAAGATGACGGCCAGTCCGACCAGACCGAGCAGGGTGCCGGCCAGTTTGGCGGTGGTCAGCCGCTCGTCCAGCCAGCGCACCGCCATCAGGCCGGTGAGCAGCGGCGACAGTCCGAACAGCACCGAGACCAGGCCGGAATGGATGTATTGCGCGCCCCAGTAGGTCAGGGTCATGGCGCCGAACAGGCCGAGGCCACCGACCAGGTAGGCGGCGCGGGCGCGCGGGTGCATGGGCGGGCGCACACGCCAGAGCGTGAGCACCAGCGTGGCGACGGCCAGGCCGATGAGCATGCGCGCGGCCACCGCGAAGGCGAAGCCGGTGCCTTGCGCGCTCCACTTGATCGCCAGCGGCGTCGTGGACCAGATGAGGATGACCGTGATGTAGGCGGCCGGTATGGACATGGACTTTCTCCTGGGTAAGGAAAACAAAAAGGCCGCGAACCTTTTGGGTCCGCGGCCTTGCTGGGGAAACGTATCGCGCTCAGCGCGTGGTCATCCTCCTCCGGCCCCGGACGGGCGCGCGCGCATCCACGCGCGCGGCTGCGGGCGGCGTACTCGGAGGATGGCGGGGCGTGGACAGGACATGGCGGCATTCTGGTCGGCCGGCCCGGCGGCCGTCAACCCGGCTTTTCCATCGGGGATGGGCCGGGACAAGGTAAACTGCCGGGCCTCATCCGCAACCGCCGACGCCCTTGCTCCATCTCGTCCTCTGCTGGCATTTCCACCAGCCCGATTACCGCGACGCCGACGGGCGTTATCAACTGCCCTGGACCTACCTGCACGCGGTCAAGGATTACGCCGACATGGCCGCGCATCTGGAAGCCGCGCCCAACGTCCGCTGCGTGGTCAACTTCGTGCCCACCCTGACCGCGCAACTGCTCGATTACGCCGAGCAGTTCCGGACCGGCGAGCTACGCGATCCTCTGCTGGCGCGCCTGCTCGATCCGGATCTGGGGACGCTGTCCCATGCCGAGAAGCGGGCGCTGGTCGAGCAGTGCTTCAAGGTCAACCATCCGACCATGCTCGATCCGTTCCCCACCTACCGGCGTCTGTACACGCTCTGGAAGACGGTGGAGGAGTGCGGCGAGCCGGGCATGGTCTACCTGTCCGGCCAGTATCTGGCCGATCTGGTGACCTGGTATCACCTGGCCTGGACCGGCGAGACCGTGCGCCGCGCCTATCCCGATCTGCTGGCGCTGATGGAGAAGGGCGAGCGGTTCACGCCGGCGGACCGGCGCCTGCTGTTCGATCTGTACGGCGAGGTCATCGCCGGCCTGCCGGATCGTTACCGGCATCTGGCCGATCGCGGCCAGATCGAACTGTCGGCGACACCGCACAGCCATCCCATCCTGCCGTTGCTGCTCGATTTCAACGCCGCCCGCGAGGCGCGGCCGACGCTGCCGATGCCGGCGACACCGGGCTATCCGGGCGGCGAGGCGCGCGCGCGCGCGCATGTCGAGGCGGCGCTGGCCGATCATGCCGAGCACTTCGGCAACCGGCCGACCGGTTTCTGGCCGGCCGAGGGTGGCGTCTCCGAAGCCGGGGTCCGCCTGCTGGCGCGCGCCGGCGTCAAATGGGCGGCGAGCGGCGAGGGCGTGTTGCGCCACAGTCTGGCCGCCAGCGGCGTCGATCTCGGCCACAAGCCGGCCTGGTGCTACACGCCTTATCGCCTGCCCGATTGCGATACCGCGCTGTTTTTCCGCGACGATCATCTGTCCGACCTGATCGGCTTCGAATACAAGGGCTGGCACAGCAGCGATGCCGCCCGCCATTTCATCACCGCGCTCGGCGAGGTCCGTCGTCAGGCCGTGCACGAGCGCAACGTGGTCAGCATCATCCTGGATGGCGAGAACGCCTGGGAGTATTACCCCTACAACGGCTATTACTTCCTGTCCGAGCTGTACGCCGCGCTGTCGGAAAGCATGACCATCCGCACCACCACCTTCGCCGATTACCTGTCGGTCTACCCGGAATCGATCCGGCCGTTGCCGCGTCTGGTCGCCGGCAGCTGGGTCTATGGCGACTTCACCACCTGGATGGGCGATCCGGCCAAGAACCGGGGCTGGGACTGGCTGGTCGCGGCCAAGCGGGTCTACGACGCCGCGCTGCCGGGACTCGACCCTGCCAGCCGCGAAGCGGCCGAGGCGCTGCTCAAATCCTGTGAAAGCTCCGACTGGTTCTGGTGGTTCGGCGATTACAACCCGGGCGACGCGGTCAGCAGCTTCGACCGCGTGTTCCGGCAGAAACTGAAACGGCTTTACCAAACCTTGCGCGCCACGCCGCCCGATTACCTCGACAGCCCGCTCTGCCACGGCGGCGGCGCGATGGAGTCTGGTGGCGTCATGCGGCGCGGCGGCACTACCTGAGGAACCCCATGCCCAGCACCAACCTGCTCTTCGGCGTCCATGCCCACCAGCCGGTCGGCAACTTTCCGGAAGTCATGGAAGACGCCCATCAGCGCTGCTACAAGCCATTCCTGGAAACCGTGCATCGGTATCCGGATTTCCGCTTCGCCCTGCATTCCTCCGGCTGGCTGCTGGAGTGGCTGTTCCAGAATCATCCCGACGACATGAAGCTGCTGGTCGAGATGGCCGCGCGCGGCCAGGTCGAGTTCTTCGGCGCCGGCGACATGGAACCGGTGCTGGCGGTGATTCCCTACCGTGACCGCATGAGCCAGCTCGCCGCGATGTCCGACCGCATCGAACAGATTTTCGCGTCGCGCCCGCAAGGCGCCTGGCTGACCGAACGGGTCTGGGAGGCCACCGTGGTACCCGCGCTGGCCGATTCCGGCATCCGCTACGTGATGGTCGACGATTACCACTTCCTCTGCGCCGGCGCCGAACGCGAGCGCCTGGACGGCTATTTCACCACCGAGGAGGATGGCCGCCGGCTGGATCTGTTCCCGATTTCCGAGGCCCTGCGCTACCGTCTGCCATTCTCGCCGGCGGCCGAGGCGGTCGCCTACATCGAAGCGCAGGCCACCGAGGCCGCCGCCGGTCGGCAGGCCGCCGCCATCTATTTCGACGACATCGAGAAGTTCGGCATCTGGCCGGAGACCTATCACTGGGTCTACGAGAAGGGCTGGCTCAAGGACTTCATCGAGGGCGTGCTCGCCTCCGGGGTCATCCGCAGCGCGCATTTCCAGGATTACCACCGCGAGAACGTCACCCGCGGCGTCGTCTACCTGCCCACCGTGTCCTACAGCGAGATGGGCGAATGGACGCTGCCGGCGCCGGCGGCGCGTCGCTACGCCGAACTGGTCCACGCCGCCCGGAACGAAGGCGTGCTGGAGCGCGATCGGCCATTCATCCGTGGTGGCATCTGGAAGAATTTCCTGACCCGCTATCCCGAGGCCAACTGGGCGCACAAGCGCATGCTCGGCCTGTCGGCGCGGCTGGCGGCGCTGCCAGCCGGGCAGGCCAATCAGGAACTGATCGAACTGCTGCACGAGGCGCAGGCCAACGACGCCTACTGGCATGGCCTGTTCGGCGGCATCTACCTGCCGCATCTGCGCCGCGCCATCTGGCGCGCCATGATCGAGCTCGAACGCCGGCTCGACGCGCTCCAGAAGCGCCCGCCATTGACGTCCGGCGATCTCGATCTGGACGGCATCGAGGAAATCCTGCTGACCGGCGCCGCCTTGCAGGCGGTCATCCGTCCGGACCGCGACGCCAGCCTGATCGAGCTGTCCAGCTACCCGCACGCGCAGAATTTCGCCGACACCCTGCGTCGCTACGAGGAGCATTACCACCACAAGGCGGCCAGCGGCCAGGGTCGGGAACACGAGGGCGAGGGCATCGCCTCCGCCCACGACGTGGTCCGCTTCAAGCATGAGATCAAGCCGGAGGATCTGACCCCGGATACCCGCGGTCGCGGCCTGTTCGCCGAGACCTGGACCGATTTCGAGGCCAAGCGCCCGGTCGAGTACGCCAGCACGGTTGCCCAGGGTGGCGCGGTGCTGTGCCTGGGCCAAGCCGGCGAGGGCGCCGAGGCGGTGCGCGTGGCCAAGATCTACGGACTGCGCGACAACCGCGTCGACGTCGGTTTCAAGCTGGTCGGCAAGGGCCGTCTGTCCACCCGCCTGAATCTGGCCATTCCATGTTGCGACGGGCCGGCCGGCCGTTACGTGGTCGATGGCGAAATCCCTGGCGGTTTCGGCCAGACCTTCACCTGGAAGGGGCTGCGCGCGCTGACGCTGGAAGACCACTACCTGGGCGCCGCCATCCGCGTCGAAACCAACCGTCCGGCGCGCGTGCGCGCGCGTCCGCATTACACGGTGTCGCAGTCCGAGGCCGGTTTCGAGAAGATCATGCAGGCGGTCGAACTGACCCTGACCTGGGAGGTCGAGGACGCCACCGAAATTCACGCCAGCCTGAGCATCGACGCGCTGGCGCCGGCCTGAACCGGCACCCATGACTGGAGCGAACATGAGCAACGACATCATCACCGCCGGCAAGGTGGTTTTCATGACCTATTCCGTGCTGGCCGAGGATGGCCGCGTCATGGGCCAGCAGGACATGCCCACCGGCTACGTGCACGGCGCCGGCAGCGGCCTGTTCCAGGAAATCGAAGCCGGTCTTGAAGGCCATCGGCCTGGCGACCGCGTCGAGGTGGCGATGACCCCGGAAAATGCCTTTGGCCCGAGCGATCCCGATCTGATCATCGTCCAGGAACTCGATGACGTGCCGCCGCCGTACCGCAAGCTGGGCGCGGAAGCGGAATTCCAGAACGAGCAGGGCGAGGTCGTGACCTTCCGCGTCGTCGAGATCGCCGACGGCAAGATCACGCTGGACGGCAACCATCCGCTCGCCGGCAAGAACGCCACCTGCGTGGTCGACATCGTTTCCGTGCGCGACGCCACCCCCGACGAGATGCAATCCGGCTTCCCGGCCGAGCAGGGACCGCCCAAGCTGCATTGAACCTGGAAACGGCGCGGACCCGGCCGTCATCCGGCCGCGCACTCCTGCCGGCCAAGGGCTGTTGTCAGGCTGGCCAGCCAGATCGCGCGCTTGGCCTCGAACGGAAGTCCGGCATGGGCCGGGCTGGTCGAGGGTAGCCGGGTCATGGCCGGCACGGTTGTCATTCCCGGCAGCGCGTGCCGGCGGAAACTGGCTTCGGCCTTGGCGCCGTTGAAGAACAGGTGTCGGATGCCGGGGTGCGCTTGCAGGAATCCCGGGAAGTCGTTGACGCGTTCGCTGGCGCGCTCGATGTCGGCGTCCAGGCTGCCGCGCCGCCGGCCCTCGGCGAGCACGTCCCAGAGCGCGATGCCGGCGCGGCGCAGGGCTTGCGCGCGCTCGGCGTAGGGGCGTTCGGCCGGCGTGCCGGTGAGTTCGCCGAGGATGCGCCAGAACGGGTTGCGCGGGTGCGCGTAGTACTCGCCGGCCCGCAGCGAGGCCTGGCCGGGCAGGCTGCCGAGAATGAGGACGCGGGCGTGGACGTCGGCGATCGGCGGAAAGCAGCGCGCCGGCGACATCACCGAAGTTCAGAGAAAGCGCATCGACAGGTCGATGGCGCGCACCGATTTGGTCAGCGCGCCGATGGAGACGCGGTCGACGCCGGTTTCCGCGATCGCCCGCAGACCGGCCAGGTCGACGCCGCCGGAGGCTTCCAGCTCGGCGCGGCCGGCGTTGACCGCGACCGCCGCGCGCAGGCCGGCGAGATCGAAATTGTCGAGCAGGATGGCGCGGGCGCCGGCGGCCAGGGCTTCCTCCAGTTGCGTCAGGTTTTCGACCTCGATCTGTACCGTCGCGCCGGCTGGCGCCAGTTCGAACGCCCGGCGCAGCGCCGGACCGATGCCGCCGGCGGCGGCGATGTGGTTTTCCTTGATCAGGATGCCGTCGTACAGGCCCATGCGCTGGTTGTCGCCGCCACCGCATTTCACCGCGTATTTGAGCGCGCGGCGCAGGCCGGGCAGGGTTTTGCGGGTATCGAGCACGCGCGCCCGGGTGCCGGCGATGGCGTCGACGTGGCGGCGCGTTTCCGTGGCCACGCCGGACAGGGTTTGCAGGAAGTTGAGCGCCGGCCGCTCGGCGCTGAGCAGGGCGCGGGCGTTGCCACAGAGTTCGCAGAGCACGGCGCCGGCCATGACCCGGTCGCCGTCGCGCGCCAGCCAGTGGATGCGCGCGTCGGCGTCGAGCGCGCGGCAGCAGGCATCGAACCAGGCGGTGCCGCAGAGCACGGCATCCTCGCGCGTGACCACGCGGGCGCGAGCGACGGCTTCGGCCGGAATCAGCTCGGCGGTGAGGTCGCCGGTGCCGAGATCCTCGGCCAGCGCGGCGCCGACATTGGCGGCGATGGCTTCGGCGAGGCCGGGCGTATCCATGCCGGTGACCGGCCTCAGGCGAGGGCGCGGCCGATGCGCTCGATCGCCTTGGCCAGGTTTTCCATCGAGGTGGCGAAGGAGATGCGCATGCAGCCCTCGGCGCCGAACGCGGAGCCGGGCACCAGCGCGACGCCGTGTTCCAGCAGGTATTCGCTCAGCGCCAGATCGTTGGCTTCCTTGAGCTTGCCGGCGGCGTGCAGCTTGGAGATGGCCGCGCTGGCGTCCGGGAAGGCGTAGAAGGCACCGCCGCTGTCGACGCATTTCACGCCGGGAATGGCGTTGAGACCGTCGACGACGAAACGGTGGCGTTCGCGGAACGCCGCCAGCATCGGGCGGATGCAGGACTGATCGCCGTTGAGCGCGGCCTCGGCGGCGACCTGGGAGATCGAGGTCGGATTGGAAGTGCTTTGCGACTGGATGTTCTCCATCGCCGCGATGATCTCGACCGGCCCGGCCGCGTAGCCGATGCGCCAGCCGGTCATGGCGTAGGCCTTGGAAACGCCGTTCAGCACCAGGGTGCGTTCGGCCAGATCCGGGCAGACGTTGAGCAGATTGCTGAACTCGCCGTCCGCCATCAGGATGTGCTCGTACATGTCATCGCTGGCGATCAGCACGCGCGGGTGCCGGCGCAGCACCTCGCCAAGCGCGGCCAGCTCCTCGCGGCCGTAGACCGCGCCGGTCGGATTGGACGGGCTGTTGATCACCAGCATGCGGGTTTTCGGCGTGATCGCGGCTTCCAGTTGCGCCGGCGTGATCTTGAAGCCCTGTTCGATGCCGGCCTCGACGATCACCGGCACGCCATCGGCCAGGATCACCATGTCCGGATAGGACACCCAGTACGGTGCCGGAATGATCACCTCGTCGCCCGGGTTCACCACCGCCTGGGCGAGGTTGTAGAAGCTCTGCTTGCCGCCGCAGGACACCAGGATCTGGGCGGGCGTGTAGTCGAGCCCGTTCTCGCGCTGGAACTTGCCGATCACGGCCTTCTTCAGTCCGGGCGTGCCGCCCACGGCGGTGTATTTGGTGAAACCGGCGCGGATCGCCTCGATGGCGGCGTCCTTGATGTGGGCCGGCGTGTCGAAGTCGGGTTCGCCGACGCCCAGGCCGATGATGTCCCGGCCCTCCGCCTTCAGTTTCGCGGCGCGGGCGGAGACCGCCAGGGTGGGAGAGGGTTTGATGTTCCGGACGCGGTTAGAGAGTTCCAAGATGTCGGCCTTCTGGGTTGTAGGTCACGCGGACGAGCAGGATCGGGTGTTAGGATTGCACGCTTTTTCGCGCGCGGATTTTAACGTGGCCGTCACCTTTCCCAATAGCCCGTTCGCACTGCATCAGCCGTTTCCGCCGGCCGGAGACCAGCCCGTGGCGATCGAGCAACTGGTCTACGGGTTGGAACGGGGCATGCGCTTCCAGACCCTGCTCGGCGTCACCGGTTCCGGCAAGACCTACACCATGGCCAACGTCATCGCCCGCCTGGGCCGGCCGGCTTTCGTGATGGCGCCCAACAAGACGCTGGCGGCGCAGTTGTACGCGGAGTTCCGCGAGTTCTTCCCGGACAACGCGGTCGAGTACTTCGTCTCCTATTACGACTACTACCAGCCGGAAGCCTACGTGCCGGCGCGCGACCTGTTCATCGAGAAGGACTCCAGCGTCAACGAGCACATCGAGCAGATGCGCCTGTCCGCCACCAAGGCGCTGCTGGAGCGCGAGGACTGCGTGATCGTCGCCACCGTCTCGGCGATCTACGGCATCGGCGACCCGGTCGATTACCACGGCATGATCCTGCACCTGCGCCAGGGTGAACGCATCGGCCAGCGCGACGTGATCCGTCGCCTGACCGAGATGCAATACCAGCGCAACGAGCTGGAATTCAAGCGCGGCGTGTTCCGGGTCAAGGGCGACGTGATCGACATCTTCCCGGCGGAAAACGCGGAAACCGCCGTGCGCGTGTCGCTGTTCGACGACGAGGTGGAGCGCATCAGCCTGTTCGATCCGCTCACCGGCCAGGTCCTGCACCAGGCCGCGCGCTTCACTGTATATCCGTCCAGCCATTACGTGACGCCGCGCGACACCGTGCTGCGCGCGGTCGAGAACATCAAGCTGGAACTGGCCGAGCGCCTGGAGTGGTTCCATGGTCACGGCAAGCTGGTGGAGGCGCAGCGCATCGAGCAGCGCACCCGCTTCGATCTGGAAATGCTCGCCGAACTGGGCTTCTGCAAGGGCATCGAGAACTACTCGCGGCATCTGTCCGGACGCAATCCGGGCGAGCCGCCGCCGACCCTGATCGACTATCTGCCGCCCAACGCGCTGATGTTCATCGACGAATCCCACGTCACCGTGCCGCAGATCGGCGGCATGTTCAAGGGCGACCGGGCGCGCAAGGAAAACCTGGTCGAATACGGTTTCCGCCTGCCCTCGGCGCTGGACAACCGGCCGCTGCGCTTCGACGAGTTCGAAACCGTCATGCGCCAGACCGTGTTCGTCTCGGCGACGCCCGCCGAGTACGAACGCACGCATCAGGAACAGGTGGTCGAACAGGTGGTGCGGCCCACCGGTCTGGTCGATCCGGTGATCGAAATCCGTCCGGTCGCCACCCAGGTCGACGATCTGATGTCGGCGATCCATGAACGCACCGCGCGCGGCGAACGGGTGATGGTGACGACGTTGACCAAGCGCATGGCCGAGCAGCTCACCGAGTATTTCGCCGACCACGGCGTCAAGGTGCGTTACCTGCATTCGGACATCGATACGGTCGAGCGCGTCGAGATCATCCGGGATCTGCGTCTGGGTGTGTTCGACGTGCTGATCGGCATTAACTTGTTGCGGGAAGGTCTTGATATTCCAGAGGTTTCCATGGTCGCGATTCTGGACGCGGACAAGGAGGGCTTCCTCCGTTCCGAGCGTTCGCTGATCCAGACCATGGGCCGCGCCGCCCGCCATCTGAACGGCACCGCCATCCTTTATGCCGACCGGATCACCGATTCGATGCGCCGCGCCATCGACGAGACCGAGCGTCGGCGCGCCAAGCAGCTCGCCCACAATGCCGCCCACGGCATCGTGCCCAAGGGCGTGAACAAGCGCATCAAGGACATCATCGACGGGGTCTATGATCCGGAATCCGCGCGGCAGACCGCTCAGGCCGAACAGACCCGCGCCCGTTACGAGGCGATGAGCGAGAAGGACGCCACGCGCGAGATCAAGCGGCTGGAGAAGGACATGCTGGTGGCGGCGAAAAATCTGGAATTCGAGAAGGCCGCCGAATTGCGCGACCGCATGCGCCAGCTCAAGCGGCAACTGTTCGGCGTCGAGGAACACGACGCGCCGGAGGCCTGAACCGCGGGCACTCCGCTCACGCCGGTGGCGTGGTCAGCCGTTCCAGCACCGCCTCGATATCCGCGTCCGGGCCGGCGTCGATTTCGATGACGTGGGCGGCTTCGGTCGCGTCGAACGGTTCGCGCGCGGCGAGTTGGGCTTCCAGCACGGCCAGACCGGCTTCCGAGGCGTCATTGCCACGGGTCAGGCGCTCGGCGACCCGGGCGCGCAGGATTTCCACCGAGGTGTCCAGGGCGACGATGCGCCAGCGGGTCGCGAGCCGTTCGGCCAGCGCGGCGAACGGCGCGCGCCAGTCGCGGCGGATGAAGGTGGCGTCGACGATCACCGGACCGCCCAGGGCGAGCAGACCCTCGGCCAGTTCGAGCAGGCGGTCGAGCGTGCGCGCGCTGGCTTCGGCGCCGTAAATGCCGGCTTCCGGCTGGCCTGCGGCGCGGCTGTCGGCGAGCGGCGCCAGTCCGAAAAGGCGCTTGCGCTCGACATCGGAACGCAGCCGGATCGCGCCCAGGCGTTGCAGCAGATGTTGCGACCACCAGCTCTTGCCACTGCCGGATACGCCGTGCATCAGGATCAGCTCGGGCACGCGGGCGCGCGTGAAGCGTTCGGCCAGCGCCAGATGCCCGGCGCATTCGGCGAACTCGGCGCCGGTCTGGACGGCGCGAAAGGCGGCGACCTTGGCGCGCACCATGGCGCGGTAGGTCTGGTAATAGGGCAGGGCGGCCAGGCCGGCGTAGTCGCCGGTGTTTTCCAGATATCGGTTGAGCGCGCGCCAGGCCAACCCGGACCGGCCGCGATGATGGAGATCCATGGTCAGAAAGGCGATCTCGCTGATCACGTCGATGTGGCGCAACGCCGGGTTGAACTCGATGGCGTCGAAAATCAGCGGCGCTTCGTCGACCCAGGCGATGTTGCCCAGATGCAGGTCGCCATGGCATTCGCGCACGAAGCCGTCGGCCAGACGCGCGGCGAAATGACCGGCCAGACGTTCGCCTTCGCTCCGGCTCCAGGCTTCCAGCGCGGCGAGCACGACTGGCGGGGCGAGCCCGGCGCCGGCGTACAGGGCGCGGATCTGGTCGAAGTTCTGCGTTACCGGCGCGCGCACCGCCTCGGCGCTGCCCCAGGGGCCAACCGCCGGTGCCCGCGCGATCTCGGCGTGGAAACGGGCGACGCGGTCGGCAATGGCGTCGACGCGCGCTTCGGTCACTCCGGTCCGGTCGAGCGTGGCATCGGCCGGGAAGGCGCGCATGTGTACCGCCCATTCCAGCGCCGGGCCGTCACCGCCGATGCGCGGCGCCGTGGCGCTGCCGGTGATCGGAGCGACGTCGAGGTAGATGTCCGGCGCTAGCCGCCGGTTCAGGCGGATTTCCTCCTGGCAGCAGGCGAGCCGGCGTTCCGGCGTTCCGAAGTCGAGGAATCCCAGATCGAGCGGCTTCTTGATCTTGTAGGCATGGTTGCCGGCCAGGATCACCCAGGAGATGTGGGTTTCGATCAGCCGGGGCGCCGGCGCCGGGTGCGGGTAGGCATCCGGACGTAGGAGTCCGGCGATGAAGGCCGGCGTGCCGGCCGGCGCGGTCATGTCCGGAAGGCCACGACGTGGTCGATGCCAAGGCGGATGCCGATGCGTTCGCCGAGGGCGTGGTTGTGATGCGAATCGACCTGCGCGAGCACGCGGCCGCCGCCGGGCAGACGCAGGGTGTAGAGGAAATCCGAGCCGCGGAAGGCCTTGCGCTCGACCTGGGCGAGCATCGGGCTGGCATCGTCGTGGATGATGTCGTCCGGCCGGATCAGCACTTCGACATGGCAGCCCTTGTCGCAGTGGGCGCAACCGCCGGTTTCGTCGCAGTCGGTGGGGATGTGGCCCTCCAGCACGCCCAGTTCGATTTCCACCTCGCGACTGTTGAGGACGTGGCCGGGCAGCAGCACGCCCTGGCCGACGAAGTTGGCGACGAAGCGGTTGGCGGGCTGGTGATACAGGTTGTATGGCGTGTCCCACTGCTGGATGGCGCCATGGTTCATGACGCCGATGACGTCGGCCATGGCGAAGGCTTCGTGCTGGTCGTGGGTGACCAGCAGGGCGGTGATGCCTTCCTGCTTGAGGATGTCGCGCACTTCCAGCGCCAGTTTCTCGCGCAACTCCACGTCCAGATTGGAAAACGGCTCGTCCAGCAGCAGCATGCGCGGGCGTGGCGCCAGCGCCCGGGCCAGGGCGACACGCTGCTGCTGGCCGCCGGACAGTTCATGCGGATAGGCGTCGGCGCGACCGGCCAGACCGACCGTCTCCAACATGGCGGCGACCCGCGCCGCGCGCGCGCCGGCGTCCAGGTGGCGCAACCCGAATGCGATGTTGCGGGCGATGGTCAGATGCGGGAACAGCGCGTAATCCTGAAACACCATGCCGATCTTGCGCTCTTCCGGCGGCAATGCGTGTCCGGGCGCGCCGACGCGCTCTCCGGCCAGCCGGATTTCACCTTCGCGCGGCGCGTCGAAGCCGGCGATCAGACGCAACACCGTGGTCTTGCCGCAGCCGGAAGGACCGAGCAGACAACCAATCTGGCCTTCGTCGAGATGGAAGGAGACGCCGCTGAGCACGGGTTTTTCGGTGAAGCGGTGACCAAGATCGACGACTTCCAGGGTGGCGGGCATGATGGTTCCGAAGCCAAACAAATGAGAGTCATTATAATGAACGGCTTGCACCGATGTCCGGCTCCCGATCTCCATCGCCCAAATTCCATGAAGTCCCGCATCCCATTCCTGCCTATCGTGGCGATCATCCTGGCCGCGCTGGTGTCGCTGCCGGTGGCCAGTGTCGTCGTCAACGTCTTCCAGCCGGACAAGGAAGGCGTCTGGGCGCATCTGGCGGAAACCGTGCTTGGCGAGTACGTCTTCAACAGTCTCATGCTCGCCGCCGGCGCCGGCCTGGCGGCCGCGCTGCTCGGTACAGGCTCGGCCTGGATCGTCGCCATGTACCGGTTTCCCGGTCGCCGCGTGCTGGAATGGGCACTGCTGCTGCCGCTGGCGATGCCGACTTACGTGATCGCCTATGCCTACACCGATTTCTTCCAGTACGCCGGGCCGGTGCAGAGCGGTCTGCGCGAGATGTTCGGATGGCAGCGCGGGGATTACTGGTTCCCGGAAGTTCGTTCCCTGGAAGGCGCCATCGTCATTTTCGGTCTGGTGTTCTATCCCTATGTCTACGTGCTGGCGCGCACGGCCTTCCTGGAGCGTTCCGGCGTCCTCATGGAGGCGGCGCGCGGGCTCGGATACAGCCAGCGCGCCGCGTTCTTCCGGGTCGCATTACCCCTGGCGCGACCGGCGGTGGCGGGCGGCGTCGCGTTGGTGATCATGGAAAGCCTGGCCGAGTTCGGCGCGGTGTCGTATTTCGGCGTGCCGACCTTCACCACCGGCATCTACCGGGCCTGGTATGCCTTCGGCGATCCGGTCGCCGCTTCCCAGCTCGCGGCCAGCCTGCTCGGTGTCGTCGCCCTGGCCCTGATCCTGGAAAAGGCCAGCCGCGGCCGCGCCCGTTTCGACGATGCCGGCGGTCGGCCGTCGGCGCGTCCCCAACTGCGCGGCGCCCGCGCGGCGCTGGCCTGGTGCGCGTGCATGCTGCCGCTTACCGCCGGGTTCCTGCTGCCGGGGGGACTGCTGTTGTCGATGGCGTTGAGCGAGGGCGACAGCCAGTTCGGTGCCAAGTATCTGAGCCTGGCCGGCAACAGCCTGATGCTGGCGGGTATCGCCAGTGTCCTGGCGGTGGTCGTCGCGTTATTGCTGGCCTATGCCGGGCGCGCCCAGCCTGGCCGTCTGATGGCCGGCGTCAAGCGGCTGGCCTCGCTCGGCTATGCCGTGCCCGGCACCGTCATCGCGGTCGGCGCGCTGATTCCTTTGACCGCGCTCGACCATGCCCTGATCGACTGGGTCGAGGATGTCTGGGGAACCTCCATCGGCCTGGTGATCACCGGTACCTCGGTGGCCTTGGTGTTCGCCTATCTCGCCCGTTTCCTGGCGGTGGCGCTGAATGCCGTCGAATCCAGCCTGGCGCGTATCTGCCCCAGTCTGGACGAGGCCGCGCGCAGCCTCGGCGCCAGCCGGGCCGGCCTGCTGGCGCGGGTGCATGTACCGCTGTTGTCCGGTGGCATCGTTTCCGGCCTGCTGCTGGTGTTCGTCGACGTGATGAAGGAACTGCCGGCGACCATCGTGCTGCGACCGTTCAATTTCGAGACGTTGGCGACCCAGGTCTACATCCTGGCCGCCGATGAGCGTCTGGCCGAGGCGGCGACGCCTTCGCTGATCATCGTCGCCGTCGGCTTGATCCCGGTGATGCTGTTGTCGCGCACGATGCGGCGCGGCTGACCTGCCGGAGCCGGAAGATGCCGGCCGGGCGCGGGAAGCACCTCGCGCGAGGCGATTCCCGGCCGGCCCAGGTTACTTGCCGGTCGGCGCGGCGGGCTGCGTGGGAACCGGCCAGAACTGGCTCCAGCTGTTGGCATCGAAGGGGTTGAACAACGCCGGTGCCTGCGCTCCGGTCGCCGGTGGCGTGGCCGGCAGGCTGAACAACTGGCTCCATGCATTCGGATCGAACACGTTGAGTTCAGCGGTGCCCTGATCTGCCGGCTGGCTGGTCCCGGCCACCGGATAGGTCAGGAAGCCTTGCCAGAGGTCGCCATACGAAGCCGGATTGAGCATGGCGCCCATCCAGCCCAGATACAGCCCTGGATTCATGCTGTTGACACCGGCTCGCAGCCAGTTCGGATCGAGCGGCGCCATCATCCATTTCAGGTACATGGCCGGGTTGATGGTTTGCAGCATCAGCGAGAAGGTGCGCGGGTCGACCGGCGACATCAGCCAGCGCATCAGCTTGCCGGGATCCGAAAACTGCGTGAGCAGGGCGATGTAGAAATTCGGGTCCATGCCCGCCGCCAGCCACTTCATGTACACGTTCGGGTCCGTCATCAGTGGCATCCAGGCTGCGTAGACGCCCGGATTCATCATGCTGTTGAGCATGTACGCCCACATCGACGGGTCCATCATCTGCATGCCCAGCGTGGTATAGAACGTCGGTTCGGTGGCCGCGGTGGCGAACGGCACGAACTGCTTGGGATCCTTCAGGGGATTCGGGTTGCGCGTGAAATCCCACATCGATTGCGCCCAGCCTTCCGTGCTCGTGGGCATGGCGGGCGGCGCCTCGGTGGCGAGCGCGGCGCCGGAAAAGACGATGGTCAGCGCGATGGTCAGGGTCTTGACGTTCATGATGGCCTCCTGTCTGGTTGATGGGTCGTGCCCGAGGCTGCCGGTTCCGTTTCATGAAATCCGTCATGGCCTCCCGTGCTCCGGGACGCGAACGAGTGGATCACCGTAAATAAGTAAACACTAATATATCTATACATCCTCGAGCACGATCAGCAAGTGTTCATCCGGCACGGCGCAGGACGAAAAAAAGCCCCGCCAGGGCGGGGCTCGCATCGGGTTGGGGATGTTTACTTCCAGCCGGCGCGGTCGATGAATCGTTGCGCTTTCGGGGTGTATTGGGCGAGTACGCCGGCGGACAGCTGGTCGACCTTGAAATTGCCCATGGCGTCGAGCTGGGGGTTGCTCAACTTGACCGAGGGCACGACCGCCCATTCGTTGTTGCCGTTGGCGAAATAGGCTTGGGCTTCGTCGGAGGCGAGGTATTCCAGGAACTTGGTCGCCGCCGCCTTGTTGGGCGCGTGCTTGAGCATGCCGCCGCCGGAAATGTTGATGTGCGTGCCCTTGCCGGTCTGATCCGGGAACACGATGCCGACCTTGCGCACGACTTCCTGATCCTCGGGCTTCGAGGAGGCCATCAGTCGGGCATAGTAGTAATGGTTGCTGATGGCGACGTCGCATTCGCCGGCGGCGACCGCGCGGATCTGGTCGGTATCGCCCCCCTTGGGCGCGCGCGCCAGGTTGGTGACGATGCCACGCGCCCAGTCCAGGGCCTTGTCGTCGCCATGGTTGTAGATCATGGAGGCCATCAACGTCCGGTTGTAGACGTGGCCACCGGTGCGCACACAGATCTTGCCCTTCATGCCCGGCTTGGCCAGATCGAGGTAGTTGGCGACTTCCTCCGGTTTGATCCGGTCCTTGTTGTAGGCGATGACGCGCGCCCGATAGGAGAAACCGAACCAGCGGTTGTCCTCGCCCCGGAACTGAGCCGGGATGCGGCTTTCGATCACCTTGGATTTCACCGGCGCGAACAGCCCGGCTTCGTCGGCGACCTGCAGGTTGGCCGCGTCGACGGTGATGAACACGTCGGCGGGGCTGGCGCGGCCTTCGCGGCGGATACGCTGGATCAGTTCATCTTCCTTGCCGTCGATGCGGTTGATCTTGATCCCGGTCGCCTTGGTGAAGTTCGCGTACAGGGTTTCATCGGTCTGGTAATGGCGCGAGGAGTACAGGTTCAGTTCCTGTTGGGCGCTGGCGATACCGGCGCCGAGCACGCTGGCGATCAGCGCGCCGGCGAGGGCGAGAGTCTTGTACTGGGTCATGATTGGCTTTCCTGTGTGGGTCGGTGAGACCGCGGATGGCGGTGGCGTTATCTAATCATGAATAGGAATGGTTATCAATCATTTCCTGGTCCGATTCGCGGTAAGAACGGGGTGACCAGCCGACCACCTGGCTCGCGTATCATTTCACCCGTGTGAATTTGTAACCACCTGAATACATGAAAAAAATCGCCGTATTGTTCGTCTGCATGGGAAATATCTGTCGTTCACCGACCGCCGAGGGGGTTTTCCGCGAGCGCGCGCGCGCGGCGGGTCTGGCCGAGCGGTTGTTCGTCGATTCCGCCGGAACTCATGATTACCACGTCGGTTCACCGCCGGACGCGCGCGCGCATGGCGCGGCGCGCGGGCGTGGCTACGATCTGTCCGATCTGCGTGGCCGCCAGGTCGAGCGTGGCGATTTCGAAACCTTTGATTACGTGCTGGCCATGGATGGCGACAACCTGGGCAATCTGCTGCGCATCTGCCCGGATGGCCTGAGTCACAAGGTTCGTCTGTTCCTGTCCTTCAGTCAGCGCTACCACGGCCAGGAAGTGCCGGACCCCTACTATGGCGGGCCGGATGGCTTCGAGCGGGTGCTGGATATGATCGAGGATGCCGCCGATGGCCTGATCGCCGAGATCGGCCGTGCGTTGGCCGCGACCGAGACGGTCTGAACCGTCGACTTCAGGGCCGGGCTGCTGGCGCGACGCGCCGGAACCGGATGATGGTGCGCAGGATGCCCTCGAACCAGGTGTCGTAGCCGACCGTGTCGGCGCCGGTTTCGACCTGGAAGCCGGGCTGCGCCGGCGGGTGGATTTCGTCGAAAACCAGGGTTGGAGTATCGATGCGCACGTCCATGCTGACGTGCATCGGGTAATAGCCGTCCAGGAAGCGGCGCATGTACGGGCCGTTGATCAGCAGACGGGTGTCGTCGGCGCCGACGTGCAACGCCAGTGATTCCGCCTCGACGCAGATGAGCGCCTTGGGGGCGATGTTTTCGAGCTGGACGGTGTGGTTCGAGACCCAGGCGCGGCCGATGTTTTCCACCTGGGTGACGCGGATGTCGCGGATGCGGCCTTCGCCATAGACGATCTGGGAACTGGCGACCGGGTCGATGTCGGCGTGGCATTGCGACAGCTTGATCCAGCCGGTATCGACACTGGTTTCGTCGATGACGATGTGATTCCTGTGATGGTGGGCGGGTTTTCCCGGTGGTTTGTCGAGAAAGCGCAGCTCGCCGTCGCTGATTTCGGAAACACTCTTGAAGAACAGGTCTTCCTCGCTGTCGGTGGCGCGCGCGTCGATGGCGACGGCCATCACCAGCAGCGCCAGCGCAAGTGGGCGCCGGTGGCGCCTAGTCGAGGGAGAGCAGACGGCGGGCGCCATCGAAGCGCGTTGCCCAGTAACTTGAATCGATGCGCGAGACGGTCACGGATTTCTCGCGCCGGCTGCTGGCGTGGATGAACTCGCCATCGCCCTTGTAGATACCGACGTGGGAAAACGGCTGTTTGCGGGTATTGAAGAACACCAGGTCGCCGGGTTTCAGATCGGTCTTGTCGATCTGTTCGCCGCGCGCGCTCATGTCGCGCGCGTTTCGCGGCAATCGCACGCCAGCGGTTTCCTGGTAGACGTGCTTGACGAAGCCACTGCAATCGAGACCGCGTTCGGGATCGTTGCCGCCATAGCGGTAGGGCGTGCCGACCAGGCTGAGCGCCTTGAGCAGCGGTTGCGCGCGTTCCACCAGACGTTCATTCAGGCTGTCATCCTGGGCGCGGGCTGGAACCGCGATCAGCGATGCGAGGGCGATCAGCGCGGCGCCGATGATGGCGAGTCGGGGAGAAGTCGGGCGGTTGCGCGTGCGCATGGGGGCGGGGCGTCGGTTCCGGGGCGAAATTTCGCCCGGATTAGGCCACCATCGATATGGGCTTGTCTACTATGATGAAAGCGAAAGAATTGATAATTCACTTTAAGGAGATTTGACATGTCCATTGAAAATAAAGAAGAAGTCATGATCGAGGTGCGTACCGCCACGGAACAGGGCGGGGATCTGGCCGAACAGGTGCGCGCTATCGTCACGAATGCCCTGGTGGCGCGGCGGGTCGATGTCGACAGCCTGCGCGCGGTGATGTCGGCGACCGTCGACGGCGTCGGCGCCGGTCTCGCCGCGCGCGGCGGCGAGGCGACCGACGCGCTCAGGGATGCGGTGCGCGGACTGGATCAGGCGGTTGCCCGCTCCGTGCATGCGTTGCAACTGGCCATGGACGAGGCGCGCGGCGAAGGCCGCCATTTCAGCGAGACCGAATTGCGGGAGACGGTCGATGCCGTCAGGTCGTCCGAAGAGGAACTGATGCGGACCCTGAGGGAGGCTTCGGAGAAATCGCAGGGCTGGCTGAAAACCAGCCTGACCGATCTGGTTGATCACATGCGCCGCGCCGGTACCGATACCGGTGGTCAGGCGCGCGCCGTCCTGGAAACCCTGAACAATCGCCTGGGCGCCACCGCCAGTGGTTCCGGCCGGGATGCCGCCGAGGCGGTTTCGCTGTCTGGGCGGCGTCTGTCGGAAGTGGCGTCCGGCATCCTGCGTGGACTGGCCGACGCCATCGACGCCAGAAAACAATGACGGTGGGCTGCTGAACCAGCCCGATGCTGCGCGAAACGCTGTCCATGGTGCGGGATCTGACGCGCCTGCATGAAATCGCTTCGGTACTGATCCGTTATGGCTGGGGCGATATCGTCCGGGTGCTGGGGGTGTCGCATCTGCTGGAGCGCGCCGGACGTCTGCTGCGCTGGCAGACTTCAAACGAGATCACCCGGCTTGATCTGCCGGTGAGAATCCGTCTGGCGCTGACCGAGCTTGGGCCAACCTTCGTCAAGCTTGGCCAGATCCTGTCGACTCGGGTCGACGTGTTCCCGCCGGCGTGGATCGCGGAGTTCGAGAAGCTGCACAGCCAGGTGCCACCGGTGGCGTTCGACCAGCTGCGGCCCTTGCTGGAAGCGCATTGGCGGGCGCCGCTGGACACCTTGTTCGCGTCGTTCGAGACCGAGGCGTTCGCCGCCGCTTCGATTGCTCAGGTCCATCGCGCGCGATTGCCGGATGGCACCGCGGTGGTGGTCAAGGTGCGGCGGCCGGACATCGTCGCCAAGATCGAGGCCGACCTGCGCATCCTCGCGCATCTGGCCCGTCTGGTTGAACTGGAAATGCCGGACGCGCGCCGCTACCACCCGGTCCAGATCGTCGGTCAGTTGAAGCGGTCGCTGATGCGTGAGCTGGATCTGGTCAAGGAAGCGCGCAACATGGAGGCTTTCGCGCATCGGTTCGCCGATGACGACAGCGTCCACATCCCGCGCGTTTTTCTCGATCTGTGCGGGGAAATCGTTAACGTCCAGGAGGAACTGGTCGGCATCCCGGGCACCGATCTGGCGCGCGCGCGCGCGGACGGATTCGATCTTTGCCTGCTCGCCGCGCGCGGCGCCGACGCCGTGCTGCGCATGATCCTGATCGATGGTTATTTCCATGCCGATCCACATCCCGGCAACGTCGTCTATCTGCCCGGCAATCGCGTCGGTCTGCTCGATTTCGGCATGGTCGGGCGCATCACCGATGGTCGGCGCGACCAGATCATCGATTTCCTCGAAGCCTTGATCCAGAAGAATGAAGCCGGCCTGCTCAACGTTCTGGTGCAATGGGCCGGCGACGCCGAGATCGACGAGGATCGTCTGGCCTACGACATCTCCGAGCTGGTGTTCGGCTACGACAACCTGACGCTCAAGGATATCCGCGTCGGCGCGCTGCTCGACGAGGTCACCGCGATCATGCGCGACAACCACCTGAGCCTGCCGCCGGACCTGACCCTGTTGTTCAAGTCCCTGATCACGCTGGAAGGACTGGGCCTGCAACTCGATCCGGATTTCCACATGGTCGACCATCTGACGCCGTTCGTCGCGCGCGTGGTCGAAGCCCGGCATTCCCCGGCCGCGCTGGCGCGGCGCGCGCGTCGCGGCGCGCGCGAGCTGGGCGAAGTGTTGTTCGGCCTGCCACGCGATGTCGCCCGGTTGTTCCGACGGGCGCGTCGCGGCAACCTGCGCGTCGATCTCGATCTCAAGCGTCTGGATCATTTCGGTGTTCAGCTCAATCAGGCCGCGAACCGGCTGACCATGGGCATCCTGACGGCATCGCTGGTGGTCGGCTCCAGCATCATCATGACCGTCAAGGGTGGGCCGGAGCTGTTCGGCCTGCCGCTGTTCGGTCTGCTCGGTTTTTTGGTCGCGTTCCTCAACAGCCTCTGGATTCTGGTGTCGATCTGGCGTTCCGGCAGGGAATGAGCCCGGCCCCGGCGCCGAGAATTGGTTACAATTTTCGGCTTGCGGGCATGGCGGCGATGCGTGTCCGCGCTTCCATCATCCACCCGGGAGCCTTCCCGACAGCCAAGGACGCAGCCCATCATGGAACGACTCTACAATTTCAGTGCCGGCCCCGCCGTATTGCCCCGCGAAGTCCTCGAACAGGCGCGCGACGAACTCGTCAACTGGCAAGGCTGTGGCATGTCGGTGATGGAAATGTCGCACCGCGGCAAGGAATACATGGGCATCCAGGCCCAGGCCGAGGCCGACCTGCGCGAGCTGATGGGCATTCCCGCCAACTACAAGGTGCTGTTCCTGCAGGGCGGCGCGTCCAGCCAGTTCTCGATGGTGCCGATGAACCTGCTGCGCGGTCGGGCGTCGGCCGATTACCTGAATACCGGCGAATGGTCGAAAAAGGCGATCAAGGAGGCGAAGAAGTTCGGCAAGGTCAACGTCGTCGCCAGCTCCGAGGACCGCAATTTCAGCTACGCGCCCACCCAGGATGCGTGGAAGCTGGACGCGGATGCCGCCTACGTGCATTACACGCCGAACGAGACCATCGGCGGCGTCGAAATCTTCTGGACCCCGGAAACCGGCGACGTGCCGCTGGTCGCCGACATGTCCTCGTGCATCCTGTCGCGGCCCATGGACGTATCGAAGTACGGCGTGATCTATGCCGGCGCGCAGAAGAACATCGGCCCGGCCGGCGTCACCGTGGTCATCGTCCGCGACGACCTGATCGGCCAGGTGGTCGACGGCACGCCGACCATGTTCGATTACAAGACCCATGCCGACAACGAGTCCATGTACAACACCCCGCCGACTTACGGCATCTACATCGCCGGCCTGGTGTTCAAGTGGCTGAAGACGAAAGGCGGCCTGAACGGGATGGAGCAGCGGAACATCGCCAAGGCGGCGCTGCTGTATGACTACCTGGACGCCACCGATTTCTACGCCTCGCCAGTGGCCAGGGAAAATCGCTCGCGCATGAACGTGCCGTTCACGCTCAAGGATGCCGCGCTCGACGAGGAATTCCTCAAGGGCGCCAAGGCGCGCGGCCTGGTCCAGCTCAAGGGACACCGCTCGGTCGGCGGCATGCGCGCGTCGATCTATAACGCCATGCCGGTGGAAGGTGTGCAGGCGCTGGTGGATTACATGAAGGAATTCGAAAAGGCGCGCGGCTGAAGCCGACATCGCCACTGGCCGGCCCGTCGCGCGCGCCGGCCTTGTCCCGCCACACCTTCCGAAGGGGAGCTCCGCCATGTCCAACAGCCGGAAAATCCTGACCCTGAACGCGATCTCGCGCAAAGGGCTCGCCCGTCTGCCGCAGGTTTACGCGGTCGGCAACGATGTCGCCGAACCCGATGCCATCCTGGTCCGCTCGCAGGTCATGCACGAAATGCCGATCCCGGATTCGGTCATGGCCATTGGCCGTGCCGGCGCGGGCACCAACAACATTCCTGTCAAGGCCATGTCGGAGCGTGGCGTGGTCGTGTTCAACGCGCCGGGCGCCAATGCCAACGCGGTCAAGGAACTGGTCATCGCCGGCATGCTGATGGGCGCGCGCAATCTGGCGCCGGCGATGAACTTCGTCGCCGGCCTGGAGGGCGACGACGAGTCGCTGCACAAGCAGGTCGAGGCCGGCAAGAAGCATTTCGTCGGACATGAACTGCCTGGCCGTACCCTTGGCGTGGTCGGCCTGGGCGCGATCGGCTCGCTGGTTGCCGACGCGGCCATCCGGCTGGGCATGCAGGTCATCGGTTTCGATCCGGAAATCACCGTCGACGCGGCCTGGCGCCTGCCGTCACGGGTGAAGAAGGCTCAGAGCGTCGACGAACTGGCCAGGCACGCCGATTTCATCAGCCTGCACACGCCGCTGGTGCCGGCGACCCGTGATCTGATCAACGCCGATCGGGTCAAGCTGCTGAAGAAGGGCTGCGTGCTGCTCAACTTCGCGCGCGACGGCATCGTCAACGAGCAAGCGGTTCTCGACGGCCTCAATGACAACCGGCTGCATGCCTACATCTGCGATTTCCCCAGCAACCTGCTGAAACAGCATCCGCGCTTCGTCGCCCTGCCGCACCTGGGGGCGTCCACCGAGGAGGCCGAGGAGAACTGCGCGATCATGGTCGCGGAACAGGTCGCCGACTATCTGGACCACGGCAACATCCTGAATTCGGTGAACTTCCCCAATATCGCCATGCCGCGCGAATCCGCGTGGCGTCTGGCCATCGCCAACGCCAACGTGCCGAACATGCTCGGCCAGATCTCGACCACGCTGGCTGATGCCGGGCTGAACATCCACAACATGCTCAACAAATCCAAGGGCGACCTGGCGTTCACGCTGGTGGACGTCGACGCCGCCGTGTCGGAAGCCGTGATCGCCCGACTGGGCGGCATCGATGGAGTGCTGCGCGTGCGCTATCTGCCGGCGGAATGAGCCATGAGTGAACAGCTTCTCACCCTGCGCGGCCGCATCGACGCGATCGACGACGAAGTCCTGCGCTTGCTCAACGAACGTGCCCGTCTGGCCCAGGAGATCGGCCACCTCAAGAATGGCATCGTCTACAAGCCCGAGCGCGAGGCCCAGGTGGTGCGGCGCATGCAGGACAACAATGCCGGACCGCTGCCGGCGGAATCGATTTCGGTGCTGTACAAGGAAATCATGTCGGCCTGCCGGGCGTTGGAGCAGCCGCTGACCATTGCTTATCTGGGACCCAGCGGCACCTTCTCCGAAGCCGCCGCCGTCAAGCATTTCGGCCATGCCACGCATGGCCTGGCCTGTCCGAGCATCGACGAGGTTTTCCGCGCGGTCGAGCGCGGCGAAGCGCATTACGGCGTGGCGCCGGTCGAGAATTCGAGCGAGGGCGCGGTCAACCGCACCCTCGATCTGCTGCTGAACACCAGCCTGCGCGTCTGTGGCGAGGTCATGCTGCGGGTGCGCCAGCATCTGATGCGCCAGCCCGGCGCCGACGTCCTGAACGGCATCACTCGCGTCTACTCGCACGCGCAGTCGCTCGGCCAGTGCCACGAGTGGCTGAATCGGCACCTACCCGCTGTCGAGACAGTGCCGGTCGCCAGCAACAGCGAGGCGGCGCGACTGGCTGGCGAGGATGCCGCCACCGCCGCGATCGCCGGCGAGCTGGCGGCCGAACATCATGGCCTGGCCATCGTTGCCCGGGACATCGAGGACGAACCCGGCAACACCACGCGCTTCCTGGTGCTGGGTAGGGAAGACACCGCGCCGTCCGGCCGCGACAAGACCTCGCTGGTGCTGTCGACACGCAACCGGCCCGGTTCACTGCTCGAGCTGCTGACGCCGCTGGCCGCCCACGGCATCGGCTTGACCCGGCTGGAATCCCGACCCGCGCGCAACGGTGCCTGGGAGTACGTCTTCTACATCGACATCGAGGGGCACGCCGCCGATCCCGCGATCCAGCCCGCGCTGGCCGAGGTCGAGGCACGCAGCGCCTTCATGAAGGTGCTCGGCGCCTACCCGGTCGCGGTCTGAGTCATGGCGCCGGTCCGGTTCCCGAGCGCGACGTCCCGTGTTCCCGTTCACCATGCATACGATCATGTCGCCCTGTGATCTCGCTCCGGCGCACATCCGTGCCATCGCCCCCTATCAGCCAGGGAAACCCATCGCCGAACTGGCGCGCGAAATGAATCTGGACGAGGCCGCCATCGTCAAGCTCGCTTCCAACGAAAATCCGCTCGGACCAAGCCCGCTGGCGCGCGCGGCCGCCATCGCCAGCCTGGATGAACTGGCGCTGTATCCGGACGGCAACGGCTTCGCGTTGAAATCCGCGCTGGCCGCCCGCCTGGGCGTGGACATGGCCGGCGTCGTGCTCGGCAACGGTTCCAACGACGTGCTCGAACTGGTTGCCCGCGCGCTGCTCGCGCCTGGCGCCTCGGCGATTTATTCGCGCCACGCCTTCGCGGTCTATCCGCTCGCCACCCAGGCCGCCGGCGCCACCGGTATCGAAACCCCGGCCCGTGATTTCGGCCACGACCTCAATGCCATGCTGGCGGCGGTGCGAGACGACACTCGGGTGATCTTCATCGCCAACCCGAACAATCCGACCGGCACGCTGATCGCGCCGGGTGCGCTGCACGACTTCTTGCGCGCGCTGCCGGCGCGGATCGCGGTGGTGCTCGACGAGGCCTATGGCGAATACCTGGAACCGTCGGCGCGCGCGCCCTCGGTGGCCTGGCTGACGGAATTCCCCAACCTGATCGTCACCCGCACCTTCTCCAAGGCCTATGGTCTGGCCGGGCTGCGTGTCGGCTACGCGCTGGCGCGGCCGGAGCTGGCCGATCTGCTCAACCGCGTGCGCCAGCCGTTCAACGTCAACGGCCCGGCCCTGGCCGCGGCCGCCGCCGCGCTTGACGACATGGATTTCCTGGCCGAGACCAAGCGCGTCAACGACGCCGGCATGGCGCAACTGACCCGTGCGTTCACCGACATGGGCCTGACCTATCTGCCCTCGGCCGGCAACTTCGTCTGCGTTCGTGTCGATCGCGCCGGCGTCGATGGCATCGGCGTCTTCCAGGCCCTGCTGCGGCGCGGTGTCATCGTCCGACCAGTGGCCAATTACGGCATGCCCGAATGGTTGCGCGTGAGCATCGGCCTGCCAGCGCAGAACGCGCGTTTCCTGGAGACGCTCGCCGAGGTGCTCGGATGATCGGCCATCTGGTCGTGATCGGCGTCGGCCTGATCGGCGGCTCGTTCGCGCTCGATCTGCGTCGCCAGGGCCTGGTCGGACGCGTCACCGGCGTCGGCCGGAGTCACGCCAATCTGGAACGGGCGCGCGAACGCGGCATCATCGACGCGATCGCCACCGATGCCGCGACTGCCGTCGCCGATGCCGATCTGGTTTTGCTGGCGGTGCCGGTCGGGGCCATGCCCGCGCTGTTCCGCGAACTGGCGCCGGCCATGCCGGCCGGCTGCCTGGTCACCGACGCCGGTAGCACCAAGCTGGACGTGATCGCGGCGGCGCGCGCCGAGCTGCCTGACCACATCGACCGCTTCGTGCCGGCGCACCCGATCGCCGGGGCCGAAACCAGCGGCGCCGGCGCCGCCCGCGAAGGCCTGTATCGCGGCAAGCCGCTGATCCTGACGCCGTTGCCAGAAAATCAGGCCGCCGACGTCGATCGGGTCGAGGCGCTCTGGCACGCCTGCGGCGCGCGGGTGACGCGCATGGACGCCGCCGAGCACGACCGGGTGTTCGCGGCGGTCAGCCATCTCCCGCATCTGGCCGCCTTCGCGTTGGTCGACGAACTGGCCGGGCGGCAACGCGCGGATGCCTATTTCCGCTATGCCGGCTCCGGCTTCCGGGATTTCACCCGGATCGCCGGCAGCCATCCGGAAATGTGGCGCGACATCGCGTTGGGCAATCGCGACGCTTTGCTGGCCGAACTGGATGCCTATGTCGCCAAGCTCGGCGACATCCGCGAGCTGCTCGAACGTGGCGACGGCGCCGCGCTGGAACGACTTTTCGCCCGGGCGCGCGATGCCCGACATCTCTGGCTCAAGAACCGACACGACTGATGACCAACCGGAATCCCCCCACCGAATTCCTCGATCTGCCGGCCCTGCCCGGTGCCCGCGGCAACGTTCGCCTGCCCGGTTCCAAAAGCATCTCCAACCGCATCCTGCTGTTGTCGGCGCTGGCTTCCGGCGCCACCCAGGTCAAGGGGTTGCTCGATTCCGACGACACCCGGGTGATGCTCGACGCGCTGCATCGGCTGGGCGTGTCCTGGCAGCGTCTGGGCGAGACCGACGATTATCGGGTCGAGGGTGTCGGTGGCCCATTCCCGGTCAAGTACGCCAATCTCTTTCTCGGCAACGCCGGCACCGCGTTCCGCTCGTTGACCGCCGCTTGCGCGCTGTCCGGCGGTGATTACACGCTGTCCGGCGTGCCGCGCATGCACGAGCGTCCGATCGGCGATCTGGTCGACGCGCTGCGCCAGGCCGGCGCTTGCATCGATTACACCGAGAACGACGGTTACCCGCCGCTGCACATCCTGCCGCCGGACACGGTCACTCCGGAAATCACGGTCAAGGGCAGCGTTTCCAGCCAGTACCTGACCGGCCTGTTGCTGTCGGCGCCGCTGCTTGGCCGGGAAGTCGTGGTGAACGTGGATGGCGAGCTGATTTCCAAACCCTACGTCGAGATCACCCTCAACCTGATGCGCCGCTACGGCATCGAGGTCCGCCGCGACGATTGGCGTCGTTTCACGGTGCCGGCCGCCCGCTATGCCAGCCCGGGCGAGATCGAGGTCGAGGGCGATGCTTCCTCGGCCTCCTACTTCCTCGCCGCCGGCGCCATCGGCCATGGGCCGGTGCGGGTCGAGGGCGTCGGCCGGAACAGCATCCAGGGCGATGTCCGTTTCGCCGAGGCGCTGGCGCGCATGGGCGCGGAAATCGGCTTTGGCCCGAACTGGATCGAATGCCGGCTCGGTTGCGCCGATCGCCTGCATGCCGTCGACCTCGACTGCAACCACATCCCCGATGCCGCCATGACCCTGGCCGTGCTGGCGCTGTTCGCCAACGGCGCCACCACGTTGCGCAACATCGCTTCCTGGCGGGTCAAGGAGACCGACCGCATCGCCGCCATGGCCACGGAACTGCGCAAGCTCGGCGCGACGGTGGAAGAGGGCGCCGATTTCATCCGGGTCGCGCCGCCGGCGAAACTCGTCGCCAACGCCGCCATCGACACCTACGACGACCATCGCATGGCCATGTGTTTCTCGCTGGTCGCGCTGGGCGGCGTGCCGGTGCGTATCAACGATCCGAAGTGCGTCAACAAGACTTTCCCCGGGTATTTCCCGCGGTTCGCCGAAATCACCGGTGGCGATTTCGGGGGCGCGGCATGAACGGCGCGATTCCGGTCATCGCCATCGACGGCCCGTCGGCGTCCGGCAAGGGTACGGTCGCGGCGCTGGTCGCGCGCGAACTCGGTTTCCATTACCTCGACAGCGGCGCCATCTATCGGGTCGCCGCGCATGCCGCCGCCCGTGCCGGCGTGGCCCTGGACGACGAGGCCGCGCTCGCCTCCCTGGCGCGCGCGCTCGATTTGCGCTTCGACGGCATCGAGGTCTATCTGGACGGACAACCGGTCGGCGACGCCATTCGCACCGAGGATGCAGGCAGGGCGGCCTCGCGCATCGCCGCGCTGCCCGACGTACGCGCGGCCCTGCTCGATCTTCAGCGCGATTTCCGGCGCCCACCCGGGCTGGTGACCGATGGCCGCGACATGGGCTCCGTGGTTTTCCCCGACGCGCGGGTCAAGGTGTTCCTGACCGCGAGCGCGGAGGAGCGCGCCAAAAGGCGTTATAAGCAGTTGATTGAAAAAGGATTCGATGCTAACCTCGCCGCCCTGTTTCAGGATCTGACCGAACGGGACGCGCGCGATGCCGCCCGTGCCTCGGCCCCCCTGAAACAGGCGGCGGACGCGCTGTTGCTCGACACCACCGGCCTGAGCATCGATCAGGCCGTGTTTTTCGTGATCGACGCCTACCGCGCCGCCGCCTGAACCGCCGAAAGGCTTGCCCCCGCTCCCCAGGGAGCGGCGAGCCTTTCGGTTTTTGTTTTCAACCACCGTGCCGTTTCACCGCGGCCTCAACCAGGTTTATTCATGTCCACCGCTACCGCCACCCAACCCACCGAATCCTTTGCCGAATCCTTTGCCGCGCTGTTCGAAGAAAGCATTTCCAAACAGGAAATGCGCCAGGGCGAAGTCATCACCGCCGAGGTGGTGGGCATCGACGACAATTTCGTCACCGTCAACGCCGGTCTCAAGTCCGAGAGCCTGATCCCGGTCGAGGAATTCAAGAATGATCGCGGCGAGGTCGAGGTCAATGTCGGCGACTTCGTGTCCGTCGCCATCGAGTCGCTGGAAGACGGCTACGGCTCCACCAAGCTGTCGCGTGATCGTGCCCGTCGTCTCGCCGCCTGGCTGGATCTGGAAGCGGCGATGGAAGAAGGCCGCGTGGTCAAGGGTCTGATCAACGGCAAGGTCAAGGGTGGCCTGACGGTCATGTGTAACGGCATCCGCGCCTTCCTGCCGGGCTCGCTGGTGGACGTGCGTCCGGTCAAGGACACCACCCCCTACGAGGGCAAGGAATCCGAGTTCAAGGTCATCAAGCTGGACCGCAAGCGCAATAACGTCGTGGTGTCGCGCAAGGCCGTGCTGGAGCAGAGCATGGGCGCCGAGCGCGAAGCCCTGCTGGCCAGCCTGAAGGAAGGCGCCATCGTCAAGGGCGTGGTCAAGAACATCACCGAGTACGGCGCCTTCGTCGATCTGGGTGGCATCGACGGTCTGCTGCACATCACCGATCTGGCCTGGCGCCGGGTCAAGCATCCGTCCGAAGTGGTCAATGTCGGCGACGAAGTCACCGCCGTGGTGCTCAAGTTCGACCAGGAAAAGAACCGCGTTTCCCTCGGCCTGAAGCAGCTGGGCGAGGACCCGTGGGTCGGCCTTTCCCGCCGTTACCCCACCGGCACGCGCATGTTCGGCAAGGTCGCCAACCTCACCGACTATGGCTGTTTCGTCGAGATCGAGCCGGGCATCGAGGGCTTGGTGCACGTTTCCGAGATGGACTGGACCAACAAGAACGTCAACCCGTCGAAGGTTGTTTCCCTGGGCGAGGAAGTCGAGGTCATGGTGCTGGAGATCGACGAGGATCGTCGCCGCATCTCCCTGGGCATGAAGCAGTGCAAGTCCAATCCTTGGGACGATTTCGCCATGAACGCCAAGAAGGGCGACAAGGTGCGCGGCCAGATCAAGTCGATCACCGATTTCGGTGTGTTCATCGGCCTGCCTGGTGGCATCGATGGTCTGGTGCATCTGTCCGACCTGTCCTGGAGCCTGCCCGGCGAGGAGGCCCTGCGCAACTACCGCAAGGGCGAGGAAGTGGAAGCCGTGGTGCTGGCCATCGATGTCGAGAAGGAGCGCATCTCCCTGGGCATCAAGCAGATGGAGAACGATCCGTTCAACGCCTACGTGGCCACTCATGACAAGGGCAGCATCGTCAAGGGCACGGTCAAGTCGATGGATGCCAAGGGCGCCGTGATCCAGCTCGATGGCGAGGTCGAAGGTTACCTGCGTGCTTCCGAGGTCGCCCGCGATCGCGTCGAGGACATCCGTACCCACCTGAAGGAAGAGGAAGAGGTGGAAGCGGTGATCATCAACATCGATCGCAAGAACCGCCAGATCAACCTGTCGATCAAGGCCAAGGATGCCGCCGAGCAGTCCGAAGCCCTGCGCAAGCTGGCGTCCGAACAATCGACCGGCACCACCAATCTCGGCGCGCTGCTGAAAGCCAAGCTCGATAACAAGAGCGCCGAGTGATGGAGGTTGGCGCCATGACCAAGTCGGAGCTGATCGCCCGGCTGGCGGAGCGCCACCCCCATCTGGTGGCGACCGACGCGGAGCTCGCCGTCAAGACCATTCTCGATGCCATGGTCGCCAGCCTGGTGCAGGGCGAGCGCATCGAGATACGTGGTTTCGGCAGTTTCAGCCTGAATTATCGACCTCCGCGCGTGGGACGTAACCCGAAAACCGGGGAGAAGGTCCACGTTGGCGGCAAGTATGTGCCCCACTTCAAGGCGGGCAAGGAACTGCGCGATCGCGTCGATTTTCAGGAAAGTTGAACAGCCGGCTTTCGGGCCATGCCCAAGGGCGCCATGACTGGCGCCCTTTTTCATTCCGGCCTGGCGTGTGGTGGGCTGCTCCGCCAGTCGTTACAATGCCGCGCACATCACTCATCCGCCTGCCCGTGCGCCCGATCGCTCTTTCCATCAAGCTGGTCCTGTTTCTGATCCTGCTTGGCTTCGCTGCCAGGAACAGCGACGACGTCAGCATCCGGTACTTCCTGGGGCTGGAATGGCAGGCCCCATTGTCGCTGGTCATCCTGATCGCGTTCGCGGCCGGTCTGCTGGTTGGCCTGCTGGCCTGTTCCGTCAGCATGTTGCGCCGCTATCGTGAATTGCGCGCGATGCGCCGGGCCTTGAGCCAGGCGGAATCGGACATGGCCGGGAAATCCTGAACATGGAATTCGAAGCCTGGTTTTTTCTGGTCATTCCACTTTTTTTCGCGCTCGGCTGGATCGCCGCGCGGGTCGACATTCGTCATGTCATGCAGGAATCGCGGGCGGTGCCGCGTTCCTATTTCAAAGGCCTGAACTACCTGTTGAACGAACAACCGGACAAAGCCATCGAGGCTTTCCTGGAGGTTGCCAAGCTTGATCCGGACACGCTCGAACTGCATTTCGCGCTAGGCGCGCTGTTTCGTCGCCGCGGCGAGCTGGATCGGGCCATCCGCATCCACCAGAACATGGTCGATCGCGCCGATCTCTCGCAGGAACAACGCTTCAAGGCGATGTACGAACTCGGTGAGGATTTCCTGAAAGCCGGCTTGCTGGATCGCGCGGAGTCGGTATTCCATCGGCTCGACAGTGGCGTGCACGCGCGCGATGCGTTGCGCAACATCCTGGAAATCCAGGTGCTGACCAAGGACTGGGAGCAGGCCATCCAGACGGCGGCGAGGCTGGAAAAGCTCGGTTGCCCGGCGCAGAACGCCGACACCGCGCATTACTACTGCGAGATGGCGCAGGCGTCGACGTTGAAGGGCGATCACGAGACCACGCGCCGCCATCTCGAATCCGCGCTCGGGCAAAATCACCGGTCCGCGCGCGCCTGGATGCTGCTGGGTGATCTGGAGGCCAGGGCCGGCCGCGATGAAGCCGCCATCGAGGCCTGGCGCCGCCTGGAGGAATTGAATCCCCGCTATCTGACCGTGGTGGCGGAACGGCTGCTTCAGGCGCACCACCGCCTGGACCGTGATGCCGAGGCGATCGAGCTGTTGCGTGGCTATCTGGAACGGATGCCAAGTCCGGATCTCCTGCACCTGCTGTTCCAGACCGTCGCCGAGCGCCAAGGCTGGGAGCCCGCGCGGCGGCTCGCGGCGGAGGAGTTGAAGCGGCATCCCAGCCTGCGCGCGCTCGACGATTATCTTCAGGCCAGCAACGCCGTGCAGCCGGAGTCGATGGAAGGGCGGCTGGCTCAGGATCTGGTGCACCGCCAAGTCAGCCGCTCCGCCTACTATCTGTGCGGCCACTGTGGCTTCAAGGCACGTCAGTATTTCTGGCAGTGTCCGGCATGCGCGCGTTGGGAGAGCATCGCGCCGGAAAGGGTTGAACATGAATGAATCGCGGATCGTGGTCGCGCTCGATTATCCGGACCCCGAAGCCGCGCGTCGTTTCGTCGCGCGAGTGCGCCCGGAATTGTGTCGTCTCAAGGTTGGCAAGGAATTGTTCGTCGCCGCCGGACCATCCTTCGTCGAGGAGCTGGTCGATCAGGGCTATGCGGTTTTCCTCGATCTCAAGTTCCATGACATTCCCAATACCGTGGCTCAGGCCTGCAAGACAGCGGCCCGCCTCGGCGTCTGGATGATCAATGTCCACGCCAGCGGCGGACCGCGCATGCTGGCGGCCGCGCGCGAAGCGCTGGAGGGGCCGGGTGAACGGCCATTACTGATCGCGGTGACCGTGCTGACCAGCATGGGTGGCGAGGAATTGCGCGCGGTCGGTGTCGCCGACGAGCCGGAAACCCAGGTATTGCGTCTGGCCGGGCTGGCGCGCGATGCCGGTCTCGACGGTGTCGTCTGTTCGGCGCGCGAGGCACCTGCCCTGCGTCAGGCCATGGGCGAGGGATTCTTCCTGGTCACGCCCGGCATCCGGCCTGCCGGTAGCGATGCCGCCGATCAGACCCGCATCCTGACACCCGCCCAGGCAATCCGGGCCGGCTCCGATTATCTGGTGATCGGTCGGCCGATCACCCAAGCCGGCGATCCGGTCGCCGCGCTACGCGAGATCGCGGCGGAAATCGCCGGGCTCGCGCGCTGACGCCGCAAGCATTTCCGATTCTTGATCCAGGAGGGAGTACAACCATGAAAATCGCCATCGCCGGCACCGGTTACGTCGGTCTGTCCAACGCCATCCTGCTTGCCCAGCACAACGAAGTGGTCGCGCTCGACATCGTGCCCGAGAAGGTGGCGATGCTGAATCGCAAGGAGTCGCCCATCGTCGATGCCGAGATCGAGGACTACCTGACGAACCGCAAGCTGGATTTTCGCGCCACCCTGGACAAACGCGACGCCTATGAGGGCGCGGAATTCGTGGTCATCGCCACCCCGACCGACTATGACCCGGAGACCAACTACTTCAACACCCGCTCGGTGGAAGCGGTGATCCAGGATGTCATGGCCATCAATCCCCAGGCGGTGATGGTGATCAAGTCCACGGTGCCGGTCGGCTACACCGCCAAGGTCAGGGCTCAGTTCAAGTGCGACAACCTGATCTTCTCGCCCGAGTTCCTGCGCGAGGGCAAGGCCCTGTACGACAACCTGCATCCGTCGCGCATCGTCATCGGCGAGCGCTCGGCCCGGGCCGAGACGTTCGCCAATTTGCTCAAGCAGGGCGCGGTGAAACAGGATATCGCCGTGCTGTTCACCGACGCCACCGAGGCCGAGGCGATCAAGCTGTTCTCCAATACCTATCTCGCCATGCGCGTGGCCTATTTCAACGAGCTCGATACCTACGCGGCCACCCATGGCCTCGATACCAAGCAGATCATCGATGGCGTCAGCCTCGATCCGCGCATCGGCAGCCATTACAACAACCCTTCTTTCGGTTACGGCGGCTACTGCCTGCCCAAGGACACCAAACAGCTTTTGGCCAATTACCGCGACGTGCCGCAGAACCTGATCCACGCCATCGTCGAATCCAACACCACCCGCAAGGATTTCGTCGCCGATTCCATCATCCGACGGAACCCCAAGGTGGTTGGCATTCACCGGCTGATCATGAAGTCGGGTTCGGACAACTTCCGGGCCTCCAGCATTCAGGGCATCATGAAGCGGATCAAGGCCAAGGGCATCGAGGTCATCGTCTACGAACCAGTGTTGAAGGAGCCCGAGTTCTTCCACTCCAGGGTGGTCAACGACCTGGCCGAGTTCAAGCGCCTGTCCGACGTCATCGTCGCCAATCGCATTACCGAGGATATCCGGGACGTGGCCGACAAGGTCTACAGCCGGGATCTGTTCGGCAAGGACTGAGGACGATCGGCAAATCGGAAGCCGCTAGTAGCTAGTAGTATCAGCCGCACACCATTCACCACTCGCGATCCGTCATGTACAAGACCATTGAGGACTTCGTCGGTAACACGCCGCTGGCGCGCCTGAAGCGTCTGCCGGGCGAGACCTCGAATGTCATCCTGGCAAAACTGGAAGGAAACAACCCGGCAGGTTCGGTCAAGGACCGGCCCGCCCTGTCGATGATCGCCAAGGCCGAAGCCCGGGGCGACATCCGGCCGGGCGATACCCTGATCGAGGCGACTTCCGGCAACACCGGGATCGCCTTGGCCATGGCCGCGTCGATGAAGGGCTACCGCATGATCCTGATCATGCCCGAGCACCTGTCCGTCGAGCGTCGCCAGACCATGCGCGCTTTCGGCGCGGAGCTGATGCTGACCCCCAAGGCGGGCGGCATGGAGGCGGCGCGCGATCTGGCCGACCGACTGGTGGCCGAGGGCAAGGGCATCATGCTCGATCAGTTCTCCAACCCGGACAACCCGCTGGCGCATTACGAGGCCACCGGCCCGGAGATCTGGCGCGACACCGGTGGCCGCATCACCCACTTCGTTTCCAGCATGGGTACCACCGGCACCATCATGGGCTGCTCCCGCTATCTCAAGGAAATGAACCCGTCCATCCAGATCGTCGGCGTGCAGCCGGAGGAGGGTGCCCAGATTCCGGGCATCCGCAAGTGGCCACCGGAATATCTGCCAACCATCTGCGAGTTCGACCGCGTCGATCGCATGATCTACGTCGGCCAGGCCGATGCCGAGGAAACCACCCGCCGGCTGGCAAGGGAGGAGGGCATCTTCGCCGGCATTTCCTCCGGTGGCGCCATGTGGGCCGCGCTCCAGCTCTCCCGGGAGGTGACGGACGCGGTCATCGTCAGCATCGTTTGCGACCGCGGCGACCGTTATCTGTCCACCGGCGTGTTCCCCGCCTGACCGGAACCGGGTCATGAAATCACGCGTGCGAGTCTGGGATGGCGCCGTCCGCGCGTCCCACTGGTTGCTGGTGTTGCTGATCGGCGCGGCTTACCTGACCGAAGAGTTCGATGCCATGGACTGGCATCAGCGCATCGGCCTGACCGTGCTCGGCCTGATCGTGTTCCGCCTGGTCTGGGGCTTGGTCGGTTCCCGGCACGCCCGCTTCACCGATTTCCTGCGTGGCCCCGCCACCGTGCGCGCCTATTTGCGCGGGGCCTGGCGGGGGCTTGGTCACAACCCGCTGGGCGGCTGGTCGGTCCTGCTGCTCTTGCTGATGCCACTGGGCATGGTGGCGACCGGTCTGTTCGCCAACGACGATGTCGTGTTCAAGGGAGTGCTGGCCGACTGGGTCGACAAGGATGTCAGCGACCGCCTGACTGGTCTGCATCATCTCGGCTTCGACTTGCTGCTTGGTCTGATCGCCTTGCACCTGGGCGCGATCGCCTATCACCGGCTGTTCCGTGGCGAGCATCTGGTCAAGCCGATGTTGACTGGCTGGAAGGAGATCGAAGCCGGTACGGATGACGACGCCCCGGGCGCCGAGCGTTATCGCGGTGGTCCGTTCGCACTGATTCTGGCCCTGACCATCGCCGGGCTGGCGGTCTGGGGCGTGCTGGCCATGGAACCGCCGCCACCCCCGCCGATTCCCGCGGAATCGCTGCCGGACTGGTGAGCAGCGTGACAAAAAAACGGCCGCATCGCGGCCGTTTTCACGTGAGTCGATCTGGCCGGCTTACTTGGCGCGGTAGCGGTCGTGGCAGGCCTTGCAGGAATCCCCCAGCTTGCCGAACTGGGCTCGCACCGCCGCCACGTCACCGCCAGCGGCGACCTTGGCCATCTCATTGGCCTGGGCGTTGAAGTTCATGGCGATCTCGCGAACTTTTTCCGGCTCCTTGAAGAACTCGGATTTGAGCCGGGTCTTCTCTCCGCCGACGTCCTTGTCGGTGCCCGGCGCGTACAGCGCGCCCATGCCGGAGTTGGCGACCGTCGCGACCGCGGCGGCGGCCTTGGCCACTTCGTCCTTGTTGAAGTTACCGTCCAGGCTGGCCTTGATCTTGCCCATGTTCCAGGCCATGAAGTTGTAACTGGCCTTGCGGAACTTGATCATTTCCTCGGGTTTGAGACCACTGTTGGCCAGCGCGCCGCCGGCGACCGACAACGAAAGCGTGGCCAGGGTGAGGGTGAGCATCTTCTTGGAAAACATCGGTTGTCCTCTCTTCAGGGTTACGGTCATGCGCTTGGCCGGGTCCGACCGCGCGCGGGTCTGCTTGCTTGTTCGTGGTGTCGACGCGGCGACGAATCGCTATCCCGGTCCTCCGCGCCAGAGCAGGAAGACACAAGGCTGTCCACCGAGTTCCATGTCCGTCGGCCAAGCATCGAGGCGGGCGCTGGCGATGCGTTCACCGGTACCGGTGAGGTCACGGGCCACGGCCAGCCGGGTATCCGGGCGACAGGTGGCGCGGATGGCGTCGAGCATGGCCTGGTTACGGTAAGGTGTTTCGATGAAGATCTGGCTGGCGTCGTCGCGCTCGGCGCGGGTTTCCAGATCGCGCAGCGCGCGTGCGCGCTCGTCGGCTTTCACCGGCAGGTAACCATGGAACATGAAGCGCTGACCAACCAGACCGCTGGCCATCAGCGCGAGCAGGATCGAGGAGGGACCAACCAGTGGACGCACCGGGATGCCGTGACGGTGCGCGAGCCGTACCAGGTCCGCGCCGGGATCGGCGATGGCCGGACAGCCAGCCTCCGAAATCAGACCGACATCCGCGCCCGCCAGCAGCGGCGCGAGGAGCTCGGACAGGGTTTCCGCCGGTGTGTGTTCGTTCAGTTCCAGCAAGGTGAGTTCGCGCAAGGGGATATCGGTGCCGATCCGTTTCAGGAAGGCGCGCGCGGTTTTCGGTCGCTCGACGATATAGGTGGCGAGCCGAGCCGCGATGTTCCGCGTGGCTTCCGGCAGAACCTGTTCGAGCGGCGTCTCCGCCAGGGGCGTGGGAATCAGATAAAGGGTGCCGGGCATGCCGTGATCACGATTCGCTTCAGGCGGTCAGGACGTCGACGCCCTCGTTCGCCAGCATTTCCGTGAGCTTGATCAGGGGCAGGCCGACCAGGGCGTTGGGATCCTCGGTCTCGAAACGGGCGATCAGGGCGATGCCGAGCGACTCGCTGCGGGCGCTGCCGCAACAGTTGTAGGGCTGGTCCTTGCGCAGGTACGCCTCGATCTGCGTGTCGCTGTAGTCGCGCATGACCAGGCGCACCGGCACGTTGGCGGTTTGCGCGTGGCCGGTACGGGCATTGAGCAGGGTCAGCGCGGTGTGGAATTCGAGTGTCCTGCCACGCATGGCGCGAAGCTGTTCGACGGCGTTGTCGTGGCTTCCGGGTTTGCCGAGTTGGCGGCCACCGAGCAGGGCGACCTGATCGGAGCCGATGATCAGCGCGTCGGGAAATTTCACCGCGACCGCTCGCGCCTTGAGCTGGGAAAGGCGCATCGCGGTGTCGTCCGGCGATTCCCCGGGCAGGGGGGTTTCATCGACATCCGGCGCGGCCGTCTCGAAGGGAATTCCCAGGCGCGCGAGCAGATCGCGACGGTAAGGCGAGGTGGAGGCGAGGACGAGGCGCATAGGTGGCTGGTGGCTGGTAGCGGGTGGCTGGTAGCGGGTGGCTGGTAGTCGCGCGCTGCGCGCGCATCCTTGAAAAAGCTACAGGCTACAAGCTACCCGCTCACATCACTCTGGTTGGATTTCCACCAGCACCTGGTCCGGCGTCACGGCTTCACCCTTGGCGACGTGGATCGCGACCACGGTGCCGCCGACCGCTGCCTGCACTTCGTTTTCCATCTTCATCGCCTCGATGACCAGGACGCCGTCGCCAGCCTTGACCTTGTCTCCGACCTTGACCTTGACGTCGACGATGGTGCCCGGCATCGCGGTGGTGACGCAGCCGGCGTGGGTTGGCCGCGGCCTTTGCTTGTTGCCGCCGCCGGCGGATTTCGCGGCGGTTTTTCGCGGCGAGCCGCCAGCGGCGGGCGTGACTTCGATTTCGTCGAGTGCCTCCACCAGCACTTCCTCGGCGACGCCGTCGACATGCACGTAGAACGGTCGCTCGCTTTCGCCGGCCTGGCCGGTGCCCTTGATCCGGATGTGGTAGGTCTCGCCGTGCAGGGTGACGTTGAACTCACTGGGCGCGTAGACCGCTGGGCTGGCCATGGCCTCGCGGGATTCCGGCGGCAGCAATGGCTCGGGGGTCAGTGAACCGGCGGAGCGTTCCTGCAGGAAGGTGCGGCCGAGATCGGGGAACATCGCGTAGGTGAGCACGTCCTCATCCGATTTCACCAGGGTTTCGGCTTCGCCGCGCAACTTGTCGAGCTCGTCGCCGATCAGGTCGGCGGGGCGGCAGGTGATGACTTCCTGATTCCCCACCGCCAGCTTGCGCACTTCCTCGTTGACCTGGCCGGGCGCCGCGCCATAGCGGCCGAGCAGGTAATTCTTGACCTCGTTGGTGACTGATTTGTAACGGCCACCGGTGAGCACGTTGAGCACCGCCTGGGTGCCGACGATCTGCGAGGTCGGCGTGACCAGCGGCGGGTAGCCGAGATCCTCGCGCACGCGCGGGATTTCGTGCATGACGTCGTCCAGGCGGTTGAGCGCGCCCTGTTCCTTGAGCTGGTTGACCAGGTTCGAGATCATGCCGCCCGGGACTTGCGAAGTCAGGATGCGGGTGTCGACGAAGTGCGAGTCCATCTCGAACTGCCAGTACTTCTTGCGTACTTCGCGGAAGTAGGCGGCGATTTCCTGCAACAGCGGCAGGCTCAGGCCGGTGTCGTAACCGGAGCCCTGGAGCGCGGCGACCAGACTTTCCGTGGTGGCGTGGCTGGCGCTTTCGGAGAACGCGGAATTGCAGCAGTCGATGATGTCCGCGCCGGCTTCCACCGACTTCAGATGCACCATGGCCGACAGACCGGCGGTGGCGTGGCTGTGCGTGTTCACCGGCAGGTTGACCGCCTGCTTGATGGCCTTGACCAGATCGTGGGCGACATAGGGGGTCAGCAGACCGGCCATGTCCTTGATGGCGATGGAATCGACACCCATCTCGGCGAGCGTGCGCGCCATGGCGACGAAGTAGGGGATATCGTGGACCGGACTGACGGTGTAGGAGATCGCGCCCTGAGCGTGCTTGCCGCTCTTCTTCACCGCCTCGATCGACACGCGCATGTTGCGGGTGTCGTTCATCGCGTCGAACACTCGGAACACGTCGACGCCGTTGTCGGCGGCCTTTTGCACGAAGGCGCGCACAACGTCATCGGCATAGTGGCGGTAGCCCAACAGGTTCTGACCGCGCAGCAGCATGTTGATGCGCGTGTTGGGCAGCGCCCGGCGCAACTTCTGCAGGCGCTCCCACGGATCCTCCTTGAGAAAGCGCACGCAGGCATCGAAGGTGGCGCCACCCCAGGCTTCCAGCGACCAGAAGCCAGCTTGATCCAGTTTGCCGCAGATCGGCAGCATGTCCTCGGTGCGCATGCGGGTGGCGATCAGGGATTGGTGGCCATCGCGCAGGACCAGTTCGGAGATATGTACTTTTGCCATTGTCGAGTCTTCCGTTCAGATCAGATGCCGAGGTGAGCGGCAATCGCGGCGGAGATCGCGGCCGCGACCATTTCCGGCGGCCGGCGCACCGCGTAGTTGAGCAGTTCGGGATGGGCTTCCACGAAGCCGGTATTGAAACGGCCCGAGCGGAATTCCGGGTTCTTCAGGATTTCCTGGTAATAGGGAATCGTGGTCTTGACGCCATACACGCCCATATCGTCGAGCGCGCGCCGACCGCGTTCGATGACGCCATCCCAGGTCAGCGCCCAGACCGTCAGCTTGGCGCACATGGAATCGTAATAGGGCGGAATGGTGTAGCCGGAATACATGGCCGCGTCGGTACGCACGCCTGGACCGCCGGGGGCGTAATAGCGGGTGATGCGGCCGAAGCTGGGCAGGAAACCGTTCTTGGGATCCTCGGCGTTGATCCGGAATTCCATGGCGAAGCCGCGGTAACGGATGTCTTCCTGCTTGTATTGCAGTGGCAGGCCGTTGGCGATGCGGATCTGTTCCTGGACGATGTCGATGCCGGTGATGTTCTCGGTGACGGTGTGCTCGACCTGGAGCCGGGTGTTCATCTCCATGAAATAGAACTGGTTGTCCGAGTCGAGCAGGAATTCCACGGTCCCGGCGTTGACGTAGCCAACCGCCTTGGCCGCGCGCACGGCCAGCTTGCCGATGTACTCGCGCTGGGCATCGGTGAGCTGGGGTGACGGCGCGATCTCGATCAGCTTCTGGTTGCGGCGCTGAATGGAGCAGTCACGCTCATAGAGATGCACGCAGTTACCGTGGCCGTCACCGATGATCTGAACCTCGATGTGCTTGGGATTGACCACGCACTTCTCAATGAACACTTCCGGCTTGCCGAATGCCTTGCTGGCTTCCGAGACCACCCGTTCGTAGTTGTTGACCAGTTCGTCGTCGGAATCGCATCGGCGGATGCCTCGCCCGCCACCGCCATTGGTGGCCTTGAGCATGACCGGATAGCCGATCTTTCGCGCCAGCGCGAGCGCCTCCTGGTTATCGGCCAGATTGTGGTCGGAGCCGGGCACCACGGGAATTCCGGCCTTGATCATGGCCTGGCGGGCCTGGATCTTGTCGCCCATCTGCATGATCACCTTGGGCGACGGGCCGATGAACCTGATACCGCGGCGCGCGCACACTTCGGCCAGGACCGGATTTTCCGACAGGAAACCATAACCCGGGTGCAGCGCGTCGCAACCGGATGCCACCGCCAGGTTGACGATGTTGTGCGCGTTGAGATAACCCAGAACCGGATCGGAGCCGATGTTGTAGGACTCGTCCGCTTTCTTGACGTGCAGGGCATGGCGATCCGCGTCGGTATAGATCGCGACCGATTTGATGCCCATTTCCTTGCACGCCCGAACGATACGCACCGCGATTTCGCCCCGGTTTGCGACAAGAATTTTCCTGATCACTCTGTAGCCTTTAAGGTGGCATTTATTTTGACAAAAACAGCCCTGAAGCTTAGCATCTACCGCTTATGTCTGCACGGAAGCACCTGGGTTCACAAGCGTACCGGATCGATAGTCTGCGATTCGCGAGGTCGTCCGAGGTGTTGTCCGGCAGTCTGGGCAGGGAGTCCCTACCCAGACTCGTGGCTGATGTCGCGGATAGTTTGACGCCACTTCATGTTGCAGTGCAATACCGGCTGTCCGGGGTGACGGAGATGGGGCGACCCGCGTTGGTGCTTGAAATCGAAGCGGATGTGCCGCTCCGATGCCAGCGTTGCCTGGGGCTCTATCAGCAGCCGATCTCCTTGCGCACGGTCTTGCCGGTCGCGCGCGACGAGGTGGAATTGGCGCGTTGGGAATCGGATGATCCGATGCTGGACGCGCTGGTCGCTGAGCCGGATATGGATGTGGTGGCCTTGGTTGAGGATGAAGTCCTGCTCAGCCTGCCGGTGGTTCCGGAGCACCCGGAAGGATGCTGCCCGGTAGAGAAATTGATCTAGTTTTTTGCTTTTTATCTGATAGAGACGAAAGTCAGGAGAACGAAATGGCCGTTCAACAAAACAAGAAATCCCCCTCCAAGCGTGGCATGCATCGTGCCCACGATTTTCTGACCACGCCGCCGACGGCCGTGGAAGCCACCACCGGCGAGATGCATCTGCGTCATCACATCAGCCCGAGTGGTTATTACCGTGGTCGTAAGGTTGTCAATACCAAGGCTGACAACAGCTAACTCTTTCTCGATTCCGTCTGGCCGGCGTCGCGCCGGTCTTCCATGCGAGAAATCACGATTGCCATCGATGCCATGGGCGGCGATCACGGCCCCCATGTCACCGTCAAGGCGGCGCTGAACCTGCTCCGGCGCGAGCCGGACATCAATATTGTCCTGGTCGGGCTCGAGGACGCATTGCGTGCCGAGCTCCAGTCGCACAGGCAGAATGTCGGCACGCGTCTGCGCATCCATCATGCCAGCGAGGTTGTGACCATGGATGATCCTCTTCCCGTGGCGTTGCGCGTGAAGAAGGATTCCTCGATGCGCGTGACCGCCGACCTGGTCAAGCGTGGCGAGGCGGATGCCGGAGTGTCCGCCGGCAATACAGGTGCCCTGATGGCGATATCGCGGTTCGTGCTGAAAACCCTGCCCGGTATCGATCGACCCGCGATCGCCACGCCGTTGCCGTCGCGCAAGGGGCTGACCTACATGCTGGATCTCGGTGCCAATGTCGATTGCACCGCTGAACACCTCTATCAGTTCGGGATCATGGGGTCGGCGCTGGCGTCGGCGGTCGAGCATGCCGAACGACCCAGCGTCGGCCTGCTCAATATCGGAGAGGAAGACATCAAGGGCAACGACGTGGTCAAGCAGGCTGGTGAGTTGCTCAAGGCCAGCAGCCTGAATTTCAAGGGCAACATCGAGGGCGACGACATCTACAAGGGCACGGTCGATGTCGTGGTCTGCGATGGTTTCGTCGGCAACGTCGCGCTCAAGACTTCCGAGGGGCTCGCGAAATTGATGGCCGACCAGTTGCGTTTCGAGTTCAAGAAAAATCTGGTCACCCGCCTGGCTGGTCTGATCGCCTTGCCGGTCTTGCGCGCCTTCAAACGCCGGCTTGATCCGCGTCGCTACAATGGCGCCAGCCTGCTCGGTCTGAATGGCGTCATCATCAAGAGCCATGGTTCGGCGGACGTGTTCGCCTTCGAACAGGCCATCGTCAAGGCGGTCGAGGAAGTGCGCGGTGGCTTGTTGCGTCGAATCGCCGAGCAGGTCGGCGCGCATGGCGCGGCCTATGAGGAAGGAGATCTGGCTTGAATACGCACCAGCGGGAGTCCCATGCCGGAGGTTTGCCCGCGATTCACGCGCGGGTGATCGGTACCGGGAGTTATCTGCCAAGCCGGGTCCTGACCAACGCCGAGCTGGAACAGCGGATCGAGACCACCAGCGAGTGGATCGTCGAACGCACAGGTATCCGTGAGCGTCATATCGCCGAGGAAGGCGAACTGACCAGCGACCTTGCCCAGAAAGCAGCGGAGCGCGCGCTGGAAGCGGCCGGTATGGATGCCGGCGAAATTGGCCTGATCGTGGTGGCCACGACAACGCCCGACCGCGTGTTTCCCAGTACCGCCTGCATCCTCCAGGCCAAGCTCGGCATCACCAACGGCTGTCCGGCTTTCGATGTGCAGGCGGTTTGCAGTGGCTTCGTGTACGCCGTTTCCGTCGCCGATCAATTCATTCGTTCCGGTCAGGTCAAGACCGCGTTGGTGGTCGGCGCCGAGACACTGTCGCGAATCACCGACTGGAACGATCGCGGCAACTGCATCCTGTGGGGAGATGGCGCTGGCGCCGTGGTGCTGCGCGCCAGCGACCAGCCCGGCATCATCGCCACCCACCTGCATGCCGATGGCCGCTATCAGGATCTGCTGTTCGTCGATGGCGGTGTGTCCTTGAAGAAGGAAGGCGCCTGCTACATGCGCATGTCCGGCAATGCCGTGTTCAAGATGGCGGTCAACACCCTGGACGCCATCGTCGACGAAACTCTGGCCGCTAACCATCTGAGCAAGACCGACATCGACTGGCTGGTGCCCCACCAGGCCAACATCCGCATCATCCAGGCCACGGCGAAAAAACTGGGCATGGACATGGACCGTGTGGTCGTCACGGTCGACCGCCATGGCAATACCTCGGCGGCCTCGATTCCGCTCGCCCTGGATACCGCCGTGCGCGAGGGCCGCATCAAGGCAGGCGAGATGGTACTCATGGAGGCTTTCGGCGGTGGCTTTACCTGGGGGTCCGTGCTCGTCAGGTTCTGACGCGGCGCGACACATTGGGGCCGGAGCCGTTTCACTGTCCCTCGCGGATCCGATTTTCGACTGACAATTCCCGATTCCACACATGAAATACGCATTCGTCTTTCCCGGTCAGGGATCGCAAAGCGTCGGCATGATGGCCGTTTATGGCGACGTCGCGCCGGTACGCGAGACCCTGGCTGAAGCCGCGGACGCCCTAGGGTTCGATCTTGCTGGCCTGATCGCCGGCGGTCCGGCGGAAGCCCTCAATCAGACGGTCAATACCCAACCCGCCATGTTGGCGGCGGGGGTTGCCGTGTATCGGCTTTGGTTGAGTCGGGGCGGTGGCGCGCCGGCGTGGATGGCCGGGCATAGCCTGGGCGAGTACACCGCGTTGACTTGCGCCGGCGCCATCGGTTTCGCCGACGCGCTGCGTCTGGTGCGTCTGCGCGCGCGGGCAATGCAGGACGCGGTTCCCGAGGGTGCCGGCGGCATGGCCGCCATCCTCGGCCTGGAGGATGACGCTGTGCGTTCCGTCTGTGTCGAGGCCGCCGAAGGCGAGATTCTGGAAGCGGTCAATTTCAACGCGCCAGGCCAGATCGTCATCGCTGGCAACCGGAGCGCGGTCGAGCGTGGATGCGCTCTGGCCAAGGCCAAGGGGGCCAAACGGGCCTTGCCGCTGCCGGTGTCCGTGCCTTCCCACTGCGCGTTGATGCGCCCGGCCGCCGAGCGTTTGCGCTCGGCGCTGGCCGAGATTGCTATCGTGCCGCCCGAGGTGCCGGTGCTGCACAATGCCGATGTCGCCAGTCACGGTGATGTCGACGCCATCCGCGACGTGCTCGCGCGACAGTTGTTCAGCCCGGTACGCTGGGTCGAAACCGTGCGCTCGATCGCAGGCCAGGGCGTCGAGTTGATCGTCGAATGTGGCCCCGGCAAGGTGCTCGCCGGACTCAACAAACGGATCGTGGACTCCGTCGTCACCACGGCCCTGAGCGATGCCGCCGCCCTGGATGATTTGATCGGGAAAACGAAGGAATAAGGAGACATCATGGAAAATCGTGTGGCATTGGTCACCGGCGCCACGCGCGGGATCGGCAAGGCGATCCTGCATGCGCTGGCCGCGCGCGGCGCCATCGTGGCGGGCACCGCCACCAGTGACGCCGGGGCCGAGACGATCCGCGCCGAACTGGCCGCCGCCGGCTTCAAGGGAGAAGGGCTGAAACTGGATGTCACGGATGCCGGCGCGGTCGATGTGGCGGTCGACGGCTTGCTGGGCCGTCATGGCCGTATCGACATCCTGGTCAACAATGCCGGCATCACGCGTGACAATCTGCTGATGCGCATGAAGGACGAGGAGTGGTCATCCATTCTGGAAACCAACCTGACCTCGGTGTTCCGGCTGTCCCGGGCCGTGCTGCGGCCGATGATGAAGGCCCGTTATGGCCGTATCGTCAGCATCGCCTCGGTCGTGGGTGTCGCCGGTAATGCCGGTCAGACCAATTACGCGGCGGCGAAGGCGGGCATGATCGGTTTTTCCAAATCCCTGGCTCAGGAAGTCGGCAGCCGTGGCATCACCGTCAATTGCGTGGCGCCCGGGTTCATCGATACCGACATGACCAGGACGTTGCCGGAAGCGGCCAAGACGAAGCTGCTGGAGAAAATCCCCCTTGGCAAGCTCGGAACACCCGAGGACATCGCCAACGCGGTTGCTTTTCTGGCCTCCGAAGGCGCCGGTTACGTCACCGGCTCGACCCTGCACGTCAACGGCGGCATGTACATGGAATGAGCCGAATCGGGCCGGATGATTCTTGATCCGGTCCGATTCTTCCGGTCGGGGGTTTTTGCTAGAATTCCCCCGCTTTTTCTACCAGTACGGAGTTTTCTGATGAGTGATATTGAACAGCGTGTCAAGAAGATCGTCGCCGAGCAGCTGGGCGCCAATGAAGCCGATGTCAAGCTGGAGTCTTCCTTCGTGGATGACCTGGGCGCCGATTCCCTTGATACGGTGGAACTGGTAATGGCGCTCGAGGAAGCTTTCGAGTGCGAGATTCCCGACGAGGAAGCCGAGAAGATCACCACCGTTCAGCAGGCTGTCGATTACGTCAACGCGCACCTGAACAAGTAACTCCCGCTGAATGGGCATGCGCCCCATGCGCATGCCCGTCCGTCTTGCCGGCATGCCACACCCGCGCGACACGCCGGTTCGCGTTCCGCCTCCCGGTTGTCCGCGCGTCGGCATGAATTCGCCACCATCCGCATCAGGAGCCTCCCTTGTCCAAACGTAGAGTCGTGGTCACCGGACTCGGCATCATCTCCCCGGTCGGCAATAGCGTCGACACCGCCTGGACGAATCTGACCGCCGGTCGTTCCGGCATCACTCGCATCAGCCGTTTCGATGCTTCGGCGCTGAGCAGCCAGATTGCCGGCGAGGTCAAGGATTTCGAACTTTCCCGATATCTTTCCCCGAAGGATGCCCGGCGCATGGATACCTTCATCCATTATGGCCTGGCGGCGGCGATCGACGCATTCAAGGATTGCGGCCTGGAAGTGACGGAAGCCAACCGCGAGCGGATCGGCGTCAACATCGGTTCCGGCATTGGCGGGTTGCCGATGATCGAGGAAACCCACAAGGTTTATCTGGCGGAAGGCCCGCGCAAGATTTCTCCATTCTTCATCCCCGCCACCATCATCAACATGATCTCGGGACATCTGTCGATCATGTTCGGGCTACAGGGCCCCAATCTGGCGGTTGTGACCGCCTGCACCACGGGCACCCACGCGGTCGGCGAGGCCGGCCGCATGATCGAGTACGGCGAGGCCGACGTCATGATCGCCGGTGGCGCCGAATCGGCGATCTGTCCGCTGGCCGTGGGAGGATTCGCGGCGGCGCGGGCACTGTCCACGCGCAACGATGACCCGGCGGCCGCCAGCCGTCCCTGGGACAAGGATCGCGATGGCTTCGTCCTCGGCGAAGGCGCCGGCGTTCTGGTGCTGGAGGAATACGAGCACGCCAAGGCACGTGGTGCGCGCATCTATTGCGAACTGCTTGGCTATGGCAAGAGCGCGGACGCCAACCACATGACCGCGCCGACCGAGGACGGCTCCGGCGCGGCTCGCTGCATGGATAATGCCTTGCGCAACGCCGGCCTAAACCCGGACCAGATCGATTACATCAATGCGCATGGCACCTCGACGCCCCTGGGCGACCTTGCCGAGACCAAGGCGGTGAAACTGTCACTCGGCGAGCACGCGCGCAAGGTCATGGTCAGCTCCACCAAATCGATGACCGGCCATCTGCTCGGGGCCGCTGGTGGCATCGAGGCGATTTTCCTGGCGTTGGCGATCGCCCGCCAAGTGGTTCCGCCCACCATCAACCTGGTCGAGGCCGACGCCGGCTGTGACCTGGATTACGTGCCCAATATCGCGCGTGACGCCGATATCAAGGTGGCCCTTTCGAATTCGTTCGGTTTTGGTGGCACCAACGGCACCATCATCTTCGGCAAGGCTTGAGTCAACCCGGCGATCGCGAACCCGGGCATGCCGACCGCGCCGGGCCACGGCCTGATCCTGGTGGATGGTGGAATCACCGAGACCGTCGATGCGCGCGATCGTGGCTTGGCGTACGGTGATGGCGTATTCCGGACCGTGCGCGTCAGTGGCGGAAGGCCGGTCTGGTGGCGGGAGCATCTCGACAAGCTCGCGGCCGATTGCGAGCGACTCGCCATCGCGCCGCCGGACCCGGCGGATTGGCACACCGACCTGGAAATCCTGGCTGGTCATCATGCCGGCGTCCTGCCGGACGGCGTACTCAAACTGGTGGTGACGCGTGGTTACGGCAGGCGCGGCTATGCCTACACCAGCACGACACGTCCCCGACGCCTGGCCTGGTTCGACCCCGAGCCGCGACTGGATGAACCGGGCACGGCGGGGATCGCGATCCGGGTATGCCGGTTGCGTCTGGGGCATCAACCGGCATTGGCCGGGGTCAAACACCTCAACCGCCTTGAAAACGTGCTCGCCCGTGCTGAATGGGATGACCCGGAAATCCGCGAGGGTGTGTTGCTGGATCGGAATGATCAAGTGGTTTCGGGCGTCATGAGCAACCTGTTCATCTGGCGCGACGGCTGCCTGACGACGCCACCACTGGATCTTTGTGGCGTGGCCGGCGTCGCCCGCGCGCGTCTGATGCGTCTGGCCGCGGCCAGTGGCATGAAAGTCCGGGAAACCCCCCTGTGCCTGTCCGATGTTCTGGATGCGGAGGAAGTCCTGTTCACCAACAGCCTGATCCGGATCTGGCGGGCCGCGCGTCTGGACGCACGCGTCTGGCCCGACCCCGTGGTCAGCGAACATCTGCGGGAGATGCTGGATGGCTAGACGGCGCCACGCCAGCGGCTGGCGCTGGTTGTCATCGCTGGTTTTGCTGGCAACGTTGCTGGCGCTGGGCTGGCTGGCTTGGTACGTGATCTCGCCCATGCGCGTGGCGGGGGCTGTCTATCCGCTCTCGTTCACTGTCGAAAAGGGTCATTCCCTGAAACGTGCCAGCGAGGACATGGCCGCCGCTGGCGCCCTGACCGAGCCCGGGTTGTTCGTATTGCTGGCGCGCCTCAAGGGCCAGGCGGGCGCGATCAAGGCCGGCAACTACGCGCTCGACCGGCCGGCATCGCCACTGGAATTGCTGCGTAAGCTGACGCTGGGGGATACCGTGCTCGGTCGCCTGACGGTAATCGAGGGGTGGCGATTCATGGACATGCGTCGGGCGATCGATGCGCACCCGGATCTGCGTCACGACACCGCCGGCATGAGCGATTCCGAACTGTTGCGCGCGATTGGCGCCGAGGAGACCCATCCCGAGGGATTGTTCTTCCCGGATACCTATTTCTTCGACGCGGGCAGTTCCGATCTCGCCCTGTACCGACGGGCCTACCAGTCCCTGCGCCAGCATTTGGCAGCGAGCTGGCAGGCCAGGGCGGGCGACCTCCCCTATCGGAATGCCTATGAAGCCCTGATCATGGCCTCGATCATCGAGAAGGAAACCGGCGCTCCCGACGAGCGACCGCTGATCGCCTCGGTATTCGTCAACCGCCTGCGCATCGGCATGCGCCTGCAGACCGATCCCACCGTCATCTACGGCCTCGGTGATCGTTTCGATGGCAACCTGCGTCGGGTCGATCTGCAAACCGATACGCCGTACAACACCTATACCCGCGCCGGCTTGCCACCGACGCCGATCGCGCTGGCCGGTCTCGATTCCATTCAGGCGGCGGTCAATCCCGCGCGTACCCGCTTGTTCTATTTCGTCTCGAAAGGCCAGGGTCGGCACGAGTTTTCCGAAAACCTGGATGCGCACAATCGCGCGGTCTGGCGCTATCAACGCGGAGGTCGGTGATGTCCGGTCTGTTCGTCACACTCGAAGGCGTCGATGGCGCCGGCAAGAGCAGCCATCTGGGGTGGTTGGCCGATTGGTTCACCACCCGCGACGGTTGCGTGCGCGTTACCCGGGAGCCCGGTGGCACGCCGGTGGGCGAGCACTTGCGCGAGCTGGTCCTGCATGAGCCCATGCATCCGGAAACCGAGGCGCTGATCATGTTCGCGGCGCGCCGGGAACATCTGGAGCAGGTCATCCGGCCGGCGCTGGCGGCCGGAGAAGTCGTGATCTGCGATCGTTTCACCGACGCCAGTTTCGCGTATCAATGTGGTGGCCGGGGCCTGTCCGAGACCCGCCTGGAAATCCTGGAGGAGTGGGTGCATGGCGATTTGCAGCCAGATCTCACCCTGCTGTTCGATTTGCCTACCGAACTAGCCGCCGCGCGTCTGTCCGGCGCGCGCGAGCCGGACCGGTTCGAACGCGAACGCGCCGACTTCCATGGCCGCGTGCGCGCGGCGTATCTGCGCCGCGCCGCGCGTTACCCGCGACGGATCAAGGTGATCGACGGCAGCCTGGATATCGACGCCGTGCGCGGGCAGCTGCGCGACATTCTGTGCCGTCTCGGAGATGGCGACGCATGACCGTCCAGCCCTGGAACCGGGATTTGCTGATCCGCCTCGGGCGCGACCGGGATGCCTTGCCGCATGCCCTGTTGCTGCATGGCCCCGCCGGCATTGGCAAGCGCGATCTCGGACTGGCGTTGATCCAGTGGTTGCTGTGTGAACACCCGGAGGCGGCTGGCGCCTGCGGCCGATGCGATGCCTGTAACTGGTTCGAAAAGGGGAATCATCCCGATTTTCGGGCGCTGGAGCCCGGAGAAACCGATGACGATGAAACCGGCGAATCCGCCAAGCCTGTCGAAAAGGGTAAATCCGCCAAGCGCTCGCTGCCACTCATCAAGATCGAGGCGGTGCGCGCGCTCACCGATTACCTGCAACTTTCCGCGCATCGCGGCGGCTGGCGCACCGCTCTGATCCAGCCGGCCGAGTACATGAATGCGGCCGCCGCCAACGCCTTGTTGAAAACCCTGGAGGAACCACCACCGCGCGTCCTGATGGTGCTGGTATCGCACCAGCCTGGCCGGTTGCCGGCCACCGTGCGTTCGCGTTGCCGCAAGATCGGCATCGGTTATCCACCTGGCGTGGTGGCGCTCGACTGGATGCGGGAACAAGGCATTGAAAAGCCGGAATCCCTGCTCGCGGAAGCCGGTGGCGCGCCGCTGACCGCGCTCGCGAATGCCGATCCCGAACATGCGCGTATGCGTGAGATTTTTCTCGACCATCTGGCGAATCCGGCCGCGCTCGACGCCTGCGCGCTGGCTCGCGAATACCGGATGTCACTCACCGAATCCTGGGGCTGGCTGACCCGTTGGATACACGATCTGATCCGCCAGCGCCTGGCCACGTTGCCCCGATATTTCCCAAACCGGCACGCCCATGGCGCGCGCGTGGCCGCCACCGCCGACCTCGCCGGCCTGCTCGATTTCCAGCGTGAACTGACCCAGGCGGGCCGCTGGCTGCGGCATCCGTTGAATGGCCAGTTGTTGCTAGAATCGTGGCTGATTCGTTACGCCGAGATTGCCGGAAAACCATGAGCGAAGTCGCCAAACATCCCGCCGGGCGGGCCGGCATGCTTTCCCTGACGATCAAGGAGCGCACCGCCCTGTATGCCGCCTACATGCCGCACATCAAGGGAGGCGGACTGTTCATCCCCACCAATCGACCCTATCAGATGGGCGATCAGGTCTACATGTTGCTGACCCTGATGGAAGACACCAACAAATTGCCAGTTTCCGGTCGCGTGGTCTGGATCACGCCCGCCGGCGCGCAGGGCAGCCGTCAACAGGGAATCGGCGTGCAATTCGACGACAACGAAGGCGGCAACGCGGTCCGGCAGAAAATCGAGGGCATACTCGGCAATGCTCTCAAGTCCACGCGCGGCACCCATACCATGTGACTCATCCCCGGTTCCGTCCTGGCCACAGGGTCGGGATGGAACCCGTCCTTCATCAGGTTTCCATGTTCGTTGATTCCCATTGCCATATCGATTTCCCCGACTTTGCTGGCGGTCTCCCGTCCCTGTTCGACAACATGCGGGCGGCGCGGGTCAGCCATGCGTTGTGCGTGAGTGTCAGTCTGGAGCGCCTGCCCGGTATCCTGGCTTTGGCCGATTCCAATGAGCATGTCTTCGCCTCGGTTGGCGTGCACCCCGACCATGAGGACGCGCGCGAGCCTGATGTTGACGAGCTGGTCGAACTGGCCCGCCATCCGCGCGTGGTCGCCATTGGTGAAACCGGTCTCGATTACTATCGTCTGGCGCGTGACGCGGTCGAATGGCAACGTGAACGATTTCGTACCCACATACGCGCGGCGCGCGCGACGGGCCTGCCACTCATCATCCACACCCGCGAGGCCGCGGCGGATACCCTCGCGATCATGGCCGAGGAGGGGGCCGACGAGGTTGGTGGCGTGATGCACTGCTTCACCGAAAGTCTGGAGGTGGCGGAAGCCGCGATGGCGATGGGTTTCCACATTTCGTTTTCCGGTATCGTCACCTTCAAGAACGCGAAGACGCTCAAGGAGGTGGCTACGCGCATCCCCCTGGAACGCATGCTGATCGAGACCGATTCCCCATACCTGGCGCCGACGCCTCATCGAGGCAAACGTAACGAGCCGGCTTTCGTACCGTTCGTGGCCAAGGAGATTGCCGGTCTGCGAGGGATCGGAGTCGAACAGGTGGCCAGCGCCACCACGCGGAATTTCTTCGACCTGTTCAAGCGCGCGGCTTCCGCGCGGGAATGAAGAACGGACGCCGTCTGGCGTCCGTGCGGTCTGACGGGATCGTGGCGAGGCCACTGTAGTCAGGCCGCGGCCAGCTCTTCCTCGAAACGCAAGCGGATTTCGTCGTTTTCATCGAGATCGACGGTGACCTCTCCGCCTTCGCTGAGCCGGCCGAACAGGAGCTCGTCGGCGAGCGCCTTGCGGATGCTGTCCTGAATCAGCCGCGCCATTGGCCGCGCGCCCATCAACGGATCGAAACCCTTCTTCGCCAGCCAGGCGCGCAGCGCGTCGGTGAAGTGGGCCTCCACCTTTTTCGCGTGCAGCTGTTCCTCCAGTTGCATCAGGAACTTGTCAACCACGCGCAGGATGATGTCCTCGTCGAGTGCTCCGAAGGAGACGATGGCATCCAGGCGGTTGCGGAATTCCGGAGAGAACAGGCGTTTGATGTCCGCCATTTCGTCGCCAGAGGTTTTCGGCAGAGAGAAGCCGATGCCGGCCTTGGTCATGGCCTCGGCGCCAGCGTTGGTGGTCATGATGATGACAACATTGCGAAAGTCCGCCTTGCGGCCATTGTTGTCGGTCAACGCGCCGTGATCCATCACCTGCAGCAGGATGTTGAAGATGTCTGGATGCGCTTTCTCGATTTCGTCGAGCAGAACCACGGCGTAGGGGTTCTTGGTGATCGCCTCGGTCAGCAGGCCGCCCTGCTCGAAGCCGACATAACCGGGAGGCGCGCCGATCAGCCGCGACACGGCATGACGCTCCATGTATTCGGACATGTCGAAGCGGATCAGCTCGACGCCCAGTGTGTACGCAAGCTGACGGGCGACTTCGGTCTTGCCGACGCCGGTTGGTCCGGAGAACAGGAAGGAGCCGATCGGCTTGCCCGGATTGCCGAGACCGGAACGGCTCATCTTGATGGCGCTGGCGAGCGCGTCGATGGCCTTGTCCTGGCCGAACACCACGGCCTTCAGGTCGCGATCCAGATTTTTCAGCGCGTTGCGCTCGTCACTGGCCACGGTCTTGGCCGGCACGCGCGCGATCTTGGCGACGATTTCCTCGATTTCCTTGGGCGTGATCACCTTTTTCTGTCTGGACTTGGGCTGGATGCGTTGCGCGGCGCCAGCCTCGTCAATGACGTCGATGGCCTTGTCTGGAAGATGCCGGTCATTGATGAAACGCGCCGATAGCTCGGCCGCCGTCGACAGGGCGCCAACCGTGTAACGGACGTTGTGATGCGACTCGAAGCGGGATTTCAGTCCTTTGAGGATCTGCACGGTTTCCGAGATCGAGGGTTCCTTGACGTCGATTTTCTGGAAGCGCCTGGAAAGGGCGTGGTCCTTTTCGAAAATGCCACGGTATTCGGTATAGGTGGTGGCGCCGATGCAGCGCAACTGTCCCGACGACAGCGCCGGTTTGAGCAGGTTGGAGGCATCCAGCGTACCGCCAGAGGCGGCGCCGGCGCCGATCACGGTGTGAATTTCGTCGATGAAGAGGATGGCCTTGGCGTTACCGGCCAGTTGTTTGAGCACGGCCTTCAGGCGTTGCTCGAAATCCCCCCGGTATTTGGTGCCGGCGAGCAGCGCGCCCATGTCGAGTGAATAGACGGTCGCGCCATCGAGGATGTCCGGGACACTGCCCTCGACAATGCGCCGAGCCAGCCCTTCGGCGATCGCGGTTTTGCCGACACCGGCCTCTCCGACCAGCAGCGGGTTGTTCTTGCGACGGCGACATAGTGTCTGGATCACACGCTCCAGTTCCATGTCACGACCGATCAGTGGGTCGATCTTGCCAGCTTGGGCCTGGGTGTTCAGGTTGCTGGTGAACGAATCCAGCGGGGAGACGGCCTTGTCTTCGCCTTCCTGTTGCTCGCCGGCGGGTTCCGCGCGTCCCGCGGGAGCCGCGTCCTGAGGCGTCTTGGCGATGCCGTGGGAGATGAAGTTGACGACATCCAAACGGGAGAGCCCCTGTTGGGTCAGGAAATGCAGTGCGTGGGAATCCTTTTCCCCGAAGATGGCGACCAGTACGTTGGCCCCGGTGACTTCCTTCTTGCCGGACGACTGGACATGCAGGATGGCGCGCTGGATCACGCGCTGGAAGCCGAGAGTGGGCTGGGTGTCGACTTCGCCTTCTCCGGGAACCCGCGGGGTGTGACGCTCGATGAATTCGGACAATTTCTTGCGCAGCTCATCGACATCGGCGGCGCAGGCTCGCAGTACCTCGGCAGCTGAAGGGTTGTCCAGCATGGCGAGAAGGAGATGTTCAACGGTGATGAATTCATGGCGCTTCTGCCGAGCCTCCATGAAGGCCATGTGCAGACTGACTTCCAACTCCTGGGCGATCATTCGGTTTCCTCCATCACGCATTGCAACGGATGCTGGTGGCTACGGGCGTATTCCCGGACCTGACGAACCTTGGTTTCCGCGACGTCACGGGGGTAGATGCCGGCGACGCCGGCACCCTCATTATGCACTTTGAGCATGATCGTCGTGGCTTGTTCGCGGTCGAGGAAAAAATAACGTTCGAGGACTTCTATGACGAATTCCATTGGTGTGTAATCGTCGTTTAGAAGAATAACCTTATATAGGGGAGGGGGCGGCGAAACCATCCGTTTCGTCGCAATGGCCAGTTCGTCCTGATGCCTCGTTGCCATTGGGGTGAAGTCCACGTTCGTCGGAACGATTGTGATGCCAATAAGATTTTTTTCAAGCCGATTGACGAAATGGGGAATAGACGAGTAAAAAGCGCCTGTTTGGCCGGGCTTGCGCGGATAGCGCGACTGGGTCAAACGGATTCTCGTTTTTTGTTTAGGAGCGGTTTCAATGGCCACTGGCACTGTTAAATGGTTTAACGATTCAAAAGGCTTCGGTTTCATCACTCCGGATGGCGGCGGCGATGACGTGTTCGCGCATTTTTCCGCCATCAACGCCAAGGGCTTCAAGAGCCTGAAGGAAAACCAGCGCGTTTCCTTCGATGTGGTCGACGGCCCCAAAGGCAAGCAAGCGTCGAACATCCAGCCGATCTGATTCGGTTTTTCAGGCGGATGGGGATATTGCCGTCCGCCGCTCCGGGCCCCCTGTGCTATACGTTGATAAAACGCTGGCGCAGGAGTGGCCAAGATGGATCTCCCCAATCTCTCCACCCAATCCGATCTTTCCCCGGGTAGGGACGTTTCCGTCGTCATTGATGATCGCATCGCGAATCTGCTGATCGGCCTCGAACGGCAAAAAGAAGAACTCGGCCCGATCGCTGATGAACTCATAGAGCTGCTTCGGCATATGGGGGCGACCGCGCCACCCGTATAGTGGCCGCCGCCCATGCCGATATCGCGGGCGACAACCGGCCCGCGGGCGTTCAATCCATGCAGCGCACGATTTCCTCTCCGAATGCCGAACATGTGATCTGGTTCGCGCCTTCCATCAGGCGGGCGAAATCGTAGGTGACATTGCGGGAGCGGATGGCGCCATCCATGCCCTTGATGATCAGATCGGCAGCCTCGATCCAGCCCATGTGCCGCAACATCATTTCGCCGGACAGGACGATGGAGCCCGGATTGACGTAGTCCTTGCCAGCGTACTTGGGCGCGGTGCCATGCGTCGCTTCGAACATGGCCACGGTGTCGGACAGGTTGGCGCCGGGCGCGATGCCGATACCGCCGACTTCCGCCGCCAGCGCGTCGGAAACGTAGTCGCCGTTCAGATTAAGCGTGGCGATGACGTCGTAATCTTCCGGACGCAGCAGGATCTGCTGCAGGAATGCGTCGGCGATGACATCCTTGATGACGATGCCGTTGGGCAGTTTCACCCAGGGTCCGCCGTCGATCGGCTCGCCGCCGAACTCGCGCACGGCTAATTCGTAGCCCCATTTCTTGAAGCCGCCCTCGGTGAACTTCATGATGTTGCCCTTGTGCACCAAGGTCACCGACTTGCGGTGGTTGTCGATTGCGTACTGGATGGCGCGGCGGATCAGGCGTTCCGAGCCCTCTACCGATACCGGCTTGATGCCCATGGCGGAGGTTTCCGGGAAGCGGATCTTCTTGACGCCCATTTCCTTTTGCAGGAATTCGATGACCTTCTTCACTTCGGCGGAACCGGCTTCCCACTCGACGCCGGCGTAGATGTCCTCGGTGTTCTCCCGGAAGATCACCATGTCCACTTTTTCCGGCTGCTTCACAGGGGAGGGCACGCCGGCGAAATAGCGCACCGGCCGCAGGCAGACGTAGAGGTCGAGCATCTGCCGCAGGGCGACGTTGAGCGAGCGGATGCCGCCCGAGGTGGGCGTGGTCAGTGGGCCCTTGATCGATATGACGTATTCGCGCACCGCCTCGACGGTTTCTTCCGGCAGCCAGACATCCGCGCCGTAAACCCGGGTCGCCTTCTCGCCGGCATAGACCTCCATCCATTCGATCCCGCGCTTGCCGCCGTAGGCCTTGGCCACCGCCGCGTCGAGCACCCGTCGCATCACCGGCGTGATGTCGACGCCGGTGCCGTCGCCCTCGATGAAGGGGATAATCGGGCGATCCGGCACATTCAGCGAGGCATCGGCATTGACGGTGATTTTTTCGCCCTGCGCGGGCTTCTGGATGTGACTCACATTGACTCCTGATCGAAAACGAAACGGATGGCCCGCATCCTGCTTTTCAACAAACCCTATGGGGTATTGAGCCAGTTCACCGCCGAGGACGGTCATGCCGGACTCAAGGACTACATCGACCTGCCCGGTGTCTACGCGGCGGGCCGGTTGGACGCGGACAGCGAAGGCCTGTTGATTCTAACCGACGATGGTGCGCTACAGCATCGCCTCGCCGATCCCCGCCACAAGTTGCCCAAGACCTACTGGGCACAGGTGGAGGGCGCGCCAGTGGATACGGATCTGGCGCCGTTGCGTCGGCCGATGCCGCTCGGTGATTTCGTCGCCAGGCCCGCGCGGGCACGGGTGATCGCGGAGCCGGCCGGCTTGTGGCCACGTGATCCACCGGTGCGCTATCGCAAGGCCATTCCCACCACCTGGATCGAGATCGTGCTGACCGAGGGCAAGAATCGCCAAGTCCGGCGCATGACCGCCAAGGCGGGGTTCCCGACCCTTCGGCTGATTCGCGCGGCGATTGGCGATTATCGCCTGGACGGTCTGGCGCCCGGCCAGTGGCGCGGTATTGTTTGAATTGATGACGGCACCGCCGTATGCGCCGATCCGTCAGTTCGCGTTGCTGCCGGCGATGCGGCCGCGCCAAGCGTGAGCGCGCGACAGTAGCCTGGTCTCGTCGAGGGTCTGGCAACGCCCATCCGCGACGACTTGGTTGCCACCGACCCAGACGTGACTGACCTGTTCGCGGCCCGCGCTGTAGACCAGTTGCGAGACGGGGTCGTAACAGGGCTGGGTGGTGGGGCGATCGAGATCGATGGCGACAAGATCGGCGGATTTGCCAATTTCCAGCGAACCGATGCGGTTGTCCAGGCCGAGAGCGCGGGCGCCGGCCAGTGTCGCCATTTCCAGGGCGCGGTGCGCGGGCAGGCTGGCCGGGTTTCCGCTGATACCCTTGCACAACAGGGCGGCCAGCCGCGTCTCCGCGAGCATGTCCAGGCGGTTGTTGCTGGCGGCGCCATCGCTGCCGATGCCGACGTTGACGCCGGTGTCGAGTAATTTCGCGACTGGCGAGAAACCGCTGGCCAGCTTCAGGTTGGAAGCCGGGCAATGGGCGACATGACAGCCGTGCTCGGCGAGCCAGGTGATTTCCTGATCATTCAGATGCACCGCGTGTACCGCGATCAGCCCCGGGCCGAGCAGACCCAGTGACTTCAGCCGGGCGAGCGGCCTGACGCCGTAGCGTTCCAGGCTCAGCCGGACTTCGTCGGCGGTTTCGTGGACGTGCATGTGGATGGGCAGGTCGAGTTGCGCCGCGTAGGTGGCGATCTTCTCCAGGCCACGATCGCCGACCGAGTAGGGCGCGTGCGGCGCCAGGCAGAAATGCGCGAGTGGCTGGTCACGCCAGGCGTCGCGCAGTTCCAGGCCCTTGCGCAGATAATCGTCGGTATCGCTGGCGTACGCGCTGGGAAAGTCGACCAGAATGAGGCCGGCAGCGATGCGGATGCCGGCCTCGCCCGCCGCTTCCAGTGTCGCGCCCGGGAAGAAGTACATGTCGTTGAAACAGGTGATGCCGCCATGCAGCATTTCCAGGCAGGCCAGGCGGGTGCCGTCGCGCACGAACTCGGCATTGGCGTGGCGCGCTTCCGCCGGCCAGATATGGTCGTTCAGCCAGCTCATCAGGGGTAGATCGTCGGCATAGCCGCGCAGCAGGGTCATCGCGGCGTGCGTGTGCAGATTGACCAGGCCGGGAATGAGCGCGTGGCCGGGCAGGTTGACGCGCCGATCGGCGCGCCAGCTCCGGTCGGCGTCGTCGCGGCTGGTGATGGCCGCGATGTTTCCGGCGCGGACCATCAGGCTGGCATTGGTGATTACCGCGTTCTCCGGACGGACCGGGACGATCCAGTCGGCGTCGATGCGCAGATCGGCCGCGAATTCGTTCATGGAGTCTCCTTGTCGTGGCCGCGAATGCTAATGCCTCGCGCCAGCGGCGTCACGCCGGGCGGGGTGGGCCGGCGTGCTAGAATCGCGCGCTTGCTGGCCGCGATAACTACACGTTCCTCAAGCAACATATTCGGAGACCGTTCCACCCATGGAAAACCCGTTCGCCAAGGAAACCCTTCCGGTAAGTCTGGAAGAGGAAATGCGCCGTTCCTATCTGGATTACGCCATGAGCGTGATCGTCGGTCGGGCGCTGCCAGACGTGCGCGATGGCCTCAAGCCGGTGCACCGGCGCGTGCTGTTCGCGATGCACGAACTGAACAACGACTGGAACAAGGCCTACAAGAAATCCGCGCGCGTGGTCGGCGACGTCATCGGTAAATACCATCCGCATGGTGATACCGCGGTGTACGACACCATCGTGCGCATGGCCCAGAGTTTTTCGCTGCGCTATCCGCTGGTCGATGGTCAGGGCAACTTCGGCTCGGTCGACGGCGACAACGCCGCCGCCATGCGTTACACCGAGATCCGCATGGCCAAGCTGGCGCACGAGCTGCTGGCCGACATCGACAAGGAAACCGTCGATTTCGGGCCCAACTACGACGGCTCCGAGCACGAGCCGCTGATCCTGCCCGCCAAGTTCCCGAATCTGTTGGTCAACGGCTCCTCCGGCATCGCCGTCGGCATGGCCACCAACATTCCGCCGCACAACCTCAACGAAATCGTCGATGCCTGCATCGCCGTGCTGCGCGACCCGATGATTTCCATCGAGGATCTGATCGAGATCGTGCCGGCGCCGGATTTTCCCACCGCCGGCATCATTCATGGCACCGCCGGCGTCAAGGACGGCTACCGGACCGGTCGCGGCCGCGTGGTCATGCGCGCCAAATGCCATTTCGAGGATATCGAGAAATCCGGCGGCCGCCAGGCCATCATCGTCGATGAGCTGCCCTATCAGGTGAACAAGGCCAATCTGTGCGCGAAGATCGGCGAGCTGGTGCGCGAGAAGCGTCTGGAAGGCATCAGCGAGATTCGCGACGAGTCGGACAAGTCCGGCATGCGCATGGTCATCGAACTCAAGCGCGGTGAAGTTCCTGAAGTGGTCCTGAACAATCTGTACAAGGAAACGCAGATGCAGGACACCTTCGGCATGAACATGGTGGCCATCCTGGATGGCCAGCCGCGTTTGCTGAACCTCAAGCAGATTCTCGAAGCCTTTCTGCGCCACCGGCGCGAAGTCGTCACCCGGCGTACCCAGTTCGAACTGAAGAAGGCGCGCGATCGCGGCCATATCCTGGAAGGTCTGGCGGTGGCGCTGGCCAACGTCGACGAGATCATCGCCCTGATCAAGGCTTCGGCGACGCCGCCGGAGGCCAAGACGGCCTTGCTGGCGCGGCCCTGGCGCTCCAGCGTGGTCGAGGAGATGCTGGCGCGCGCGGCGGGCGACGCGGCATCGGTCGAGGCGTTCCGCCCACTCAACCTGGCGCCGGAATTCGGTCTACGCGCGCAAGGGTATTTCCTCACCGAAGTCCAGGCCCAGGCCATTCTCGACCTGCGCTTGCAGCGCCTGACCGGACTGGAGCAGGACAAGATCGTCGGCGAATACGGCGAAGTCATGACGCGCATCGCCGATCTGCTCGACATTCTCGACAAGCCGGAGCGGGTGACCGAGATCATCGCCACCGAGCTGGGCGAGATGAAGGCGGCGTTCGGCGACAAGCGCCGCTCCGAGATCGTCGCCCAGGGCGGCGAAATCTCCATGGAAGATCTGATCACCCCGCAGGACGTGGTGGTCACGCTGTCCAACACTGGCTACATCAAGGCGCAGCCGCTCGACGAATATCGCACCCAGAAGCGCGGTGGCCGCGGCAAGCAGGCGGCCGGCACCAAGGAAGAGGACTTCATCGAGAAGCTGTTCATCGCCAACACTCACGACTACATCCTCTGCTTCACCAACCGTGGCCGCCTGTTCTGGCTGAAGGTCTACGAAGTGCCACAGGGGGGGCGCGCCGCGCGCGGCAAGCCGATCGTCAACCTGCTCAAGATGGAGGAGGGCGAGAAGGTCAACGCCATCCTGCCGGTCAAGGAGTTCGACGAACACCATTACGTGTTCATGGCGACCTCGCTGGGCACGGTCAAGAAAACTCCGTTGTCCGAGTTCTCTCGTCCGCGCAGCGCCGGTCTCATCGCCGTCAGCCTGGACGACGACGATTACCTGGTCGGCGTGGCCATCACCAACGGCCAGAACGACGTCATGCTGTTCTCCGACGAGGGCAAGGCCAACCGTTTCGACGAAACCGAAGTACGGCCGATGGGGCGTGGCGCGCGTGGCGTGCGTGGCATCAAGCTGTCGGCCGGCGGGCGCGTCATCGCCTTGCTGATCGCCGAGAACGAGGCGCAGAGCGTGCTGACCGCGACCGAGAACGGCTATGGCAAGCGCACCCCGGTCGGCGATTATTCGCGCCATGGCCGTGGTGGCCAGGGAGTGATCGCCATTTCCACGTCGGCGCGCAACGGCAAGGTGGTCGCCGCCACCCTGGTCGATGCCGAGGATGAAGTCATGCTGATCACCACTGGTGGCGTGCTGATCCGCACCCGGGTCAGCGAAATCCGCTCGCTCGGCCGCTCGACCCAGGGTGTCACCTTGATCAACCTGGGCGAGGGCGAAAAACTGTCCGGACTCCAGCGCGTGCTGGATTCCGACGAAGAGTAATCCGCTACGAGGAAGCCGTCATGCCGACCGCCGCGCTGTTCTACGGATTGATCCTGGCCCTGTTGATCTATGGTGTGTTCATCTACAACACGCTGGTCAACATCAAGCACAACGTCGCCAAGTCCTGGTCGAACATCGACGTGCTGCTCAAGCAGCGCCATGACGAACTGCCCAAACTGGTGGAAACCTGCCGCCAGTACAAGCAGTTCGAGCAGGAAACCCTGCAACGGGTGACCGAAGCGCGGAGCCGTGTGCAGGCCGCCAGCCTGAGCCAGGATATCCCCGCGCTCGGTCAGGCGGAAACCGCGTTGCGCATGGGTCTGGGCCAGATCTTCGCGGTGGTCGAGGCTTATCCGGAACTGCGCGCGAACGAGCACTTCGCCCGACTGATGACGCGCATCACCGCGCTCGAGGATGCCATCGCCGATCGTCGTGAGCTGTACAACGAGCACGTGAACATCAACAACGCGCGCATCGAACAGTTTCCCGAGAACATCGTCGCGCGGCTGTTCCACTTCGGTCCCCGGCCCTTGCTGACCTTCAGCGAGGAAGACAGGAAGGACGTCGACCTCAAGGCGCTGTTCGGCTGAGGCCGGCATGCACGACCGCCTGCGCCACAAGCTCGGGCCTATCCAGTACGTCTACCTCCAGGCGGGATTGTTCGTCCTCGCCCTCCAGACCGAGATCGCGGGTGCCTGGTCGATCGCGTTCACGCTGGCGGTGCCGATCAATCTCTGGGCCTGGCTGGAATCCCTGCGCCACGGCCGCGCGATCCGTGACACGCCGACTTCCCGCATCGCCTCCGCCGCCCAGGGCTACGTCGAGCTGCGTGGCGTTGCCCGTCCGACCGAGGCTGGTCCGCTGGTCAGTCCGGTCACCCACCTGCCATGTCTGTGGTACCGCTATATCGTCGAGCGCCGCTCGAACAACAAGTGGCAATTCAGCGAACGGGGCGAGAGCGGTCTGCCGTTCGACCTGGATGATGGCAGCGGTCGTTGCACGCTCGACCCGGACGGGGCGCGCATCCATAGCCGGCACAAGGAAACCCGTCAGGTCGGCGACCTCCGCCATACCGAATGGGTGCTGCTTCAGGGCGACACGCTCTATGCGATCGGCGCCTTCGACAGTCGACGTGGTATCGAAATCCCGCTCGACGCACGTCGTGATGTCGGCGATCTGCTGGCTGAGTGGAAAGAAGATCAGGAGGCGTTGCGCGCCCGCTTCGATCTCGACGGTGACGGCGAGATCGACAGCCGTGAATGGGCGCTGGCGCGCCAGGCCGCGCGCCGGGAGATCGAACGGCGTCACCAGGCGATCCGCGACCGCCCACCCACCCATACCCTGCGTCGACCCGACAACGGTCTGCCCTATCTGATCGCCAACCACCCACCCGAGATCCTGGCCCGCCGCTTCCAGTTCTGGGCGGCGCTTTTCCTCGTGCTGTTTCTGGGTGCCTTGCTCGGGCTGGGCTGGAGTCTGGGGCGCTGAGCGGGAAACTGGTATCAAAGGATCAGTCCGGCGCCACCGTCGGGCGCGATAAACCGGGCTAACATGGGCGAGCCATTTCCATTCGGCCGGACATGCCTACCCCCATCACCCGTCTTCCGCTCAAACTCGCTTCCACGGTTGGCGCCGGCTTCGCGCTTGCCCTGATCCTGATCGTGGCGCTGACCGTGGTCGGTCTCGACCAGCTCGCGCGCACCAACGCGCATCTGGAGTCGATCGTCCAGGAAAAGAGCCCGAAGACCCGGCTGGCGACCCAGATGCGGGACATCCTGCGCGACCGGGCCATTTCCATGTTGTCCATCGTGGTCATGAGCGAACAGTTCGAGAAGGACGAGGAAATGCTCCGCTTCTATGACTACGGCGAGAAATACCAGAAGGTGCGCGCCGAGCTGGAACCGCTGCTGTCGCTGGAATCGGAAAAGCGTGTACTCACCAACATCGACAGTCTGACCCGCGCCAACCGGCCGATCATGGTGCGCGTGGTCGACCTGGCCATGGACGGCTATACCTTCCTGGCTTTCGATCTGTTGCGCGGCGAGGCGATTCCGCTCCAGCGCCAGCTGGTGCGCGAGCTCGATACCCTGATCCAGATCCAGCGCGAGATGACCAGCTTCGCCGCCGATGCCGCCCACCGTGATTACGCGCGCACCCGCTGGCTGATGCTGACGCTGGGCGTGTTCGCCGTGCTGGTCGCCGGTCTCGTCGCCGTCACGGTGATGCGGCGCACCGCCCGGCTGGCCGCGGCAACCGAGCGCGAACGGACCAAGTTCCAGACCCTGTTCGAGACCAACACCGACGGCATCGTCATCCTCGATCGCGCGGGCTTTACCGATTGCAACCCCGCCACGCTGGAAATGTTCGGCATCGACAGCGTCCAGGATTTCCTGCGCCGACGGCCAGAGGATCTTGGCGCCGAGGATCAGCCTTGCGGCACGCCGCCGTACTTGCTGGCGGACCGCCACCTGCGCGAGGCGGTCGAGAAGGGCCACGCTTTTTTCCAGTGGACCGCGCGCCGGCCGGATGGCACCACCTTCCCAGCGGAGATCGCGTTGCACGCCATGCGTCTGGACGGCCAGCCGGTAATCCAGGCGATCATGCGCGACATCTCGCCGCGCAAGGAGGCCGAAGCGACCTTGGAAGCGGCCCGCGACGCGGCGCTGGCGGCGACCGAGATGAAATCGCAGTTCGTCGCCAACGTCAGCCATGAGATCCGGACGCCCATGAACGGTATTCTGGGCATGACCCGGTTGCTGCTCGACACGCCGCTGTCCGCCCGCCAGCGCGAGTACGCCGAGGCGATCGACCGTTCCGCCGAGTCGCTGATGGGCATCATCAACGACCTGCTCGATTTTTCGCGGATCGAGGCCGGGAGATTGAACGTCGAAGCGATTGATTTCGATCTCGACGCGCTGATCAAGGACGTGCTCGACCTTTATCTGCCACGCTGCGACGCCAAGGATCTGCGCCTGAGCCTGATTCGGGGCGAGGGCGCGTCGGGCTGGGTGCGTGGCGATCCGTTGCGGCTGCGCCAGATCCTGCTCAATCTGCTCGACAACGCCATCAAGTTCACCGCCGCCGGAGAAATCCGTCTGAGCGTGGATGCCGACCTCGATCGCCCGGGCACGCTGGCGTTCGCGGTCAGCGATACCGGCATCGGCATACCACCGGAAGCGCGTGAACGGGTGTTCGAGGCGTTCGCCCAGGCCGACGGTTCGGTCACCCGCCGGTTCGGCGGTACCGGCCTCGGTCTGGCCATCTGCCGCCAGCTCGCCGTGTTGATGGGCGGCCAGCTTGAACTCGACAGCGAGGTGGGCCGCGGCAGCGTGTTCACGCTGCGCTTGCCGATGCCGGCGACGGAGCGGCGGGGTCCGGCGGAAGTCGGCGAACGTGACGCGCCGGTCTCGTTTCCCGGCGCGCATGTCTTGGTCGCGGAGGACAATCCGGTGAACCAGAAGCTGCTGGCCTTCATGCTGGAACACCTCGGTATCCGGGTCAGCCTGGCCGATGACGGCCGGATCGCCTATGAAAAACTGCGCGCGGCGTCGCCGCCGGTGGATTTGGTGCTCATGGATTGCCAGATGCCGGAATGGGATGGCTTTACCGCGACCCGAGCCATTCGCGCCGACGAGGCCGCCGGCCCGGAACCGCGCGCGCGTCTGCCGATCCTGGCGTTGACCGCCAATGCCATGGCCGGCATCGCCGATTCCTGCCGCCAGGCCGGCATGGACGACTATCTGGCCAAGCCCCTGCGCCAGCCCGAGCTGGTGGCCGCGCTCCGGCGCTGGTTGCCGGAGCACCTGGTGGCATCCCCGGCGGTTTCGGCGGAAGCGGTGATCGAGAGCACGGCGGTGACCGAAGCGCGCCATTTCGATCTGGTCAGATTGGGAAGAATCTGTCGCGACGATCCCGCGCGGATCGATGAAATGTTGCGCCTGTTCGTCACCAGTACCGAACAACTGCTCGCCGAACTGTCTCGGGCGGTGGATCTGCGCGATGGCCCACTCGCGGGGCGTCAGGCGCATCAGATCAAGGGCGCGGCCGTCTATCTGGGGGCGGAAGCCCTGGCGGAACTGGCCGCGAATGCCGAAACCGCCGCGCGCGCCGGGGATTGGCCGGCTTGCGCCGACGCGAGTGACGACCTCGAAGCCGCTTTCATCGGCCTGCGCCTGGAAATCGAGAGCCATCTCGGGGTGTCCTTCGTCTGAACGCCGGGCGACCGCCGAAACCGGCATCGAACTCCGCGATCACGGCATGGACACGGTTAAAATCAATGTTTTTCGTGTCTGACATCTCCCCATGCTCGACATCCAACTTTTGAGGAAAGACCTCGCCGGCGCGGCCGACCGACTCGCCGCGCGTGGCGTCACCCTGGATACCGCCGGCTTCGAGCGGCTCGAAGCCGAACGCAAGTCCATCCAGGTCCGCACCCAGGATCTCCAGGCCCGCCGCAACCAGCTCTCCAAGCAGATTGGCGTCGCCCGTGGCAAGGGCGAGGATGCCTCGGCGCTGATGGCGGAAGTAGGGGGGCTGGGCGACGATCTGAAAGCGGCCGAGGAACGGTTGGCGGCGATCCAGGAGGAGCTGTCCGGACTGCTGCTGTCGATTCCCAATCTGCCGCACGAATCGGTGCCGGCCGGCCAGGACGAGCGTGACAACGTCGAGCTGCGCCGGATCGGCGTGCCACGCGTTTTCGCTTACAGCCCGCTCGATCACGTCGCCATCGGCGAGAACCTGGATCTGCTGGACTTTCCGACGGCGGTGAAGATTTCCACCAGCCGCTTCGTGTTGATGCGCGGTGATCTGGCGCGCATGCACCGGGCCCTGGTCCAGTTCATGCTCGACACCCATACCCGTGAGCACGGCTATGAGGAAGTCTACGTTCCCTATCTGGTCAACGCCGATTCGATGCGCGGCACCGGTCAGTTGCCCAAGTTCGAGGACGATCTGTTCAAGCTCTCCAACGGCATGTACCTGATTCCGACCGCCGAGGTGCCGGTCACCAACATCGTGCGCGACGAGATCATTCCGGCCGAGAACCTGCCGATCAAGTTGGTCGCGCATACCCCATGTTTCCGTTCCGAGGCTGGCTCCTACGGCAAGGACACGCGCGGGATGATCCGCCAGCACCAGTTCGACAAGGTCGAGATGGTGCAATTCGTGCATCCCGATCGTTCCCATGAGGCGCTGGAGGAACTCACCGGCCATGCCGAGGCGATCCTGAAAAAGCTGGATCTGCCCTACCGGGTGGTGGCGTTGTGCGCCGGCGATCTGGGATTCTCGTCGGCCAAGACCTACGACCTGGAAGTCTGGCTGCCCGGTCAGCAGACTTACCGGGAAATCTCGTCCTGCTCCAATTTCGAGGCTTTCCAGGCCCGTCGCATGCAGGCGCGGTTCCGTGACGGCAAGGCCAAGCCGGAACTGATCCACACCCTCAACGGCTCCGGGCTGGCGGTTGGCCGGACCCTGGTCGCGGTGCTCGAGAACTACCAGAACGCCGATGGCAGCGTCACCGTGCCGGAAGTGTTGCGCCCCTACATGGGGGGACAGGTCAGCGTGTTGCCCGAGTGACGCCGGCGGTCTCCGCGGCGGCATCCAGCAGTCCGGCGAGCCAGTCGGTTTCCCGGTACGGCGGTTCGTACTTGAGCAGGATGTCGTAGTAGACGCGGACATTTTCCGCCAGCGCCCGTGCCTCGCCGCCCCGGGCATAGCCGTAGCGCAGGCGGTCCCGGTATTCGGCGCGGGCGATCAGCGGTAGCACCGCCTTCATGTCGTTCCAGGCGTTCGCATCCTTGCCCAGCTTGCGCGCCAGATTGCGCGCGTCGTTGAGATGGCCGGGGCCGATGTTATAGGCCGCCAGCGCCAGCCAGGTGCGATCCGGCTCGGGCACTTCCTCCGGCAGCTTGTCCTTGAGCATGGCCAGATAGCGGGCACCGCCAAGAATGCTTTCGCGCGCGTCCAGACGGTTCCTGACACCCAGCCGGTCGGCGGTGTCGGCGGTCAGCATCATCAGGCCGCGCACGCCGGTTGGCGAGACCGCGTGCGCGTCCCATTGCGATTCCTGATAGGCCAGCGCGGCAAGCAGACGCCAGTCGATGCCGGTCTCGCTCTGGGCGGCGTGGAAGTGCGGACGCAGGTCGCGCAACAGGGTCAGACGTCGTTCCAGAATGCCGACCACGTCCATCTCGCGCAGACGCTTGACGTGGCCGAAATAGCGTTCCTTCAGACGGCGCAGTTCGCCACTTTGCTCGATGCCGTCGAAAAATTTGACCAGTTCGCGGGCGAACCGGGTATCCAGGCCGCGGGCGATGGCCCAGGCCTGGGGTTGAGCGCTTTCGAGCACGAAGGCGGGACGGATGTTGGGGTGGAAATTGCGGGCCACGTCGAGACTGTCGGAGTCGGCGATGGCGCAATCGGCGAGGCCGATGTCGACGCGTTCCAGCAATTCGTCGGCGCCGGGCGTCTTCATCGCGATCCAGGCCAGATCCGGCACCCGTTTCCGGTGTGCTTCCAGATGCCCGGCATGGCTGCTGCCGGCGACCACTTCCAGGCGCAGGCCGACCAGATCCTCGACCCCACGCGGGATCGGTCCACCTTGCCGGCAAACCACCCATTCCTTGACTTGGGCATAGGTCGGGCCGAAGCGCATGTGCTGGCGTCGCTGGTCGGTCGCGGTCAGCCCAGCCGCCGCGATATGGGCCTGTCCACTGGCCAGGATCTCCATCAGTTGGTCAAGCGTGTCGGCGACCACGAAGCGGGCATTCCAGCCCTGATGGCGGGCGAAGGCATCGGCCAGGTCATGCTCGAAGCCGGCGGGCTGGCCGTCCGCGTCCAGAAAGTAGGTGGTCGGGCTGTTGCGGGTGACCACCACCAGTTCACCGGTATGCGCCGGTGGCTGCAAGGGTTCGGGTGCGCAGCCGGCGAGCGTCGCCAAGGCGAGCAGCGCGAGCGCGCCGCCCAGGATGCGCCAGGGTGCCGCCGGACGAACCCGGAGAAAGGCCAGTACGATCATGATTCTTGTGTCGATCCGCGTCGAATCCAGTTAAAATGCCGAGCTTTCCCGTACGCGGTCCAGCCCGACGGGAAGATCGCGGAGAGGTGGCAGAGTGGTCGAATGCGCCGGATTCGAAATCCGGTATAGCGCTTGCGCTATCGGGGGTTCGAATCCCCCCCTCTCCGCCACTCCCTGAGTGTTCCGATTGTCTCCGAATCCCCGTTTTTTCGATTCAATTTTTCCTTTCCCCGCATATCCATGTCCAAGCGCGATTACTACGAAGTCCTCGGCGTCGGCAAGGGCGCGACCGAGGAAGAAATCAAGAAGGCCTTCAAGAAGCTGGCCATGAAACACCATCCGGATCGCAATCCGGGTGACAAGAGCTCGGAAGATAAATTCAAGGAGGCCAAGGAGGCCTACGAAATCCTGTCCGACGCCGACAAGCGCGCCGCCTACGACCGTTACGGACACGCCGGAGTCGACCCGTCCATGGCCGGTGCCGGTGGCGCCGGCGGATTCCGGGATTTCGCCGACGCGTTCTCGGACATCTTCGGCGATGTCTTCGGCGGCGCTGGCGGCGGTCGCCGTTCCCATGTCTATCGTGGCGCCGATTTGCGCTACAACCTGGAAGTCACGCTCGAGGAAGCGGCGCGCGGCACCGAGACCAAGATCCGCGTGCCCGTGCTCACCGAGTGCGAGCATTGCCACGGCAGCGGCGCCAAGCCCGGCACCGAACCGGTGACCTGTCCGACTTGCGGCGGTCATGGCCAGGTACGCATGCAACAGGGCTTCTTTTCGATCCAGCAGACCTGTCCGCGTTGCCATGGCAGCGGCCGGGTGATCGCCGATCCCTGCACGCACTGCCATGGCGAAGGCCGGATCAAGAAACACAAGACCCTGTCCGTGCGTATTCCGTCCGGCGTCGACGATGGCGATCGCATCCGTCTGTCCGGCGAGGGCGAGGCTGGTATCAACGGCGGCCCGCCCGGCGATCTTTACGTCCAGATCCATCTCAAGCAGCACCCGGTATTCCAGCGGGATCACGACGATCTGCACTGCGAATTGCCCATCTCCTTCACCACCGCCGCGCTCGGTGGCGAAATCCGGATTCCGACGCTGGATGGCCACGCCGCCATCAAGATTCCGGCCGAAACCCAATCGGGCAAGGTTTTCCGGCTGCGAGGCAAGGGAATCAAGGGCGTTCGTAGCAGCCAGCCTGGTGATTTGCTCGCCCACGTCGTGGTCGAGACCCCGGTCAACCTCACCGAACGCCAGAAGGAATTGCTGCGCGAATTCGAGTCCTGCTGCGTCGGCCATGAAGCCAAGCACAATCCACGCGCGAAATCCTTCATGGAGAAGGTCAAGGAGTTCTTCGGTCAGTGAGCTGAGCAGGGCGCCGGTCCGCTTCGGGCCTGCCTATAATCCGCGTATTGCATTGCATCAAGAGCGGACCAGGCCATGTTGATCGAAGTGAAGACGCCCGAGTTGTCGGAATCGGTGCAGAGCGGATCCCTGCTGGAATGGCGGAAACAGGCCGGCGAATACGTCAGCCGCGATGAAGTCCTGGCCGACATGGAAACCGACAAGGTCATCCTGGAAATCGCGGCACCGGCCACCGGCCGGTTGAACGAGATCCGGGTCGAAGCGGGGGCCGAGGTCAAGGCCGGTGACGTCCTCGCCGTGATCGAAACCGAACTCGATGAAACCATCGTACCCGCGCCGGTGAGTCCGCAATCGGTCAGCCCCGATGCCGGGCCGGCTGTGGCGCCAACGCCGATCCTGCCGCCATCGCGACGGCGCGCGGCCGGACTGGCGCCTGGAGCGGAAGTCCAGGCCGATCCGATCCTGTCCAGCCAGCCACAGCCACAACCTCCGGCCACGCCGGCGCCGCCGCCACGGATGAATCCTCTGGATCGCGAGGAGCGGCGGGTACCGATGACCCGGCTGCGTCAGCGCATCGCCGAACGCCTGAAGGAAGCGCAGAACACGGCGGCGATGCTCACTACCTTCAACGAAATCGACATGCAGCCGGTCATGGATCTGCGCAAGCGTTACCAGGAACGCTTCCAGAACGAGCATGGCGTCAAGCTCGGCTTCATGTCCTTCTTCACCAAGGCGGTCTGCCAGGCGCTCAAGGCCTACCCGCTGGTCAACGCCAGCATCGACGGCCGCGACATCGTCCATCACGACTATTACGACATCGGCGTCGCGGTCAGCTCCGAACGCGGTCTGGTGGTGCCCATCCTGCATAACGCCGACCGGTTGTCATTCGCCGAGATCGAAAAGCGGATCGCCGATTTTGGCCGACGCGCCAGCAGTCTGGAACTGACCCTGGAAGAGATGGAGGGAGGGACCTTCACGATTTCCAACGGCGGCGTGTTCGGCTCGTTGCTGTCGACTCCGATCCTGAATCCGCCGCAATCCGGCGTGCTCGGCTTGCACCGCATCCAGGAGCGACCGATCGCGCTGAACGGCCAGGTGGTGATTCGGCCGATGATGTATGTCGCGCTCAGCTACGACCATCGGCTGATCGACGGCCGCGAGGCGGTCAGTTTCCTGCGCGCGGTCAAGGACGCGCTGGAAGATCCCGCGCGCTTGCTGCTCGAACTCTGAGATGCCCGGCCGCCGGCCGGGAGTGCGCCGAACCGCGCGCGGCACCTACATTCGCGGCGTGCCGTAGCACAGATTGGTGGTGTCGAACGCTAGGCTCATCTGTTCGCCATTCGGCAGCACGATGTATTTGACGCCGATGTGATCGACGCCGCTTTTCCAGAACAGTGCGAACACCGCCTTTTCACCGTTGCTGACCACGTGGGTGTTGGAATACACGCGGACCGGCTGGCCATGCTTCTGGTTGTAGTTGTTCACCGAGATGATCAGCGACTTGAGCGATGGCCGCACATCCTGTTCGAAGCCGACCAGCTTGCCCTTGCAGAAACGGAACTGATAGCGGCGGGCCACGGCGGGATCGTTGTCGTAGGCGAGGATGACGTCGTCGGACGATTCGACCACGCGATCGAAATTCCAGTGGGCGAGCAACTGGGTCATGACCTCGCTCTGGGCCATGCCGCTCTTGAACTCCGCCACCTCGAAGGCGGACGCGGCGGGAACGGTGAACAGCGCGCAGAACAGGGCGACGGTCGGGATGGGCGTTGTCATGGCGGGGCGTCGGAACCGGACGCCCGCCATGATAGCGCGGCCGTCCCCGGCTTCATCAGCTGCGGAAGCGGGAAACGGTGTCGTGCAACTGATCGGCGAGCTGGCGCATTTCCTGCACGGTCTGGTCGGATTGGGCGATGGCGTGCTCGGTGCCGGACGCGAGATCGGCCAGACGTTCGACGTTGCCGGAAATCTGATTGCTGGCCAGCGACTGTTCCTTGACCGAGCGGGTGATTTCCTCGATGCCACGGCGCGCCTCGACCACCGCCGAATGCGCTTGCTCGACGATACCGGAGACTTCGTTGCCTCGGGCGGCGCCTTCCTGCAAGGCGGTTTCCCCCTGTTTGATGGCTGCCTCGACCTGGTTCGACTGTTCGTTGAGCTGGGCGGTGACGCGGGCGATCTCGTTGGCGTACTGCGCGGTCTTCTCGGCAAGTTTGCGCACTTCATCGGCGACCACGGCGAAGCCGCGGCCCTGTTCGCCGGCGCGCGCCGCCTCGATGGCGGCGTTGAGCGCGAGCAGGTTGATTTGCTCGGCGATGTCCTTCACATGCTGGGTGGCGCCGACGATGCTCTGGGTGCTCTCCAGGAACTGGCCAACCGAGCTGGCCATGCCGCCGACCGCTTCCTGCACGCCGTGCATCGCCGCCGACAGCTGGTTCATGCGTTCCAGACCCTGATCGGAGTAATCCGCGCTCCGCGCCGATACCGATTTGACCTGCTCGGCGTTCTCGGCGACGGATGTGATGCTGGCGGTCATTTCCTCGACCGCGGCCGCGGTCGAGGTCACCGCCCCGGTCTGATCGGCGGTGGCCGCGCGCAGGCTGGAGGAAGCTCCGGCCAGACTGCTCGACAGTTGGTGCAGCGAGTCGGCGTTGCGCTTGATGCCGTTGACCATGGTCTGCATGCCGCCGACGAAGCGGTTGAACGCGGCCGAGATCATGCAAAGTTCGTTGTCGCCCTGGACTTGCAGTCGCACGGTCAGGTCGCTTTCTCCGGCGGCCAGCGCCTCGATCGAGCCGCGCAGCATGTTGAGCTGAGCCATGATGTTGGCGACGATGGCCAGAGCGATACCAAGGCCGACCAGCACCGCCACCACGGCCAGACTCAACGCGGTGGCCTGGGCATTGCCGGTGCTGGCCTGGACGGCGGCCTCGCGCGCTTCGATCACGGCCTTCTGTTCGGCGATGAGGTCGAGCAGGGCCTGGCGGATTTCGCGCCAGACCGGCGTTTCCTCCTTGTTCAACTGCGTCTTGGCGGCATCGAGATCGGACTGTTCGACCTGGCTTCGGATGCCGGCCTGCAAGGTCTGCTGGCGCGCGCGCAGTTCGACGACCTTGGCGAAGGCGTCGGCCTGGCCACCCTCGCCGCCGAGCAGTTCACGGGTTTCACCGAGCAGCTTGTCCATGGCATCGCTGGCCTTGGCGAAATTTTCGTAGGCCTTCGGATTGGCCGGGTCGAGGATGATGTTGCGCAGGGCCTGACCCATCTGCAAGCCGTTCGCGTACAGCTCGGTGTAGTTGAGCAGGATGCGTTGATCGTGCTGGATGAAATCGGTGAATTCTCCGCGCGCCTGATCCAGGGCTCGATAGGACACCAGCGTCGAAATCAGGAACAGGAGGGTGACGGCGGACAGCAGGATGATGAGTTGGCTACGAATTTTGTACTTCCGCAGATTGAACATCTCGCGCTCCGGTTTGAGTGAGGGGATGGCGGGTTGGTGGTTGTCGGTGGCGGACGGATTTCGGCTATCGCATTACAAACTTTAGGTCATTCGCGCGGACTGCGTGGTGATTCAGGTCTTTTCATCCTGGTCGGGCGGCAGGCTGAATACCGGCAGGCTCAGGTTCCAGGCGATCGCGGCCAGCCGCAGTCCGGCGATGCCGGCCATGCCCAGCAGCGCGGCCAGATCGCGGCCGAGCGGGCCACTGGTCAGCAGGTAGATGACGATGCCAGCGATGGCGGCGGTCGCGTAGATGCGTCCGCGCCGCAGGATCAGGGGAATTTCCGCGCACAGCACGTCGCGCAGCATGCCGCCGGCGGCGCCGGTGAGGGTGCCCATGATGACCACGACGATGCCGTCGTGCCCGGCCAGTTCCGCGATCTGGGCGCCGCTGATGCTGAACAGGGCCAGTCCCAGCGCGTCGGCGATCAGGATCAGTTTTTCCGGTGGATGCCGGAAACGGGCGTAAAGCACGGTGAGCAGCGCGGCGGCGACGCTGACGTAGAGAAAGGTGGTGTCGGCGATCCAGAACACCGGATTGCGGTCGAGCAGCAGATCGCGCAAGGTGCCGCCGCCGGTGGCGGTGACCGTGGCGATCACCACCACGCCGAGCAGATCCAGGCTGCGACGGCCGGCGGCGAGCGCGCCACTGACCGCGAACACGGCGACGCCGAGCAGGGCGATGGCATGCAGCAGGGTCATCGGTATCCGGAGAATGGATGGCGGGGCGACGATTATCGCCGAGCGGCTGGTCGGCGGCTGGGTTTCAGTCGGTCATGTCATGTCATGTCGATGGCTTGCCGGCGCGCGCCATGCGCTCGCTCGAACGCGCCGAAACGGCCGGCGATGGTGGCGCCGCAATGAGGACAGCGGCCATCCGCGCCCACGTGGTATTCCGGGATTTCGTACCAGTCGCGCACGATCAACGGCTTCCGGCAGCCGGGGCAAAGGGTGGTGCCGCCTTCGCGGTCATGGACGTTGCCGGTGTAGACGTAACGCAGACCGGCCGCTTGCGCGATGGCGCGCGCGCGGGTCAACGTCGTGGCCGGTGTCGGCGGCAGGTCGGTCATCTTCCAGTCCGGATGGAAGGCGGTGAAGTGCAGCGGCACGTCCGGCCCCAGCACTTCGAACACCCATTCCGACAAGGCGCGGATTTCGGTGTCGGAATCGTTCAGGGTCGGGATCAGCAGCGTGGTGATTTCGAGCCAGACCGTGGTTTCGCGTTTCAGGTAGACCAGAGTGTCGAGCACAGGCTGCAATTCACCCGCGCAGTACTTGACGTAGAACTCGTTGGTGAAGCCTTTCAGGTCGACGTTGGCGGCATCCATGCCGGCGTAGAACTCGACCATGGCGTCGTGGCGGATATAGCCGGCGGTGACCGCGACGTTGAGGACGCCCAGTTCGCGACAGGCGGCGGCGGTATCGATGGCGTATTCGGCGAAGATCACCGGGTCGTTGTAGGTGTAGGCGACGCTCGCGCAGCCGAGCTTGCGCGCGGTTTCCGCGATCTTGTCCGGGCTGGCCGACTGCATCAGCCGGTCCATGTCACGGGATTTGGAGATGTCCCAGTTCTGGCAGAACTTGCAGGCCAGATTGCAGCCGGCGGTGCCGAACGACAACACCGACGAGCCAGGGTGGAAATGGTTGAGCGGTTTTTTCTCGATCGGATCGACGCAGAATCCGGAACTTCGACCATAGGTGGTCAGCACCATGCGACCGCCTTCCATCTTGCGCACGAAGCAGGCGCCACGCTGGCCTTCATGCAGCTTGCAGTCGCGCGGGCACAGGTCGCATTGCACACGGCCGTCACCGAGTGTGTGCCACCAGCGCGCCGGATAGCTGGATTCGGGCAGGCTCATGACACCGGCTCCCGGAATTTTTCCACCGTGTAACGCGACAGGCGCAGATCCGGCGACCAGAAATCCGGATCCAGACCGGCCTTGAGCTTCAGGTGGGCGAGAAACTGGCGCGGTTCCGGCAGTTGCTCCCAGACCTGCGGCAGGAAGGTGGCACGCCGCCAGTCCTGTTGCAGGATCACGCCATCGACCCCGGGACGCAACCGGGCCAGGGCATCGGCCTCGTCCCGGCAGGGCATCGGCCGTGGTGGCGACAACACCGAGACCTCGACGTCGGTACGCGATAACTCGTCCCAGGCCAGCGGTGGAAACCGGGGATCGTTGAAAGCGGCCGCGCGCGCGTTCGCTTCCACATCCTCGATCAGCGGCCGGTGCGCCTCCAGCGAACCGATGCAACCGCGCAGATCGCCGTGCTGGGTCAGGGTGACGAACACCGCGCCAGGCTGAATCAGCCAGTCCGGGCGTGGCAGTCTCGGCGCAGGCTGGCCGAGTTCACGCGCGATCGCGGCGCGCGCCAGCGCTACCAGCAGACCGCCTTGTTCGGCGCTATGGATGGGTTCGGAGGTCGTGTCCATGGCCGGTCTCCATGAAGGCGAACGCGCCGTAGCCGACCACCCGATCTCGATCGCCGGCGGTATCGCCGGAGTTGCGCAGATCGAGCAGGCGCGGTTTCAGGCCGCGTCGGCGCGCGGTCAGCAACAGGCCGTTGAGCGGGTGGGCGCCGCAGGCCTGTTCTCCGACCAGATGAGGGTCCAGATCCAGAATGGCGCGGGCGGTATCCTGATCGATCCGGCTGGCGAAATCATGGGCATGGAAATGAGACAGGTCGGAACTGACCACGATCAGGGTCTCCTCGCCCCCCCACAGCCGGTCGAGCACTTCCGCCACTGCCTCGGCCGAGGCGCCGCCGACCACCAGTGGCACCAGCCGGAAGGCGTCGAGCGTGGTTTGGAGGAACGGCAGGTGGACTTCCAGTGCGTGTTCGCCGGCGTGCGCGGCCGGCGAGGTGACGACCTGGGGCAGATCGGCCAGGCTGGCGATCGCGGCCTGGTCGAGCGGTACCTGTCCCAGCGGCGTCTCGAAGGCGTCGACCCCGGGCAGCGCCAGCCCGTCGACCCAGACCCGATGCGCGGGGCCGAGCAGCACGACGCGCCGGATCCGGTTCCGCCACGGCGCCAGCAGGGCGTAAGCGCGCGCCGCGACCGGACCGGAATAGACATACCCGGCATGCGGCGCGACCAAGGCTTTCGGGTGGAGCCCGGCGGGTACCGGCACGCCGTCGAGATAGCCGGACACCTCGCGCGCGAGCGCGACCGCGTCGTCGGGATAGAACAGCCCCGCCACGGCGGCGGGACGGATATCGCGCATCGACTTGCCTCCAGTCCCCCGACTCCGGCAATCCGGAACCCTCAATTAGAATTTAGGGCAATCCGCCATCCATACAAGGTTTCACTCGCTTCATGACCCAGAGTTTCAGGCCCGGATTCCACGCCTTGTTGCCCGCCGCCGGCGTCGGCGCCCGCATGGGCGTCGCGCATCCCAAGCAATATCTGGAAATCGCCGGGCGGCCCATGCTCTGGCATGCCATCCGGGTGTTCGACAGCCATCCGGAAATCACCGGCGTGCATGTCGTGCTGTCCGCCGACGATGCCTGGTGGGCGGAGTACGACTGGTCCACCTTCACCCGCCTGCGCGTGCATCGGTGTGGTGGCGCCAGCCGGGCCGAGAGCGTGCGCAACGGCCTGCGCGCGCTCGCCGGCGAAGTCACGGCCGACGACTGGATGCTGGTGCACGACGCCGCCCGGCCCTGTCTGACCCGGACGTTGCTGGACAGGCTGATGCGCGAACTGGAACACGATCCGGTTGGCGGCATCCTGGCGGCGCCGGTGGCCGATACCCTGAAACGCGCGGATGCCGGTGGTCGTATTCTCGAAACCGTGGCGCGCGAACGCCTGTGGGGCGCGCAGACACCGCAGATGTTCCGCCACGGCCTGCTGCTTCAAGCCCTGGAACATGTCGGCACGGCGGTCACCGACGAAGCCTCGGCGGTGGAGGCGCTCGGTCTGGCGCCTAAACTGGTGGAAAGCGACCTTGGCAACCTCAAGGTCACCTGGCCGCGCGACCTCGAAGTCGCCACCTGGCTGCTTGGCCGGGCGCCGGCCCAACCCTGAACGAAGGCGACGGCATGCATCTCACTTTCCACGGCGCCTCGCGCGAAGTCACCGGCTCCTGCTTCCTGGTGGAGACCGGCAAGCTGCGTTTCCTGGTCGATTGCGGCATGTTCCAGGGCGGACGGGAGGCGGATGCGCGCAACCGCCGCTTTCCGGAATTCGACCCCGAGGACATCGATTTCGTCCTGCTTACGCACGCCCACATCGACCATTCCGGGCTGTTGCCGAGACTGGCCGCGCTCGGTTTTCGCGGTCCGGTGCACTGCACCCGCGCCACCGCCGACCTGCTCGGCGTGTTGCTGCCGGACGCCGCCTTCATCCAGGAAAAGGAAGCGGAATGGAGTAACTACGCCAGCCGCAAGCACCGGCGCGCGCATCGCGCCGACCAGGCGCCGCTGTACACCGTGACTCAGGCCCGCGACGTACTCAAGCGCCTGCGCCCGGTCGGCTACGATCGCGACGTCCACCCGCATCCGCGCGTGCGCGCGTGCTTCCGCGATGCCGGCCACATCCTCGGCTCCGCGATCATCGAAGTCTGGGTGGAGGAGGGCGGTGAAACCCGCAAGCTGGTCTTCTCCGGCGACCTCGGCATGCCCGGCCGGCCGATCCTGAACGACCCGACGCCGATCCGGGAAGCCGACGTCCTGCTGGTCGAATCGACCTACGGCAACCGCCTGCACAAGACCCTGGCGGACACCGTCGACGAACTCGCGCGCGTGGTCAACGACACGCTGGAGTGCAAGAAGGGCAACGTCATCATCCCGGCCTTCGCGGTCGGCCGCACCCAGGATCTCCTGTACCTGCTCATGAGCCTGGTGCGCGAACGCCGGCTGCCGCGCAATCTGGCCATCTTCGTCGACTCGCCGATGGCCGGCGCCGCCACCGAGATCACCCTCAGACATACCGCGCTGATGGACGACGAAACCCGCGACTTGCTCGACTGGTTCCGCTCCAGCCCGGACGCGCCCTACCTGCGCATCACCGAGGATGTCGAGGATTCCATGGCGCTGAACAAGATCCGCCAGGGCGCCATCATCATTTCCGCCTCCGGCATGTGCGAGGCCGGCCGTGTCAAGCACCACCTCAAGTTCAATCTGCCGCGTCCCGAGTGCAGCGTCATCATCGCCGGCTTCCAGGCCCAGGGTACCCTCGGCCGGCGCCTGGTCGACGGTGCCACCAGCGTGCGGATCTTCCGCGAGACGGTCCCGGTGCGCGCCGATCTCCATACCCTCGGCGGCCTGTCGGCGCACGCCGACCGCGACGCCCTGGTCAACTGGCTGTCCGCCTTCCAGAGGCCGCCGGCGCGGACCTTCGTGGTGCATGGCGAGGAAGAAACCGCGCTCGGCTTCGCCGGCCTGATCCGCGAGGGTCTGGGCTGGAACGTCGAGGTGCCGCGCGCCGGTGAGCGCCACGCGCTGGACGGCGCGGCCGGATAGCAAACTTTTAGGGTTTGCTTAGGGCGAATTTAGCAACGCCCCCGGTTCTCCCCACCTACGCTCACGGCATGGATCGCGCATCCGACGCGCGTTCCATTCCGATTCATCATCGAGCGAGGTGGAACCATGAATTTTCCTGATCTGGTAGGGTCGCGGCGCTGGCTGGCCGTTCTGGTGTTGTCGTCGACGGGGGTGGCCTGGGCGACCGGAGCTGTGGCGGGTTCGAGCGCCGACAAGCGCATGATCGAGCGTGGTGCCTATCTGGTGCGCGTGGCCGGCTGCAACGACTGCCACACCGCCAATTACATGCGCGAGGATGGCGCCGTGGCGCGCGCGTCGTGGCTGACCGGGGCCGATGTCGGATTCAGCGGGCCGTGGGGGACGACCTATGCGTCCAACCTGCGTCTGCTGGCCGGCGGCATGTCCGAGGCGCAATGGCTGAAGCGCTCACGCGAGGCGATGCGGCCGCCGATGCCGTGGTTCAACCTGATGGCGATGACCGATGCCGATCTGCGCGCGATCTACCGTTTCATCCGGGATCTGGGGCCGACTGGCGAACCGGCGCCGGCCTACGTGCCGCCGGGACTGGCGGTGACCACGCCCTATATCGAGTTCACGCCGCGCTTGCCGGCGGAGCATCGGGCTGAACGCTAGCGCGCCGGCGCGACAGGCTGGCCGGAGTCGCCGCCGTGATCCATGTCCAGCAGGGTCAGCGGGCGATCGACGCGCAGCCGGAAGCGTCCGCGTCCGGTCTTCTCGAGCGCCACGCCATCGCAACGTTCGGCCAGGCGTCGGCGCAACAGGATCAGGCGGGCTTCCAGGTTGTCGCTGATGTCGGGCAGGCGGATGTCCGGCGCCAGACGCAGTTCGCGGTTGCTGAATTCGGTGCGGCCATGGCGTTGATGATCGTTGAGCAGTTTCCACAGGATGGCGCCGGCCACGCCCTTGATCAGGTAGTCCTCGCCGATGAACAGGCTGTCATTGGCGCCGTAGCGGCGGATGACCAGGCTGTCCCGGGCTGGCGTGGGCGGCTCGGTCGCGTCGGCGGGCATCGGCGCGCCGGCTTCGGTGGAATGCGCGGCCAGACGCATGGCCAGCGCGAGCTGGTGGGCGAGGGTGACCAGGGCATCCTCGTCCTCGTAGTCGAAGCGCAGGTCTTCCGGACTTTCCACGTAGAGCACGCCAAGCAGCCGGTCGGCGACCAGGATCGGCACGGCGAGCTGGCTGCCGGGCGCTTCCAGGCCGGGAAACGGGATTTCGGTTTCCAGCGACGCAAGCGCGTCCGCCGGCAGGTTGTCGCGCAACGCCCGGCCATAGGCGTAGTCGGCGGTCCAGTGGCTGATGCGGATGGCCGTGCGTTCGCGCGCCGCGACGCCGATGACGCCGGCGCCGAGCGGGATTTCCGAGCCGACACCGGAGACCGGATAGCCCAGGCTGGCGACGGTGTAGAGGCGCTGGCCATGGCCGTCATGCATGAGCAGCATGGCGTATTGGATGCCGAACTCCCGGCGCAGGCCGACGAGCAGACTGTCGAACAGGCTGTCGAGATCTCCGCCCGCCGCCAGGGCGGCCGCGCAGGCGCGCAGGCCCGGCAGCCGGCTGCGCGCGAGGGGTGGGCGCGGCAGCCAGGCGCCGGCGACCGCCTCGATCGCGCGCACGGCGTAAATATCGGCGCCACGCAGACGGAACACCTTGGCCATGCCGGTATGCGAGGCGATCCCGGCGAGCTTGGCCTTCATGCGCTCGAACAGCGGCCCGCTGGTCTCCGTGCGCAGGTATTCGAGGCTCAGGCGGTAATGCGCGGCGGTGTCCGGGTCCAGCACCTGGACCGTGGCGCGCGTCTTGTTGAAGAACTGGAAGGACAGGGCAACGTGGGCATGGTCGACGTAGTGGACCTGGGAAACGTAGGTGACGTTGGGCGTACCGTCCACCGCGACCGTCGCGATCGCCGCCGGCACCGCGCCCTCCAGGCAGTGGCGCAGCGCGTCGAGATCGGCGGCCGCGCTCATGTCCTGGTCAGACGTTGGCCGGCGTTGCCGCCGGGCGTCTGGTCGAAGACGCTGTCGGGAGTGAACACGACGCGCGCCAGACTGGCGTCGGTCGGCGGGATGACGGCGCGGGCGTAGGCATCGCTGAAACCGATCCTGGCCAGATCGGCGGCGAAGGCGTCGCGATAGGCGGCCGCGCGCGCGGGATCATCCGCCGCCGGGGCGGTGACGCGGGCGTCGCGTCCTTTCAGTTGCAGACTGTGATGCGTGCTCGGCAGGTTGAACACCACGGCGACCGAGCCACTGGCGCGCAGGCCGGCGAACAGCGCGGCCGCCTGGGTCGCCGACAACAACACCGCGACCTGGCGCCGGTCGGCCGAGACCTGGCAGCCGCAGGCGCGCGCCAGCAGCGGGTAGGGATTGCCGTCGCCGGAAACCGAGGCGACGTTGATCGACACGCCGCTCTCCAGGAAGGCAACCTGGGTCTCGCTCAGGATCGGGTCGGGGGGCGGGCTGGCGGGCATGCGGACGGGGTCCGGCGGGACGGAGCCGGTTCAGGCCGGAGAGTCGCTCGGGTTCAGGGGCGGGTTCAGCGCGAAGTCGCGCGCCAGTGGCCGCGCCGGGAAGTGGAAGCCGACCGGACCATCTTCCTCGCCATGCACGAACTGGTGGACGAAGGGATGCGGCGACGCGGCCATTTCGTCGGCCGGGCCGTGAGCGACGACGACGCCGTTGTCGATGAAGTAGACGTAGTCGACGATCTTCAGCGATTCGGCGACATCGTAGGTGACGACGATGGAGGTCAGACCGAGGGCGTCGTTGAGGTCGCGGATGATGTTGGCGATGACGCCGAGCGAGATCGGGTCCAGGCCGGCGAATGGTTCGTCGTACATCACCAGCATCGGGTCCAGCGCCACCGCGCGCGCCAGCGCCACGCGCCGGGCCATGCCGCCGGACAGCTCGCCGGTGCGCAGATCCCGGGCGCCGCGCAGGCCGACCGCGTGCAGCTTCATCAGCACCAGATCGCGGATCATGGTTTCCGACAGGTCGGTGTGCTCGCGCAGCGGATAGGCGACGTTCTCGAACACCGAGAGATCCGAGAAAAGGCCGCCAACCTGGAACATCATGCCCATCTCTCGGCGCAGCCGGTACAGCGCGTTGTTGTCGAGGCGATGCACGACACGGCCATCGACCTCGACCTCGCCTGCGTCTGGCCGGGCCTGGCCGCCGATCAGGCGCAGCAACGTGGTCTTGCCGCAGCCGCTGGCGCCGAGCACGGCCACCACCTTGCCCTTGGGAATGGCGAGATCGATGCCGCGCAGCACTTCGCGCTCGCCGTAGGCAAAGCGCAGGTTCCTGATTTCGACCAGATTCTCGGTGGGCAAGGAGGGCTCCCGTTCAGTCATGGCCATGCCGGCATGGCACGGTGGATGCCGATTATCCCGAATTTCCGCGCGGTTCCGGAAAACGGTCATCTCGCCTTGCTATAAACCAAGGGCGACGACCATGAGCCGGACCCTTGCCATGGTCGTCAGCATGCATGTCCATCACCGAATTCCAGGAGACTCCATGACCGACATCGCGGCACTTCTCGGCGCCGAGGCCGAATCCCTGCTCCAGCACCGTTGCGCGACCATCCAGGCTGGCGCGCTGCATCTGCCGGGGCCCGATTTCATCGAACGGGTGGTCGCGCACAGCGACCGCGCACCGGCGACGCTGCGCAATTTCCAGCAGATCTTCAACACCGGTCGGTTGGCCGGCACCGGTTACCTGTCGATCCTGCCGGTGGACCAGGGCATCGAGCATTCCGCCGGCGCCTCGTTCGCGCCCAACCCGGCCTGCTTCGATCCGGAGCACATCACGCGCCTGGCTATCGAGGGTGGCTGCAACGCGGTCGCCTCGACGCTCGGCGTGCTCGGCGCGGTGGCGCGCAAGTACGCGCACCGCATCCCGTTCCTGGTCAAACTCAACCACAACGAGATGCTGACCTACCCGACCATGCACGACCAGACCCTGTTCACCAGCGTGCGCAAGGCCTTCGATCTGGGCGCGGTGGCGGTTGGCGCGACCGTGTATTACGGCTCGCCGGAATCGCGCCGGCAGATCCTGGAGGTGTCGGAGGCGTTCGCCGAGGCGCACCGGCTGGGCATGGTCACCTTCCTGTGGGCGTACCTGCGCAATTCCGGGTTCAAGAAGGATGGCGTCGACTACCACGAGGCCGCCGACCTGACCGGCCAGGCCAATCATCTGGCGGCGACCATCGAGGCTGACGTGGTCAAGCAGAAGCAGGCGGTCAACAACGGCGGCTATACCGCGATCCAGTTCGGCAAGACTCATCCCAAGGTGTATTCCGAGCTGACCTCGCCGCATCCGATCGATCTGGTCCGCTACCAGGTGGCCAACTGCTTCATGGGCCGCGCCGGCATGATCAATTCCGGCGGCGCTTCCGGCGACAACGATCTGGCCCAGGCGGTGCGCACGGCGGTGATCAACAAGCGCGCCGGCGGCATGGGTCTGATTTCCGGGCGCAAGGCGTTCCAGCGGCCGATGGCGGAGGGCGTGGAACTGCTGCATGCGATCCAGGATGTCTACCTGTCCGCCGAAGTCACCATCGCCTGAGATGCGAGCGCTCAGCCACCGTCCTTGAGGCGGTCGGCGAAGCGCGCGTGGAACTTCGCCAGCTTGGGCGCGACCACGAACTGGCAATAGGGTTGACGTGGATTGCGCTCGAAATAGCCCTGGTGGTAGTCCTCGGCCGGCCAGAAGGTGGCGGCAGGGGCGATCTCGGTGACGATCGGATCGGGCCAGACCCGGTCCGTCGTCAGCCGCGCGATCATTGCCCTGGCCTCCCGTTCCTGCGCTTCGTCGTGCCAGAAGATGGCCGAGCGGTACTGACTGCCGACATCGTTGCCCTGGCGGTCGGGCGTGGTCGGATCGTGCAGCGCGAAGAAAACTTCCAGCAGTTCGCGATAACCGATCCGCGCCGGATCGAAGCGAACCTGGACGACCTCGGCGTGGCCGGTATCGCCGTCGCACACGCGCCGGTAATCGGGCTGGTCGAGATGGCCGCCCATGTAGCCGGATAACGCGGATTCGACCCCGTCCAGACGATTGAAGGCACTCTCGATGCACCAGAAACAGCCGCCCGCGAAGGTGGCGATGGCGGATGTCGGGGAAGGGCTGGATGCGTTCATGGGCTTGCTCCTCGGGTGTTTCTCGTTCAGATTACCCGGAATTCGCCGTTGACTCAGCCATCGCGGCATTCGATCCGCCGTAACCAACCCAATCAACCCTGCCCATGCCGGAACAGCGCATCTCCATCGATCAGGTCCAGGTCGGCCTCTATATCCGCCTCGACGACTGGCTTCACCACCCCTTCCTGTTCAGCAGTTTCAAGATCCGCAACGAAAATCAGCTCAAGGCGTTGCGCTCGCTGGGGCTGCGCGAGGTGTTCTACTCGCCCGAGAAGAGCGACATCCCGCCGCTGCCACCACCGGCCGCGGACGCGCCGCCGGCGCCGCCCCCGCCGGCCGAACCGGATCCCGAGATCGAGGCGATGTGGCGGGCAAAGAAGGAGCGTCGCGAACTGCTCGCCAAGCAACGCGAGGCTTACGGGCGCTGCGAAAAGAAGTTCAACGCCGGCATCGGCACGGTCAAGGGGCTGTTGCGCAACCTGTTCTCCCGGCCGCAGGAATCGGTCAAGCAGGCCCAGGAACTGGTCACCGACATGGTCAATTCCCTGCTCGCGGAAAAGGATGTGCTGCTGCATCTGATGAACGCCAAGATCGGTGACGAGGGCGCCTATTACCACGCCCTCAACGTCACCATGCTGTCGCTGATGCTGGGCCGCGAGGCGGGCCTGAAGGCGCCGGAGATGTGCGCGCTGGGGCTGGGCGCGTTGTTGCACGACATGGGCAAGGAGCGGGTACCCACGCAAATCTTGTTGAAGAAGACGCCATGGACCACCGCCGAGCGCAATTTCTATCAGCAGCACGTCGTTTACGGCATCGAGATGGCTGGCAAGTTGCCGAGTTTCCCGGCCGGCTCCATGGAAGTGGTCGCCCTGCATCATGAAATGCTCGACGGCAGTGGCTTCCCCGGTGGTTTGCGTGGCGAACGCATCGGCACCCTGGCGCGCATCGCGGCTATCGCCAATGCCTTCGACAACGCCTGCAATCGCCTGAATCCGGCCGATTCGCTGACTCCCGCCGAGGCGCTTTCGGTAATGTTCAAACGCGACCGCGACAAGTACGACTCGGCGTTGATGCAGCATTTCGTGCGTTGCCTGGGCGTCTACCCGCCGGGCAGCATCGTGCGCCTGAGCAATCAGGCGATCGGGCTGGTGGTCAGCGTCACCCCGGGCAAGCTGTTGCATCCGACCCTGATGCTGTACGACCCGACCGTGCCCAAGGAGGAGGCCCTGTTGCTGAACATGGCCGAGGAGCCGGATCTGGTGGTCGCGGAAACCTTGCGCCCGTCGGAATTGCCGAGCCTGGTGTTCGACTATCTCAGCCCGCGCAGCCGGGTCAGCTACTACTCCGACAGCGGCAGCGCGCTGCCGACCAGTCGCGCCCAGTAACTGGCGCCCAGGGCCAGGATATCGTCGTTGAAGTCGTAGTGGGGGTTGTGCAGCATGCAGCCGCCCTCGGCCAGGCCATTGCCGATCCAGACGTAGCAGCCCGGTTTTTCGCGCAGCATGTAGGCGAAATCCTCGGCACCCATGGACGGCGGGAGATCGACGCGAACCTGGTTTTCACCGACCAATCCGGTCAGCACGCGCCGGCAGAAGGCGGACTGTTCCGGGGTGTTGATGGTCGGCGGGTAGCCGCGCCGGTATTCCAGCGTCGCCTGCACGCCATGCGCGGCGGCGATGCCGGCGCACAGACGTTCCATTGCCGCTTCGACGGCGTCCTGGACTTCCGGCCGGAATGCGCGGACGGTGCCGGCCAGCGTGGCCTGCCCGGGGATGACGTTGTAGGCCTCGCCACCAGCGAAAAAGCGGGTTACCGAAAGCACCGCCGGATCGGCCGGATCGAGCGCGCGAGAAACCACGGTTTGCAGGGCCTGCGCCAGCGCCGCGCCGGCGATCAGCGGATCGCGGCCCTGATGCGGCATGGCGGCATGGGCGCCGTGGCCGCGCAGGACGATGTCGAACTGGTCGGCGCAGGCCATCACCGGACCGGCATGCACGGCGAACTCGCCAGCCGGCAGGCCCGGCCAGTTGTGCATGCCGTAGACGGCATCGACCGGATACCGATCGAACAAGCCCTGCTCGATCATCACCCGGGCGCCGCCATCGGTCTCCTCGGCGGGTTGGAAGATGAACACCACGGTGCCGTCGAAACGGCCATGCAGGGCCAGATATTCGGCGGCCGCCAGCAGCATCGCGGTGTGGCCGTCATGGCCGCAGGCGTGCATGCGGCCGTCGTGGCGGGAACGGTGCGGGAAGGTGTTGCGCTCCAGCACCGGCAGCGCGTCCATGTCGGCGCGCAGACCGATCATGCCCGGCCCGGTGCCGCGCCGGAGCACGCCGACCACGCCGGTGCCGGCCAGGCCCCGATGCACTTCGATGCCCAGTCGCTCCAGGAAGGCGGCGACCAGATCGCTGGTGCGATGCTCCTGATAGGCCAGTTCGGGATGGGCATGCAGGTCATGGCGCAGCGCGATCAGGGCCTCGCGCCTGGCCAGGATTTCCGGCGCGACGATCATGCCGCCCCGGGCACGACCTGCCTGGTGATCGCCACCGCCATGATGTAGGCGAAGGCGCCGAGGGCCGCGATCAGGGCCTTGATCCGGATCGCCTTCGTGCGGCCCCGGCGCAAGGCGATGGCGCCCAGAACGATGTAGGCGAGCAGGCCAAGGATCTTGGCGATCAGCCAGGGCTGATCGAGGGGATTCATGCCAGCCATCACCAGCATGCCGATGGCCGCGCCGAGCAGCACGGTATCGTTGACGTGGGGCAGCGTGCGCGCCCAGCGCCGGTTGAGAAGATCGGATTCGCGCAGCATCCAGAATGCGCGCAGCAGGAACAGGACCAGCGTCAGATGGACGGTGGCGATATGCAGGACGCGAAGGGTGGTGTATTCCATGATCGGTGGGGCGCGGACGGCGGTGGAGGCGGAAGTGTACCGTGACCACCGCTCATTCGACGTGATCGCCGTCGACATACAGCCAGCGTCCCTCGACGTGGACGAAGCGGCTGATTTCGCGCATCCGGTGGGCGCGCCCCTGGATCCGGTATCGGGCGATGAATTCGACCAGGGCATGCGTGGCGTCGACCTGTTCATGCCGGCGCACGTCCAACCCCAGCCATTTCGGCGCCGGCGTCGCGTCCAGATCGAGCCGGGTGGGACGGGTGTCCGGGTGCCAGGTGGCGAGCAGATACGCCTCGTCGCCGCGACTGAAGGCGACATAGCGGGAGCGCATCAGGGCCTCCGCGTCGGTCGCCGGCGCGCTGCCATCCAGCAGTGGCCCGCAACAGTCGGCCAGATCGCGCCCCGAGCCGCAGGGGCAGGGGGGCCGCGGGGAGGCGGGACGGATCCTTGGCATGCGTGGAGACGTTGGAACGAGCGATTGTGGTGCCGGCAGTCCGACTCGAACGGACGACCTATCGCTTACAAGGCGATTGCTCTACCAGCTGAGCTATACCGGCGATGCTGGCGAATGCTAGCCGAACCGAACCGGCCGTGGCGTCATTTGACGACGCGCAGGCGCGGTTTGCCACGCGGGGGTTCGGGGGGAGCCGTTTCCTCGGTGGAAGGCGGCGCGATGTCGCTTTCCTGTCCGGGCTCCGACGGCGCGGCCATGGCCATCTCGGAACCGGGGTTCTGGAAGGCCATGCCTTCGCCGGTCTCACGAGCGTAGATGGCGATGACGTTGCCGACCGGGAACTCGATTGAATGGGGAACTCCGCCGAAACGCGCGGAGAAGGTGACCCAGTCGTTGTCCATATGCAGGTTGCGGACCGCGCTGGGGCCGACATTGAGCACGATCTGACCATCCTTGACGAACCCCTGCGGCACCCGGGAACGGGCGTCGACGCGGACGTTGAGGTAGGGCGTATAACCGTTGTCGACGCACCACTCGTACAGCGCGCGCAGGAAATACGGTTGCTGGGGCAGCGGTGGCGGCGACTTGGCTTCGGACACGATGGCTGTGCCGGTTTACTTGCGCATCGATTTCTCGACCGGGGTCAGTGCCTCGATGAAGGCTGGCCGGGAGAACAGGCGTTCGGCGTACTTGAGCAATGGTGTCGCCGGCTTCGGCAACTGGATGCCGTAATGGTCGAGCCGCCACAGCAGCGGCGCGATGGCGACGTCGAGCATCGAGTAGTCGTCACCGAGCATGTACTTCTGCTTGTTGAAGATGGGCGCGATCTGGGTCAGGTTGTCGCGCACGATGGCGCGCGCCTTCTCGGCGACCTTGGGTGTGCCGTTGACGATATCGGGCAGTTGCGAGAACAGGTCGCGCTCGAAGTTGTGCAGGAACAGCCGCGCGCGCGCGCGCATGACCGGATCGGCCGGCATCAGCTGGGGATGCGGGAAGCGCTCGTCGATGTACTCGTTGATGATGTTCGATTCGTACAGGGTCAGATCACGTTCGACCAGGATCGGCAACTGGTTGTACGGATTCATGGCCGCGATTTCGTCGGACTTGTCGTGCATGTCGACATCCTTGATCTCGAAGTCCATGCCCTTTTCGAAAAGGACGATGCGGCAACGCTGGCTGAATGGGCAGGCAGTCCCGGAGTAGAGAATCATCATGGTTCAGGCCCTCGCGCGATTAATGCACGTCCTTCCAGAATTCTTTCTTGAGATAGAAGGCGATCACGTAAAACACACCCAGGAACAACAGCACGGCCAGGCCGATGTTCATCCGCTGGGTTTTGGCCGGTTCGCCCATCCAGGTCATGTAGTTGACCAGATCGCCGACCAGGGCGTCGTACTCGGCCAGCGTCAGCTTGCCGGGCTTGACCAGTTCGAGCCGGTCGATCACCTCATGGGGCCTGCCCTCGGCATCGGTCTCGGCGCGCATCACCGGCACCATGTGGCCTTGCAGATCCTGCATGACGTGGGGCATGCCGACCTTGTCGAAAACCCGGTTGTTCCATCCGAGCGGGCGGGTGTCGTCGCGATAGAAACCGCGCAGATAGGTGTACAGCCAGTCGGAACCGCGCGAGCGGGTGATCACCGACAAATCCGGTGGCGTGGCGCCGAACCAGACCTTGGCTTCATCCGCGCGCATGGCGATGGTCATCGTCTCGCCCGGCTTTTCCGTGGCGAACAACAGGTTGTCCTTGATCTGCGCTTCAGTCAGGCCGATGTCTTCCATGCGCGAATAGCGCATGTAGCTGGCGCTGTGGCAGCTCAGGCAGTAGTTGACGAAGACGCTGGCGCCGCGTTGCAGCGATTCCTGGTTGTGCGGGTTGATCGGCGCGCGGTCGAGCGGGACGCCGGCGCCGGCGGCGATCGCCATGCCGGGCACGGCGAGGAGCAGGAAAAACAGTTTTTTCATTTGTCAGTCACCCTTTCCGGAACCGGCTTGTAGGTGTCGTTCCTGGTGTACCAGGGCATGAGCAGGAAGAAGGCGAAGTAGACCACCGACAGGACACGGGCGATCCACGTGTACAGTTCGGTCGCCGGCAGGATGCCGAGGACGCCGAGACCGATGAACGAAATCACGAACAGGGTCAGCGCGATCTTGAACTTGGGGCCGCGGTAGCGGACCGACTTGACCGGCGACTTGTCCAGCCAGGGCAGCGCGAAGAAGATCAGCACGGCCACGCCCATCAGCGCCACGCCCGGGAATTGCGAGCCGAGGATCGGCGGCACCGCGCGCAGGATCGCGTAGTAGGGCGTGAAGTACCAGACCGGCGCGATGTGTTCCGGGGTCTTCAGCGAATCGGCCGGGACGAAGTTGTTGTACTCAAGGAAATAGCCGCCCATTTCCGGCGCGAAGAACACGATCGCGGCGAACACCATCAGGAAGACCACCACGCCGAGGATGTCCTTGACCGTGTAGTAGGGATGGAACGGGATGCCGTCGAGCGGATGGCCGTCCTCGCCCTTCAGCTTCTTGATCTCGACGCCGTCCGGGTTGTTGGAGCCGACTTCGTGCAGCGCCACCAGATGCGCGGCGACCAGACCAAGCAGCACCAGCGGCAGGGCGATGACGTGGAAGGCGAAGAAGCGGTTCAGCGTGGCGTCGCCGATGACGTAGTCGCCGCGGATCCAGATCGACAGATCCTCGCCGATGAACGGTACCGCCGCGAACAGGTTGATGATGACCTGGGCGCCCCAGTAGGACATCTGGCCCCAGGGCAGCAGGTAGCCCATGAACGCTTCGCCCATCAGCACCAGATAGATGATCACGCCGAAGATCCAGATCAGTTCGCGCGGTTGCCGGTAGGAACCGTAGATGAGACCGCGGAACATGTGCAGATAGACGACCACGAAGAACATCGAGGCGCCGGTGGAATGGATGTAGCGGATCAGCCAGCCATATTCGACGTCGCGCATGATGTACTCGACGGAAGCGAAGGCGAGATCGGCGTCCGGCTTGTAGTGCATGGTCAGGAAGATGCCGGAGACGATCTGGATGACCAGCACCAGCAACGCCAGCGAGCCGAAGAAGTACCAGAAGTTGAAGTTCTTGGGCGCGTAGTACTCGGACAGATGCGCCTTGTAGGAGGCGGTGAGCGGGAATCGCTCGTCCACCCAGTTGAGCAGTTTCTGCATTGCGTTGTCTCCCTCGTAATCAGGCGGTCTGGTCTTCGCCGATCAGTACCTTGGTCTCGGACAGGTACTTGTGCGGCGGAATCACCAGATTGGTCGGGGCCGGGGAACCGCTGTAAACGCGCGCGGCCAGGTCGAAGCGGGAGCCGTGACAAGGGCAGAACCAGCCCCCGGTCCAGTTGGCGCCGAGGTCGGCCGGGGCCAGTTCGGGTCGGTACGAGGGCGAGCAGCCCAGGTGCGTGCAGATGCCGACGACGACCAGATATCGCGGGTTGATCGCGCGGGTCGGGTTCTTGCAGTAATCCGGCTGCTGGGCGCTGTTGTCGGAGGCGGGATCGATCAGGCTGTCCTCGTTTTTCTTCAGCAGTTCCAGCATTTCGGGGGTGCGGTTGACCACCCAGACCGGCTTGCCCCGCCATTCCACCGCCAGTTGCATGCCTGGCTCGATCTTCGACAGATCGACCTCGACCGGGGCGCCGGCGGCGCGCGCTCGCGCGCTCGGAGTCATGCTGACGACGAATGGGATGGCGGCGCCGAGTACCGCGATGCCGCCGACGGCCGAACTCATGGTCACCAGAAAGCGGCGTTTGCCTGGATCAACGCTCTCAACGCTCATTTCGCTCATATTTATCCTGCCTGAGGGATGAAATTCATCGGCCGGCCCCTCGGCGCGTCTTCCGATCCGCGCCGGCCTGGGCGGCCGGCAGACGGCTGGGCCTGCCAAAACAAAAGCCGGCATTCTACAGATAAACAGCTCCTGAATTAAAGCCCGCGAGAGCGACTCGTTGCTGGGTACAATCGCGCGATTCCATCGGTTTTCGCCCGTTTCATGCACAAAGCCTGGTTGTGGTTCGCCCAATGCGTCGCGGTACTGGTTGTGCTCGCGGCGGCGTTGCTGGCGCTCGATCGTCTGATCCCGGGCCTGCTGCCGTTGGGTGGCGACGCCATCACGATCCGTGAGGTCGGTGGCGGCACGCCGGCGCCGACCAGCCTGAGCTATGCCGATGCCGCCGCCAAGTCGCTGCCCTCGGTGGTCAACATCTTCACCAGCAAGCAAGTGCGCGCGCAGCGCGCGCCGTACATGGATGACCCGATGTTCCGCCGGTTCTTCGGCGATGGCGGCAACGCCGGCGATCGAACCCAGCGCGTGTCCAATCTTGGTTCCGGGGTCATCGTCAGCCAGGATGGTTTCGTGCTGACCAATCACCATGTCGTCGAGGCCGCGGACGAGATCCAGGTCGCGCTGGCGGATGGCGGCACCATCAAGGCCGAGGTGGTGGGCACCGACCCGGAAACCGATCTGGCCGTGCTCAAGGTACCGCGGGCAGGGTTGCCGGCGGTCACCTTCGCGCAGCCCGACGGCCTCCGCGTCGGTGACGTCGTGCTTGCCATCGGCAATCCGTTCGGCGTTGGCCAGACCGTCACCATGGGCATCGTTTCCGCGCTCGGGCGCAGCCACTTGGGCATCAACACCTTCGAGAACTACATCCAGACCGACGCGGCGATCAACCCGGGCAATTCCGGTGGCGCGCTGATCGATGGCGCCGGCAACCTGGCCGGCATCAACACCGCGATTTTTTCGCGCACCGGCGGCAGCCTGGGCATCGGCTTCGCGATTCCGGTTTCCATCGTCCGCCAGGTCATGGAGCAGATCATCGCCAACGGCTCGGTGATTCGCGGCTGGGTCGGCATCGAAGTCCAGGAGATTACTCCGGAGATCGCCGAATCCTTCGGCCTGGAGGCCACCGATGGCGCCCTGATCGCTGGCGTGCTGCGCGGTGGCCCGGCCGACCGCGCCGGCATCCGGCCGGGAGACGTGCTGATCCGGGTGGGCGACAAGCCGGTGCGTGATTCCTCCTCCCTGCTCAACCTGATCGCGGCGCTGCCGCCAGGCAAGACCGCGCGGTTGAGCCTGTTGCGCGACGGCGTGGAGACGCATGCCGCGGTGACCGTCGAAAAGCGCCCGGCCATGCGCCGTGCCGCGCGCGAATGAACCCAGACCGGCGCCATGCCCGGCGCGGGATGAAGGAGCCTGAATGCGTGTCGTGATCGTGGACGACAACCCGGTCAATCTGGCCCTGATGGGGGCGTTGGTGAAACGCGTCACCGACATCGAGCCGGTCGCGTTCCGTGATTCCGGGCTCGGCCTCCAGGATGTACTGGCGACCCGGCCGGATCTGCTGATCGTCGATTACATGATGCCGGAGCCGGACGGCATGGCGTTCATCCGCCGGTTTCGCGAGGATGCGCGCAACGCCGACATCCCGGTTCTGATGATCACCGCCGACCATGAGCGCGAAACCCGCTATGCCGCGCTGGAAACCGGCGCCAACGATTTCCTGACCAAGCCGATCGACCGCGCGGAATTCCAGGCCCGAGTCCGCAACATGCTGGCCTGGCGACGCAGCCAGAAGGCGCTGGAGGATCGCGCCGCCTGGCTGGCCGAGAAGGTCGCCGAGGCGACGCACGAAATCCTCGAGCGCGAGCGCGAGATGATCACCCGGCTGTCGCGCGCGGCCGAATTCCGGGATCCGGAAACCGGTGCCCATATCCAGCGGATGTCCAATTACTCCCGGCTGATCGCGGAACGTCTGGGTCTGTCCGCCGGCGACCAGGCCCTGATCCTGCGCGCCGCGCCGATGCACGACGTCGGCAAGATCGCGATCCCCGATCACATCCTGCTGAAACCTGGCCGGCTGGACGAGGCCGAGCTCGCGATCATGCGCACCCATGCCGAGAAGGGCTACGAGATTCTGAAGGACAGCAAGTCGCCCTTGCTCGACACCGCCGCCCTGATCGCGCTGACCCATCACGAGAAATTCGGAGGTGGTGGTTACCCGCGCGGCCTGGTTGGCGAGGACATTCCCCTGTTCGGGCGCATCGTCGCGGTCGCCGACGTGTTCGACGCGCTGACCACGGAGCGGCCCTACAAGCAGGCGTGGTCGCTGGAACGCGCGCTTGGATTCCTGCGCGCCGGCGCCGGCGATCATTTCGACCCGGCCTGCGTCGATGCTTTCCTGGCGCGTATCGACGACGCGCTCGAGATCCAGGCCAGCTTCCAGGACGCCGAGCCGCACGCCGCCCATCTGGTGGATGATTGATGTCCGGTACGCCCGCGCGCTGGTTGCCCCGTCGTCTCGACCTGCGACTGGCGGGCCTGATGGTGCTGATGGTGATCCTCGGGGGCCTTGCCCAGGCGCTCGGCTTCGCGCTCGATGCCGATGGCTCCAGGCCTATCCTGGCCAGTCTGGGCTCGGCCCTGCCGGTGACCCTGGCGGTCGCCGGCCTGGGGCTGGCCATGCTGTGGCTGTCCCTGCGCGGCCCGGTGGCGACATTGCGCCGGGCGTCGCGTTTCGCCGATGAACTGACCGAACGCCTGGGCGAAAAGATGCCCGACTACCGGGGCGTCGAGGAGATCGAGGCGCTGGTGCGGGCGCTCAACGAGACCTCGCTCTGGCTATACACCAAGGAAATGTCGATCACCGCCGCGCGTCAGCGGCTGGAGGCGGTGTTCGGCAACATTTCCGACGCCCTGTTCACGATCAACGCCGACGGCATGATCGAAAGCGTCAACGCCGCCGCCGTCGAGCGAATCGGGCATGCCGAACATGAACTGATCGGTGGCTTCATCAACCAGGTGCTGCCGGAATGGGGTCAACGGGTACTGGATGACCGCGGTGACAAGCTCAGCTTCGAGACCATCGCACTACGCGCCGACGGCAGCCGATTTCCGGTCGACGTCACGTTGTCGCGCTTCATGCTCAACGGCCTGCCGTACCGCATCGCGGTCCTGCGCGACATCACTCCGCGCAAGGAGGCGGAAGCGGCGATGCGGCGCGCGCGTGACGCCGCCGAGGCTGCCAACCGCCTGAAAAGTGAATTCCTGGCCAACATGAGCCACGAAATCCGCACGCCGATGAACGGCGTCATCGGCATGACCGAACTGGCGCTGGATACCGACCTGACCGAGGAACAGCGCGAGTATCTGACGCTGGCGCATTCCTCGGCCCGGCACCTGCTGTCGATCATCAACGACATCCTCGATTTTTCGAAGATCGAGGCCGGCATGCTCAACATCGCGCCGACACCGTTCCCGCTCCGTTCGCTGCTCGCGGAGACGCTGGCGCCGTTCGAGGCGCGCGCGCGCGAAAAGGGGCTGAGCCTGACCATGGAGATTGGCGGGGATGTGCCCGCGTATATCGAGGCGGACCCGAATCGCCTGCGTCAGGTTCTGGTCAATCTGGTCGGCAATGCCGTCAAGTTCACCGAGATCGGGCGCGTCGTGGTTCGGGTCGGCCGACCGGATGCCGGTGACGGCGAGGACGGTCTGCGCATCGAGGTTCAGGACAGCGGCATCGGCATCGCCACCGAAAAGCTGGAATCGATCTTCGGCGCGTTCAGCCAGGCCGATGGCTCCATCGGCCGCAATTACGGTGGCACCGGCCTCGGTTTGAGCATCTCGCGCCGGTTGGTCGAGCTGATGGGGGGGAGCATCGGCGTCGAAAGCGAACCTGGCGCCGGCGCGCGCTTCCATTTCACGATCCCGTACCGTCCGGTACCCGAGAGCCGTCTGCGCGCCGAGTCCGGTTCGGTGGCGAGGCCGGTCGAGCAAACCGATTCCGGGGAAGAGGCGCCGGCGCCGCCAACCGGCTTGCGCGTGCTTCTTGCCGAGGACAATCCGGTCAATCGCAAGCTCGCGGTCAAGCTGCTGGAGCGCCGAGGGCACGTGGTCGAAGTCGCCGAGAACGGCGCGCTCGCGCTCGACAAATGGCGGGATGGCGGCTTCGATCTGATCCTGATGGACATGATGATGCCGGAAATGGATGGCCTGGAAGCGACCCGCCGGATCCGCGCGGAGGAGGCGGCCGGTGGTGGCCATGTCGCCATCGTCGCGATGACCGCCAGCGCCATGGTCGGGGACCGTGAACGCTGTCTGGCGGCGGGCATGGATGGTTACGTTTCCAAGCCGGTGCGCGCGGACGATCTGCATCGCGAGATCGGTCGCGTGCTCGCCACTCGTGGAACCGCGGTCGGGACCGATGCCGGCCACGCGGTGGAACCGGCGGCCGTGCCGGTGTTCGACCGCGCCGACGCGCTCGCCCGGATCGGCGACGACGAGGCGTTGCTGGCTACCCTGGTCGATCTGTTCGTGGCCGACCTGCCCAACTATCTGGATGAAATCGACTCGGCATGGGCCGGCAAGGACTGGCCCGGCCTGACCCGCGCGGCGCATACGCTGAAGAGCGTGCTCGCGACTTTCTCGGCGCATCGTTCGGAAGCGCGCGTGCGCGCGCTGGAGGCGGCGGCGCGCGCGGCCGACGAAGCCGCCGGCGCCATGCTGGTGGCCGGACTCCGCGCCGACATGCGCGAGCTGCTCGGGGAGATCGCGCCGGAATGCCCGGCGGATCGGATCTAGCGTAGTGCGGCACTACCCCGGGTACTGACTTGGGCTGGCGCCCGGTCAGGCGTTCACTCCGGCTTTTCGTCCTTGCCGTCCTGTTCGACCTTTTCCCGATGCTTGAGGGTTTCCGGCCAGCGCTTGTCCGGCACCACCCGCTGCCGGTAAAGCGGCGTGCGCACCGCCTTGGCGATCGGGTCGCGCGGTCGGCGCGGCGGTCCGGAGGCGCGTTTGCCTTTCATGGCGGCTCAGGAACGCGCGTAGACGTCCTCGAAGCGGACGATGTCGTCCTCGCCCAGGTAGGAACCGGACTGGACTTCGATGATGTGCAGCGGCAGCTTGCCGGGGTTTTCCAGGCGGTGGCTGGTGCCGAGCGGAATGTAGGTGGACTGGTTCTCGGTCAGCAGTTCCTCCTGGCCGTCGCGGGTGACGCGGGCGGTGCCGGAAACCACGATCCAGTGCTCGGCGCGATGGTGGTGCATCTGCAGGGACAGTTTCTCGCCGGGCTTGACCATGATGCGCTTGACCTGGAAACGCTCGCCGGTATCGATGCCCTCGTACCAGCCCCACGGGCGGAACACCCGGGTATGCAGTTCATGTTCGCTGCGGCCCTGGCTTTTCAGGTAATCGACGATCTTCTTGACGTCCTGGGCACGTCCCTTGTCGGCCACCAGCACGGCGTCGGGCGTTTCCACGATCAGCAGGTCGTCGACGCCGATCGCCGCGACCATGCGCGATTCCGCGCGGATCAGGCTGCCGTGGACGCCATCCAGATAGACGTCGCCGCGGGTGACGTTGCCGTCGGCATCCTTGTCGCCGACCTCCCACAGCGCCGACCAGGCGCCGATGTCGTTCCAGCCGATGTCGGCCGGGATCACCGCGCCGTTACGGGTGTGTTCCATGACCGCGTAATCGATGGAATCGGCCGGGCAGGTGGTGAAGGCATCCTGGTCCAGACGCTGGAAATCGAGATCGTGGCGGCCGTTGTTGAGCGCCTGCTCGCAGGCGGTCAGGATGTCGGGGCGGTGGTGTTCGAGCTCTTCCAGGAACTGCCGGCAGGAGAACAGGAACATGCCGCTGTTCCAGAGATGGTCGCCGCTGGCGAGAAAGGCCTGGGCGCCGGCGAGGTCGGGTTTCTCGACGAAGCGCGCGACCCGGCGCGCGCCGTTGCCGGCGGCCAGCAGCGGATCGCCACGCTGGATGTAGCCGTAGCCGGTTTCCGGTGCATCCGGAACGATGCCAAAGGTCACCAGGAAACCGGCCTGGACCGTGCGCATGCCCTCGCCGATGGCGGCGTGAAAGGCGCCCACGTCGCGAATCAGGTGGTCGGCCGGCAGCAGCAGCATGACCGCTTCCGGATCGCGCGCGAGCAGCGCGAGCGCGGCGATGGCGGCGGCCGGCGCGGTATTGCGGCCGACCGGTTCCAGATAGATGCCGAGCGGGCTGACACCGATTTCGCGCAACTGCTCCGCGATCAGGAAGCGGTGTTCCTCGTTGCACACCACCAGCGGCGGGCCGGCGTCGGGCAGTCCGGCCAACCGGGCCACGGTTTCCTGCGCCATCGTGCGTTCGGAGGTCAACGCCAGCAGTTGCTTGGGTAAGGCCGCGCGCGACATCGGCCAGAGTCGGGTTCCTGATCCACCGGAAAGGATGACGGGATAGAGGGTCATGGTCGGAAGGGCGTGGGCGTTGGTGGCGTGATCTTAGAGTCTATCGGCCAAGGATGCTCAAGGCAGGTCCGCCGGCGTTCCGTCGACGTCCAGGCAACGCGCCAGCGACGCGCGCCAGTCCGGCAGGCGGAGGCCGAACACGCGCGCCAGCTTGCCGTTGTCCAGCCGGGAATTGCGCGGCCGACGCGCCGGCGTCGGGTATTCGCTGCTTGGTATCGGCAGCAGCCGGGGCCGGGGGTTCGGCGGATCGAGCGCCAGGATCGCCTCGGCGAAACCATGCCAGGTGGTCTCACCGGCGTTGGTCATGTGATAGACGCCCCAGGGTCCGGGTTTGTCGGCGCCGCGCGCCGGCGAGACGATCTGGGCGAGCGCCAGCGCGCTTGCCTCGGCCAGATCGCGGCACCAGGTCGGCGCGCCGGTCTGGTCGGCGACGACCTTCAACTCCGGCCGTTCGCGCATCAGACGCCGCATGGTCAGCAGGAAATTGGCGCCGCGCGCGCCATACACCCAGGAGGTGCGGAAGATCAGATGCCGGCAACCGCTGGCCTGGATCGCCCTTTCCCCGGCCAGCTTGCTGGCGCCGTAGACGTTGAGCGGGGCGCTGGCGTCGTCCTCGCGCCAGGGCCGGTCGCCGGAGCCATCGAACACGTAATCGGTGGAATAGTGGATCAGCGTCGCGCCCAGCCGCTCCGCCTCTTCGGCGAGCACGCCCGGGGCGGTGGCATTGACCGCGTGGGCCAGATCGGCTTCGCTCTCGGCCCGGTCGACGGCGGTGTGCGCGGCCGGGTTGACGATGACGCGCGGCGCCCGTTCGCGAACCACGCGGCGGATGGCGTCGGCATCGGTCAGATCGAGCGCGCGCGAGTCGAGCGCGGTCACCTCGCCCAGGCTGGCCAGCGTCCGCCGCAATTCCCAACCGAGCTGGCCGCGCGCGCCGGTGAGCAGGATGTTCATGGATACACCTCCGCGTCGCGCAGCCACGGCGCCGCTTCATCCTTGGCCGAAAGCGTCGGCGCGCCGTCGAGCGGCCAGTCGATGCCGATGTCGGGATCGTTCCAGCGCACGCCGCGATCCCATTGCGGCGCGTAATAGGCCGTGGTCTTGTAGAGGAAATCGGCGGTTTCGTAGAGAACCAGGAAGCCGTGGCCGAATCCGGGCGGCACCCAGAGCATGCGTTTGTTGTCGGCGGAGAGTTCGTAACCGACCCAGCGACCGAAATTCGGCGATGATCGGCGCAGATCCACCGCGACGTCGAACACCGCGCCGGACACCACGCGCACCAGTTTGCCCTGCGGCTCGTGGACCTGGTAATGCAGGCCGCGCAGCACGCCGCGCGCGGAGCGCGAATGGTTGTCCTGCACGAATTCGAGATCGAGGCCACGACTGGCGAATGCGCGCCGGTTCCAGCTCTCCATGAAAAAGCCGCGTTCATCGCCGAACAGCTGGGGCTCGATCAACAGGACTCCGGGCAGCGGGGTTTCAATGATGTTCATGCGGCGCTCTGGGGGGATGGGGAGTAGGGAATAGGGAGCGGGGATGAGGGGGGCTCAGAATACCCGTTCGCCGAGCATGGCCAGCAGGTACTGGCCATAGTCGTTCTTCTTCAACGGTTCGGCCAGGCGGGCGACCTGTTCGGCGTCGATGTAGCCCTGCCGGTAGGCGATTTCCTCCGGGCAGGCGATCTTCAGGCCCTGTCGCTTCTCGATGGTCTCGATGAACATCGAAGCCTCCAGCAGCGAGGCGTGGGTGCCGGTGTCGAGCCAGGCATGGCCGCGACCGAGGATGGTGACGTCGAGTTCGCCCCAGTCCAGATACTGGCGGTTGACGTCGGTGATCTCCAGTTCGCCGCGCGCCGAGGGCTTGAGCGCGCGCGCGATGTCGACCACGCGCCGGTCGTAGAAATACAGGCCGGTGACGGCGTAATGAGATTTCGGCCGGGCCGGCTTTTCCTCCAGGCTGATGGCGCGTCGGTCGGCGTCGAACTCGACCACGCCATAGCGTTCCGGATCCTGTACCCGGTAGGCGAACACGGTGGCGCCGGTCGCGCGCGAGTTGGCGGCATGCAGATCGTGGGCCATGTCGTGGCCGTAGAAGATGTTGTCGCCAAGCACCAGCGCAGAGGGGCCGTCGCCAATGAAATCGGCGCCGATGATGAAGGCCTGCGCCAGCCCGTCCGGGCTGGGCTGCACCGCGTAGGAGAGACTCATGCCCCACTGCCCGCCATCGCCCAGCAACTGCTCGAAGCGCGGCGTGTCCTGCGGTGTCGAGATGATCAGGACATCGCGGATGCCGGCCAGCATCAGCGTGGTCAGCGGGTGGTAGATCATCGGCTTGTCGTAGATCGGCAGAAGCTGCTTGGACACCGCCAGCGTGGCCGGGTACAGGCGGGTGCCGGAGCCGCCGGCCAGGATGATGCCTTTCCTGGGTAGGAGGGAATGGGGAGTGGGAAGTGGGGTCATTGCGTCGTCCATTTCCTGTGCAATCCCGTGAGCAGCTTGCCGACCTGAACGGCTAGCCGCGCGACGGGGTGGTCCTGTGCAAGATAGCCGAGCAGTTTGGCGATTTGCAGTTGAGTGTCCAATTCCGCCAATGAGCCACGCGCGATACTGATGAAATGCGCGTATTCCCTGGCGCCTTGGCGCGCGGCGCCCTCCGGGATGTTGCTGGGAATGGAGACTGCCGCCCGCCGCGTTTGCTGCGCCAAACCGTTACGTTCTTCAGTGGGGGAAACAGCCGTGATCTCGTAAATGGTCTTTACCAGGGGCATGCCAACCTTCCACGCCTCCAGCTGTTCGTGGGCCTTTCCCACTTCCTACTCCCCACTTCCCTCTTTCGCGCCATATTGACGCGAAACCCACTCCCGATACGCGCCGCTCGCCACGTTTTCCACCCAGTCCATGTGCGCCAGATACCAGGCCACGGTCTTGCGGATGCCGGTGTCGAAGGTCTCGGCGGGCTTCCAGCCCAATTCGCGGTGGATCTTGCCGGCGTCGATGGCGTAGCGACGATCGTGGCCGGGGCGGTCCTTGACGTAGGTGAGCAGGCGTTCATGCGGGCCGGCGGGGTCGGGGCGCAGTTCGTCGAGCAGGGCGCAGACGATCTTCACGATCTCGATGTTCGGCATTTCATTCCAGCCGCCGACGTTGTAGGTCTCGCCGAGCCGGCCGTTTTCGAGGACAGCGCGGATCGCCGAACAGTGGTCGGTCACGTACAGCCAGTCGCGCACGTTCATGCCGTCACCGTAGATCGGCAGCGGCTTGCCCTGGGTGGCGTTGAGGATCATCAGCGGGATCAGTTTTTCCGGAAACTGGTAGGGCCCGTAGTTGTTGGAACAGTTGGTGGTCAGCGTCGGCAGGCCGTAGGTGTGGTGATAGGCGCGCACCAGATGGTCGGACGAGGCCTTGGAAGCGGAGTAGGGGCTGTTCGGCGCGAACGGCGTCCGCTCGGTGAAGGGCGCGTCGTCCGGGCCGAGCGAGCCGTAGACCTCGTCGGTGGAAACGTGCAGGAAGCGGAAGGCGGATTTTTCGGCTTCCGGGAGATTCATCCAGTAGCCGCGCGCTTCCTCGAGCAGATGGAAGGTGCCGACGATGTTGGTCTGGATGAAATCCTCGGGGCCGTGGATGGAGCGGTCGACGTGGCTTTCGGCGGCGAAGTTGATGATGGCGCGCGGCCGGTGCCCGGCAAGCAGGCGGCCGACCAGGTCGCGGTCGCCGATGTCGCCCTGGACGAAGACATGGCGGTCGTCGCCGGCGAGCGTGGCCAGGTTTTCCAGGTTGCCCGCGTAGGTCAGCTTGTCCAGGTTGAGGACCGGTTCCCGATGGGCGTTCAGCCAGTCCAGGACGAAATTCGCGCCGATGAAGCCGGCGCCGCCGGTGACGAGGATCAAGGAGGACTCCTGTTCAGTTCGGTTCGTCGTAGCCGTTCGGGTTCATCGACTGCCAGCGCCAGGCGTCCTCGCACATCTCCTCGAGGCCGCGCGCCGCTTTCCAACCGAGTTCACGTTCCGCCTTGGCCGGGTCGGCCCAGCATTGGGCGATGTCGCCGGCGCGCCGGGGCGCGATTCGGTAGGGCACCGGCCGGCCGCTGGCGCGCTCGAAGGCGCGCGCCATCTCGATCACGCTGTAGCCGCGGCCGGTGCCCAGATTCCAGATGGCGACGCCGGCGGCGAGCTTCGCCACCGCCTTGACGTGGCCCAGGGCCAGATCCACCACATGGATGTAATCGCGCACGCCGGTGCCGTCCGGCGTCGGGTAATCGTCGCCGAAGACGTTGAGATGTTCGCGCCGGCCCACCGCCACCTGGGCGATGTAGGGCATCAGGTTGTTCGGGATGCCGCGCGGATCCTCGCCAATGCGGCCGCTCTTGTGCGCGCCGACCGGGTTGAAATAGCGCAGCAGGGCGATCGACCAGGACGGATCGGCGATGGCGAGATCCTGGAGGATCTTCTCGATGAACAGCTTGCTGGTGCCGTAGGGATTGGTGGTGCCGCCAACCGGAAAATCCTCGCGGATCGGTACCGAGGCGGGATCGCCGTAGACCGTGGCCGAGGAGCTGAACACCACGCTTTTGACGCCCGCCGCCTGCATCGCCTCGAACAGCGTGATGCTGCCGGCGATGTTGTTGTCGTAATAGACCAGCGGTTTTTCCACCGATTCGCCGACCGCCTTGAGGCCGGCGAAGTGGATCACGGCGTCGATGTCGTGATCGCGGAACAGGCGGTCGAGCGTGGCGCGGTCGCGGATGTCGCCTTCGATGAAGGGGAAGTCCTGGCCGGTCAGTTCGCGCACCCGTTTCAGTGATTCCGGACTGCTGTTGCTGAGGTTGTCGAGCACCACGATGTCATAGCCGGCTTCCAGAAAGGCCACGCAGGCATGGGAGCCGATGTAGCCGGCGCCGCCAGTGATCAGGATGGTTTTCATGGCGTTCCTTTGGAGAGCAGCTGGTAGCTGGTAGCGGTTTGTCGCGCGCTGCGCGCGCATCCTTGAAAAAGCTACCCGCTACAAGCTACCGGCTAGTCAAATACCACGGTCTTGTTGCCGTAGACCAGGATGCGGTTGTCGATGTGCCACTTCACCGCGCGCGACAGCACCACCTTTTCCAGGTCGGCGCCTTTCTGCACCAGGTCCTCCAGATCGTCGCGATGGCTGATGCGGGTCACGTCCTGCTCGATGATCGGACCGTCGTCGAGCACCTCGGTGACGTAATGGCTGGTGGCGCCGATCAGTTTGACGCCGCGTTCGAACGCGCGCTGGTAAGGTTTGGCGCCGTGGAAGGCGGGCAGGAAGGAATGGTGGATGTTGATGATGCGGTTGGGGTAATGGCTGATGAAATCGGGCGACAACACCTGCATGTAGCGCGCCAGCACGAAGAAATCGACATGGTGGGCGGCCAGGATGGCCAGTTGCTGGGCTTCCGCCTCCGACTTGTTTTCCTTGTTCACCGGAATGTGCTGGAAGGGGATCTTGTAAGCCTCCGCCAGCCAGTGGGTATCCGGATGGTTGCTGAGGATCAGCGGAATGTCGCAGTACAGCTCGCCGGCATGGTGGCGATAGAGCAGGTCGGCCAGGCAGTGATCGAACTTCGACACGAAGATGGCCATGCGTGGCTTGACGCTGGACAGCGACAGCCGCCAGGTCATGCCGTGCTCCGCCGCGATCGGCGCGAACGCCTCGTCGAACTTGTGCAAACCCAGGTCGAAGCCGTCCAGCGCCCATTCCACGCGCATCAGGAACAGGCCGGCGGCACCATCCTGATGCTGGTCGGCGTGCAGGATGTTGGCGTTGTGGCGGAGCAGGAAGTTGGCGATGGCGGCGACCAGGCCCTTCTTGTCCGGGCAGGCGATCAGCAGTACGGCGGTGTTGCGCATGGGGTCGTTCGTCGACGTGCGAAAGCCCACCATTCTACGCGAACGACACCGGGCCGCGCTCTCGAGGGCCGGCGCCACCGGGACTGGTACGATAGCGCGCCAGGGAACCCGCCGACGGGGCGCGGCCAGACAGGCGTGGCCGACGGTTCATTGGATTTCCCGATCGCTCGGACAGTACGAACATGAAAACTCTCGCCATGCAGGAAAATATCCACCGTCTTTGGGACGAACTGGCCGACTTCGACGTCGGCCAATCGGATCAGGCCGCCGTCCATCTGATGACCAGGCTGTGCGAGCTGGTGGGCGCCCGCAACGCCACCTGGGGCGGTGCCATTCGCATCGGCGAAGGGCGCGAGGCCGATCCGCTGCAAGGCTGGCGGGTAGGCGCCATGAAATTGCTGCGTCCCATCGAGCCCCATCCCGATGAAGGGCCGTTCAGGGAAATCCTCAAGCAATGGGACCGCCGCGAAATCGATCCCTCCTTCCTGCTGCCGATGCGCCAGGTGGGCCATTTCCGCACCTACGCGTTTCGGCGAGACCTGCCGCCCGACTGGTTCGATTCGCCCTTTTTTCAGGCCCATTACGGCTCGGTGGGCACCCAGGATGCCGCCTATGTCGGCTTTCCACTCAACCGGGACGCGGAATCCCATTTCGGCTTCTACGCCGACCGGACCTTCAACGATGCCGAGATCGCCCTGCTGGCCCACGCCGCGCGGGGTCTCAAATGGTTTCACCGCCAGCTCATGCTCAGCCATGGCGTCATGATCGCCACCTCGCCCCTCACCCCCACCGAACGCAAGGTATTGCATCTGCTGCTCACCGAGGCATCGGAAAAGGGGATCGCCAACCAGCTCGGCCTGGCTACGTCGACCACGCACCAGCACGTCATCGCCATCTTCCGCAAATTCGGGGTGCGCAGCCGGGCGGGCCTCATGAGCCTGTGGCTGAACCGGGGCGGCTGACACCCGTCCGGGGAGCCACCCCCACTGATTAGCGGATAGGCCCGCCGGCCCCGCTCCGATAGGCTCCGCACGCTTCGGGCCGCCCTCCAGAACCGCCGGGGAACCGGCGCCCCCCTGGGTTCCCGTGCCGGGAATCGACGGGTGTGTCCGGAGCGCGCGCTCCGGACACACCCGTCGTACTCGGAACGCGCCAGCCTGTAAACAATTCGGAGGCGTCCATGACCCGGACCGTTGCTGTATCCATCGCGCATCCCATCGCCCGTTCCCCGCGTTCGGGACGCACGTCCACGCGGGCAGCCATCGCGGCCATGCTCCTCCTGCTGGCCGGCGCCACCCACGCTCACGACGTCACCATCACCAGCGGCGCCAGCAGCAACGGCGCCTGGTCGGGCAGCAACCCGGAGGTGTGGACCCCCAGCGCCGCCGGCTCGACGGTCTCGGCGGCGGACATCGCCGCGAAACTCGCCAACGGGCCGGTCACCCTGGTCGCCACCGATGGCGACCCCCTCACCGTCCACACCAGGGTCACCTGGAACGCCAACACCCTGACCCTGTCCGCCGGCGGCGACATCCATATCCAGGCCGTCCTGGACGGCAGCGGCACGGCGGGCCTGGCGCTGGAATATGGGCAGAACGCCCTGGCAGCGGGCAACACCAGCCGCTACAACATCAACGCCCCGGTGAATCTCGCCAGCACCGGCAGCTTCAGCACCAAACTCGGCTCCGACGGCACGGTGAAGAACTACACCATCCTCACCAGCCTGGGCGCGGAAGGCTCCACCACCGGCACCGACTTGCAGGGCATGCAGGGCGACCTCGCCGGCAACTATGTGCTGGGCGCGGACATCGACGCCAGCGCCACCAGTGGCTGGAACGGCGGCGCGGGGTTCCAGTCGATTGGAGGCGCGGAAGATACTTATTCGAATTCGAACTACTACACCGGGCAATTCGACGGTCTCGGCCATGTCATCAGCGGCCTCACCATCAACCGTCCTTCGCAACACTACATTGGCCTGTTCGGGAAGGCGACGGGCGGTGCGCGCATTGCCCATGTCGGCCTCCGCGACGTTTCCTTCGTTGGCAATACCAATGTCGGAGGGCTGCTCGGACTGGGGCACACCGCCACGATAGAAAGGAGCCATGTCACCGGCTCGGTTACCGGCGCCGACTACGTGGGCGGCATTCTCGGGCGAGACGTTCTTCCCGTCAGTTCGGTCACGCTCAGGAATGTCTGGTCGTCCGCCGATGTCACCGGCACCGTCCCGGGAACCGGCGTAAACAGTTGGAGCGGCGGCGTCGCCGGTGGCTTGATTGGAATGGGGGGCAGGGTCTACGACAGCTATGCCACCGGCAACGTGCGCGGCGGCAACCAGGTCGGCGGGCTGATTGGCGTGGGCTTGGCAAGCACCATCAACAACGCGTATTTCTCCGGCACGGTGGGTATTTACGCGGGAACATCGATTGGCGTCGGCGGCATCATGGGTTCCTGGGCGAACGGGTCCATCGGGGCGGGGATCAACAATGTCTACTGGAACACCGATACCGCCGGCAGCACCGGTCTTGCCCAAGTGAGCTCCTCGGGCACCATCACCAATCTCACCGGCCTCACCACCGCGCAGATGCGCGATGCCGCCAACTTCGCTGGCTTCAGCTTCACCACCACGCCGGGGGGTGGCGGCTGGGTGCTGGTCGGCAGCGACGGCACCCTCAACGGCAGCAACGGCACGGTGCTGCCCATGCTCGCTTCCGAATGGTCGCCCGTCATCAAAAACACCCACCAGTTGCAGTTGATGGGCATGAGCCTTGAGGGCAACTACACGCTCGCCAACAACCTCGACGCCAGCGCCACCCACGGCGGCGCCAATGACGTCTGGCTCTCCAGCAGCTTTGTGCCGGTGGGCACCAGCGCCACCCGCTTCAGCGGCAGCTTCGACGGGCAGAACCGCGCGATTGACGGGCTATATATCTTCACCTTGGCGGGCGGCTTGTTCCGCGACATCGGCAGCGGTGGGTCGGTGCGCGACCTGAGCATCACGAATGCCGATGTTGCCGCCGATTACGCGGGAGCCGCCGCCACGCTCGTGCGCAACAACTACGGCACCGTCAGCAATGTGTTCGCCAGCGGCACACTCACCGGCTACCACACCGTCGGGGGGCTGGTCTGGAAAAACTTCGGCCTCATCGACCGTTGCGGCACCGACATCGTGATCCAGGCCGTCAGCCAGGGCGCGGGGCTGGCCGGATGGAATCAGGGCACCATCACCAATTCCTACGCGCTCGGCACGGTCAGCGCCTGGGGCGGCATCCAGGATATCGGGAACATCAATGCGCTTTCCAACGCCGGCCTGGTTTCCCAGAACACCGGCGGCATCTCCACCAGCTACGCTTCCGGCTTGGTCGCGGGGGGGCATGAGGTCAGTGGCCTGGTGGCGCACAACTTTCCTGCCGGCACGATCAGCGACAGCTACAGCACGGCGACGATCATTCCCTATAAAAGTTATGGGTCGGACAACTACTTCGGCGGCATCGCCGCCATCAACGAGGGAACGGTCAGCCATGTTTATTACGCGGGTGTCTGGGACCGCATGAACGCCGCCTATTCGCTGGGGGGGTCTTATGCGCTCATAACGGCTGAAGACCCTTCACATGGCGGCACCTGTACCGGCTGCGTCGGTGTCAGGAAGGGCTACTACTATGACTACACCGTGAGCACCAATGAGCATTTCCTGGAAGCACAACCCGCGGCAGGGACCTTAGTCATCGGCGGTACGCCCGAGGCCACGGCGCTATGGGACAAATATCGCCATGTCAGCGTCTTTGCCGATGCCGGCTTCGACATCGGCACTTCCGGTGGCTCTGGCGCCGTCTGGCGCATTTACGAAGGCAATACCACGCCGCTCCTGCGCACTTTACTGACCCCGCTCACCATCACCGCCGACAACGTCAGCAAGCCCTATGATGGCGTCGCCTACCCCGGCGGCTTGTCGAACCCCAGTTACTCCGTTGCCGGCGCGGCGACGTCCGGTCACCTGTTCAACCTCGCCAGCCCCTATTCCGATTACGTCGATGTTGGCAGCCACGACCCCAACATCTGGTCCGACCAGCTGGGCTATGACATTGCCTACGTCAATGCGCGCCTGACCATCCTCCCCGTCTCTTCGTACTCCGTCACGGTGACCGCCGGAGCCGGTGGCAGCGCCAGTTGCACCCCCGTCACCGCTACTCCCGGTGGTATCGTCACCTGCGCCGCCACACCCGATGCCGGCCATGTCTTCACCGGCTGGAGTGGCGGCTGTTCGGCGAGTTTCGCCATCGCCGGCGACATGAACTGCGCCGCCAACTTCCAGCCCGGTTTCAGCGCTTCCCTGCCCGGTGGCGGCTCCGCCACCGTCGTGCTGGACGATGGTCCGGGTTGCACCTTCGCCAGCGCGCAATTCGTGCCTCTGTCGGCGATCGCCTCGCCGCCGCCACCGGCCCTTGTCTTTTCCCAGGGCGTGTTCGATTTCCGTCTGGATGGTTGCGCGACCGGTGGCACGGCGACGGTGAAAATTACCTACCCGCAACACTTTCCCGCTGGCGCGCGGTACTGGAAATACGGCCCCAGGCCAGGCAATCCGGTTGCCCACTGGTACGTCTTCCCGGGCGCGGTGATCGCCGGTGACACGGTGACCCTGACCCTGACCGACGGTCAGGATGGTGACCATGACCTGCTGGCCAACGGCTCCATCGTCGATCCCGGCGGCCCGGCGACGATGCAGGTGGCCATCCCGACCCTCTCCGAATGGGGCCTGGCGCTGCTCACCCTGTTGCTGGCCGGCCGGGTCTTGTGGAGCGGTGGGCTTGCCCGCCGTCGTGGGTGACATGCGACCGGAGCGGGTTTCGGTTCCGTAACCTCCATCGCGGATACGCCCGATCGGCATCGATGTCCACGGTGGCGGGTGGGGGGCAGGGCGCCTGATCGTCACTCGATGAGGGCGTTCCCCGACGCCTCCTCGGGCGGACCGATAAATCCAGAAATCTGTGGATAACTCCAGGCTTTTGCTTGCGTCCCGCGCATCGATCAACGATGCCGGCATGCCCTCGGCTGTAGATAAACCTGTGGATAGCCTGTGCACGTCCTGTGCAAAAAAAATCGGTTGACGCTTCGGTCTCTGACACTAGAATTAGTGCCATTCGTGAGTAGCGGCACTATATTTAGTGTTTTCTAATAAACCATTCCTTGCGCGCGCCAAGGCCCGCCGCGCCTGGAATCCCGCCAGAGGAGACGCACCGATGCAGCTTTCCGCCGAGTTCCAGTCCACCCCGTCCAACATCGGTCTCGCCGATGGCCTGACTTCCCCCACGCTGGCGGGCATCCCCGCCGATAACCCCTACGCCGGCCACAAGATCATCCGCCGCAATGGCGCCGTGGTGGCGTTCGAACCGAACAAGATCGCGGTCGCGCTGACCAAGGCATTCATCGCCGTCAACGGCGGTCAGGCGGCGGCCAGCGCGCGCATCCGCGAGCTGGTCGACAACCTCACCGGCAACGTCGTCGGCGCGTTGATCCGGCGCCAGCCGGAAGGCGGCACCTTCCACATCGAGGATATCCAGGATCAGGTCGAACTGGCGCTGATGCGTTCCGGCGAGCATGAAGTCGCGCGCGCCTACGTGCTCTACCGGGAAAAGCGCAACGAAGAGCGCTCCCGGCAGAAGCAGCAGCAGGCCCAGGACCACGCGTTATTCTGCCTGGAAAACGGCGAGCGCCGCCCGCTTGATCTGGCGCGCCTCGGCGCCATCATCGCCGCCGCCTGCGAGGGGCTGCCGGAAACCAACCCGCAGGCCATCCTGCAAGCCACGCTGCGCGACATCTACGACGGCGTGCCGATGGACGAGGTGCGCCGCTCGCTGATCCTGTCGGCGCGTTCGCTGATCGAGAAGGATCCGGACTACACCTTCGTCACCTCGCGCCTGCTGATGCATTCCATCCGCCGCGAGGTTCTGGGCGAGGAAGTCGATCAGGCCGAAATGGCGGCGCGCTACGCCGACTATTTCCCGGCCTACATCAAGCAAGGCATCGAGGCCGAACTGCTCGACGAGCGCCTGGCTCAGTTCGATCTGGCGCGCCTGGCCGCCGCGCTCGACGCCCGGCGCGACCTGCAATTCCAGTATCTGGGCCTGCAAACCCTGTACGACCGTTATTTCCTGCACATCGACGAGCGCCGCATCGAACTGCCGCAGGCGTTCTTCATGCGCGTGGCGATGGGGCTCGCCATCAACGAGATCGATCGCGAAAGCCGCGCGCTGGAGTTCTACGAGGTGCTCTCGAGGTTCGACTACATGAGCAGCACGCCGACCCTGTTCAACGCCGGCACGCGCCATTCGCAACTGTCCTCCTGCTACCTGACCACGGTGCCGGACGACCTCGACGGCATCTACCAGTCGATCAAGGAAAACGCGCTCCTGCAGAAGTACGCCGGCGGTCTCGGCAACGACTGGACGCGCGTGCGTTCGCTCGGCGCCTACATCAAGGGCACCAACGGCAAGTCGCAGGGCGTCGTGCCCTTCCTGAAGGTCGCGAACGACACCGCCGTGGCGGTCAACCAGGGCGGCAAGCGCAAAGGCGCCGTCTGCGCGTTCCTGGAAACCTGGCACATGGACATCGAGGAGTTCCTGGAACTGCGCAAGAACACCGGCGACGACCGCCGCCGCACCCACGACATGAACACCGCCAACTGGGTGCCCGACCTCTTCATGAAGCGGGTCATGGAGAACGCCGACTGGACCCTGTTCTCGCCCTCCGACGTACCCGACCTGCACGACAAGTACGGTGCCGACTTCGAGGCGGCCTACACCCGCTACGAAGAGAAGGCCGCGCGCGGCGAGCTCAGGCTCCACAAGAAGATCCCCGCCGTCTCCCTCTGGCGCAAGATGCTCTCGATGCTCTTCGAGACCGGCCACCCCTGGATCACCTTCAAGGACGCCTGCAACGTGCGCTACACCAACCAGCACGTCGGCGTCGTGCACAGCTCCAACCTGTGCACCGAGATCACCCTGCACACCAACGACAACGAAATCGCGGTGTGCAACCTGGGCTCGGTCAATCTGGCCAACCATCTGAAGGATGGCGGTCTGGACATGGACAAGCTGCGGCGGACCATCCGCACCGCGATGCGCATGCTCGACAACGTCATCGACATCAACTTCTACAACGTCGGCAAGGCGCGCAACTCCAACCTCAAGCACCGCCCGGTCGGCCTGGGCACCATGGCCTTCCAGGACGCGCTGCACCGGCTGCGAATCCCCTACGCCAGCCCGGAAGCCGTGGAATTCGCCGACCGCGCGATGGAAGCCGTGGCCTATTTCGCCTACCAGGCGTCCACCGAGCTGGCCGAGGAACGCGGCCGCTACAGCACCTTCGACGGCTCGCTGTGGAGCAAGGGCATCCTGCCTCAGGATTCCCTGAAACTGCTGGCCGAGGAACGCGGCGGCTATCTCGAGGCCGACCTCACCGAGCATCTCGACTGGGCCGCGCTGCGCGAGCGGATCATGACGGTGGGCATGCGCAATTCCAACTGTCTGGCGATCGCCCCGACCGCGACCATCGCCAATATCGTCGGCGTCTCCGCCAGCATCGAGCCGACCTACCAGAACCTGTTCGTCAAATCCAACCTGTCCGGCGAGTTCACGGTGGTGAACCAGTACCTGGTGCGCGACCTGAAGGCCCTGAACCTGTGGGACGAGGTCATGGTCGGCGACATCAAGTATTTCGACGGTTCGCTGGCCCGCATCGACCGCATTCCGACGGAACTGCGCGCGCTCTACGCCACCGCCTTCGAGATCGACCCGGTCTGGCTGATCGAAGCCGGCGCCCGCCGCCAGAAGTGGATCGACCAGGCCCAGAGCCTCAATCTCTACTTCCACGGCGCCAGCGGCAAGAAACTGGACGAGACCTACAAGCTGGCCTGGCTGCGCGGTCTCAAGACCACCTATTACCTGCGCTCCATGGGCGCCACCTCGGCCGAGAAATCGACCGGCCGCGGCGGTGAACTGAACGCCGTGCCGAGTGGTGGCATGAGCGGCGCCGGTGGCCTGGGCGCCAGCGGAGCGGGGGGCTCGACCGTCGCTGGCGGCAACGGCGGCTATGTCGCGGCCGCCAACCTGCCGGAGCCGGAGATCGTCGGCAAGGTCTGCACCCTGCGTCCCGGCGATGCCGGTTACGAGGAGTGCGAGGCGTGCCAATGAACCGCCCGTGATGCATCGACGAGATCGCCATGACCCCGCAAACCCTGGCTGGTGAAGTTTCCACCCTGTTCACGCTGCCGGACGTGGTGGTGCGCGCCCGCGCCGTGATGGATGCCCCCATGGGCAGCGCGCAGGCCCTGGTCGACGTGATCGAAACCGACGCCGGCCTGGCGGCCATGATCCTGCGTCTGGCCAACTCGGTCCTGTACGGCCATCTCGGCCGCGTTGACGACCTCGGCCATGCGCTCGCCATCATCGGCCACAAGAATCTGCGCGATCTGATCCTGGCCACTTCGGTGGTCCGGCATTTCCGCGACATCCCGGCCGAATTCGTGGACATGGACACCTTCTGGAACAACAGCATCACCTGTGGCGCGCTGGTCGACCTGATCGCCCGGCGCGCGAAGCTGCCCCAGGAAGAACCACTGTTCATCGCCGGCCTGTTGCACGGTATCGGCCGCCTGGTGTTCTACGCCCGTCGGCCAGCCGAATACCGCATGGCCATCCGCTACGCCGAAGGAGGGGGGCAGGGCATCACCGCCGCCGAGCAGCACATCTTCGGCTTCACCTACGCGCAACTCGGTGCCGCGCTGCTGACGCTGTGGGGCTTGCCGGAGCGGCTCCGGGTGGCCGTGGAATACCACCTGACGCCGGATGACGCGCCCGCTCATCGCAAGGCGGTGGCGGTCGTCCACCTGGCCAGCGGACTCGCCGCCAACCTGGCGCCCAGCCTGAAGACGCCAGCGCCGGCCACGCCCTACACCCCGGCCCAGAGCCTGTTCGCCGGGCATCTTGGTCTGACCGCGTCGGATCTGGACGACATTCGCGGCGAAGCCCTGGCCGCCAGCCTGGAAATCGCCGAGATCGTCCAGCCCAACGCCACCATTTTCTGACCCGTCGAACGACGCGCTCACAAAGGAGATCCCCCATGACCGGTTTTCCACACGTCCGCGCCGACCACGTCCGTCAAGCGGATCGCCGCCGGTAAGCGGCGCAAGCTCATGACGCCACAAACCCTGGCGGGGGAAGTCACCCACCTGTTCACGCTGCCCGATCTGGTCATGCGCGCCTGCGCGGTGATGGATTCACCGTCCGGAAGCGCGCGCGACCTGGTCGAAATCATCGAGCTCGACGCCGGCCTCGCCGCGACCGTCCTGCGTCTGGCCAATTCCGCCCTGTACGGCCATCCCGGTCGTGTCGAAACGCTTTCGCACGCGGTCGCGATCATCGGCCACAAGGCGTTGCGCGACCTGATGCTGGCGACCTCGGCGGTCAAGACCTTCCGCGACATTCCCCCGGAATTCGTGGACATGGACAGCTTCTGGGACAACAGCATCACCAGCGGCGTGTTCGCCAAGCTGCTCGCCCGGCGCCTGCGCATGGCCGACGCCGAAACCCTGTTCATCGCCGGTCTGCTGCACGGCGTCGGCCGGCTGGTGTTCTACGCCCGCCGACCCGCCGAATACCGTGAAGTGCTGCGCCTGGCGCGCGCCGACCAGATCGACCCGGTGGTCATCGAGCGGCGCCTGTTCGGTTTCAGCTACGCCGAACTCGGCGCCGCCCTGCTGGAAGCCTGGAAACTGCCGGAAAAACTCCGCGTCGCCGTCCGCCACCACCTGGAACCGGCCGGCGCGCCCGGTTTCGAGCGCGAGGTCGCCATCACCCACCTGGCCAGCCTGATCGGCGCCAACCTCGCGCCCTGCCTGAAACCCCGGCGCGAACCCGAACCCTATCTGCCCGACAGCCGGGCCGAGGCGGCCATGCGTGGCCTCGGCCTCGATGACCAAGCGCTGGAAGCGCTCCGCCTGGAAACCCTGGAAGCCAGCCTGGAGGTGATCGAGATCATCCATCCCGGCGCCACCACCGTGTTCTGACTTCCTCCCCTATCCCGACAACCCCGACCCGGAGACCCGACATGCTCAGCTTCGAAGACGATTTCACCGCCCCCGGCCATACTCCCGCGCCCGCCACGCCGCGCCTGCAACCCGCCAACCTGGGCCTCAACTTCGCCGGCCAGGGCGTCACCCAACCGGCCTGGGACAAACCGGCCGCGCCCGCCGGCAAGGAAATCGACAACCCGTTCCGGCGCGTGCGTGTCGAGGACAAGCTGATCATCAACGCCAAGGCCGACGTCAACCAGCTCGTCCCGTTCAAGTACAAATGGGCCTGGGAAAAATACATCGCCGCCTGCGCCAACCACTGGATGCCGCAGGAAGTGAACATGAACCGCGACATCGCCACCTGGAAGGACCCGAACGGGCTGACCGAGGACGAGCGCCGCGTGGTCAAGCGCAACCTGGGCTTCTTCGTCACCGCCGATTCCCTGGCCGCCAACAACATCGTGCTCGGCACCTACCGCCAGATCACCGCGCCCGAGTGCCGCCAGTACCTGCTGCGCCAGGCCTTCGAGGAGGCCATCCACACCCACGCCTACCAGTACATCGTCGAGAGCCTGGGGCTCGACGAGGGCGAGATCTTCAACGCCTACCACGAGGTGCCGTCCATCCGCGCCAAGGACGAGTTCCTGCTGCCCTTCATCGACGTGCTGGCCGACCCCAACTTCAAGACCGGCACGCCCGAGGCCGACCAGACCTTCCTCAAGAGCCTGATCGCCTTCGCCTGCATCATGGAGGGCCTCTTCTTCTACGTCGGCTTCGTGCAGATCCTGGCCATGGGCCGGCAGAACAAGATGACGGGAGCCGCCGAGCAGTACCAGTACATCCTCCGCGACGAGTCCATGCACTGCAACTTCGGCATCGACATGATCAACACCATCAAGCTCGAGAACCCGCACCTGTGGACCAACGAGTTCAAGGCCGAGCTCAAGGGCATGTTCCAGCGCGCCGTCGAGCTCGAATACGCCTACGCCGAGGACACCATGCCCCGCGGCGTGCTGGGGCTCAACGCCCCCATGTTCAAGGAATACCTGCGCTTCATCGCCAACCGCCGCGCCACCCAGATCGGCCTGGACGAACTGTTCCCCGGCGCCAGCAACCCGTTCCCCTGGATGGCCGAGATGATCGACCTGAAGAAGGAAAAGAACTTCTTCGAGACGCGCGTCACCGAGTACCAGACGGGTGGCGCGCTGGCCTGGGATTGACGATTTTGGAAGGATGAAGCGCAGGTATTACATGCAAAAAAAGCGCTTCATCCGACTCAAAAATGGTCGTTCTCCCGTCATTTCACCAATATTTCACCAACTCGTCGGGATTCTGGGACTCAGTGGGACCCGATGGGAGCATTGGGGTGTTCCCTCCTAACTGAGTACCGATTTTGTATACCGACACTTCGGAAACGCCGAGCACCCCAGAAACTTCTGCCCCGCCCGCTCGCCGGACTTCACCAGACGTTCCACCAGGTTGGCCCCGCACTTCGGGCAGCGGGTCGTGCTCTCGTGGCGCTCCTTCAACGAGTCCAGGTGTTGGCGCCGTGTCTCCAGTCCTTTGAAGAGCCCCGTGGGCAATCGGCCAGTCTGTAGGGCCTCGACCAGTTGCCCGACTTCCTCGTCGCTGAACAGCACGTCGGTCTTGCCCTTGATGTAGGTGGCATAGCCCTTGGACATCACGTTGGCCGGCATCTCGGTCTTGAACTCGCTCTCACCCCAGAACATCACCACGGAGTGGAACTTGTCTTCCGGCAGGCCCAGAAACTCCGATAGCGCCTTGATGTGCCGGTAGTTCTGGCGCAGCGGATTCTGGAACTTGAACTTCTTGCCACCAGGCAGGGATTGCGTCCATTCGGCCTGTTTCTCGCCCCCGAAAATCCACCCTTGGTAGTTCTTCGTCTCGACCACGAAAATGCCGTAGCGAGAGGCGATGACGTGGTCGATTTGGGTCGTGCCGTTGCTGGTGTTCAGTGTGACGTTGTTGATGGAGCGATAGGTCTCTTTGTCCAGGAACAGCTTGCCCGCCAGGCTCCCCATGGCCTCGCCGACAACGCCTTTCAGCAGGGATGTCAGGGACATCGTGTTACCTCCTTTTGTTGTTTTGTTCAGTCGGTCTCAGGGGCATCTGCCTCGCCTCCAGGCGGCAACAGCCCCTTGCCGGCCCATTAATGGCACTTCATCAACATCAACAACCGCTCCCCATTCCTCCGAAGGAGCTGAGTCGCTTCCTCAACAGATATTTCCCATAAGACACTCAGTTTTATCGCCGTCTGATTCGCGCTCCACGGCATGATGGGTTTCCCAGCTATTTTGGCGAACGGACCATCGCTTTCAGGTACAACTCTGTCGCGAGGCATTCTTGCTGCCAACGCGCGACCACCGGCGGACTCGAGCATCACTGGCCCGACGCTGAACCAGCAACCTTGAGCGTCGGCAGCACGAAGTTCCGCCTGAGTGCCAGAGAACCAATGTAAGACTGCTATTCCAAACCCAGGATGTTGACGCAACTCATCCAAAACATCCCTAACTGCCCGGCGCGAATGAATGTTGAGGGTGCGCCCACCCAATTCCGCACAGCGTGCGACGATGGCACTGAAGATGTCACGTTGAATTTCATAGTAGGGTTTGAACCGAGGCGACCCGTCGAGGCCCACTTCACCGACTGCACACACCGCCGCAATCTGCTCCAGCAAGAGCCCAAGCTCCGAAGCCCTCTCATGAGCAATCTCCGGATGAAGTCCCGGCGTAATGAGAACAGTTGGCGACGCTTCCAGTACTCGCTGATTAGCTGCAAATGCCCTTGGGCTCGTAGTCACCAACCAAGTGAATACGTTGCGTTTAGATGCCTCCTTGTAGACCTCCCTAGCCTCCGGATACAGGTCAAGGTGACAGTGAAAATCCATCACAGCAGTCCATCTACCTGAAGCAGCGCCTCAAGTTCACTCATTCCAGAAAGAAGCACTTGTCTGTATGCAAGACGCTCGCTAGGAGGAGCGAATGCCAATGTAGCCCCGAGGAACCGGTCTAGCCCTTCCGTACGAACCATCAGGACAGCGAGCGCAGCAGCCATTGGGTCGTCTGGACCGCTCGACTTATCCGAGCCTGAAAGCGATTGGTGCACGTACTGTGTAGTATCTTTGCCAGGCCCCCATGCCAAGAATGCGCCCTTGCGAATCATGCATGGAACACAACGACCGCAGTGCTTGCGCTTATTGGTTCGAAATCTCCCACAGCTGGTTGAATGCGCCGCCCAAGTAGTAAGCAAAGCCTGGTCCGCACATTCCTGCATCATCTGCCCCTTCGTTTTGTAGCGATAGGGCAACTCGAGCCGAATTGGCAACCCAAGGCCGCTGAGCAGTTCCTGAAGCATCCCAATAAACATAGGGTGGGTCGTACGCGTGCTTAGGCTGGAAACCCGCCCAGGCACCAGCGGCGGATTGACACATATGAAACCGTTTTCCGGAATGAATACTTGAACTGGAGAACCTGCAATCCTTGAGGCTGCAATTACAGAAAATCCGTAAAACGCCAGTGAACGACCACGAGTTGAAGGCTCACGAACGCCGCTGAAACTAATACCGTGACTCCATTGAATATGCGTCGCACCGCCACCTAGTGCATCTGCAAAACTTCGCTGCCGCTCGGAATCTTCGTGCGCGAGTTGGGAGACCAGCAAGGGTTTACGCCCCTGCGAGATGAGATTAATACCGCCGATGAGGCTGTCGAGGCCGCCAGAAAGCAAAGAGATGCAATCACAATCAAGCGTCTGTGGCTTCCCGTCAGGTGGAGACACACCTCCGTCAACGAAGTGAAGCGTCCAATAATCGCCCGTTAAAACCTTGAGCATTGCCTCGGCATGAAGCTTCCACGGCGCCCAGAAAAGTGGTTCATGGAGGCCGATAGTGAGCTCGATAGTCCGCGTCCAGCCATCCGCACTAGCGCTTCGCAAGCAGACCAAATCAGCAGCACAAACTGACAAGCAGAACTGAATAAAGTCCCAAGCTTGGGCGCTAGGAGCAACCCCCTTTTGCTTGAGTTTTCCCCGCCATCCCTTGGCAATCGTCCCGACGCCGGTGCGCTTGGCACTCTTGAACAGTGTGAAGGCATACTCACCTTCTGCCAATGTGGCAGGTAGCCGCTCGACCGACGTGCAAAGAACCTTCATCATGCTGCAAATACCTCTAACGCGGATTGAAGCACTTCATGTGCGAGACGTTGTGGGTTTAGGCCTACCCCACCATGCCTCCCCATCACGACGCAAAGCTCAGACTGCACATACTCCCTTATATCCTTCCGATACAGCTGTATCTGTCGCGGGTCGTACTTGAGCCGCTCGTACATCTGTCCCAACTGAAGGTCCATCCGGTTACAGACCTCATTGGCAATCGTTATAGCCATCACGTCATGGATTTGCAGGTCCGTGAGGGTAAAGAAATCAATATCAGGGTTTTGCTCATAAAACTGTCCAAGCGCTTCGGCGGCAGCGTTTCGCAGCGATTCCTCATCTATGCTCCCAGTATCTGGCATGACCTCCTTGACCAGTTCAAGGATGAGGTCGTTTGCGGAAAGATTCGCTTGTCTTACATGCTCTACCCATTCAACAACTCGTGGGTCTGAACCATCGCGAGCGGAGACCAAGAATTGCCCGAGTGCTGCAGCACCTTGCGCTGTGCGGCGCATGGTCGATGCCGCACGTCGAGGACCACCCATCCCCTTGTTGACCATACTCTTCGCTGCAGAGCGGAGTGAGTCACGTTCGCCACCCGAGAGATACGCAGACATTTTTGTACGCGCATCAGCGAACCTCCGGGTAGGAGCAAAAACCGGGAAAGCTAACGATTCCGCATGAGTGTCAGATTGACCATCATTTTCATCAGCACCATCCGTGCCATTTTGGCCATCGCCTGTAGCATCACTGCTCCCGGCGTCCAAACTGTTATCGTGCGTTCCCATTGACAACCACTCCGGGTCAAATGGTGACCCGGCTTTACCGCCTGAGCATGACGTAGAAGTGCCCATCAGCGCCCCCCCTTCTTAGCCTGCTGGATGGCCGATTTGGTTGTCTTGCTGAGTGAGGGGGTGTCATTCCATTTTTCAAGGACCGTACGCGCCCATGACTGCTCATAAAGCTGCGGGATGATTCCTGGGCCCACTTCGGCCACCGGCGCTTGCTCCAAGAGCGAAGCAGCCTTCACACCTAACTCTGGAAAGACCTTACACGGCTCAATCAGAGGAACTACGTCCTCGCCAACTCGCCAAGTTCGCTTCGATGCTTTCAGCTGCCAAGCTCGAACCATAGCCATTCCGGCTTGATGTGCTCCCGCTGCGGTGATGGCCTGGGTGAGAGGAACATTGGAATTTGTAGCACTCACAAGAGCATCACGCAGGTCGCGCCCTTCAGGCGTCATATCATCGGCACCGAAATCGCGAGTCGCAGTATCTCTACTCAAATGAAGAAGAGGTCGCAGGTCCATTTCGCCCAATGCAGGATGAAGCTGCAACCACTCACGTGTGAAGGTGTCTTCCTTGAAGGGCTCAGGAAGTGGTGGCTTCTCAGCATCAGCGGCGACCATCTCGGCTGTTCGGAGTACATCTACTCGTCCATCCGATGCTGACGTTACTAGAGACGCGAGAGCATTTGCCAATACTTCGTTGCAGCGCTCGACGAGATGCCATTTTGCCAACGCTGGAATGTCTAGTTCGATTCCTTGTGGCTCTGCAAGCGCAGACCGAAGATATACCGTGTTCAGGAAACGCTTCATAAGGCGTGGATTGGCGTTGACTGCGCTCGACTGGGTGAGCAGGGGTGCTAGCCCTTCAGCCAGCTCCATGAGCTCAATCATGTGCTTGTCACCAAGTCCCACCAAACTCTGCAAGAACTCAGTGGTGACAGCATCGCCCCGCCAACTTGCTTGCAAACGTTCGGGAATCATCTTCAATGCGTTCTCGAAACGAATATCTTCGAAGTGCCCGTCGGTATGCGCACGCTCCATCAACAGAAGTGCCAGGTATGCCTTCGCCTCATTAACGCCAAGACGGGGAACGTGTAGCGGGACCTGGATGAGCTTGTCGAAGTAGTTGGTAGCAACGTCGCTCGATATGTGCGCGCCCTCGAAATGCACGCGCACAGCGTTGCGAATGAACTCATTGTCAGCCGCAACGACAAACGCACTCCGCTTCAAGAAAAGGAGGAGGCGAATAGACTCCAGGGTCGAAATTGCCGTCTTGGGTAGGCAGCGGTCAAGGTCATCGACGAACACGACCAGCGTGACTTTCAGTTCCTGTAGGAGCTCCTCAAGAGCGTTTCGGAAAGCTTGAATCTCGTTGGGCAGGGACACAGGTTCGGCCGGCTTAAGAAGATTATCGACCTTGCTGGTGTCAGCTTCATCATTGTCGCCGTAGCCTAGCCCGAAGAAGCCGCCGACCTTGAACATCGCCTCACCAATCGCCCCCACAGGCGCCCCCGTGTACAGGGTGGCTGCGGCCTCACCCCCAAGTTGGGCCAGGCGAAATAGGTTAATGCGTTTGAGGAGTTGCTTTGCCTTCTTGAAGAGGGTCTCGTTTTCGGATGAAAGGCGTAGTACTTCATCCCCCACAAGCTGCAAGAGTGCACTGCGCGCGCCCTCGAAATCTTGATAAAGCCAAGGATTGAAGGTGACAACAATGTACGTATTCTCATCGGGAGTCGCAGCCTGCTTCAACCTTGCCTCAATCATCCGAACCAACGAGGTCTTACCTGCGCCCCAGCCGCCTGAAACCCCAACTGAAATAGGTGTACCGCCGGCTTGCTGCAGAAGCTTTGCGCAGGCGTCTGCGACGATTCCGAAGTTCAAATAGTCAACGGTTGTCTCATTGTCAGACCACATCTACTTATCTCCCTATCGACTGCTATTTTCCGGCATGAACCACCCCAGTATTTGTGCCCCGGAATAGTCGATGCCAATGAAACGGTCGAAGCCGTGGCCAGGCATCTAAGCCCCCATCCACTCTTCCGACAACGCCTCCGCCTGCTTTAGCACCAACTCAATGGCGCGGGCCTCCAGGTCCGGCGGGTATTTGTGCCGCTTCAGGATGAGCTTGATTTGGGCGCGCATCCTGGCGCGCACGGTCTCACGTACCGACCAGTCCACGGACAGGTTCTTGCGCAGGTAGTCGGTGAGCTGGCGTGCGATTTCCTTGAGGGCCGCATCACCAAGTTGCCTGACTGACGCCTCGTTGGTCTCCAGGGCATCGTAGAAGGCCAGCTCCTCCGGTGTGAGCCCCAGTTCATCACCTCGCCGGGCCGCCTCATTGAACGACTTGGCCATGGCAATGAGTTCCTCGATGACCTGGGCGGTCTCAATGGCCCGGTTGCGATAGCGGGTCAGTGAGGCTTGCAGCAGGTCGGAGAACTTGGCGCTTTGCACCACGTTGGTGGCGAAGCGGCTCTTGATGTCGTCCTTGAGCAAACGTTCCAGCAGCTCCACCGCCAGGTTGCAGTGTTCCATGTGCTTCACGTCGTCCAGGAACTCGTCGGTGAGGATGCCGATGTTGGGCTTATTGAGGCCCGCCGTGGCGAAGATGTCGATGACCTCATCGGACACCAGCGCTCCGGAGATGATTTGCCGTAGGGCGTGTTCCTTGGCCTCGTCTGAGAGCTTCTTGTCCTGGATGCCGTGCTTGGTCAGGGCCGACTTGATGGCCTGGAAGAAGGCCAGCTCATCCCGGAACTCCAGGGCCGCGTCCAGGGTGCAGCAGAGGGCGAAGGCCTTGCTGGCGGCGAGCACCTGGTCGGCGAAGCGCTTCTTGCCGTCGTCCTGGCCGAGGATGTGGTTGCAGGCGCCAGCCAGCAGCACCAAAGCCTTGGTGCGGAACGGGGCGTAGTCGAAGCCATGCAGCATGGCCCGCAGGATGCCGACCTTCTCTTCCAGGATTTCCAGCGCCTCTTCCGCCTGGATGGTGGGGCGGCCCTTGCCCTTGGAGTTGGTGTATTCCACCAGGGCATGCTTCAGTTCGGTGGCGATGCCGATGTAGTCCACCACCAGGCCGCCCGGCTTGTCCTTGAAGACCCGGTTCACACGGGCGATGGCTTGCATGAGGTTGTGGCCGCGCATGGGCTTGTCCACATACATGGTGTGGGCGCAGGGGGCGTCGAAACCGGTGAGCCACATATCCCGCACGATGACCAGTTTGAGCGTGTCGGTGGGGTCCTTGAAGCGCTTCTCCAGGCGCTTCTTGGTGTCGCCGCTGTAGATGTGGGGCTTGAGCAAGGCCTTGTCCGAGGCGGAGCCGGTCATCACCACCTTGATGGCGCCCTTCTCAGGGTCTTCATCGTGCCACTCAGGACGCAGGGCGACGATGGCGTTATAGAGGTGGACGCATATCTCCCGGCTCATGGCCACCACCATGGCCTTGCCATCCATGGCGGCCAGGCGGTTCTCGAAGTGGGCCACCAGGTCCTTGGCCACCATCTGGATACGTGGAGGCGCCCCGACCACCTTCTCCAGGGCCGCCCAGCGGCGCAAGGTCAGGGCCTTGGCGGATTCCTCCTCGTCCTCGGTGAGCTCATCGACTTCCTCGTCGATGTGGGGCGTCTCTTCGTCCTTCAGTTCCAGCTTGGCAAGACGGCTCTCGTAGTAGATGGGCACCGTGGCCCCATCCTTCACCGCCTGCTCGATGTCGTAGATGTGGACGTATTCGCCGAACACGGCGCGGGTGTCCTTGTCCTCGCTGGAAATCGGCGTGCCGGTGAAGGCCACGAAGGTGGCGTTGGGCAGGGCCTCGCGCAGGTAGTGGGCATAGCCGTAACGCACCCCGGTCTTGAGCACCGTGCTCATCATGCCGGCCGCATCCTCCAGGCCGGGTAGCCGGGCGCTGAACCCATATTGGGAACGGTGGGCCTCGTCGCAGATGACGACGATGTTCTCCCGGTCGGAAAGCAGCGGGTAGCCGTCCTCGTCCTCGAAGGGGGCGAACTTCTGGATGGTGGTGAAAACGATGCCACCCGAGGGCCGGTTGGCCAGCTTGGCCCTAAGGTCGGGCCGGGTCTCGGCGCGGGCCGGGGTTTCCCGCAGCAGTTCGGCCGCCCCGGCGAAGGTCTCGAACAACTGGCCGTCCAGGTCGTTGCGGTCGGTCACCACCACGATGGTCGGGTTGTTCATCTCCGGCGCGGTCATCAGGTGGCCAGCCAGGCAGGTCATCTCGATGCTCTTGCCGGAACCCTGGGTATGCCAGACCACACCACCCTTTCGGTTTCCGCCGGGCCGGCTCGCCTGGATGACGCTCTGCACCACGGCGCGCACGGCGTGGAACTGGTGATAGCCGGCAATTTTCTTGACGATGCCGCCGCTTTTGCCATCCCCCTCGAACAGAACGAAGTAGCGCAGGTAGTCGAGGAAGAAGTCCTTGCGGAACAGGCCCCGGATCAGAGTTTCCAACTGTTGCAGTTCGCCCAGCGGGTCGAGGGTCACGCCGTCGATGGTGCGCCAGGTCGAAAAGCGTTCCTGGTCAGCGGAGAGGGAGCCCACGCGGGCCAGGGTGTAATCGGATATCGCCAGCACCTCGTTGAACACGAACAGGTCGGCGATGTCCTCCTTGTAGGTCTGCAACTGGTTGAAGGCGGCCCAGATGTCGGCGCTCTCGTCGGCCGGGTTCTTCAGCTCGATGACACCCAGGGGCAGGCCGTTCACGAACACCACGATGTCCGGGCGACGGGTGTGCTTGGGACCTTCGATGGAGTATTGGTTGACCGCCAGCCACTCGTTGTTGGCCGGGTTGGCGAAGTCGATGAGGGCCACGAAGTCGCCCAGGGTCTCGCTCATTTCCCCCACTTGCTTGTTGATTTCCACCGGCACGCCATCGGTCAGCCAGCGATGGAACTGACGGTTGGCCTGCATCAGGCCGGCGGCGTTGCCGTGGATAACCTGGCGGGCGGCATCTTCAAGAACCGAGGCGGGGATGTGGGGGTTGAGCCGGGCCAGGGCCGTCATGAGGCGGTCGGCCAGCACCACCTGCTTGTAGCTCTCCCGCTCCTGCTCGGAGCCATCCGGGGCGATGTCCGGACCGAAAACACGCTCGTAGCCCAGCTCCTCGAACCAGTCGAGGGCGGCTTGTTCGGCCATGTTTTCGTCGATGAGGCTCATGCAGCGGCTCCACGCAGAATCTGGTCCAGCGCCAGATTGATGTAGTAGTTGCTGCGCCCGACCTTCACCTTCTGCACAAAACCGCCGTCCGCCAGCGCATCCAGGTACTTGGTCGCCGTCAGGCGCGACACCTTCAAATCCCGCTGCACGAAGTCGATCTTGGTGTAGGGGTGGGTGAACAGGTTGTTGATCAAGTCCTGGCTGTAGAACTTGTACCCGGCGCGGATGCGGTGCTTGTAATCGAACAGGGCCGCCTTGATGGCGTGGATGGTGACGATGGTCTGCCGGGCGGTCTGCTCCACGGCATCCAGCAGGTACAGCACCCAGTCTTCCCAGGTGTCGTCCTCGCGCACGGTTTGCAGCAGGCGGTAGTAATCCGCCTTGGTGCGCACGATATGGCTGGAAAGGTACAACACCGGCACCTCCAGCAATCCCTCCTTGACCAGATACAGCACGTTGAGGATGCGCCCGGTGCGGCCGTTGCCGTCGTAGAACGGGTGGATGCTCTCGAACTGGTGGTGGATCAGCGCCATCTTGATCAGCGGATCGGCGGCAAAACGCTCCGGCTCGTTGATGAAGCGTTCCAGATCGGTCATCAACGCCACGATCTCATCGTGGGACTGGGGTGGGGTATAGACCGTCTCGCCGCGCCCATCTTTCAGCGCCGTGCCCGGAAGTTTGCGAAAACCGGCATTGTTGCGCTCCAGTTCCGCCTGAATGCCGATGAGATGACTCGACGTGATCAGGCCTGTGGCCCGCACCTGCTCGAAACCCAGGCGCAAGGCCTGCCGGTAGCGCAACACCTCCTTGGCAGCCGGGTTGGCAAAGGCCTCCGGCAACACATCGTCCTTGAACAGCTCGTCATGGGTGGTGACGATGTTCTCAATTTCAGAACTGTCCTTGGCCTCCTGCAACACCAGCGTGTTGATCAGGATGCCCTGATTGGGAATCGACGCGGCAATGCCTTTGAGTTCCGCCAACGCCCGGCTACTGGCAGCCAGCTTTTTCAGGATGGCCGGCGTATCGAAGCGCCCAGCATCCAGGTGTTCCAGCGGCAGCAGGATCGGCATATCAGTGCGCCCCGGTGTTCGACGTGTATAGAAAACGGTTGTTTTTATACATGTTCGCGCCGACATGCATAGAGAAATCGGGTTTTACATCCCTATCGCAGACCATGGCGGACAGGGTGGGCTTCATGCGGCGGCCTCCTCGATGGCTTCCTGTATTTCGGGGATGCGGAGCTTGCCGGACATCAGACGGGGGAGGAGGGTGTCGCGCAACTCCGCAAGGGATTGAGACTGCTCGGTGTTCTGTATGCCTCGTCGCATCAGGCCATCAACAATCTCACCAAAGGCCGCCGCAACGTCGTCGGGTGGGACAACGATGCTCATGTTTTCCATGGAACCAGCCCACTTCGCATAGGGGATGGTGGACCCCTCCGAGTGGTTTGTGGCGAACTCGATTGTCCTGTCGTCGAACATCTGAAACAGCGCGAACATGGCCATTTCTGGCTTTATTGGGGACAGCACGAAGGCCGTGGTTCTGGTTACGCCATCGAATGGCGCTAGGCAAACCTTGTGGAAGTAGGGACGCATCGCACCAAAAACGATATCGCCCTCTCTGAACAAGGTCAGACTGCTTTGCGCCTCAACGCCCGGCCTGGATTCCACCAGGAAAACGCTCTTGGATGAGATGCACTCAATCGGAACGTAGGGAAGCTGTTCAGTCTGGCTACTGGGTTTGGTTCGTTCGACGCGCTGCTTCAGCACGTCACCAAGCCGACCAACCCGCCACCCCTTCGGAATCTCCCCCAACTCTGAATCCTCGAACTCGCTCGGGAACAGGTCGGCGACTTCGGGCGGCACGCCTTCGGGGTCGCGGCCTTCGGCCTTGGCCCGCACGGGGTCGAAATCCACGAACCATGACTTGAACAGGGCCTGGGCGATGGCTTCGAGGGTGGCGTTGGTTTCGCGCAGGAGGGCGATTCGGTCATCGATGCCGCCCAGCACAGCAAGTTGCTCTACTTGCTCATCAACAGGTGGAACTGCCACTTCCATTTTGTCGACTCGAGTGATGTAGATGTGCTTGATAGTCGAGCCGTCAGAATCTCCCTCCATACGAGCTTGGTAAAACGGACTCCGTAGCAAGAAAGCCAAGTATCGCGGCAGGATTCGCTGATTTGGGCGAAGCAGTGCAACAGACTGGTTGATACAGATGTTGTCTCTATCAACTACTGCAACTCGCCCTATTGAACCGTCTTTTGTAAGTAGCACATCCCCAACTTTCGGCCTGCTCTTATCGGTAAGCAGGGCAGTGAAAGCGTGGACAGTCGTTCGGCGTGCTGTGGAATATTGAATACGCCCACCGACAATATCTTTTGCCGTCAATTTCCATGGGCCGTCTTCAGCATCCGGCATCGGATTCGTGAAGCCGTATGTAATCAGGTCAATGAAATCACGTAGCGGCGCGACATCCCAATGGTCCGGGACTTCACCAATTGACGCTGATTTATACGGCATACCCCAACCTCCCCAGCCGCTCCCGAATTACCGCATCCAGTTCCTGCCCTTTCTCCATCTGCTCAGCCAGTTGGGCGGTGAGCCGCTCCATCTTGTCGGCGAAGGTCTCGTCGTCGTCTTCGACCTCCTCGGCGCCCACATAGCGGCCTGGCGTCAGCACGTAGCCGTGCTCGGCGATTTCGGCCAGCTTCACGGTGCGGCAGAAGCCGGGCACATCGACATAGGCCTCGGTGGTCTCGTCATCTTGCCGCCAGGCATGCACGGCTTTGGCAATCCGCTCGATGTCCTCGTCCTCGAAGACGCGCAGCACGCGGGTCTGCATCGTGCCGAGCTTGCGGGCGTCGATGAACAGGAACTCACCGCGCCGGTCGCGGCCGTGCTGGGTCTTGTCCTTGGTCAGAAACCAGAGGCAGGCGGGTATCTGGGTGTTGAAGAAGAGCTGGGGCGGCAGGGCCACCATGACTTCCACCGCATCAGCCTCCACCATCGCCTTGCGGATGGCGCCTTCGTTGTTTTGGTTGGAGGACATGGAGCCGTTGGCCAGCACCACGCCGGCCTGGCCGCTCGGTTTCAGGTGCCAGAGGATGTGTTGCAGCCAGGCATAGTTGGCGTTGCCCACAGGGGGCGTGCCATGCACCCAGCGGGGGTCGGAGGCGAGCTTGTCGCCGCCCCAGTCGGAGATGTTGAAGGGCGGGTTGGCGAGGACGTAGTCGGCCTTCAGGTCCGGGTGCTGGTTGCGGTGGAAGGTGTCGGCGGGTTCCTTGCCCAGGTTGAAGTCCATGCCCCGGATGGCCAGGTTCATGGCCACGAGCCGCCAGGTGGTGGGGTTGGCTTCCTGACCGTAGAGGGAAAGGTCGCCGAACTTGCCGCCGTGGCTTTCCACGAACTTTTCCGACTGTACGAACATGCCGCCGGAGCCGCAGCAGGGGTCGTAGACCTTGCCCTTGTGGGGCGAGAGCACTTCCACCAGCACCTTGACCACCGAGGCGGGGGTGTAGAACTGGCCGCCCTTCTTGCCCTCGGCACTGGCGAACTGGCCGAGGAAGTATTCGTAGACCTCGCCCAGGGTGTCCTTGGCCTTGTCCTTGGCGCCGAAGCCGATGCTGGAAATCAGGTCGATGAGCTCGCCCAGGCGGCCGGGTTCCAGTTGGGTGCGGGCGAAGCGCTTGTCCAGGATGCCTTTCAGGCGGGCGTTGTCCTGCTCGATGGCGATGAGGGCATCGTCGATGCGCTTGCCGATGTCCGGTTGTTTGGCCTGGTTGCGGATGGCCTCCCAGCGAGCCGACTCGGGCACCCAGAAGACGTTGGCCATGGTGTAGAAGTCACGGTCCTCCAGCATGGCGGGAATCTGGGCATCGTCGCCGATGTAGAGCTCGTGCTTGGGGTCGGTGAACGCGGCCTTGAGGTCTTCCCGGCGCTCGTCGAAGGCGTCGGAGATGTATTTCAGGAAGATGAGGCCCAGGACGACGTGCTTGTATTCCGCCGCGTCCATGTTCGAGCGCAGCTTGTCCGCTGCCGCCCATAGGGTCTTCTGTAGGTCTTGGTTCATGGGTCTCGCTCAACTTGTTCTGGTCAGCAAGCGCGAGGCGGGCAAAATGCGGCCATCCTCCTGGAAATTGCTGTTTTTGGCATTGTACGACGGGGGGTAGAAGCGACAAAGACTGATGAAAAAAACAGCACCAGCCTGCTGCCCATTTTTTTAGGCAGGGCGGGCTCAATAATCAAAGAAGCTAGGCCTATTACCCTTACGAGATAGCAATTAAATGAACAAACCCGAACGCCTCCATCACCCCGATCTCGCCGACTGTCTCCCCGCCCACCTGCGCGGGCTCGAACACGACCAATCCGCCATCCCTCGCGTCGCCAAGGATGCCATCCTGGTCCGGGATATCGAGGTGGCGTTGCCCGGCATTCCCTCCAGCCATGACCTGTGGCGCCGCGACGCGCGCAAACTGGATTTCCCCCCGACAACAGCGTCCATCAGGTGTTGACCTCGCCGCTTTACTGGACGCTGAAGTCCTACAACCCGTCCCCCGGGCCTCCGCCTTCGCCCACTTGAAGTGACATGAACACTCACACGCCCGCCAAATCCACTCATCGAGGCGGTGATGGCAAACTTCGCAAGACTGTGACGATTTCCACTTGCCCATTCCACACCCGACAAGGCCCATATGTATTTCTCGTGCCCGGTCTGTAATCACAAATCCATCCTATTCCCGACCAAGGCATTGCACGTCAATGGCAGTACCGGGAGCTCGGTCCATAACCGGTTCGCGTGTACCCACTGCGGCGCGATTCTGGCCTGCGCCTATTCTCCGTTGCCGTTCTTCATCATCGGCGCGCTTGCCCAGTTGTTCATCACGGGGAGTGGGGCGATTTCCGATTTATGGATTGGCGGTCTGCTGTGCGCGTTCGCGGCGATCTTCATCTTTCCGATCAAGGAAGCCGCCGGGATTTTCACGGCGCAGCGCAACCCGCCTCGCGCGTTCAGGGATCCGATCGATCAGGGTTGGTATTACCTCGAAACGCGGCTTCTGTCGCTGGCCGTCGCCTTTCTGGCGGCGTGGCTGATGTTCGCGTTTCTGACCAACAGGCATCCCGGCATGGGCGGCCATGCCGGGGATCTCATCTATCTGCTGCCGGTCGCCCTGGCCGTGATCGCGGCGCTATGGGCGTTCTCCGCGTTCATCTACCGGATCGGGCGGGGTGGCTGGGGTTTGCGCTTGCTGGTGGACGCCGGTCTGCTCTTGGCATTCCTCGCGCTGCTGTGAAGCCGGACGGCCCGGCCGATCGGAAGAGCCGGGACTGGTCTTCAGGTGTTTCCAATTTCCTTGCGTCGACTTCATGTCCCTCCTGTACACACTCATTGAATCCCCGTTGGCCTGCCGCTTTCCCGATCTGTACCGGGAGCTCGGCATCGAGGAGGAACGCTTTTCCTCCGCGCGCAACCTTCATCGCGCCTTGAAGCAGCGCCGTCCGGATTACTTCGTGGGCGAGTTCGTCTATGGCTGGGGCAACAATTACGCGGGCGCGAATGTCTCGAATCTGGATGTCACGATCCGGAGCCTTCAGGCGGTCGCGCCCCAGGCGAGGATCATCATCGTCATGCGGCCCGACGAGGCGGCGCATGTCGACAAGCTGCTGGAACTGTTCCCGGTCCATGCCGTGATGACCTATCCCATCGACGAACCGCGAATGCGGGAGGCGTTGCGGGACGCGGCTTGAGGCTCTCTTTCCGGAATGAATGGACGATCATGAACATTCTGCTCGAACAAAATCCCAGTCCCGCCCGCCTGCGTGATCTCGGTGTCGAGGACTGGCCGACCTGGGGCTCGGGCATTGCCCGCTTTCCCTGGACCTACGACCAGCGGGAAACCTGCTACGTGCTGGCGGGCGAGGTGGTGGTGACGCCGGATGGCGGCGAGCCCGTGACCGTGAAGGCCGGTGATCTGGCCATCTTTCCCGCTGGGATGTCCTGTTCCTGGGATGTGCGGGTGCCGATCCGCAAGCATTACCGGTTCGGCTAGGCGACCGCGGCCGCGGAGCCGGGACTGGGCGTGTCCCGGGTTTCGCCGCCGCCTTGCCGGCGCCCGGGCGGTCGGCGGGCTCGCGGATGCTTACTTGAGTACCAGCACGCGGATGTGGATGCGGCGGTTCTGGCGGGCGCCTTCGAGCGGTTTGTTGGCGCCGTAGGAGATGGTGGACATCCGGTTGATGGAAATGCCGCGCGCTTCGTGCAGGTAACGTTTGGCGACCTCCGCGCGGGCCTTGCCGAGGTTGTAGTTGTTGTCGTCGGTGCTGGTGTTGTCGGTGTGGCCCTGGATGTCCAGGTGATATTCCTGGTCGAGCTTGCCCAGGCGTTGGGCGAGGTCGTCGAGACGGGCGCGGTCGCGCGGGTCGAGGTTGGGGTCGTTCTGCGGGTAGAGAACCTTGTCGTCGGTGAGCGTGACGGTGAAGGCTTCCTTGCCGCTGGCCAGGAAGATTTCCTTGGCGGCCATGGCCATGGCTTCCTGAACCAGGTGCGACAGGTCCTTGATCCGCTGTTCGGCCTGGGCGACGCGTTCGGCGAGCGCGGCGGCGGCGGCCTGGCCGGTGAGTCCGGCGGCGCCGGCGGCGCTGAGTTCGCGTTCCAGGCGGGCGCGCTCGGCCTGTTCGCCGGTTTTCGCGGCCTGGAGATCGGCGATCAGTTGTTCGATGCGCTGTTCGGCGCGTTCCAGGCGTTCGTCGGCGTTGATGGCGTCGGCGCGGGTGCTGGCGAGACGGTCGCGGAATTCGGTTTCCAGGCCGGCCTGGATGTCGTCGATGCGCTCGGAGGTGTCGTAGGCGAGGCGGGCGGCGTCGCTCAGGGCGCGTTCGCTGGCGTCCAGGCGCTCGCCGACGGTGGTGAGCGCGGCGGTGTTGGCGTCGACCTGGGTCTGGATGTCGTCCGCGCGGCGGGCCGATTCCTCGGCGCGGCTGGACAGTTCCGCGAGCTTGCGGTCGGCGCGGGATTCGCGTTCGGTCAGTTCCGCCAGGCGGGCGTCAAGCCCGCGCAGGCCGTCGCGGGTTTCGGTTTCCAGGCTGGTCAGGCGGCTTTCCAGCGCGCTCTGGCTGGCGCCCAGACGGTCGACGCGTTCGCGCGATTCGGCGAGCGCGCGCTCCAGCGTGGTCAGGCGTTCGTTCAAGGGCTGGGTCTGCTTGGTCAGGGCTTGCTCGGTGGCGCAGCCGCTCAGCAGCAGGCCGCCGGCCAGCACGCTGGCGGCCAGGCGGGCGGTTCGCGGGGGATGGATTCGGGGCATGGGCCTCTCCTTGGTTCGGAATGGTTGTCGGCGCGTACTTGGTTGGCGCGGTTACCTGCCGTAAGCAGCCAGCGCGGCCAGCTTGGCGCGCGCGGCGCCGGAGGCGATCGATTCGCCGGCGCGTTCGACGCCTTCTTCCAGGCTGCCGGCGACGCCGGCCGCGTAGATGGCGGCGCCGGCGTTGAGCTTGACGATGTCGCGGCCGGGGCCGGGCTGGTTGTCGAGCACCTGGAGGATGCGGTCGCGCGATTCCTCGACGGTGGCGACCTGGAGGCTGGCGAGTTCGTGCACGCCCAGGCCGAACTGTTCCGGGTGCAGGGTGTATTCGCGCACCTGGCCGTCGCGCAGTTCGCCGACCAGGGTTTCGCCGGCAATCGAGATTTCGTCGAGGCCCTCGCGGCCGAACACGGTGAGCGCGCGTTCGCTGCCCAGGCGTTGCAGCACGCGCACCTGGATGCCGACCAGATCGGGGTGGAACACGCCCATGACCTGGCTGGGCGCGCCAGCCGGGTTGGTGAGCGGGCCGAGGATGTTGAACAGGGTGCGCACGCCCAGTTCCTTGCGCACCGGCGCGGCATGCTTCATGGCGCCGTGGTAGTTGGGCGCGAACATGAAGGCGAGGCCGACTTCGTCGAGCGCCTCGGCGGCCTGGGGCGGGGTCAGGTTGATGTCGATGCCGAGCGCTTCCAGCACGTCGGCGCTGCCGGATTTGGACGATACCGAGCGGCCGCCATGCTTGGCGACGCGGGCGCCGGCGCCGGCGGCGACGAAGGCGGCGGCGGTGGAGATGTTGAAGGTGTGCGCGGTATCGCCGCCGGTGCCGCAGGTGTCGACCAGATGGCGGCGGTCGGCCAGCTCGACCTTGGTCGACAGCTCGCGCATGACCATGGCGGCGGCGGCGATCTCGCCGATGGTTTCCTTCTTCACGCGCAGGCCGGTGATCAGCGCGGCGATCATCACCGGGCTCATCTCGCCGGTCATGATCTGGCGCATCAGCGACAGCATCTCGTCATGGAAGATTTCGCGATGCTCGATCACGCGGACCAGGGCTTCCTGGGGGGTCATCAGCGTTTCTCCTGCAAGAAGTTGCGGAGCAGGGCATGGCCATGCTCGGTGAGGATGGATTCCGGGTGGAACTGCACGCCTTCCACGGCCAGGGTCTTGTGGCGCACGCCCATGATTTCGCCGTCGTCGGTCCAGGCGGTGATTTCCAGGCAGTCGGGCAGGGTTTCGCGCTCGATCACCAGCGAGTGGTAGCGGGTGGCCGTGAACGGGTTGGGCAGGCCGCGGAACACGCCCTGGTCGGCGTGATGGATGGGCGAGGTCTTGCCGTGCATCAGTTGCCGGGCGTGCACGATGCGGCCGCCGAACGCCTGGCCGATGCTCTGGTGGCCGAGGCAGACGCCAAGAATGGGCACGCGCCCGGCGAAGGCTTCGATCACCGGCACCGATACGCCGGCTTCGTTGGGCGTGCACGGGCCGGGTGACAGGACGATGTGATCGGGATGCATGGCGGCGATCTCGTCGACCGTGATTTCGTCGTTGCGATGCACGCGCACGTCCTCGCCCAGCTCGCCGAAGTACTGCACGAGGTTGTAGGTGAACGAATCATAGTTATCGATCATCAGCAGCATGATGGTTCCATCTCTTTGTTTTTATTGGCGTCGAACGGGGTTTCCATGGTTGGGGCCGGTTTTGGTGCTTGCGGAGCCGGCATCATAACAAGCGTTGCCGGGCAACTGGGTTGGGCAACCGGGGAGCGGTGGTTGGCGCGCTCAGTCGGGCAGCAGGCTGACGATGGCTTCGGCGCTGTCGGCATCGATCTCCACCAGCAGTTCGCAATATTCCGGCAGCGGCTCGACCGGGCTGGGGTCGTCGGCGCAGTTACAGCCGGCGATCAGGCTGGCGAAGAAGATGCCGACGCGCAGCCGGAGCTGGTCGGCGTCGGCACCGATCAGACGGACGCCGATCGGCTGGTCGAGCACGTGGCTGCCTTGGCGCAGCGCCTGGGTCAGGGGCAGGCGGTCGACCGGCAGCGCCGCCAGTTCGCGCTTGAGCGTGTCGGCGAACTCCGGCCGGCCCCGGGCGGCGAGCGTGGCGGGCAGGCGCGGGCGCGTGGTCGCGTTCATGTTTTCTCCGGGCCGGTGACGGGTGGGGTGGCATTGTCGCACCGTCGCGCGCTTGACAAGGACACCATCGGAACGCGTACCTTCCGGGTCATGACCGTTCCCTACCAAGCCTATTTCGGCCTCGCCGAGGCGCCGTTCTCGATCGCGCCGGCGCCGCGTTACCTATACATGAGCCAGCGCCATCAGGAGGCGCTGGCGCATCTGCTCTACGGCATCGAGGGCGAGGGTGGTTTCGTGTTGTTGACCGGCGAGGTCGGCACCGGCAAGACCACGGTTTGCCGGGGCCTGCTGGAGCGGATTCCGGAATCGTGCGATGTCGCCTACATCTTCAATCCGCGTCTGACCGTGGAGGAATTGCTGGCGACGCTGTGCGAGGAATTCGGCATCGAGTATCCGCCCGGCGGCACCAGCAACAAGTTGTTCGTGGACCGCATCAACGCCCATCTGCTCGACCTGCACGCGCGTGGCCGCCATGCCGTGCTGATCATCGACGAGGCGCAGAATCTGTCGGCCGAGGTGTTGGAGCAGATGCGCCTGCTCACCAATCTGGAAACCAGCGAGCGCAAGTTGTTGCAGATCATCCTGATCGGCCAGCCGGAGCTGGCGGCGCTGCTGGCGCGCCAGGATTTGCGCCAGCTCGCGCAGCGCATCGTCGCCCGCTATCACCTGGGGGCGCTGACCCGCGCCGAGGTTGGCGCCTACATCCGCCATCGTCTGGAAGTGGCGGGCTGCCAGCGGCCGTTGTTCCCGGCCTCGGTGATCGGCCGGGTCCATCGTTTGACCGGCGGCGTGCCGCGTCTGATCAACGTGCTTTGCGACCGGGCCTTGTTGGGTGCCTACGTGCTTGGCCGCGAGCGGGTCGACCGGCGCATCCTGGCGCGCGCCGCGCGCGAGGCATTCGGCTGGCCGGCGCCCTGGTGGCAGGGCCGCTGGCCGCTGGCCGGCGCGGCGTTGCTGGTCGGCGCCGGCGCGCTCGCCCTCGGGCTGTACCGGCCGGCGCCGGAGCCGGTCACGCCGCCGCTGGAGGCGGACGTGGCCGTGGCCGAGGTGGCGCCACCCTCCCGACTGGACTGGCCGGCCGGTGCCGCCCGCGCCGACCATGCCCGGCTCGCCGATGACGCGCTGCTGGCGGCCTGGGGGGTGGGTGGGGAGGCCGCGCCGCCGGCCGCCGGCGATTGGTGCGCGCGCGCCCGCGCGGCCGGCCTGGAATGCCTGAGCGGGCGCGGCGTGCTCGACGATCTGCGCCGGATCGATCGGCCGGCGGCGCTGCGTCTGCGCGCCGCCGACGGCGGCGAGTTCGATGCCGTGCTGGTCGGCCTGGAAGCCGATGCCGATGTCGCGCGCTTCCTGATCGGCGGCCACGAAATCCGTGTCGGCCTGGCGGCGCTGGCGACCCAGTGGCATGGACACTACCGTCTGCTCTGGCGGCGTCCGGCGGCGGTGCCGGATACCGTGCGTCCGGGCGATCGCGGCGAGCCGGCGCGCTGGCTGCGCGCGCGCCTGGGCCTGGCCGATGGCGGCGAGCACTTCGACGCCGCCCTGGTCGCTGAGGTCAAGCGCTTCCAGCGCGCGCAGGGTTTGAATCCGGACGGCAGCGTCGGCCGGCTCACGCTGCTGCGCCTGCTGGCGGCGACCGGCACCGACGCGCCGCGCCTGCTGCCCGGAAATACGACCCCGGCCAACCCGGCTTCCACCAGCCCAACACCCACCAATCCCACCCCCGCCAACCCGGAACATCGTCATGTCGTACATCCTTGACGCCCTGCGCAAGTCCGAACAGCAGCGCCGCCAAGGCGACACGCCGGCCGCCCATCTGACGCCGTCGGCCGAGGTCGCGCCGGTGCCGGTGACGCGTGTCGGCCTGATCCTGCTGGCGCTGGTCCTGCTCCTGATCGGTAGCGCCGGCGGTTTCCTGCTCGGCGGCTGGCAACCGTGGCGGGACGAACCGGCTTCCGCCCAAGAAGCGGCCGCGCCCGAGCGGACCGCCGCGTGGGCGCCGGATTCGCTCGATTTACCCAACTCGTCCGACTCGCGGCTCGCCGCGACGTCACCGGCCATCGACGTTGCCGAGACCTCGCCGTCGCTGGCCGCGCCGGCTCCGGAAGCGCTGCCGGTCACGCCCACACCGCCAATGCCGGTTCCAGCGCCAACCCCGGCGCCGAGCGTTTCGGAACCGGCGCCATCCCGTCCCGCGTCGGTCACACCCACGCCCACGCCCCGACCGGCGGCCCCGGCCGTGGTCGTCGCGCCGGTCCCGCCGCCAACGGAGCTGGAACGCGAAATCCCGCCGATCCGCATTGCCATGCATGGCTACACGCCAGTCGCGCGCGACCGCCTGGTCATGATCGATGGCGCGCTGTTGCGCGAGGGGGAGGCGGTGGCGCCCGGCCTGCGTCTGGAAGAGATCACGCCGGACGGCGTGGTGCTGGGCTACAAGGGCTATCGCTTTCACCGGTCCGTGCGCTGAACCGGCGACGCGGCGCGGGCGGATTCAACCTAGAAACGGCAGTTGAACGCGGCCGATGGTGTGTCCGGGCGGGTGTCTGGCGCGACGCGACGACGCCGCATGCCTAGGCCTGCAAGGAGGAGCAACAAAGCCAGGCGCCCGCCCGGACGTGCTAGCGGGTGCGTAGCGGGCTCACCCGACGGGTGAGCGCTATCGAAGCCTTGATCGTCAATAACCATCGGACATAACCAGGGATGATCAGCGGTCAACTGCCGTTTCTAGGTTCAGTCCTGGCCGGCGGGCGCGCGCCGGAACGGGTCGCGCTCGTTCAGTTCATCCAGGTATTGCTCGATGCCGCCGGTCTCGCGGAGCAGGAATTCGGCCACCGCCTGGCTGAAGCGGGGATGCGCGAGCCAGTGCGCGGACCAGGTGGTGACCGGCAGGAAGCCGCGCGCGAGTTTGTGTTCACCCTGGGCACCGCCTTCGAAGGTGGCGATGCCGGCTTCGATGCAGAACTCGATGGCCTGGTAGTAGCAGGTTTCGAAGTGCAGGCCGGGGTGGTATTCCAGCGTGCCCCAGGACCGGCCGAACAGGCTGTGGCGGTTGTACAGGTTGAAGGCGCCGGCGATCGGCCGGCCGTCGCGCTCGGCGATGATCAGCAGCAGGTTGTCGGCCAGCGTGGCGCCGATGCGCTGGAAGAAATCGAGGTTGAACGCCAGCGGCGCGTTGAAACGTTGGTGGGTGCGGGTGGTGCAGGCCAGGAAATGATGCCAGTCGGCCTCGCCGATGTCGGCGCCGCGCAAGTGGCGGAAACGGATGCCGGCCTCCGCCACCCGGCGCCGTTCCTGCTGGATCTTCTTGCGCTTGTCGCGACGCAGGCCGGCCAGATAATCGGCGAAACCGGCGTAACCCGGGTTGCGCCAGTGGAACTGCACGCCACGGCGCATGAGCAGGCCGCGCGGGTGTGGACCGCGGAGGTCCGAATCGGATTCCGCTCCGGGGCTTTCCGGGCTGATTGTCAGGTGCTTCTCCATCTCCCCGGCCTGGCCGGCATCCGGAAACAGCAGATGCAGCGAGGAAACCCCGGCCCGCTCGGCGCGCGTCAGGGCGGCATCGAGCAGTTCGGCGCGCGCGGCCGGCGTCGCCGCCAGCAGGCGCGGGCCGGTCACCGGCGTGAACGGCACGGCCGCGATCCATTTCGGGTAGTAGCGCAGGCCGTGGCGCTGGTAGGCGTCGGCCCAAGCCCAGTCGAACACGAACTCGCCCCAGGAATGGGTCTTTTCGTAGAGCGGCAGGGCGGCGTCGAGCTGGCCGTCGCGCCGGCGGACCAGGAAACGCGGCTGCCAGCCGGTATCCGGCGTGGCGGAGCCGCTGGCTTCGAGCGCGCTCAGGAAGGCATGCGACAGGCACGGATTGATGTCGGCGACCGCGCGGCCCTCGGTGGCGGCGACCAGCGCGTTCCAGGCGCCGGCGTCGATGGCGTCGATCGCTTCGACGACGAAGTCGTCCGCGGCCATGTCAGCCGTCGCGCCGCCAGACCAGGGTGTGGTTGTCGCTGGGCATGTCGAAGTCGCGCTGCAACACCAGTCCCTGGGCGCGGGCGAGCGCGTCCAGCGCCTCGAAATCACGCACGCCGCTGACCGGGTCGCGCTGTTTCAGCCAGACGTCGAAACGGGCGTTGCTTTCGGCGGTGTAGCGGCCACCGTAGTTGAACGGACCATACAGACAGAGCAGGCCGCCCGGCGCCAGCACCCGGCCGATGCCGGCGAACATGCGCTCGACCGAGGGCCAGGCGATGATGTGCACGGTGTTGGCGTTGAAGATCGCGTCGACTTCCGCCACCGGCCAGACCGGATCGTCGACGTCCAGCGCCAGCGGCGGCGACACGTTGGCCAGGCCGGCTTCGTCCAGCCAGGCGCGGATGCCGGCGTGATTGGCCGGCAGTTCGCTGGTTTGCCAGCGCAGATGCGGCAGCGCGGCACCGAAGTGAACCGCGTGCTGGCCGGTGCCGCTGGCGATTTCCAGCACCTGGCGACGGTCGGCGAACACCTCGCGCAATACCGCCAGGATCGGCTCGCGGTTGCGGGCGCAGGATTCGGCGAAGGGTTTTTCGGTCATGTGGCGTGGCGCTTGATGATGGGAACGGTGCGGCTCATTGCGCCGGGCGGGGAACGGTGACCGGCGTGCCTTGTTCACCGGCATAGATGACCAGGATTTCGGCGACGTCGTCGCCGTCGTTGTGGCCGTAATGCCAGGCATCGACCAGTTCGATCAGGCCCTCGCCGGCGTTCAGGCGTTTGCTCTGGCCGCTTTCCGAAACCACCAGCAGCGTGCCGGCGGTGAGCACGCCGGCGTTGATGACCGGGTGCTTGTGCACCGGCAGGCGGGTGCCGGGCGGAATGCGGATGCGCAGAATGGTGATTTCCGGCTGGCCGCGCGGGTAGGCGGGCAACGCCTGGCCGTCCCAACTGGCGCTGGATTTGGCCAGGGTTTCGACGGTGACGCCGATGACTTCGGTGGCGGCGGCCGGGGTGGCCGTCAACAGGGCAGGCAAGAAAGCCGTCTGGGCGGCCAGGAGCAGGCCAAGACCAGAACGGATCCAGCGGATCGGGAAGTTCATGCGGTCTCCTTGGTGGCCACCGGGCACCGGCGGCTGTCCGGAATGATGCCGGAGAAGCGCGCCGGCCGGGAACCCCGGCGCCTGGCGCCGACCGCATGGCGCGCCAGGCGAGTCGGCGATTTTCAGACCGGTCCGCGGCTTTCCCGCTGGGCGCTGGTCTTGCGGGCCATGGCTTCGGCCAGGCTGACGCGTTCGTACTTGGGGTTGTAGTCCTTCATCGCCGCCAGCAGGGTGGCGACTTTCTCGCCGGCGCCCTGACCCTTGAAGTCGCTCTTTTCCAGGGCGAGTTCGTCGACCAGTTCGTTCCAGACCATGCCATCGGTCATCGGGATCAGGACCAGGTTGGCGCGCTCGCTGGCGGCGATCATGGGCTTGGCGACGTTGACCACGTACAGCACGGCCTGGATGTCGTCGGCGAAATCGGCCTGGTACTTGGCCAGCAGCGGTTCGATTTCCGCGAGGTCGTCGAGCGAACCGGCCATCAGCTTGAGTTTGTCGCCCTCGGACAACAGCACCGCGCCCTTGAGCAGGACTTCGGGCGGTTTTCGACGGCCTTCGGCGTCGGCGATGGCGCCTTCCACCAGGACAAAGTCACCGCGATAGGCCATCTGGCCGGCGGTGCCGGTGGCTTCCTTGAAGTTGGCATTGAAGAGAAGACCGTTTTTTTCGTAAGTGTCCAACAACATGATGATTCCCTTGAGGGTGGCAAATAGGCGACAAGGGCATCGCAAAATCCGGGCCAGTCTGGCGGAGCGTGGAAATTCCCGGGATGTCCGCCCGCGTGACCGCGCGCATTGACGCCAATGCGCGCGCGATTGTCGGGTTCGCGACAGCGGTCTCGTGGCTTGATCCGCGCGTTTACGGGCCTCGGCCGCCGGCACGGCTCTTGCGGTATCGGGGTTGTTTGCCTGGAGTCCACCATGTCCGAAACCTTTGCTCCCATCCTGTCCGGCCTGAACGCCGGTTCCGTGGTGCCCTACCTGGGCGCCGGCGCCCTGGCCGGGGTGGTCGATCCCGCCAGCGGCCGCGCCATGCCCGCCGATTCCGACAGCCTGATCCTGGCCATGAACAACGGCCAGCCGATGGCCCCCAAGCTGATGTACGAATTCCCCCGCGCGGCGATGAACGTGGAACTGAAGCGGGGACGGGGCGCCATCACCCGGTTTCTCGACGCGACCTATCGCGATACCACCTGGTCCGCTTCGACGCTGCATACCTGGCTGGCGGGCCGGCGGCTGCCCTACGTGATCGACGCCAACCGCGACACCCTGCTGCAACAAGGCTATGCCGGCACGCCGCATGTGCTGATCGTCGGCGTCGCCCGGATCAGCGCCAAGGCTTACCGGTTCAAGCTGTACCAATCCGATGGCGCCAGCTATCGGGAAGTCGAGCCGGATGCGGTGGACGTCAGCCTGCCGGTGCTGTTCAAACCGCTCGGCACGCCGTTGCCGGAATCCAACTACATCGCCTCGGACGCCGATTTCGTCGATTACATCACCGAGTTGATGGGCGGTTTCGCGATTCCGCCGTTCGTGAAGCGGATGCGTCAGGGCAAGAAATATCTGTTGCTTGGCATGCGCCTGACCCGCGATACCGAACGCATGGTGCTCTCGGATATCGTCTTCGGCCATGCCGGCGGCTGGGCGCTGATCCCCGATGCCACCGACAAGGAAAAGCGCTTCCTCGACAAGCTCGGTTTCGAACTGATCGCCGCGGACACGGCCGATCTGCTCGCCGCCGTCGAGGGCAGGGCTGAGCTGGAGGCGGCGTGATGAATACCCCATTGGCGACGCGCGACCTGGGCATCGACGAGATGGACCAGACCCACCGGGAGTTCGTCGCCCTGGTGGAGATGCTGAACGAGGCCGATGACGTCGATTTCGCGGCCCTGTTCGGCAAGTTGCTCGACCACTGCCGCCAGCATTTCAGCAATGAAGGCCGGTTGATGCGGATTTCGCGTTTTCCGGCCCTGGGCGAGCACGAGGGCGAGCACCACCGCATCTATGGCGATCTGGTGCAGATGCATCGGGCGGTGCAGCGTGGCCGCCTGCTGCTGGCCAGGAAATATGTCCGCGTGGGTCTGGCCGATTGGTTTGGTCTGCACCTGTCGACCATGGACGCGGCCCTGGCCGCGCATCTGAAGAAGACCGGAGAGGCCCCGCGCGCGAACCTCGGGAATCCGTTGCCGGTGCTGGCCTGAGCGGCGCTCAGCGCGCCGCGCTCAATTCCGCCGCCGCGCCTGCCTCGGCCAGCAGGTGCAGGGCGTGCAGGCGGGCACGCACCCGTTCGACCGAAAGCAGCACCAGCATCTGGCTGTTGGATTCACCTTCGCGTTTCTTGACCATGCTATCGGCGAGCTGGTCGGCGCCGCCCATCATGGCGCCGAGTTTTTCGATGCGCTCCAGCGGCACTTCCGGAATTTCGCCGAGCTGATCGACCAGCAGGCCGATGAATTCATCCTCGCGCGCATCCTTCAACACCACGATCTGCTTGCCCGCCATCGCCGCCCGCGAAAGCGGCGCTTCGACGCCGAGCAGCACGGCCAGATTGATCACCGGCATGACCTGGTCGCGGAACATGGCGTAGCCGAACAGGTTGCGCCGGGCACCCGGCACGCTGGTGACGCCGCGCGCCTCGACCGCCTCGATGACGCTGTCCGAATAGACGCCGAGCCATTGTCCGGCGACATGGAAGGTGGCGATCTCGACGCCCTCGCCATCACTGTCGCGGGCGGTGCTGGCCAGCGTCGGCCGGGTCGGCGTTTCCGCCGCGCCGGCCTGGCGCGCCACGACCTTGCCAAGTGGCACGAAGATGAAAGCGCTGACGTTGTTGCGATAGGCGTCGGTGGCACCCTTGTATTCCCGGTAACCGCGCGATGGGCAGACACCGACCGCGTAATAGTGACCCTGGTGGATGATGATGCCGGAGTGGCCATCGCTGGCTTCCAGGTATTCATCGGGAATGTCGAGTTCCGTGCCCGGCGCCAGATCCGGTCGGGTGGAGGCGACGATGCGCCGGTTGTCCTGGGCGATGACGCCGAAGCTGCTGGGCACGGTTTCGCCATGTTCGTCGCGTGGCAGCGCGTCGCGCAGCATGGCGGCGAATTGTGGTTCAGAATCGAACACGATGCCGATGCCACCTACCGTCTGCCTGCCGTCCGGTGACCGGACGGCGGCGGCGTAGATGTAGGTGGCGCGGTTGCGATACAGCGGCGTGGCGTTGAAGCCCGACACCGTGTAGCTCTGCGAATCGCGCGGATTCAGGGTTTGTCGGACCCAGTCCTCCTGAAGCACCTGCCCGGCCAGATCGCCGTAATCGCTGTTGGAAACCGCGATCACGCGGCCATGGCGGTCGAACACCAGCAGGTTCTCGTAGACCGTGTAGAGGCCATTGATATAGGCGAGGATGGCGGCGATGGCCTCGGCGCGTCCACCGCCGCCACCGGCTGTGAGGTGTTCGCGGAAGGCCGAGGTGAGCGCCCACCAGCGGCAGTCGTTGGCGCGCTCGTAGAGATTGCGGTCCATGATGTCGATGGCCAGCGAGGCCAGGAACCGGCTGTTCTGCAGGATCGCCGAGACCACGGTTTCATGCAGGTTGCCGATCGAGCGTTCGAACACGTCCTTGGTCTTCAGTCCGGTATTGCTGATTTCCCAGAGTAGTACCTTGGAAAAGGCCGGATTGAGCGATTTGTTGTCGGCCCGGTGGCGCACGTTGCCATTCCATACCGAGCGGTTGAGTACGCGCTGGATCTTGTCGGCTTCGGCCGGGATCGCTTGCAGGGCGCTGTCGAACAGGGCCGAGCTGGCCATCACGCCATGCAGGATGTCGGCATCGATGCGATCCAGGCTGCCGCCATCCGTGCGCTCGAAGGCATGTTCGAGCGGCACCATGACGTGACCGCGCCAGCCCGGTCCGACATAGCCCTGATAACCCTGGGTCGGGCGTGTGGTCGCCAGGTAATGGCGGCCGGCGAAGCGGCATACCGCCCAGTCCCGTTCAAGCACGCACGCCACCACCGCGCCCACCGGCAGATGCCAGCCGTCACTGCTGGCGATGACGCGGCCGTCCTGATCGAGCAACGCGATCACGCTCCAGTCGTCCGGGCCAGACAGATTGGCGAAGATGCCGTCGGTTTCGTCACGAAAACGGAAACACAGGCAGAGCACGCCCAAGGCGACTTCGTTGGCGTCGGTGACGCGATAGGAATAGATCAGCGGGGAGGCTTCCTCGGTCTGGAGATCGGTCGGTCGGAAGGTCTCGACGTAGGCCTGTTGTGTGGTCAGCGCTTCCGCGATCAGGGGATCGCGAGACCGCTCGACCGGATTGCCGGCGTCGAGCCGGGCCACCACATGGCCGTCGGTATCGAGCAGGATGATGTCGGAATAAACGGAATACTTGCGCACGTATTCACGGAACCGCTCCTCCAGTCGGGCGCGTTCGCTCATGTCGGCGGTACCCGCGGCGAGTCCGGCGAGATACTGGCGGATATCCTCGTCGGTGGCCAGAAAGCCAATGTCGGCGGTCCGTTCGAACAGGTTGCGGATCATGATGTCGACCGCGACCTGGGCCTTGGATTTCATCTCCTGCACGGTTTTGCGCAGGGTTTCACGGCCGAGATTGTCGAGCAGGTTGCCGGACAATCGCTGAAAATCGGCGCGAGTTCCGTTCATATCGCCGCCGGTTCCGGACAATTGTCCGAGCAGCGACAGGTTGTCCCAGACGCTTTGCAGGTTTTGCAGGGTTTCCCGGTATTCCTCAACCCCCGACATGTGCCGGATCAAGCCGTGCAGCGCGTCGTCGATCTCGACACCTTTGTAAGTCGCCATCGCCATCTCCTCGGGGGCAATCCGTGACAGCAAGCAATGACCATACCAGTAACAAGGTGTTGTTAAGTCATTGAAAATGCGTCGTTACCATGGCGTGTTTGGTGGAGGCTTGCCCCGGTCTGGTGCGGACCTGCCTGGTCCGCACCAGACCGAAGCGCGCTGGTCATGGTCGTTCGATCCGCGGTAAGGCTGTCTGTATGGCGCGGGATGGTCTGGTCCGGCCAGCCAGGTGGTTCAGAGATCCGCCGCCAGAAGTTGTTCGCGCGTGATCAGGAACACGGTGTCACTGCCGCCCTCGATCTCCGGCCAGTACAATTCCAGTTCGGGAAACGCCGCTTCGACGGCGGCGCGGTTATGGCCGATTTCCACCGCCAGCAAGCCGCCGGGGTTGAGGTGGTCGGCGGCTTCACGCAGCAGTCGGCGGGTGACGTCCAGGCCATCTTCGCCGGAGCCGAGCGCGAGCTCCGGTTCGTGCCGGTATTCCTGAGGCAGGTTCGCGACCGATTCGGCGTTGACGTATGGCGGATTCGAGATGATCAGGTCGTAGCCAGCGCCATCGAGCGGCTGGAACAGATCGCCCTGATGCAGCGTGATGCGATCCGCCAGCCCGTAATCGTCGATGTTGCGGCGGGCAACGTCGAGGGCATCGCGGGAAAGGTCGACAGCGTCCAGTGTCGCAGTCGGGAAGGCGTCCGCGAGCAGGATGGCCAGGCAGCCGGAACCGGTGCACAGGTCGAGCGCGCGCGCGACCGTGTCGGGATCGGCCAGCCAGGGCTGGAACTGCTCCAGGATCAGCGGCGCCAGGAAGGAGCGCGGCACGATGACGCGTTCGTCGACGTAGAAGCGATAACCCTGCAGCCAGGCTTCGTTGGTCAGATAGGGGGCCGGTACCCGATCGCGCACGCGGCGCTCGAGCAACTCGGCCAGACGTTCCGCTTCCTCCGGCAACAGGCGCGCGTCCAGAAACGGTTCCAGCTGGTCGAGCGGCAGGCTCAGGGTGTGCAGGATAAGATACGCGGCCTCGTCAAAGGCGTTGTGGCTGCCGTGACCGAAATGCAGCTTGGCTTCGTTGAAGCGCGAGACGGCGAAGCGCAGCCAGTCACGGATGGTGATGAGTTGGGCGGGGGCTTGGGTGAACAACACGGCGGCGGTTGGATGGCGGGTTCGGCTCATCACTATACCGCCATGCCGGGCTCCGAGGCTGGATCGCCGGCATTTCGGCGCGGCGACGAGGTGGAGGAGGGGACATGTCGGTGTCATCGAAACAACCGTGGTCGTTGCCGGCGTTGGCATCGCTGGTCACGCGTAACCTGATGCCGGTGCTCGGCGTGCTGTTCCTCGGCTGGTCCGCCCCCAATCTGCTCGCGCTGTATTTCATCGATACCCTGCTGGCGTTCGCCGCGGTGATGCTGCTGGTGATGGGGCACATCACCGGCATGGGCGAGGGCAAGGGTCTGCCGAACGGCGTGCGGGACTGGACCCGGCTGGTCGCCGCCACGGCCATGGTGATGCCGTTCGTGGCGATTCCGCTTGGCATGCCCCTCTTCCTGCTGTTCGCGGAATTCGGAATTTCCTGGCGCGAAATGCTGGACGATCCCAATTTCCGTTACGGACTCTGGATGCAGGCGCTGCTGTCCGCGCAAGCCTTCATCGTCAGCCACCGCGACCTGAGCCGGCGCGATGACGACGACGAGGTGCTCAAACACCGGGTGCAGTACATCCTGGTGCGCTGGATCGCGGTGATCGCGGCTTCGATGACCGGGCTGGTCTCGCTGCTGGGGCCGCATTTCGGTGGCATCGTGATGTTGGTGGTGTACGCGGCGGCCTCGGTGTACGCCGAACTTTTCCCGGAACGGGTCGATGCCTGGCTGAATCCGCCGAAGCCGACGCCCAGCCCGCCGACGCCGCGCCGGAAATCCCGGCCCCGACGGCGCTGAATCGACTCAGGACGTAAGCAGCCTGTCGAGCACGCGCCGGTAAACCCGGCTCAGGTCGGCCAGTTCGTCGATGCCGACGTGTTCGTCGATCTTGTGGATGCTGGCGTTGATCGGCCCGAATTCGACCACCTGATCGGCGATGTCGGCGATGAAACGGCCGTCGGAGGTGCCGCCGGTGGTCGACAGTTCCGGCGTCACGCCGGTGACCTCGCGGATCGCGGCGTCGAGCGCGTCGACCAGGCTTCCGCGCGGCGTCAGGAACGGCTTGGCGCCAATCTCCCACGCCAGTTCGTAATCGAGTCCATGGCGGTCGAGCAGGGCGGTGACGCGCGCTTGCAGGCTTTCCACCGGGCTGGCGGTGCCGTGCCGGAAATTGAAGGCGATGTCGGCGTGGCCGGGAATGACGTTGGCGGCGCCGGTGCCGCCATGGATATTGGAGATCTGCCAGGTGGTCGGCGGGAAATATTCGTTGCCGGCATCCCAGACCGTTGCCGCCAGTTCGGCGATGGCCGGTGCCGCCAGATGGATGGGATTGCGGCCGAGGTGCGGATAGGCGATGTGGGCCTGGATGCCCTTGACGCGCAGACGGCCGTGCAACGAGCCGCGCCGGCCGTTCTTCATCATGTCGCCGAAACGGTCGACGCAGGTCGGTTCGCCGACGATGCAGGCGTCGATGCGCTCGCCGCGCGCCGCCAGCATCTCGACCACGCGCACGGTGCCGTCGATGGCCGGGCCTTCCTCGTCCGAGGTGATCAACCAGGCGATGGCGCCATGATGATCGGGATGGTCGCCGAGAAAACCCTCGACCGCCGCCAGGAATGCCGCGATCGAGCCTTTCATGTCGGCGGCGCCGCGGCCATACAGGCGGCCATCGCGCTCGGTCGGCGTGAACGGATCGCTGTGCCATTGTTCGAGCGGACCGGTCGGCACCACGTCGGTGTGGCCGGCGAAACAGACCAGCGGCGCGGCGCCACCCCGGCGCGCCCAGAAATTGCGGACGCCACCGCGATCGACCGGTTCGACGCTGAAGCCAAGGGCGCCAAGTTTGCCCGCCAACCAGTCCTGGCAGCCGCCATCCTCAGGCGTGATGGAACGTCGGCGGATCAGCTCGTGGGCATATTCAAGCGCTTTCGACGCCATCTTGTTTTCCATATATTCAATATGTTGCAAGGAGAATCTCGAGTTCATTCTCCGAAGAAAGCGGCGTAGTTGTCCTCGGTGAAACCGACCTGATACTGGCCATCGCGATCAACGATCGGGCGCTTGATGACGCTGGCGTTCTCCTGCATCAGGGTCAACGCGGATTCGATGTCGACCACCTGGGCGCGGCGTTCCTCGGGGAACTTGCGCCAGGTCTGGCCGGCGCGGTTGAGGACGGCTTCCCAGCCGAGCAGGCCGCACAGTTCGCGCAGGGTTTCGACGGGCACGCCCTGCTTCTTGAAATCGTGGAATTCGTAGGGAATCTCGCGTTCTTCCAGCCAGGCCCGGGCTTTCTTGACGGTGCTGCAATTGGGGATGCCGTAGAGTTTCATGGCAAACTCGGTCGGTTGAAAATGCGCCATTTTACCCGTCTGTCATGCCTGATGCCTTTTCCGTCCGCGCCGCCGACTGGGCCGTCGACGAGTCCGCGATCGCGCGCGTGCGCCGCCGGGTTTTCATCGAGGAACAGGGCGTGCCGGAATCCTTGGAGTGGGCGCCGATCGATGCCGGGTGCGCCTGGTTCGTGGCGATCGCCAATGATGGCGAAGTGGTCGGCATCGTCCGCCTGCTGGAGGATGGTCGCGTCGGCCGCATGGCGGTATTGCCGGCATGGCGTCGGCGCGGCATTGGTGGCGCGTTGTTGAACGCGGTGTTGGCGCTGGCGCGCGGGCGCGGCCTGGGCGGTGTGTATCTGAGCGCGCAGAGCCTGGCCGTGCCGTTCTATCTCCGGCATGGCTTTCAGGCCGAGGGAGACGAATACCAGGATGCCGGCATTCCGCATCGGACGATGCGACTGAACTGGAGAAACCCATCATGAACATCCGCGTCGGCCACGGCTTCGATGTCCACGCCTTCGCCGAGGGCCGTGATCTGATCATCGGTGGCGTTGCCATCCCGCATGCGCGTGGGTTGCTCGGGCATTCCGACGCCGACGTGCTGTTGCACGCCATCTGCGACGCGTTGCTCGGGGCCGCCGGCCTGGGCGACATCGGCCGCCACTTTCCGGATTCCGATCCGCGTTACCGGGGCATCGACAGCCGCGAACTGCTGCGCCACGTCGCCGGACTGCTGGCCGGACAGGGCTGGCGGGTCGGCAACGTCGACGCCACGGTGATCGCGCAGGCGCCACGCATGGCCGCGCATATCCCGACCATGCGCGAACGCATCGCCGCCGATCTCGACATCGCCGTCGACCGCGTCAATGTCAAGGCCACGACCACCGAACGCCTGGGTTTCACCGGTCGGGAGGAGGGCATCGCCGCCGAGGCGGTCTGCCTGATCACGCGTGACTGAACAAGTCGCGCGGGTGTTTTTCGCGCTCTGGCCGGACGCGACGACGCGGCATGGCCTGGTGGCGGCGCGGGATCGCCTGCATGCCCGGCTTGGCGGCCGGCCGATGCGTCCGGACAGTCTGCACATGACACTGGCGTTTCTGGGGCGGGTGGAGATCGCGCGCCTGCCGGAACTGTCCGGGATCGCGAACACGATCCAGCGCGACGCCTTCACCATGACCCTGGATCGTTGCCATTGCTGGCGTCACAACCGCATCGCCTGGCTGGGCGCGAGCCAGCCGCCGGCCGGCCTGTCCGGATTGGCCGGGGAACTCGTTTCAACTTTGGCGGAAGCGGGATTCGCGGTGGATCGGCGCGCGGGTCAGGCTTTCGTGCCGCACGTGACCCTGTTGAGGGACGCGGATTGCGACCGTTTTGCCGAACGCGATCGGGAGATCGATACCAATAAAAATCCCGCGCCGGTCCCGTTGTCCTGGGTGGCGCGGGATTTCGTGCTGGTCAGATCCAGCCTGCTTCCCGGAGGGTCGCGTTATCAGCAGCTCGGCGCGTGGCCCCTGCTATAGCATGACGTGTTGGCCCAACTGACCGGTCAGATCCTTGATCGGCAGACGGGTGTAGTCCTTGTCGATACGCTTCGATAGCAAGCTCCTTACCTGCTCGGGCAGGTGGCTGTTGACCAACCCCATGAAGGGGGCCGAGGCCACGAGAATGAACCGATCATAAGCATTGCTGACCCGACCATGCTCGAGTTCCCGGGTCAGTTCCTGCGCGAATCGTTCAGCTTCGTGGTGTTTGGGATCGGTGGCCTGCACGAAGGCGCCGTGTCCGTTGCCGCCGGAGCGGTCGGAAACCAGATTCGAGGTTTTTTCCCGACTTTCCGGGTGGGCCAGTTCCTTGATCAGCCGCAAGCCCTCCTTGGGACCGGAATGAGAGAAAAGCCTGGCCTGACTGGCGTTGGCGACCATGATCCAGGTGATGGACATAGAAACCCTCCGAAAAAATGACGCTTGAAGGTATGAATCACGAAACTACCCGGGCGTCAGTCCCCTTGCGCGCCCTGTGTCACGACGTGACGATTTCAGGCTAGCAGGGGTGGGCGAGCCGTCAAGAATGGCGATTGAAATCGGCGGACTGGCTGGTCGCGACCCGCCGCGCGAGGGCTTCGATGTCCGCGTCCTCGGCGGACGGCAGCAGGATTTCGGCGGCTTCGGTCGCGCCCGGGAAATTGCGTCCGAGCGAACGCGCGTACGCCGGGTCGTAGTGGCTGACCAGCAGATCGGCGACCAGATCGTCCCACTGCCCGGCGCGCGCGGCCGATTTCCAGTTCTGGATGCGTTCGCGTCCGAGCAAGGGCGTCAGACAGTCGAGTTGACGGCCGAGCGCGTCCGGGTCGTTCAGGAAATGGGCGTAATCCTGCTTCAACAGCGCCACCCGGACCGGAATCGACGCGTCCAGGTTCAGGCAGGGACTGGCGCGCATCCGCGCGAGCAGGTTTTCCGGGGTTTGCAGGCGGCCGATCTTCCGGCTTTCCGACTCGACGAAGATGGGCCGGCTCGGATCGAAGCCGCGCAATGCCTGCCAGACCCGGGATTCGAACAGTTTCTGCGGTGGCTGGATCTCGTCGGGATAGGCGCCCAGCACCGAACCCATGTGCGCGGCCAGTCGTTCCAGGTCGAGCACCTGGGCGCCGGCGTCGGCCAGCGCGCGCAGGAACCGGCTCTTGCCGACCCCGGTCGGCCCGCACAGGACGCGGAAGGACAGCGTCGACGGCAGGGTTTCCAGCTCGGCGATGACGTGGCGGCGATATGCCTTGTAGCCACCCTCCAGTTGACCGGCGTCCCAGCCGATCGCGCGCAGCACGGTGACCAGGGCGCCGCTGCGGCTGCCACCGCGCCAGCAATACACCAGCGGTCGGTAATGGCGGGGTTTGTCGGCGAAATGGCTTTCCAGATGCCGGGCAATGTTGCGCGAAACCAGGGCGGCGCCAACCTTCTTGGCCTCGAAGGCGGACTCTTGTTTGTGCAGGGTGCCGACATGCGCGCGTTCGCCGTCGTCGAGCACGGGCAGGGAGATCGCGCCGGGAACCCGGTCTTCCGAATACTCGCCGGGTGAGCGCGCGTCGATGATTTCGTCGTACCCGAACAGGCGCTCGATCCCGACCAGATCATCGCGTCGGCGCGGCGCCGGCACGGTTTCCGCGCACTTCATGCGTTCTTGTCGCGCATCAGGCGGGCTTTTTCACGCTGCCATTCGCGCTCTTTCTGGGTGGCGCGTTTGTCGTGCAGTTTCTTGCCCTTGGCCAGGCCGATTTCGAGTTTGACCCGGCCCTTGCTGAAATGCAGGTTCAGCGGCGTCAGGGTATAGCCGGCCTGCTGCGTCTTGCCGATCAGCTTGCGGATTTCGCTGGCGTGCAGCAGCAGTTTGCGCGAGCGCGCGGGGTCCGGCTTGATGTGCGTGGACGCGGTCGGCAACGGACTGATATGGCAGCCGATCAGCCAGACCTCCTCCTTCTTGACCACCACGTAGGCCTCCTTGAGCTGAGTGCGTCCAGCCCGGATCGCCTTGACTTCCCAGCCCTCCAGCACGAGGCCGGCTTCATAGCGTTCCTCGATGAAGTATTCGTGAAACGCTTTCTTGTTGTCGACGATGCTCATGATGGCGGGGCGTGGCGGCGGGGGGCCGGGAGGTGGCGGGGATTCATGCTATTTTATCAGGCCGTCCAACCGTTTCCCCGTCCTGCTGGCATGGCCGAAGTCGTCAAAACCGTTCTGGTCCCGTATTCGGCCGAGGAAATGTTCGCGCTGGTGGACGGCGTCGAGCACTACCCGGATTTCCTGCCCTGGTGCGGCGGCACGGAATTGCATCTGCGCGACGACGCAACCACGGAAGCGACCATCCACATCAGCTACCTGCAAGTGAAACAGCATTTCACGACCCGGAACGACAAGCGCCACCCGGAGGAAATGACGATCCGGCTCAAAAGCGGTCCGTTCCGCGAACTGGAAGGCTACTGGCGTTTCAAGCGGCTGGCCGAGACCGCCTGCAAGGTCGACTTCGTGCTGCGCTACGAGTTTTCCAGCGGTTTGCTGGAGAAGGTACTGGGGCCGGTTTTCGGCATGCTGACCAACAATCTGGTCGACGCGTTCGTCCGTCGCGCCGAACAGATCCATGGCGAGCGATGAACATGAGCGCGAGTGAGCAGATCCTCGTCGAGATCGTCTACGCCCGTCCGGGCCGCCAGCGCGTGCTCCATCTCAAGGTGCCCGACGGCACCAGCGCGCGCGAGGCGATCGAACGTTCCGGGCTGCTCGCGGAGTTCCCGGAAATCGACCTGGCCCGGAACAAGATCGGCATCTGGAACAAACTGGCGAAGCCGGATGCGTCTCTGCGCGACAAGGATCGCGTGGAAATCTACCGGCCGCTGATCGCCGATCCCAAGGAGGTTCGCCGTCAGCGCGCCGCCGAGGGCAAGGTCATGAAGAAGGGCGGCGGCGACGCCGGCGAATAGCGCGCCGGCCGATTTTGGAGACGGCGGCGTGGTCGGTATAATGCCGCCTTTGTGCGCCGGGGTTTCCCATCATGCGAGTTCTGCAAAAAGCTTTGACCTTTGACGACGTTCTGCTCGTTCCCGCCTATTCCAACATCCTGCCCCGCGATGTCAGCCTGAAAACCCGGCTGACCCGTGAAATCTCCCTGAACATTCCGGTCGTGTCCGCCGCGATGGACACCGTCACCGAAGCGCCGATGGCGATCGCCATGGCGCAGGAGGGCGGCATCGGCATCATCCACAAGAACCTGACGCCCGAGCAGCAGGCCACCGAAGTGGCCAAGGTCAAGCGTCATGAATCCGGCGTGGTCAAGGATCCGATCACGATCCGGCCGGACATGAGCGTGCGTGACGTGCTGGAGATCACGCGTCGCTACCGGATTTCCGGCCTGCCGGTGATCGACAGGGCCGGCAAGGTGGTCGGCATCGTCACCAATCGCGATCTGCGTTTCGAAACCAATCTGGAACAGCGCGTGCGCGACATCATGACGCCGCGCAAGAAACTGGTGACCGTGAAGGAAGGCGCCAGCAAGGAAGAGATCATGGCGCTGCTGCACAAGCACCGCCTGGAACGGCTGGTGGTGATCGACGACGATTTCTCGCTCAAGGGCCTGATCACCGTCAAGGACATCAGCAAATCGAGCGAGCATCCGCTCGCCAACAAGGATGGCCTCGGCCGGCTACGCGTCGGCGCGGCGGTCGGCGTCGGTCCGGATAACGAGGAACGCATCGCCGCGCTGGCGGAGGCTGGTGTCGACGTCATCGTCGTCGATACCGCCCACGGCCATTCCCAGGGCGTGCTCGATCGGGTCAAGTGGACCAAGGTCCATTACCCGCACGTCCAGGTCATCGGCGGCAACATCGCCACGCCGGCCGCCGCGCTAGCGCTAGTCGATCACGGCGCCGACTGCGTCAAGGTCGGCATCGGCCCGGGTTCGATCTGCACCACCCGCATCGTCGCCGGCGTCGGCGTGCCGCAGATCAGCGCGGTCGCCAACGTCGCCGCCGCGCTCGCCAAGAGCGGCACGCCGCTGATCGCCGACGGTGGCATCCGCTACTCCGGCGACATCGCCAAGGCCATCGCCGCCGGCGGCCACTGCGTCATGCTCGGCGGCCTGCTCGCCGGCACCGAGGAAGCCCCGGGCGAGATCGAACTGTTCCAGGGCCGTTCCTACAAGAGCTATCGCGGCATGGGCTCGCTCGGCGCGATGCAGAAGGGCTCCAAGGACCGCTATTTCCAGGACAACGAAGCCAACGCCGACAAGCTGGTGCCGGAAGGCATCGAAGGCCGCGTGCCCTACAAGGGCAGCGCCCTCAACGTGCTGCACCAGCTCATGGGTGGCCTGCGTTCCTCGATGGGCTACCTGGGCGCCGACAGCATCGAACGCTTCCACGAAACCGCGCAGTTCGTCGAGATCACCAACGCCGGCATCAAGGAATCGCACGTGCACGACGTGCAGATCACCAAGGAAGCGCCGAATTACCACGTTTAACTTCAGTAAAGAGTCGAGAGCCGAGAGCCGAGAGCCGAAGGTCGAGAGTGACAACACCGGTTCGAGACTTTCGGGACTTGCTCGTCTGGCAACGGGCAATGGAAATTGCCCGTGCCGTTTACCAGCTGACGTCCTCGTTTCCGAGTGAGGAGCTTTACGGTCTGGTTAGCCAGATGCGGCGTTCTTCGGTCTCCATTGCCTCGAATATCGCTGAAGGCAGTGGCAGGGGCTCTCCCAAGGATTTTGCACGGTTCCTCAACATCGCCCGAGGTTCTTTGGCGGAATTGCAAACACAACTATTACTGAGTGAAAGCCTTGGCTTTTATCCCCAGGCTGGCCCCGTATTCGAAGATCTGGAAGAACTGTCCAAAATGCTGAGGGGGTTGCAACGCTCTCTCGACTCTCAACTCTCTACTCTCGACTGAATTCCCATGCATCAACGCATCCTCATCCTCGACTTCGGTTCCCAGTTCACCCAGCTCATCGCCCGCCGGGTGCGCGAGCACAACGTCTACTGCGAACTGCATCCCTACGACGTCCCCGAACAGTTCATCCGGGATTTCGCGCCGGCCGGCATCATCCTGTCCGGCGGACCTTCGTCGGTCACGGAAGAGGAGACGCCCCGGGCTCCGGACGTGGTGTTCAGTCTGGGCGTGCCGGTGCTGGGCATCTGCTACGGCATGCAGACCATGGCCGCGCAACTGGGCGGCAAGGTGATCAACGGCACACACCACGAATACGGCTATGCCGAAGTGCGGGCCCACGGCCATTCCCGTCTGCTCTCCGACATCCAGGACCGCGCCGACCCTGACGGCAAGTGCTGGCTGGACGTCTGGATGAGCCACGGCGACCAGGTCGAAAGTCTGCCGCCCGGCTTCAAGGTCATGTGCGAGAACGCCTCCACGCCGATCGCCGGCATGTTCGATGGCGAGCGCAACTTCTACGCCGTGCAGTTCCACCCCGAGGTCACCCACACGATCCAGGGCAAAGCCATGCTCGGCCGCTTCGTGCATGACATCTGCGGCTGTGGCCAGGACTGGAACATGCCGGACTACATCGCCGAAGCCATCGCCAAGGTCCAGGCGCAAGTCGGCTCCGACGAGGTCATCCTGGGCCTCTCCGGCGGCGTCGATTCCTCGGTGGTGGCCGCGCTGCTGCACCGCGCCATCGGCCCGCAACTGACCTGCGTGTTCGTCGACACCGGACTCTTGCGCCTGAACGAAGGCCAGATGGTCATGGACATGTTTGCCCGCAACCTGGGCGTCAAGGTCATCCATGTCGACGCCACCGACCGCTTCATGACCAAGCTGGCCGGCGTCGCCGACCCGGAGAAGAAGCGCAAGATCATCGGCGGCGAATTCGTCGCCGTGTTCCAGGAAGAATCCGCCAAGCTGAAGAACGCCAAGTGGCTGGCCCAGGGCACCATCTACCCGGACGTGATCGAATCCGCTGGCGCCAAGACCAAGAAAGCCCACGCCATCAAGAGCCACCACAACGTCGGTGGCCTGCCCGAGGACATGCACCTCAAGCTGCTGGAACCCCTGCGTGAACTCTTCAAGGACGAAGTGCGCGAGCTGGGCATCGCCCTCGGCCTGCCACACGAAATGGTCTACCGCCACCCGTTCCCCGGCCCCGGCCTGGGCGTGCGCATCCTCGGTGAAGTGAAGCGCGAATACGCCGACCTGCTCCGCCACGCGGATCACATTTTTATTGAAGAACTGCGCGCAAGTGGTTGGTATGAAAAGACTTCCCAGGCTTTTGCCGTCTTCCTGCCGGTCAAGGCCGTGGGCGTCATGGGCGACGGCCGTACCTACGACTACGTCGTCGCCCTGCGCGCCGTCCAGACCCAGGACTTCATGACCGCCCACTGGGCCGAACTGCCGTATTCGCTACTGGCCAAGGTCTCCAACCGCATCATCAACGAAATCCGCGGCATCAACCGGGTCACCTACGACATCACCGGCAAGCCACCGGGAACGATCGAGTGGGAATAATTACATAGCCTTTCGGTACTATTCGTACCTA
>DYFK01000036.1 GCA_020725265.1 Hydrogenophilus sp. | reverse complement strand
CTTCATCACCGACTCGATGGGCTTCTTCATCTTCCTGGGGCTGGCGACGGTGGTGCTGCTGTAGCCGCGCCGGCGAAGGCTTCGTCGATCAGCGCGCACCAGATGTGGCCGATCAGGATGTGGCATTCCTGCACCCGGGCGGTGACCGAGGACGGCGCCAGCACGGCGTCGTCGACCAGCGCGCGCAATCGGCCGCCGCCGCCGCCGAGCAGGCCGACGCAGGTGACGCCGGCCGCGCGCGCGGCGCGCGCGGCGGCGATGACGTTGGCGCTGTCGCCGCTGGTGGAGATGGCGATCAGCACGTCGCCCGGCCGCGCCAGCGCTTCCACCTGGCGGGCGAACACGCGTTCGAAACCGAAATCGTTGCCGATCGCGGTCAGCGCCGAGCTGTCGGTGGTCAGCGCGATCGCCGGCAGGCCGCGCCGGGCGGTCTCGAAACGGCAGACCAGTTCGGCGGCGATGTGCTGGGCGTCGGCCGCGCTGCCGCCGTTGCCGCACAGGAACACGCGGCCGCCGGCGGCCAGACGCTCGATCAGCAGGCCGCCGACGCGGGCGATGTCGGCTTCTTGCGCGCGCAGGGCGTGGACGGTTTCCAGATGCGCGGTGAACAGCTCGGAGATTGTCGGCATGGTGGGCGGCCCAAGTAGAATGTGCGCCGCGATTTAACCACCGGCTCCCCCGATAAACCACCCGATCCCGTCCATGTCTCCGAGGTTGCCCGATTTTTCCCCCTACGCCGTGCTGGTGGTCGGCGATTTCATGCTCGATCGCTACCTGTGGGGCGAGGTCGAGCGGATTTCGCCGGAAGCGCCGGTGCCGGTGGTGCGTCTCGCCCGCGAGACCGAGCGCGTTGGCGGCGCCGGCAACGTCGCCGCCAATCTGGCCGGGTTGGGCGCGCGCGCGCGCGTCGCCGGTCTGATCGGCGCCGATGCCGCCGGCGACGCGCTGCTGGCCAGCCTGGCCGACGCCGGCGTCGACGTCGCCGGCATGGCCCGCGACGCCGAGCGGCCGACCATCACCAAGACCCGGATCATCGGCGGCCATCAGCAGATGCTGCGTCTGGACCGCGAGCGCACCGGCGCTTTCCCGGACGCCGCCCGGCAACGCCTGATCGCGGCGGTGACCGCCGATCTGCGCGCCGATCCGCCGGCCGCGCTGGTGTTGTCCGATTACGCCAAGGGCTGCCTGACGGCGGACGTCTGCCAGGCCCTGATCGGCGCGGCGCGCGCGCTCGGCGTGCCGGTGCTGGTCGATCCCAAGGGCCTCGATTTCGACAAGTACCGGGGCGCCACCTGTCTGACCCCGAACAAGCGCGAGGCGGCCGAGGTGTGCGCGCCGGCGTCGCGCGATACCGACGCGCTGCTCGTCGGCGTCGAGGCCTTGCGCCGGCGGACCGGCGTCGAGTTCATCACGCTGACGCGCGGCGAGGAGGGCATGTCCGTGCTCGACGCCGACGGCATCCGCCATTTTCCGGCCAGCGCGCGTCAGGTCTACGACGTGTCGGGCGCCGGCGACACCGTCATCGCCACCCTGGCGGCGGCCGTCGCCGCCGGTCTCGACCGCGACCAGGCCTGCGTGCTCGCCAACCTGGCCGCCGGCATCGTGGTCGGCAAGGTCGGCACCGTGCCGATCGAGCTCGCCGAACTGCGCCAGGCGCTGCGCCGCGAGGACGGTCGCGCCCAGGCCGACAAGGTGCGCGATCGCGCCGATGCCGCCGATTTCGTCGCCGGGCTGCGCGCGGCCGGCCGCAAGGTGGTGTTCACCAACGGTTGTTTCGATCTGCTGCACGCCGGCCACGTCACCTATCTGGAACAGGCGCGCCGGCTCGGCGACGCGCTGGTGGTCGGCCTCAACACCGACCGCTCGGTGCGCGCGCTCAAGGGACCGACCCGGCCGGTCATCCACGAGGCCGATCGCGCGCGCGTGCTGGCCGCGCTGGAAGCGGTCGACGCGGTGGTGGTCTTCGACGAGGACACGCCACTGGCGCTGATCGAGGCGCTGCGCCCGGACGTGCTGGTCAAGGGCGACGACTACCGCGAGGAGCAGGTGGTCGGCGCCGCCGAGGTGAAGTCCTGGGGCGGCCGGGTGGCGCTGGTGCCGGTGGTCCCCGGCCGCAGCACCACCGGCATCGTCAGCCGGCTGCGCGACGATCCGGCCGGTCCGACGTGAGCCGCGCCGTTTCCGGCCGGCCGTCGGCCGGCGGCCGCGCGCTCGGTCTGGGCGTCGGGATCTACGCGCTGTTCGCCTGGTTGAGCACCGCCGCGCAGTCGGCCGGCGCCACCCTGATGGTGCTGGCGGCGCTGGCCGACCGCCGCTTCCGCGCCAGCCTGCTGGACTGGCGGACGCACGGCATCTGGTGGCTGCTCGCCCTCGGCGTCGCCGCCGCGGCGGCGCGCGGCGCCTGGCTGTGGCCGGAAACCGCCGACGCGCAGTGGCAGGCGGCGCTGGGTTGGATCAAGGTGCTGCTGTTCCTGCCGCTGGCCTGGTGGCTGCGCGCCGATCCGGCGCGCGCCGGTCGCGTGCTGGCGCTGGCGCTGGCTGGCTGGTGGCTGGGTTTCGCGCTGCATGTCGACTGGGTGGCTTGGACGCGCTTCGAATGGCTCGAACGCACCGGCTTCCAGTTCAAGATCCTGCTGTCCGGGCTGGTCGCCGGCATCGTGCTGCTCGGCCTGGCGCTGCTGTATCCGGTTGGCGCCGCGCGCGCGCCGCTGCGTCGCCTGGCGCTGGTGGTGGTCTGGATGCTGGTCGCCGCCAGCGCGTTGCTGGCCCTGTTCGCCGCCCAGTCGCGCGGCGCCTGGCTCGCCTTCCTGCTGGTGTTTCCGGCCGCCGTCGCCTGGCGCTGGCTGCCGCCGCGGGCGGCGCCACCCGTCGCCCTGCTGGTCCGGCGCGTGCTGCTCGCGCTGGTCATCGCGCTGCCGCTGGCCGGGCTGGCGGTGTGGTCGTTGCAGGTGCGCTGGGCGCAGTCGCCGCCGGTGATGCCGTCGACGCCGGAGATCGTGGCGGCGCCCACTCCGGAGTCCGCCCCGGAGCCCATGCCGGCCGAGTCCGTTCCCGAGTCTGTTTCCGCCTCCCCGGCCGACGCGCCGGCGCTGCCGGAAGTCGCCGAGGCGATCGATCGTCACCTGCTGCCGTCCGGCGACATCTCGCTGCATCTGCGCGCGGCGGTGCAGCGCTACGGCCTGGAAAAATGGGCGGAACGACGCTGGCTGGGTTGGGGGCCGGGCGCCACCGACTGGCTGATCGAACAGGGCCGGCGCGACGGCGACCTGCGCGACGCGCCGGAGTCCGGCGTTGCCGGCTGGCTCGCGCATTTCCACAATACCGCGCTGGAAATCCTGGTCCAGTTTGGCGTCGTCGGCGCGGCGCTGTTCGCCGCCGCCCTCGGCCTGACCCTGGTCCGGCTGGCGCGCGCCGGCCGCCATGCCGGCGCGGCGCGCGGACTCTACCTGTTCGCGTTCGGCGCGCTGGTCATGTATGGCGTGATGAGCCTGACCAATTTCAGCCTGTCGCACCGCGACAGCCGCAGCCTGCTGATCCTGTTGCTCGGCCTGGCCTGGGGCCTGGGCGGGGTGTCGGAGCGACGGACATGACCACCGCTGTCCTGGATGCCGGCCGGCGTTTCCACATCCTCTATCCGACCCGGGCCCGGCTGCACCGGCATCGCGCCAACCTGATCCAGACCCTGCGCACCGCCGAGGCGTTCGCCGGACTCGGTTACGACGTCGAGCTGGTCATGGCGCCGGCCAAGGGCGAGGTCGCGGTCGACCGGCGTCTGGCCGAACTGGGCATCCGCGCGCTGCCCGGCCTGCGTTTCGATCCGCTCCTGCATTCCGGCCTCAAGCTCTGGCCGTACCTGCTGGCGCGCTGGCGGCGGCTGCGCCGGGCCGACGCGGTCTATGTCCGCTCGGTCGATCTGAGCGTGCGGCTGGCGCGCCTGCGCGTGCCGCACGTGCTCGAAGTCCACGAGGTCGAGACCACGCTGGCGCGCGCCGGCCGGCTCGCCGACGTCATCGCCTGGCAACGCGCCGGTCTGATCCGGACCCTGCTGCCGATCAGCCAGGGCGCCGCCGACCGCCTGCTCGCCGCCGGCGCCGATCCGGCGCGCGTGCGCGTGGCGCCGAGCGGGGTGGCGGTCGAGGATTTCGCCGGCCTGGCCATTCCGGACGCCGACCGCTTGGCCGATCCGGCGGTGGTCCATGTCGGCAGCCTGGGGCCGACCCGGGGCCTGGCGGTGTTCCAGGCGCTGGCGGCGGCCGGCGTCGCCCGGCTGATCCTGGTCGGGCCGGTCGAGGGCGACGCCGGCGGCCTGGACGGAGCGCTGCGCCAGGACACGGTGCCGCATCGCGACGTGCCCGACTGGTACGGGCGTGGCGACATCGCGGTGATGCCTTATCAGCCGGGCCTGGCCACCGCCGAATCGTTCAGCCCGATCAAGCTGTTCGAGGCGCTCGCCGCCGGCCGGCCGGTGATCGCCAGCGACATGCCGGTGATCCGCGAGGTGGTCGAGCACGAGCGGACCGCGCTGCTGGTGCGGCCGGACGACATCGCCGGCTGGGTGGCGGCGGTCCGGCGGATTCGCGACGATCCCGAACTCGGTCTCCGGCTGGCGCGCGCCGGCCGCGAGCTGGCGCGCCGCTACGGCTGGCGCGAGCGCGCCATCGGCATCGCCGCCGCCTGCGGCTGGCCGGCGCTGGCGGAGGTCGCGCGATGACGCCGGCGGCGGATGTCCTGGCCGGCGCCCGCGCGCCCGATCTGGCGCTGTTCCTGCCGTCGTTCGACCGGGGTGGCGTCGAGCGCATGGTCAGCCAGCTCGCGCGCGGCCTGGCCGGGCTCGGCGTCGCCGTCGATCTGGTCGTCGGCCGGCGCGGCGCGGCCTATCTGGATGCGTTGCCGGCGACGGTGCGCGTGGTCGAGCTGGCGGCGCTGGGCGAGCGCCCGCTCGACGCGGCGGCGGCCTATCTGCGCGCGGCGCGGCCGCCCCTGCTGCTGTCGTCGAAGGACGACAACAACCGGCTGGCGCTGGCGGCGCGTGATCGCGCCGGCGTGTCGACCCGGATCTGGTTCCGCGCCGCGATCGCCGAATCGTCGCGCGTGGCCGGCCAGTTCTTCTGGCAGCGCTGGCGTTCCTACCGGCTGATGCGGCGCATCTATCCGCGCGCCGACGGCATCATCGCGGTGTCCGCCGATCTCGCCCGCGACGTCGCCGACATCACCGGCGTGGCGCTGGCCGACATCCATGTCGCCCACAATCCGGTGGTGACGCCGGAGCTGTTCGATCTGGCCGCGCGGCCGGTCGCGCATCCCTGGCTGGCGGATGGCGGGGCGCCGGTGATCATGGGCGTGGGTCGGCTGGCGCGGGTCAAGAACTTCGGCGTGCTGATCGAGGCGTTCGCCCGCTTGCGCGCGCGTCGGCCCTGCCGTCTGCTGATCCTGGGCGAAGGCCGCGAGCGCGCGGCGCTGGAACGCCTGGCCGGCCGGCTCGGCGTCGCCGCCGACGTGGCGCTGCCCGGCTTTGTCGACAATCCCTACGCCTGGCTGGCGCGCGCCCGGCTGTTCGCGTCGTCGTCGCGTTCGGAAGGTTCGCCCAACGCGCTCACCGAGGCGCTCGCGCTGGGCATTCCGGTGGTCGCCAGCAACTGTCTGAGCGGCCCGCGCGAAATCCTCCAGGACGGCCGTTATGGCCGCCTGGTGCCGGTCGACGACGTCGCCGCCATGACCGACGCGCTGGCGGCCGCGCTCGACGAGACGCCGGATCCGGAATTTCTCGGCCAGGCGGCGCGGCCGTACACGCTCGCGGGCAGCGCCCGCGAATACGCGCGCATCCTCGGCCTGGCGGCGCCCGGGGACATGCCATGACCGGGCCGGCCGCGCCACGCAAACTGGCGGTGCTGGCGTCGTTCTCCGGCGAGGGCGGCGTCGAGCGCATGGTGCTCAATCTGGTCGACGCCTTCGCCACGATGCCCGGACTGGCCGTCGATCTGGTCGTGCTGCGCGAGGACAGCCGCCATCTCGATCGACTGCCGGCCAACGTCAACCTGGTCCGCACCGGCGTTCGCCACAGTCTGCCGTCGGTGCCGGCGATCGCCGGCTACCTGCGCCGGGCGCGGCCGGACGCGATGCTGGTGGCCAAGGACCGGGCCGGCCGGGCGGCGCTGCTGGCGCGCGCGCTGAGTGGCGCGCGCGTGCCCATCCATATCCGTCTGGGCACCAACCTGTCCGAGGCCATGAAGGAGAAATCCGGACTGGCGCGCTGGCTGCGCTATCGCCCGATCCGCGCGCTGTACCCGCTCGCCGACGGCATCGTCGCGGTTTCCGCCGGCGTCGCCGAGGACGTGCTGGCGATCACCGGTCTGGCGCCGGAGCGGGTGACCGTGATCCGCAATCCGGTGATCACGCCGGCGCTGGCCGCGCGCGCGGCGGAGCCGGTCGAGCATGCCTGGCTGGCACCCGGGCAGCCGCCGGTGGTGCTGGGCATGGGCCGGCTGACCCGGCAGAAGGATTTCCCCAGCCTGATCCGCGCCTTCGCCTGGCTGCGCCAGCGTCGGCCGGCGCGCCTGATCCTGCTCGGCGAAGGCCGCGACCGCGCCGCGCTCGCCGAGCTCGCCGCCGGGCTGGGCGTGACCGATGACGTCGCCATGCCCGGCTTCATCGCCAACCCCTATCCCTGGCTGGCGCGCGCCCGGTTGTTCGTGCTGTCGTCGGCCTGGGAAGGCTCGCCCAACGCGCTGACCGAAGCGCTCGCGCTGGGCGTGCCAGCGGTGTCCACCGACTGCCCGAGCGGCCCGCGCGAAATCCTCGACGGTGGCCGCCACGGCCCGCTGGTGCCGGTTGGCGACGTCGACGCGCTGGCCCGGGCCATGCTGGCGACGCTGGACGCGCCACCGGCGCCGGCCGCGCTCCAGGCGGCGGTCGCCGAATACAACGCCGCCACCAGCGCCCGCCGCTATCTGGAACGGATGGGACTGGCCGACGCGGTCCCCGCCGGGGACGGGCGGTTTCCGGGATAATTCCGGCTTCCTCCGACGGATTTCCGGCATGCTGCTCTCGCCCCGCTACAAGTTCCTGTTCGTCCACATCGCCAAGACCGGCGGCACCAGCGTGCGCGCGGCGCTGGAGCGGGTGCGCTGGCGCGACCCCTGGTACTGGCTGATGCTGCCCTGCCATCGCCTGAGCCATCTGACCGGACACCGGCTGGGCACCAAGTTCCCGCGCCATGCCCACGCCATCGCCGCGCGCGAGATGCTGCCCAGGGAGTTCTACGATTCCCTGTTCAAGTTCGCCTTCGTGCGCAATCCGTGGGATCTCCAGGTCAGTTCCTTCCACCACATCCGGCGCGAGCGCCCGCACTACCTGGGCGGGCATGACAACTTCGCCGATTTCCTGCGCTGGAAGCTGGATCCGGAGCGGCCCTGGCAGTTTCACGTCGATACCTCGATCGAGCGCCAGAGCGATTATCTGGTCGACCTGCGCGGCGATCTGATCGTCGATTTCGTCGGCCGCTACGAGCGCCTGCGCGAGGATTTCGAATTCGCCTGCAAGCGCATCGGCATCGCCTGTCCGGAACTTCCGCACCGGCGCCAGGCCACCGACCGGAGCCGGGACTACCGGAGCTATTACGACGACGATCTGGCCGAACGGGTCGCCAGCCATTTCCGCGACGACGTCGAACGCTTCGGCTATCGCTTCGACGATCCCGCGCGCGATGCCTGAACGTCCGACCGCCGCGCCCCGGCGCATCCTGATCGTGCGCGCCAGCGCGATCGGCGACGTGGTGTTCGCGGCGCCGATCGCGGCGGCGTTGCGCGCGACCTGGCCGGAGGCGCGCATCGCCTGGCTGGTCGAGCCCGGCATCCACGAACTGTTGCTGCCCGATCCCTGCGTCGACGAAGTCATCGTCTGGCCGAAGGCGGAATGGCGCCGGCTCTGGCGCGAACGGCGCTGGCGCGAGCTGGCCGCGACCGTGCGCGGGTTCACCGGCGAGCTGCGCGCGCGCCGCTTCGATCTGGCGATCGACCTGCAAGGTTTGCTCAAGAGCGGCCTGCTCGCCTGGGCGACGCGCGCGCCCCGACGAGTCGGCCTCGGTTCGCGCGAGGGCAGCCGCTGGCTGATGACCGAGGTGCTGGCGCCGGACCGCGATTCCACCCGGATCGCTTCCGAATATCTCGATTGCGCGCGCCGGCTCGGGCTCCAGGTCGGCGATTTCCGGCCGCGCCTGGCGCTCGATGCCGGCGCCGAGGCGCGCGCGCTGGCGCTGCTCGCCGAGCACGGCCTGACGCCGGGCGGCTACGCGGTGCTGGCGCCATTCACCACGCGGCCGCAGAAACACTGGTTCGACGATGCCTGGCAGGCGCTGGCGCCGGCGTTGCGCGCGCGCTTCGGCCTGACGCCGGTGATCCTGGGCGGGCCGGCCGACCGCGACCCGGCGGCGCGCATCCTGGCCGGCACCGATCCGGCCGCCGGTGCCCGCTCGCTGGCCGGCGCCACCCGGCTGCCGGAAGCGGCGGCGCTGATCCGTCACGCCGGCCTGCTGATCGGCGTCGATACCGGCCTGACCCACATGGGCATCGCGCTGGCGACGCCGACCGTGGCCCTGTTCGGTTCGACCCGGCCCTATCTCGACACCACCCGCGCCAATGCCCGCGTCATCTGGCTCGGCCTGGAATGCTCGCCGTGCCGGCGCCGGCCGACCTGCGCCGGCGCCTTCACCTGCCTGCGTGAGATCACGCCGACGCGCGTGCTCGATGAAGCCGCGCTGGTCCTGGCCGCGCCGCTGGAGGTGGCGGCGTGAAGGTGCTGCACGTCGAGGCTGGCCGCCATCTGTACGGCGGCGCCCGCCAGGTGCTCTATCTGCTCGAGGGGCTGGCCGGGCAGGGCGTCGACAGCGTCCTGCTGTGTCCGCCCGGCGCCGAGATCGCCGGCCCGGCGCGGGCGCTGGCCAGTGTCGAGGAAGTCGCCATGGGTGGCGACGCCGATCTGGCCATGCTCGGCCGCGTCGGCGCCGCCATCCGCCGCCATCGGCCGGATCTGGTGCATCTGCACAGCCGGCGCGGTGCCGACGTCTGGGGCGGGCTGGCCGCGCGCCTGGCCGGCCGGCCCTGCGTGCTGTCGCGCCGGGTCGACAATCCCGAGCCGCGCTGGCTGGCGGCGCTCAAATACCGGCTGTACGACCGCGTCATCGCCATTTCCGAGGGCATTCGCCAGGTGCTGTTGGCCGAAGGCGTCGCCGCCGATCGCGTGGTGTGCGTGCGCAGCGCGCTCGATCCGGCGCCGTTCCTGGCACCGTGCGACCGCGCCGGCCTGCGTGGCGAACTCGGCCTGCCCGCCGACGCGCCGCTGATCGGCATGGTGGCCCAGTTGATCGCGCGCAAGGGCCACCGCCATCTGTTCGCCGCGCTGCCGGCGATCCTGGCCCGTCATCCCGGTGTCCATGTCCTGGTGTTCGGCCGCGGCCCGCTGGAGGACGAACTGAAGCGGGAGGCCGCGCGTCCGGAACTGGCCGGCCATGTCCATTTCCTCGGCTTCCGGACCGACCTGCCGCGCTGGCTGGGCGGACTCGACGCGCTTGCCCATCCGGCCGACATGGAGGGCCTGGGCATCGCCCTGTTGCAGGCCGCCGCCGCCGGCCTGCCGATCGTCGCCAGCCGCGCCGGCGGCATGCCCGAGGTGGTGCGCGATGGCGACAACGGTTACCTGATCGAGCCCGGCGACGTGCCGGCGTTGACCGCCGCGCTGCTGCGCCTGCTCGACGACCCGGCGACCCGGCGCCGGCTGGGCGAGGCCGGGCGCGCGCGGGTGCTGCGCGAGTTTTCCGTGGACGCCATGCGCGCCGGCAACCTGGCGGTCTACCGCGACGTGCTGGCGGCCAGGGCGGGTCGGGACGGACGCTGAGGCAGGCAACGATATAGGCGACGACATGGGCAACGACATCGACCCCAACATCGACCCGATCCCGTCCCTGCACATCATCGGCAGCAAGGACATGGGCGGCGCCGAACGCTGGTTCGTCCGCTTCCTGCGCGCGATGCGTCGGCATGGCGAGCCGGCCGAGGCGGTGGCGCGCGCCGGTGGCCAGCTCGCCCGCCACCATCTGGACGGCATTCCGACCCACCCGAGCCCGATGCGCACGGTCTGGGATCCCTGGTCGCGTTACCAGCTCAATCGCCTGATCCGCGCCCACGGCGCGCCCATCGTGCAGACCTACATGGGCCGCGCCACCCGGCTGACCCGGCTGCAACCGGGACGCGGCCAGATCCACGTCGCCCGGCTCGGCGGCTATTACCAGCTGGCGCCGTTCCGTCATGCCCACGCCTGGATCGGCAACACGCGCGGCCTGTGCGACTGGATGATCGGCCAGGGCCTGCCCGCCGACCGGGTGTTCCACATCTACCAGGCCGTTGAAAAACCCCGCCTGGCCGGACGGGTCGATAGAATTCCATCACACG
>DYFK01000017.1 GCA_020725265.1 Hydrogenophilus sp. | reverse complement strand
CGACCGCAACCTGCGCGCCTCCGACTTCGCCGGCAACCTGAACGAGGCCAACAACCCCGAATGGAAGACCATCGCCTGGGACGAGAATTCGGACGGTTTCGTCGCGCCCAACGGCTCGATCGGCTTCCGCTGGGGCGAGGAAGGCAAGTGGAACCTGCTGGAGAAATCAGCCGACGCGGCCACCACCCTGGAACTGAGCTGCCAGGGCAAGCCTGGCATCGAGATCGTTTCGGTCGGTTTCCCGCACTTCACGCCCAATGAACCCGATCTGCTCCACCGCAACGTGCCGGCCCGGCGCGTGAAACTGGCGGATGGCTCGGAAGCCCTGGTCACTTCGGTGTTCGACCTGCTGGTGGCGCAATACGGCATCGACCGCGGCCTGGGCGGCGCCAACGTCGCCAAGTCCTACGATGACGCCAATGTCGCCTACACCCCGGCCTGGGCCGAGAAGATCACCGGCGTGAAGCGCGCCGACCTGGAGCGCACCGGTCGCGAGTTCGCCGACAACGCCGCCAAGACCCGGGGCAAGTCGATGGTCATCCTGGGCGCGGCCATCAACCACTGGTATCACCACGACCAGTCCTACCGCGCCATCATGAACCTGCTCCATCTGTGCGGATGCGTCGGCCAATCCGGCGGCGGCTGGGCGCACTACGTCGGCCAGGAGAAACTGCGCCCGCAAGCCGGCTGGGCGCCGATCGCCTTCGGCCTGGACTGGCACCGTCCGCCCCGGCACATGAATTCGACCTCGTTCTGGTACTTCCACACCGACCAGTGGCGCTACGAGACGATCAAGCCCGACCATCTGCTGTCACCGGCGGGCCGGAACCGCAACAAGGGCTATTCGCTGGCCGACTACAACGTGGTGTCCACCCGCCTGGGTTGGCTGCCGTCGGCGCCGCACTTCAACAAGAACCCGCTTGAGCTGGCGGCCGAGGCAGCCAGGGCCGGTGCCACCGACGAGGCCGGCGCGGCGAAATACGTCGCCGAGCAACTCAAGTCCGGCGCGCTCGACGTCGCCTTCGCCGATCCGGACAACCCGGTCAACTGGCCGCGCAACCTGATCGTCTGGCGCGGCAACCTGATCGGCACCTCCGCCAAGGGCCACGAATACTTCCTCAAGCACCTGCTCGGCGCGCAGAACGGCGTGCTCCAGGAAAGCGGCCCCGGCAACGACTGCAAGGAAGTGAAGTGGGTCGAGGAAGCCCCGGCCGGCAAGCTCGACCTGATGGTGGACATCAACTTCCGTCTCAATTCCACCGGCGCCTACTCGGACATCATCCTGCCCACGGCGACCTGGTACGAGAAGCACGACCTCAACACCACGGACATGCACCCCTTCATCCACCCGCTGTCGGAGGCGGTGAGCCCGGGCTGGGAGTCGAAGTCCGACTGGCAGATCTTCAAGGCCCTGGCCAAGAAGTTCTCGGGCCTCGCCGCCAAGCACCTGGGCGTGCGCCGCGATCTGGTGGCCCTGCCCATGCAGCACGACTCCCCCTTCGAGCTGGCCCAGCCCCTGGGGCAGGTGCGCGACTGGAAGAAGGGCGACTGCGACCCCATCCCCGGCAAGACCATGCCGCTCATCAAGCTGGTCGAGCGCGACTACGGCCAGACCTACAACAAGTTCATCGCGCTCGGCCCCTTGATGGTCAAGGTCGGCAACAACGTCAAGGGCCTGGACTGGAACACCGAGCAGGAATACCAGGAGCTCGCGAGCCTCAACCGCACCGTCACCGAGCCGGGCGTGTCCTTTGGGATGCCCAGCCTGGAGGAGGACATCGCGGTGTGCGACTCGGTCATGCGCATGGCGCCGGAGACCAACGGCGAGGTGGCGCACAAGTCGTGGTCGGCGCTGTCCAAGAAGACCGGCATCGACCACCACCACCTCTATGCCGGCCGGCACGAGGACAAGATCACCTTCCTCGACATCCAGGCCCAGCCGCGCAAGATCATCACCGCGCCGACCTGGTCCGGCATCGAGTCGGAGAAGGTGTCCTACACCGCCGGCTACACCAACGTGCACGAGCACATCCCGTTCCGCACGCTGACCGGCCGCGCCCACTTCTACCAGGACCACGAGTGGATGCTGGACTTCGGCGAGGGCCTGTGCTGCTTCCGCCCGCCGGTGGACATGCAGGAGCACAAGAAGGTGCCCGAGAGCGTGCTGAAGAGCCCGCACCTGGTGCTGTCCTGGATCACCCCGCACTCCAAGTGGGGCATCCACTCCACCTACCAGGACAACCTGCGCATGCTGAACCTGTTCCGCGGCGGCCCCTACTTCTGGATCTCGGAGGAGGACGCCAAGAGCGTGGGCATCCGGGACAACGACTGGGTCGAGGCGGTCAACGCCAACGGCGCCACGGTGGCGCGGGCGGTGGTCTCGCAGCGCGTGCCGCGCGGCATGGCGCTCATGTACCACGCCCAGGAGAAGAACGTGAACGTGCCCGGCAGCCCGACCACGGGCAAGCGCGGCGGCATCCTCAACTCGGTCACCCGCGTGGTGGTCAAGCCCACCCACATGATCGGCGGCTACGCCCAGCTGGCCTACGGCTTCAACTACTACGGCCCGGTCGGCAGCAACCGTGACGAGGTGGTGGTGGTGCGCAAGATCCAGGACCGCGACGTGGACTGGCTGGAGCGGCCGCTCAGCCCCGAGCGCGAGGCGCAGCGCAACCCGGCCGGTATCGGCCCCCGTTGATGCAAGGACCCTGTAGCCCGGATGAAGGCCCCTCGGGCCGGAATCCGGGGAGCCTCCCGGATTCCGCCTTCGGCTCCATCCGGGCTACGAGTTAGGAGATAGCAATGAAAGTCAGAGCGCAATTCGCCTTCGTCTTCAACCTGGACAAGTGCATCGGCTGCCACACCTGCTCGGTGACCTGCAAGAACGTGTGGACCAACCGCAAGGGCGCCGAGTACATGTGGTTCAACAACGTCGAGTCCAAGCCCGGCATCGGCTATCCCAAGCAGTGGGAGAACCAGGACATCTGGCGCGGCGGCTGGGAGCTGAAGGACGGCAAGCTGCAGCTCAAGGCCGGCTCCAAGCTCAACCGGCTCGCCAACATCTTCGCCAACCCGGACATGCCGGAGATCGACGACTACTACGAGCCCTTCACCTTCGACTACGCCCGGCTGCAGAACGCGCCCTTGAGTGAGGCGGCGCCCACCGCGCGCCCGGTCTCGCAGATCACCGGCGAGAAGATGGAGAAGATCCACTGGGGCCCGAACTGGGAGGACGATCTGGCCGGCGAGTTCGACAAGCGGGCCCGCGACCGCAATATGCACGACCTGGAGAAGGCGATCTACAAGCAGTTCGAGCACACCTTCCACATGTACCTGCCGCGCATCTGCAACCACTGCATCAACCCGGCCTGCGTCGCCGCCTGCCCGTCCGGATCGCTCTACAAACGGGAAGAGGACGGCATCGTGCTGGTGGACCAGGACAAGTGCCGGGGCTGGCGCATGTGCATCTCCTCGTGCCCGTACAAGAAGGTGTTCTACAACTGGGAATCCGGCAAGGCCGAGAAATGCATCGGCTGCTACCCGCGGGTGGAATCCGGCATGCCGACGGTGTGTTCGGAATCCTGCGTCGGCCGCATCCGCTACAACGGCATCATGCTGTACGACGCCGACAAGATCGAAGCGCTGGCGTCGACGCCCAACGAGCAGGATCTGTATCAGGCCCAGCTCGACATCTTCCTCGACCCGAACGATCCGAAGGTGATCGAGCAGGCGCGTATCGACGGCATTCCCGAGGACTGGATCGAAGCCGCGCGCAAGTCACCGATCTGGAAGATGGCGGTGGACTGGAAGATCGCCTTCCCGATGCATCCCGAGTTCCGCACGCTGCCGATGGTCTGGTACGTGCCACCGCTGTCGCCGGTGCAATCGCACATCGACCAGGGCGCGCTGCCGTCGACTCCGGAAGCCGTGATCCCGCCGGTGGAAAATCTGCGCATGCCGGTGAAATACCTGGCCAACCTGCTCACCGCCGGCAAGGAAGCGCCCATCGTCCTGGCCCTGAAACGCATGATCGCGATGCGCGCCTACCAGCGCTCGGTGCATGTCGAAGGCACGCCCGACACGCGCGCGCTGGAGGAAATCGGCATGAGCGTGGACATGGCGCTGGAGATGTACCGCTATCTCGCCATCGCCAATTACGAGGACCGTTTCGTCATCCCCACCGGTCACCAGGAAATCACGCTGGAGGATTTCTACGGCCACCAGGGCCAGAACGGCTTCAGCTTCGGCAACGACTCCTCGCCCGGCATTTCCCCGAATTCGCTGTTCCCGGAACGCCGCAAGGAAACCGTGGAGAACCTCGATGCGGCGCCGGCGGCGGACCAACGTTGAGCATCGCGTCGCCGACCATGGCGACGCGTTCGTGAAGGAGAACCCCATGTTCCACAAGATTCTTTCCAGATTGCTGGACTACCCGGACGAAGCGCTGATCGATGCCCTTCCCGAGCTGCGCCACCATATCCGCGATGGTTTCGAGGCCACCGAATATCTGGTGCTCGACCGCTTCATGACCGACCTGGCACGCCGGGATCTGACCGAGGCGCAAGCCACTTACGTGCTCACCTTCGACCTGACGCCGGAGCACTCGCTGCACCTCACCCACCATCTGTTCGGCGAGGACAAGAATCGTGGCCCGGCCCTGATCGACCTGTCCGAGTTCTACAAGGAATACGGCCTGGAGCTGACCGCCAACGGGGAAAGCGGCCAGGAACTGCCGGATTTCCTGCCCCTGATGCTGGAATTCGCCGCGCAACTGGAGACGGACGAAGCGCGCCTGTTCCTGTCGCGATGGAACAAGGTGCTGAACCAGCTCGCCACCAATCTGGAAACCGGCGGCAACCCCTACGCGCCGCTGATCCGCCTGATCGAACAGCGCGCGCAACTGGCGGAGGCGATGGCTTGAGCGGGTGAAGTAGGAAGTGGGGAGTAGGACGCCCCCATTCCCCACTCCCCACTCCCCATTCCCCACTCCCCATTCCCCATTCCCCACTCCCCCAAATCCAAGGAGCCCCCCATGGACCCGCACCTCATCCTTTTCGGCGTCTACCCCTATCTCGCCCTGGCGACTTTCATTCTCGGCAGCTGGATCCGCTTCGACCACGAGCAATACACCTGGAAGAGCGACTCCAGCCAGTTGTTGTCGAAACAAGGCATGCGTTTCGCCAGCAACGTCTTTCACATCGGCATGCTGGGCATCTTCCTCGGCCATTTTTTCGGCATGTTGACGCCGCACTCGGTGTTCCTCGCCCTGGGCATATCCGACGCCGCCCACCAGGGCATCGCCATCCTGGCCGGCGGCATCTTCGGCCTCATGGTGATCCTGGGTGGCACCATGCTCTGGCTGCGCCGGATGTTCAACAAGCGGGTGCGCGCCGCCAGCCGCTGGATGGACATCAACATCCTGGGTTGGCTGGTACTGACCGCCTGCGTCGGTTTCTCCACCATCTTCTGGTCCGTCGGTCACGCAGAGAACAAGGATTTCACCGTGATGCTGCGTCTGGTGGAGTGGGTGCAGAGCATCGTCCTGTTGCAACCCAACCCGGAGCTGCTGCGGGACGTGGACATGGTTTACAAGGTGCACATCTTCTTCGGCCTGTCCGTGTTCCTGTTCTTCCCGTTCACCCGCCTGGTGCACATCTGGAGCGCGCCGGTCGGCTACCTGTTCCGCGCCTACCAGATCGTGCGCGCCAAGCGCACCGCCTGAACCGGGCCGCCCGCGTCGCCCTCGTGGCGGGGCGGGCCACCCGGCTTGACCTTCATCAATGCCGGCCCACCCGCGCAAGCCCAACATTCATACCCGACTGATTCAATCAACTATCCATCGGTTCGCACAGGAGTCGAGACATGCTGCAAACCCCCAAGATCAACTACCTCAAGGAAGCCCGGGACAGCACCAGTCCCTATGCCATCCAGACCCGCAAGCTGAACGTCGGCGGCCGCGAAGTCCTGACCGACCAGGAAGGCTACATCCTCGACATGGACGCCTGGAGCGAGGATTTCGCCCGCGCCCAGGCCGCGAGCGAAGGACTGACGCTGACCGAGGAACACTGGCAGGTGATCCGTTTCCTGCGCGATTGGTACGAGGGCCATGACGTCCAGGCCCAGGTGCGCGACATGGTCATGCATTTCCGCGAAGTCTGGGGTCCGGAAAAGGGCAACAGCCGTTACCTGCACGACATCTTCCCGATGGGTGGCCCGCAGAAACAGGGCAACCGCGTCGCCGGCATGCGCAAGACCAAGGGCGAGCACTGACATCGGTCAAGGCCGACTGACGCCGGCCGAACGAACATCGGCGCCACCTTCCCACTCCATCCCCCCCCCCCGGAGAACTCACCATGGAAATTCATATCCCCGTGCATAACCACAACCGCGCCGATGGCATCTATCCGTTCGACGCGCGCGGCATCGCCAAGCGTTTCCGTCACGCCGCCATCTTCGGCGCGCTCGACTCCCTGACGCCGGGCGAGCGCATGCGCTTCGTCAACGATCACAACCCGATCCCGCTGTTGCAGCAGATGCAGGCGCGCTATGGTGAACGGGTTTCGATCCACTACCTGGAGCATGATGAATCACGCGTGGTCATCGATTTCGTCGTGGCGGCCTGAGCGGCCGACAGTAGGCCGAACCCGGACCGGCCCACGCCGTGGCCACCTTCGCCCGCGCCCCGCGCCATGTTGATCGTTCTCGTCGTCGCCACCCTGATCGCGCTGCTCGCCGGGCAGGCGCTGCCGAAGGCGATCGCGGCGGCGCCGGCGCTGTGGGCGCACATCGCGCTGGGCATTGGCGTGATGACCTTGATCACCGCCGCCATGCAGCATTTCGTGCCGGTGCTGGCGCGCGCGCGCGGCGCCTCGGGCTGGCTGGCGCGGCTGCCCTGGCTGATGCTGGCGGCCGGCGCGCTGGCGGTGGCGGTGTTCGCGGAGGCGTTGCCCTGGCTCTGGATCGCCGCCGCCGGGCTGATCGGACTGCTCGGCGCCGGCCTCATGCTGGCCTGGATGTCGGGCCAGGCCCGGCGCGCGCTGGGCGGACCGCACCCGGGTCTGTACTGGTACGTCGCCGCCATGGCCTGCCTGGCCGCCGGTCTGGCCGCCGCCGCCGCGATCCCGATGCTGCCGGCCTGGCACGCGGAACTGCGCGCGTTCCACCTGCACGTCAATCTGTACGGCTTCGTCGGCCTGACGGCGGTCGGTACCTTGCAGGTGCTGATGCCGACCGCCGCTGGCATCGCCGATCCACGCGCGGCATTGCGTCTGCGCCTGGACCTCAAATGGGCGCTGGCCGGCGCCCTGCTGATCGCCGTCGGCCAGGCACTGTCGCCGGCGCTGGTCTGGCCGGGCGCCGCGTTGTGGGCCTGGGTGCTCGGCCGCATGCTCTGGGACTGGACACGGCTGCCGCGCGGCCGGCTGCTGGCCGTGCACGGCAACGAACCGGTGCTGCTGGCGGCGACCCTGGGCTATGCCGCCGCGCTCGCCGGCATGCTGTCGGGCTTCGACGCGATCGGCCCGCTGACCCTGTTCCTGCCCGGTTTCCTGATGCCGCTGGTGACCGGCGCCGCCGGCCAGCTCGCGCCGGTCTGGCTGGCGCCATCCCGTCCGCTCGGCCATCACCGCGCCGGCCAGGCGCGACTGGGCCGATGGGGCGGCGCGCGCGCGCTGCTGTTCCTGTCGGCGGCGCTGCTGCCGCTGTTCGGCTACCGCTGCGCCGGCATGCCGGCATTGACCGCGCTGTTCTGGTTCGGCATCGTCCTGGCCGTCTGGTTATATCGAAGCGAAGACTGATCATGCTCACCGACCGGGTCCACACCTTCGGCCAATGGCTCAAACGCAAGCACGGCGAGCGCGTGCACAAGATCGCGCTGGACGCCGGCTTCACCTGCCCCAACCGCGACGGCGTGAAGGGCACCGGCGGCTGCACCTTCTGCAACAACGCCTCGTTCAGCCCCAACGGCCGGCGGCCGGCGCCGCTGCGCGAGCAGCTCGATTCCGGCCGGCGTGGCATCGCCCGGCGCACGCGCGCCAGCAAGTACCTGGCCTATTTCCAGGCCTACACCAACACCTACGCCGACGTCGGCGAACTCAAGCGGCAGTACGACGAAGCGCTGGCCATGGACGGCATGATCGGGCTGGCGGTCGGTACCCGGCCGGACTGCGTGCCCGATGCCGTGCTCGATTTGCTGGCCGATTACCGACAACAAGGTCTTGAAGTCATCCTGGAACTGGGACTACAGTCCGCCTTCGACGACACCCTGGATCGGGTCAATCGCGGCCATGGCCTGAAGGAATACATCCACGCCTGCCTGGCCGCCCGCCGACGCGGCATCCCGGTCTGTACCCATCTGATCGTCGGTCTGCCGGGCGAGGACGTCTGGCATTGCAAGGAAACCCTGAACATCGTGCTCGACATCGGTACCGACGGTTTGAAGCTGCACCCGCTGCACGTGGTGAAGCACACCCTGCTCGCCCACCAGTGGCGGCGCGGCCAGTACGCGCCGCTGTCGCGCGAGGAATACGTCGGCATCGCCGCCGACCTGATCGAGCGCACGCCCTGGGACGTGGTCTATCACCGCGTCACCGGCACCGCGCCGACCGAATTGCTGCTGGCGCCGAGCTGGTGCGACCAGAAATGGCCAGTGGTCAACGCGGTGGTGGCGGAACTGGAAAGGCGCGGCACCCGCCAGGGCAGCGCGTTGAATGGCATCGGAGCGTCATGAGCCCGTCCCTGCTCGAACTGATCTGTCCCGCCGGCAGCCTGCCGGCGCTGAAAGCCGCCGTCGACCACGGCGCCGACGGCGTTTACCTGGGTCTCAGGGACAACACCAACGCGCGCAACTTCTCCGGCCTCAACTTCGACACGAAAACCCTGGCCGAGGGCATTCGCCATGCCCACGCCAAGGGCGTCAAGGTGCTGATGGCGCTCAACACCTTCCCGCAGCCGGCGACGCTGGCGCGCTGGCATACCGCGATCGACACCGCCGCCACGTCCGGCGTCGACGCGGTGATCCTGGCCGACCCCGGGCTCATGGCCTACGCGGTGAAAAACCATCCCGGGCTGCGCCTGCACCTTTCCGTGCAAGGTTCGGCGACCAGCTACGAAGCCATCGAGTTCTACCGGGAACGCTTCGGCATCCGCCGCGCCGTGCTGCCGCGCGTGCTGTCGCTGGCGCAGGTCGAGAACGTCATCGCCCACACCGACGTCGAGATCGAGCTGTTCGGCTTCGGCGGCCTGTGCGTGATGGTGGAAGGCCGCTGCCTGTTGTCGTCCTACGCCTGCGGCGACTCGCCCAACACCTTCGGCGCCTGCTCGCCCGGCCACGCGGTGCGCTGGGAACAGACGCCGAAGGGCATGGAAACCCGGCTCAACGGCGTGCTCATCGACCGCTACGCCGACCACGAAAAGGCCGGCTACCCGACCCTGTGCAAGGGCCGCTTCGCGGTCGGCGCCGAAACCTATTACGCGCTGGAGGAACCGACCAGCCTGAACAGCATGGAACTGCTCCCGGAAATGGCCCGCCTGGGCATCGCCGCGATCAAGATCGAAGGCCGCCAGCGCAGCCCCGCCTACGTCGCCCAGGTCACCAAGGTCTGGCGCGCCGCCATCGACGCGGTGAAGAAAGCGCCGGAAACCTTCCAACCCCACCCGGCCTGGATGGCGGAACTCAACAAGGTGTCCGAGGGCAGCATGCATACCCTGGGCGCGTATTACCGGCCGTGGAAATAAGTGGGAGAGTGGGAAAACCTCGACACCCCCGTAACCCAGCACCTACTCCCCACTCCCCATGAAACTCACCCTCGGTCCCCTCCTCTACTACTGGTCGCGCGAGGACACCCTCGCGTTCCATGAAGCGGCGGCCGGTTGGCCGGTCGATACCATCCACTTGGGCGAAACCGTCTGTTCGCGCCGGCATCTGTTGCGCCTGGCGGATTGGCTGGAGCTGGCGGACAAGCTGGCCGCCGCCGGCAAGCAGGTGGTGCTGTCGACGCAGACGCTGATCGAGTCGGAGTCCGATCTGAAAGCATTGCGCAAGCTGATCGCCTGGGTGGCGGAACGGCGAGCGGGCGGTCAGTCCGACATCCTGGTGGAGGCCAACGAATGGGGCGCGGCGCGTCTGCTCGCGCAGGCCGGCCTGTCGTTCGTCGCCGGGCCGACGCTGAACGTCTACAACCCCGACACCCTGGCGATGCTGGCGGACATGGGCGCGCGGCGCTGGGTGCCGCCGGTGGAAATGCCGCGCGACATGCTGGTCGCGATGCGCGCCTCGGCCGCCTGGCCGGTTGGCATGGAAACCGAGCTGTTCACCTACGGCCGGCTGCCGCTGGCGTTCTCGGCGCGCTGTTTCACCGCCCGCCACTACAACCTGCAAAAGGACGACTGCCAGTTCCGCTGCCTGGACCATCCCGACGGGTTGACCCTGTCGACCCGCGAGGGCGAGGATTTCCTCGCCATCAACGGCATCCAGACCCAATCGGCGCGGGTCATGAGCCTGGCGCACCGGCTCGACGAACTGCGCGCGGCCGGCGTCGATGCCATCCGCCTGTCGCCGCAGGCGCGCCAGATGGCGCGCGTGGTCGAAACCTTCCGCGCGCTGCTCGACGGCGCGCTGACACCGGTGGCCGCGTCGGAACGGCTGACCCGGCTGATGCCGGCGCCGGCCTGCGACGGCTACTGGCTGGGCGAGGCCGGCATGGCCTGGCACCCCGAACGCATTCAGGAGGAAATTCCGTCATGAACCCACCCGCATCGATTCTGGCGCGCCTGCCCGCGCTGCCCAGGCCCGCCCTGCCGTCGACGTTCCCGCCGGTCCTGGCTCGAGTGGTCGATCGGCTGCCCAGCCGGCCGCCGTCGTTCGCCTTCGCCGCCGCCGCCAATGGCCTGGCCTGGCGCGCGTTGCGCGAGCTGGACTGGTCGGCGGCGCGTGGCAAGCGCTTCCATGCGCGCGTGCGCGACCTCGGCCTGAATCTGTATTTCTCGGTGCGCGCCGACGGCTTCCATGCCGAATCCAGCCAGCGCGCGGACGTCACCTTCACCGCCAGCGCCGCCGATTTCGCGCGCCTGGCGCTGCGCCTGGAAGATCCCGACACGCTGTTCTTCAACCGCCGGTTGCGCATCGAGGGCGACACCGACCTCGGCCTCGCGGTCAAGAACCTGCTCGACGCCGTGGAACTGGAAAGCATCGCCGCCGCGATGCCGGCCGGCCTCGGCCAGGTCATTCCCCACCTGCGCCGACTGGCGGCCTGACCGGGCGGGGCCGGAGCCTTCGGGACCGGCCGGCCGAAGTGATCGGCGGAACGACGGGGTAAACTTCGGCTTCCGCCATCTCCCTGTCCGTCCGCGCCCATCTCCGTCATGGCCCCCACGCCCCTGCATCGCCTGGAAACCCTTTCCGGCGCGCTGGCCGATCGCGTCACCCTGGCCACCGGCGTGCTGGTGCTGCTGATCGCCCTGCTCGCGCTCGCCGGCATCTGGCAAACCCAGAGCGTGCGCGCCGATCTGGGCGCCATCACCGGCGAACGGGTACGCAAGCTGCAATTGATCACCGACCTGATGGAAGCGGCCTACAACCGCCACGTCGCCCTGGTCAACCTGACCCTGATCGAGGACCCGTTCGAACGCGACGACCAGACCATGCTGTTCCACCGGCACGGTTACGCGGTGGGCAAGGCGCGCAATGATTTCCGGGCGCTGCCGCTGGACGATTTCGAGCGCGCCAATTTCGCCGAGCAGGATGCCCTGATCCGCGACATCCTGACCTTGCAGGAACAGGCGCTGGAGCGCGCCGAAGCGCATGACCTGGACGGCGCCCGCAAGCTGCTGGCCAACCCGCTGCGCGATCTGGACGGCCGTTACGACCGCGTCATCGAAGCCCTGCGCCAGTACGAGGCGCGCGCCATCGCCACCGCCGCCGCGCACGCCGAGGCGCGCGCCCGCGACGCGGTCGTGGAGAACATCGTCCTGGCCGCGCTCGGTGTCGGCCTGGCGATCGCCATCAGCCTGTCGATGCGTCGCCGGCTGCGCCAGCGCGCGCGCCAGATCGCCCAGCAGATCGATGCCCTGCGCCTGTCCGACGAACGCCTGCGCCACGAAGCCAGCCACGACCCGCTCACCCGCCTGGCCAATCGCGCGCTGTTCATGCGCCGGCTGGAGGAAGCGATCGCGCGCGCGCGCGACGAAGGCCGGGAGATCGCCCTGCTCTACCTGGACATGGACCATTTCAAGCCGGTCAACGACACCTACGGCCACGGCGTCGGCGACCAGTTGCTGCAAGTGGTCGCCCAGCGCCTGAGCACCAGCGTCCGCCAGCACGACACCGTCGCCCGCCTGGGTGGCGACGAGTTCGCGATCCTGCTCGACCCGCTCGGCGAGAACGACGATCCGGCGCGCGTGCGCGACCTCCTGCTCGGCCGCCTGACCAGCCCGGTATCGCTCGCCGGCAACCTGCTGCATCCGCGCGGCAGCCTGGGCATGGCGGTATACCCGCGCGACGGCGACGCGCCCGATCAGCTACTGGCGGCGGCCGATCAGGCCATGTTCGAGATCAAGCGCCTGCGTCAGGCGGCCGAGACGGAGGCGCGGACATGAGCGCGATCCGGCCGCTACCCGATCTGCTGATTTCCCAGATCGCCGCCGGCGAGGTGGTGGAACGCCCGGCCTCGGCGCTCAAGGAATTGCTCGAAAACAGTCTGGATGCCGGTGCCGGCGACATCCGCGTCGAACTGGAGGAAGGCGGCATCCGGTTGATCCGGGTCGCCGACGACGGCGCCGGCATCGCCACCGACGAACTGGCGCTGGCATTGACCCGCCACGCCACCAGCAAGATCGCCAGCCTGGCCGACCTGGAAGGGGTCGCCAGCCTGGGTTTCCGGGGCGAGGCGCTGGCCAGCATCGCCGCCGTCGCGCGCGTGCGCCTGACCAGCCGGGCGCGCGGCGCCGCCCATGCCTGGCGCGTCGACAGCCTGGATGGCCGCGCGCTGGCACCGGAACCGGCGGCGCTGGCGCGCGGCAGCGTGGTCGAGGCGCGTGACCTGTTCTTCAACACGCCGGCCCGGCGCGCGTTCCTGAAGACCGCCGCCACCGAATACGGCCATTGCGACGACGTCTTGCGCCGGCTGGCGCTGGCGCACCCGGGCGTCGCCTTCAGCCTGGTCCACAACGGCCGCGCCAGCCGGCGTTTCGCCGCCACCGACTGGCAGGCGCGCGCGCTCGACGTGATGGGCGACGAATTCGCCGCCGGCGCCCGCCATCTGGACGAGACCGCCGGACCGCTGCGCCTGTTCGGACTGGCCGGATCGCCATCCGGCGCGCGCGCCGGCCGCGATGCCCAGTACCTGTTCGTCAACGGCCGCTACGTCCGCGACAAGTTGCTCAACCACGCCGTGCGCGAGGCCTACCGCGACATCCTCCACCACGACCGCCATCCGGCCTACGCGCTGTTCCTGGAACTGCCGCCGACCGGTGTCGACGTCAACGTCCATCCGGCCAAGACCGAAGTCCGCTTCCGCGACGCGCGCGGCGTCCACCAGTTCGTGCTGCACGCGCTGCGGCGCGCGCTCGGGGTCGGCGACCCGCGCATCCCGGCGGCCGGCGCGGCGCCGGCGACGTTCACTTTCGCCGCCCCCGAACCGGCGCCAACCTGGAGCCAGCGGCCGATGCCGCTGCCGACGGCGACGCCGGCCGCCGAACCGCGCGCCTATTACGGCATGGTCGCCGACGCGCTCGCCGCCGAGACCCCCGCGCCCCGGACCGGCGACGCGGCCGAAGCCGAGGCCGAGGCCGGCGCACCGCCGCTCGGCTACGCGCTGGGTCAGCTCGGCGGGCTCTACGTGCTCGCCGAGAACGCCCATGGACTGGTCGTGGTCGACATGCACGCGGCGCACGAACGCATCGTCTACGAGCGCCTGAAAGCGGCCTTCGACCGTCGCGGCATGGCCAGCCAGCCATTGCTGATCCCGGTGGTGTTCGCCGCCGACCCGCTGGAAATCGGCACCGCCGCCGAAGCCACCGAAGCCCTCGCCGACATGGGTTTCGAGATCGCGCCGGTGTCGCCGGTGCATCTGGCGGTGCGCGCGCTGCCGGCGCCGTTGCGCGACGCCGACGCGGAAACCCTGGCGCGCGAAGTGTTGAAAGACCTGCGCGAATTCGGCATAAGCGAAGCCATGACCGCGCGCCGCGACCAACTGCTCGCCACCCTGGCCTGCCACGGCGCGGTGCGCGCCAACCGCCGGCTGACGCTGCCGGAAATGAACGCGCTGCTGCGCGACATGGAAGCCACCGAACGCGCGGACCGTTGCAACCACGGCCGGCCGACCTGGTTCCAGCTCGGTCTGGCCGACCTGGACAAATTCTTCATGCGAGGCAAGTAATGACCCGGAAACCCTTCCCCATCCCCGTCCGACCCGCCGCCGAGGCAACGACGCCGGACGCCGTCGAGGCCGACCTGGCCACTTCCGCCTGCGCCAGCGGCGAACCCTACGCGCTGATGGTGCTGGGCGACTCGATGCAGCCGGAATTCGAGGCGGGCGAGATCATCGTCGTCGAACCCGAGGGCGTCGCCCGCGATGGCTCCTTCGTCATCGCCTACCTCGAACACGCCGAGCGGGAAGACGAGAAATACATCTTCCGGCAACTGGTCAAGGGCCGCGAGGATGGCGACGGCGGCGAAGGCTGGATGCTGAAACCGCTCAACCCGCTCTATCCGAACATCGCCATCGACGACATCCGGTCGGTGGTCAAGGGCGTCGTCATCATGAAGAAGAAGCCCGGCCGGCGCCGGGCGATGAAGGAATACGCCTGAGCCGGCGGGCGCCGGTCAGTCCGGCTTTCCTGGCGCCGCCAGCCAACGGCCGAGCCAGCGTTCCGACGGCTCCGGGTGGCCGTACAGGTAGCCCTGGTGGATGACGCTGCCGCGCCCGCGCAGGAAAACAGCCTGGGCCTCGGTCTCCACGCCTTCCGCCACCACTCGCAGATGCATGTGCGCGGCCACCGCCAGGATGGTTTCGACCACGGCGGCATCGCCCGGATTGGCGTGGGCATCCTGGACGAAGGCGCGGTCGATCTTGACCTCGTGGATGGGCAGCCGCTTCAGGTAGGCGAGCGAGGAATAGCCGGTACCGAAATCGTCGATCGAGAAATGGATGCCGAGCGCGGTGAGCTCGCTCATCTTGGCGATGACGTCATTGAGGTTGTCGATGAACAGCCCCTCGGTGATCTCCAGGGTCAGATGGGACGGATCGGCGCCGGTGGCGGCGAGCAGGTCGCGGATCCAGGGCACGAAACCGGCCTGCCGGAAATGACGTGGGCTGATGTTGACCGACAACCGCAACGGCAGGCCGGCCATGTTGGCGGCGGCCATGATCCGGCTGGCCTCGGCCAGCACCCAGGCGCCGAGGTCGACGATCAGGTCGGTTTCCTCGGCCACCGGGATGAAGGTGCTGGGCGGCACCAGCCCGCGGGTCGGATGCTGCCAGCGCACCAGCGCCTCGGCGCCCACCAGTCGGCCGTCGGTGTCGACCTGGGGTTGCAGGAACAATCGCAGTTCGCCACCGACGATGGCCTGGCGCAGTTCGGCCTCGATGCGGAAACTCCGCGCCACCGATTCGCCCATGCCGGTCTCGAAGAACGCGGCCTGGTTGCCGCCCGCCGCCTTGGCCCGGTGCAGGGCGGTATCGGCGCGGCGCAGGATGTCGTCCGGGGTCTCGTCCGGGCGGTCCGGGAACAGCGCGATGCCCAGGCTGGTGGTGATCGTGAACGGCTCGCCTCGGATGTCGAAGGGCATCTTCAGGGCGGCCTGGATCTTCTCGGCCACCGACAGCGCCTGACGGCCGGCCTGATCACGGTTCTGGCCGACGTCGGCGAGCAGGATGGCGAATTCGTCACCGGCCACCCGGGCGACCGTGTCGCCTTCGCGCGTCAGGCCGGCCAGGCGTTCGCCGACCGCCTTGAGCAGGGCGTCGCCGATGCCGCGTCCGCGCGCGTCGTTGATGATCTTGAAACGATCGACGTTGAGCAGCAGCAATGCTTCCAGCCGATGCTGGCGGCGGCCCGAGGCCAGCGTCTGGGCGAGCCGGTCCATCAGCAGGCTGCGATTCGGCAAGCCGGTCAGGTCATCGAAAAAGGCGAGCAGATGGATACGCGCCTCGGCTTCCTTCTGGTCGCTGACGTCCATCACGTAACCGCGCAGACGGCGGGCGTGGCCGCGACCATCGCGTTCGGCCATGGTGAAGTCGTACAACCAGCGCGTCACGCCATCCGGGCGCACGATGCGGTAGCGCTGTTCCCAGGTCTTGCGCGCGGGCTCGGCCAGGAAGCCTTCGACCTCGCCGACCACGCGCGCCAGGTCGTCCGGGTGGATGCAATGCGCGTAGCGGAAGTCGGGCGCGCGCATGCGCTCGGCCGGATAGCCGAAGATCGCCTCGATGTTGGGCGAGGCGTAAGCCAGCGGCCAGTTCGGCTCCATGCGCCAGACCAGCACGGCGACCGGCCCGCCCATGAACAGGTCGCGCTCGGTCTGCAACGCCGCCTCGCTCTGTTCCAGACGCTGGCGCGAGCGGCGCAGATGGCGGTTGATCACGCTCAGCCGGGCCACCGCGATCAGCAGCAGCGCGCCGACCGCCAGGGAACCGGCGGTGAGTGGCCAGCGCCAGCGTGTCCAGGCGTCGGCGAAGGTGAATTCCGGCGTCCGCTCGAACGGCGGCAGGCGCAGTTGCCGGAGCAGTTCGTCGATGGCGCGGTAATCGCCGGGCACGGTGAAGCCGGCGATGCCGAGCGCATCCGACAACTCGCCGTCGTGCGGCATCGACAGCAACGCGGCGGCGACCCGGCGGACCAGGTCGGCATCGACGTGCGGCATCGCCGCGAACGGCCACTCCGGATACAGCCGGGTGCTGACCATGAACGGGAAATCCGGCCGCCATTGCGCGCCCACCAGCTTGATCCGGCGGGCATCGAGCCGCTCCCGCCCGCTCAGATCCTCGAGCACGCCGGTGCGCACGAAGCCGGCGTCGGCCTGGCCGGAAAGCACGGCCTCGACCACCTTGTCCTGCGGCTGGCCGGTTTCCAGCACGAAGGCGTCCTCGGGCAGGCGCACGCCGGCCTGGAGCAGTTCGAACGCCTGCATCTGGTAAGCGCCAAGCGAAGTTCTCGCCACCGCCGCCACGCGCTTGCCGCGCAGATCGGCCAGGCTGGCGATGTCGGCGCGATCCGCGCGGGTGAAGATGACGCCACCGAACTGGCTGACGGCGATGCCGCCCTCCCGGTTGACCAGCGACGCCAATGGCGACGACAGGCCGTTGCGGTAGGTCAGCAGCACGTAATGGGAGGGCTGGGTGAGGACGAAATCGATGTCGCTGGCGGCGGTGGCGGCCTCCATTTCGTCCATGTGCAGGACTTCGAGCACGAAACGGGTGCCCGGCACGGTCTGGTTCAGATAATCGACCAGGCCCCGCCAGCGCGCGGCGGTTTCCGGCTTGGGCCGGTAGGCGAGCACCGCGACCCGGGACACCCGGTTCTCGATGCCGGCGCCGGAACCGGCCGGCGCGGACCAGGCCAGGGGCATCGGCCACGGAGCGAGCCACAAAACCAGCCACGCGGCCAGCCAGCGGCGGACGCCGCGCGCCACGTCGGTCACGTCGCCACCTCGACCCGGTCGCGGCCCGCCTGCTTGGCCCGGTACAGCGCCGCGTCGGCGCGCGCCAGCAGGGGATCGGCGCGGAGATCGTCGACGTCCATGCCGGCGACGCCGATGCTGATGGTGAAGCGGATGCTGGCGCCCTCCGCCTCCACCACCAGCGCGCCGATTCGCGCGCGCAACCGCTCGGCGTAGGCGAGCGCCGAATCCAGCGGGGTTTCCGGCATCAGGATGGCGAACTCCTCGCCACCCAGCCGGCCGACCCGGTCGACCCGGCGCAGGTGGCTGGCGAGCGCGCCGGCCAGTGCCTGAAGCACGCGGTCGCCGGCGGCGTGGCCATGGCTGTCGTTGACCCGCTTGAAATGGTCGATGTCGAGCATCAGCAGGCTGCCGGGCTTGCCGGAACGCTGGACCCGCTCCAGTTCATGGTCCAGCTCGGTCAGGAAATGGCGGCGGTTGGCCAGGCCGGTCAGGGCATCGGTGTTGGCCAGCTCGGTCAGGCGCGCCTCCATGGCCTTGCGCGTGGAGATGTCCTGGAACACCGCGACCGCGCCCAGCGAACGGCCGTCCTCGATCAGTGGCGTCACCACCAGCTCGACCGGAAAACCCCGGCCATCCTTGCGGAAGAACCATTCCTCGACGCGGCGTTTCTCGCCATCAATGGCGGTGCGCTGGATCGGGCAGTCGGCGGCCGGATAGATCCGGCCATCGGGATGATGATGATGGAACAGCGCGTGCTGGTCGTGGCCGAGCACTTCCTCCTCGCGCGCGCCGAGCATGTCCAGCGCGGCCTGATTGACGAACACGCAATGGCCCGCCCGGTCGGTGCCGTACACCCCCTCGCCAAGCGCGGACAGCAGCAACTGCACGCGGTTGCGTTCGCGAAGCTCGCGTCGCCAGACCACCGCCAGCTGGCTGGCCAGCAGCGCGATCACCGTGAACGCCAGCGCCGCCAACAGGATTTCCAGACGCCAGCGCTGCCAGGCATCGGCCAGCGTGAAATCCGGCAAACGGTCGTAGGGCGGCAGCCGCAGCGCCCGGGCCATCTCGTCGATCGCGATGTAATCGGCTGGCAGCGTGTAACCGTGGATGCCGGCGGCGCGCGCGGCCTCGTGGTCGGCTTCCAGGTCGAGCAACGCGGCGACGACGTGGCGCGCCGCGCGCTCGCCGACATGGGGCAGCGCGTAGACCGGCCATTGCGGATACAGCCGGGTCGAGACCTGATACGGGAAATCCGGCGCGTCGCGCGCGGCCACCACCTTCAACGCGCCAGGTTCCAGCAGGCCCGCGGCCAGCAACCGCTCCAGCTCTCCGGCGCGCAGGAAGCCGGCGTCGGCGCGACCTTCCAGTACCGCCCGCGCCACCGCCGGATCACTTTCGAGCATCAGCAGCGAGCGGACCTGCCCGGGCAGGCGGATGCCGGCGTCCAGCAGCTCCAGCGCCTGCGCCTGGTAGCCGGCGACGCTGGTGGCGCCGGGCACGGCGATGGACTTGTCGCGCAGGTCCGCGAGCCGGTCGATGCCGGCGCGATCGGCGCGCGCGACGATCGCGCCGGCCAGATGCCGGACCGGCTGGCCGGCCGCGTCCTCGACCAGGGTCACCAAGGCCCCGGACAGCGATTCACGCGCGCGCGTGGCCACGAAATGGCTGGGGTTGGAAGTGACCAGATCGATCTGGTCAGCGGCGATCGCGCGATCGAGCCCGGCCTCGGACAGCACCCGCAGTTCCACGCGTTCCTCGACCAGCTTGGCGTTCAGGTAGTCGACCAGCGGCTGGTAGCGCGCATTGGCCCGTTCCTCGTCCTGATAGGCGAGCACGCCCAGCCGCAGGTTGACGCGCGACTCGGCCGCGGCCGGCAACGCGGCGAGAGCGGCCAGCAGCAGGCCGGCCAGGGTCTGGATTCGGGAGGGCATGGGTATGGGAGCGAGCGCGGGATTCGCCCTAAGGGTAGGGACGATTATAACTTTAGTCATAGTCACGCGGTTCGCCGGCCATCGTCGTTTCGGCGGCGCGCCGGCTGGAACGGGCGGCCCTCCTCGCCCAGGAAGCGGATGAAGAACTCGAACAGCACCAGCCGCGTGGTCTGCACGTAGACCAGCAGGCCCTCCAGGACGATGCCGAGCAGGTTGCCCGCCACCAGCGCGATGCCGAAGGCGAGCGGATGGGTGAACGAATGCGCCAGGGTCATGATCGCCAGCGACAGCGCCGCGTGGGCCAGCGCGAACGCGCCGACGCGCACGAAGGAAAAGGTGTTCATGACCAGTTCGAAAGCGCTCAGCAGCAGTTCACCGAACGCCCGCGCCAGGGCCAGACCCCGGCTTTCCGTGGCCAGCAGCAGGCTGCCGGTGAAATACTGGATCAGCGCCAAACCGGCCAGCCAGAACGCGCGCGGCTCGAACAGGCCGACCAGCGTGGCCAGATACATGACCAGCACGGCGGCATCGACCAGCAGCCATTCGCGGACATGACCGCGCCAGGCCGCCTCGATGCCGGCGAACACCAGTCCCAGCAGCATCAGGCCGGCGCCGAACACCAGCGGCACCGCCAGCACGGCGATGGGATCGGCCAGCGGCTTCAGCCAGAGTGGCTCGATCAGGTGCTCGAAACCGAATACCTCGCCGAACAGCAGACCGAAACCCATCGCCGAGACACCGCATGGCAACAGGAAACGGATGCGCGGCCAGCGCCGGGAAAACAGCGCGGCGAACAACACCAGCACGAGCCCGTGACCGACGTCCGGGAACATGTAGCCGAACAGCAAGGGCACCACGATCGCGAGCAGACCGCTGGGATCGATCTGGGTGGCGCCGGGCGTGCCCCACATCTGCAACAGGGGCTGGAACGGCCGCGACCACCAGGCATCCAGCAGCGCGACCGGCGCCACCGCGCGCGCCGGTGGATCGGGAAAGCGCACCAGCGCCCGGATGCCGGCATCGGCCAGCACCTGGCGCAGCAGATGCGGATCGTGGCCGCTGGTCCAGCCGGTGATGTGGCAGAGCGGGCGCGTATCCAGACTGGTGGCGGCGTGATCCAGATACCAGCGCAGCGCCTCGATGTTGGCGCGCGCCTCGGCCAGTTCGCCATCGTGGCGCAGCGCGCGGATTTCCGCTTCCAGTCCGGCGATCTCGCGCGCCAACCCGGTCAGATGAGCCAACAGGGTTCGTCCCTGCTCGGCCGCGTCGCCGGTCAGCCAGGCCGGCACGCCGATACGCGGGCAGCCGGCCTCCACCACCAGCCGGGCGATGGCGTCGCGCCGTTCCGGGGTGCCGACGAAATACAGGAAATCATGACGGGCGCCGTGACTGACGCGGGCGACCACGTCCTCGAGTCCGGCCGGCAGCGCAACGCCACCGCCTTCGGTCGCCGGCGCGCGTGGACACGCGAACAGGCATTTGCACAGGAATCGGGTCTCGCGAAATATGCCATCCAGATCCAGGCCGGCCACGCGCATGCCGGTCAGGCACTCGGCCAGCAGCTCCAGCTCGTCGCGCTCGGCGCGCGCCTCGGCCAGGTGTTCGTCGAGGTAGTCGAGCCGGGCGCGCCAGACCCGAAGCTTGTGCAATGCCTGGTTGGCGATGCGCACGGCGTTGCCGAGCAGCGCGGTCGGCCGGGCATGCGCGGCCGGCAGATCGTCGGCGACATCGGCGGCGTACCGTTCGAAGCGCTCGACGAAGAAACGCAGCCGGCCCAGGTCGACCCGCTCGTCCTCGCGCGGCTCCAGTTCGAGCTGGACGACACCGGTCTCGGCCAGCACCTCGGTCGCGCGCACGGTATGGTCGCGCGGCGTCCAGACCTCGAACCAGACCGCGCGCGTGGGACGCAGACGCATGCCCACTCCTTCAACCTAGAAACGGCGGTTGAACGCTGTCGAAGCCTTGATCATCAATAATCATCGGCCTTAACCAGGGATGATGAGCGGTCAACCGCCGTTTCCAGGTTCAATCAGCGCAACAGCACCTCAAGCACGAACTTGACGCCGACATAGGCCAGCATCAGGCTCATGAAGCCCGACAACGTCCAGAAGATGGCGGTGCGGCCACGCCAGCCGTAGACCCGCCGGCCCAGCAGCAGCGCGGCGAAGATCAGCCAGGCGGCGAGGCCGAACACGGTCTTGTGGTTGAACGGGAAGGCATGACCGAAGATTTCCTCGGCGAACAGCACGCCGGTGAACAGGGTCAGGGTCAGCAGCACGAAACCGGCCTGGATCATGCGGAACAGCAGCCGCTCCAGGGTCAGCAGCGGCGGCAGGTTGGCCACCACCTTGGGCGGCACCGCCCGGTGCAGGTGTTTTTCCGCCAGCGCGATCAGCAGCGCGTGCAGCGCCGCGATGCTGAACAGCGCGTACGCCGAGAACGCCATCGCCATGTGCAGGCTGAACAGCGGCCGACCGCTGTAGGCGGCGGCCGGCGGCAGCGGCGCCACCGCCTCGATCGCCACGCTGAAGCCGGCGAAAGCGAGCACGAAGCCCTGGACCCCGCCCAGATGGTGGCGCCAGGCCGCCACCGCGTAGAACAGCACGGTCAGCGCCGCGACCGCGGAAATCGAGGTGGAAAACCCGATGCGGATGCCCTCGCCGCCGAATACGCCCTGGTACAGCAGGTACAGGTGCAGCGCCAGTGGCGCCAACGGCAACAGGCGCGGCGCCATATCGGTCCGGCAGCAGCCGGGACGGCCCGGCCAGAACCAGACCGCCAGACCCAGATAGGCCAGGACGCAGAGAGCGAAGAGCAGGGATTCCGGCATGGTCGGCGGCGGCGGGTTTGTTAGACTTCGGGAGTTTATCGCATCCCCTCCCCCATCATGTTCGACAACCTGACCGACCGCCTTTCCCGTGTCGTCAAGAACCTGCGCGGCCAGGGCCGCCTGACCGAGGCCAACGTCCAGGACGCCCTGCGCGAAGTGCGCGTCGCCTTGCTGGAGGCCGACGTTGCCTTGCCGGTGGTGCGCGAGTTCATCGCCCGGGTCAAGGAAAAGGCCATGGGCCAGGAAGTGCTGCAAAGCCTGACCCCGGGCCAGCAACTGATCGGCGTGGTGCACAGGGAGCTGACCGCGCTGATGGGCGAGCAAGCGGCGCCGCTGTCGTTCGCCACGCAACCGCCGGCGGTGTTCCTGATGGCCGGCCTGCAGGGCGCCGGCAAGACCACTTCCACCGGCAAGCTGTGCCGGGTGATCCGCGACGCCGGCAAGAAGAAGATCCTGGTGGTGAGCTGCGACGTCTACCGCCCGGCCGCCATCGAGCAGTTGAAAACCGTCGCCGGCCAGGCCGAAGTCGATTTCTTTCCGTCGAGCGCCAACCAGAAACCGGCGGACATCGCCCGCGCCGCGCTCGACCACGCCCGCAAGCACCTGTACGACGTGCTGATCGTCGACACCGCCGGCCGGCTGCACGTCGACGCGGCGATGATGGACGAGATCAAGGATCTGCACGCGCTGCTGAAGCCGATCGAAACCCTGTTCGTGGTCGACGCCATGCAGGGCCAGGACGCGGTCAACACCGCCAAGGCGTTCAACGACGCGCTGCCGCTCACCGGCGTCATCCTCACCAAGCTGGATGGCGACGCGCGCGGCGGCGCGGCGCTGTCGGTGCGCCACATCACCGGCAAGCCGATCAAGCTGGTCGGCGTCGGCGAGAAGCTCTCCGGCATCGAGATCTTCCACCCCGAGCGCATGGCCAGCCGCGTGCTCGGCATGGGCGACGTGCTGTCGCTGATCGAGGAAGCCCAGCGCGGCGTCGACAAGGAGGAAGCGCTCAAGGCGGTACAGAAGCTGAAGAGCGGCAAGGGCTTCGACCTCGACGACTTCAAGGCGCAGATGCAGCAGATGAAGAAGATGGGCGGCCTGTCCAGCCTGATCGACAAGCTGCCCGGCGCCGGCAAGATCGGCGCCGGCGAACTGGCCCAGGGCGAACAGCAGATGCGCCGCATCGAGGGCATCATCAACGCCATGACGCCATTGGAACGGCGCAAGCCGGAAATCCTCAAGGCCAGCCGCAAGCGCCGCATCGCCGCCGGCGCCGGCGTCCAGGTGCAGGACGTCAACCGCCTGCTCAATCAGTTCGAACAGGCCCAGAAGATGATGAAATCGATGGGCAAGGGCGGCCTCGCCAAGATGATGCGCGGCATGAAGGGCATGATGCCGGGCATGTAGGCCTGGCGGTTTGAATACGGGGAAACACCATGATCGGATTCGTCATCAAGCTCGTCGTCGTGCTCGTGGTCGGCGTGCTCACCTACAACTACTTCTTCGGCGACGAGGCGGAAAAAGCCCAGTCCAGCAAGGTGTTCGGCCAGATGAAGGACGTCGCCGTGTCGGTCGGCGAACTGGCCAGGTCGGAAAAGGAAAAATTCGACGCCGGCAAGTACGACGCCGCCCTGGAAAAGCTCGGCGAAGCCTACAAGACCGCGCGCGACGGCGCCCAGCACCTGGACGCCGGTATCGTCAAGCGACTCGGCGAACTGGAAAAGCGCAAGACCGAATTGCGCGAGGAAGTCGACCGGATCGATCAGGCCGAGCGCGCCGCCGCCGGCAAGACCGACGACGCCGCCGCCGAGGAACGGCGCGAGCGCCGGCTCGCCCTCGACCGCGATCTGGAAAAGCTGTTGAACGACTCCAATGCCCTGCTCGAACAGGCGCGCGGCAAATAAGCGCCTGTTTCAGCGCCTGGCGCCGCTGTGCCTGGCGCTGCTGTGCGCGGCGCCGGCGACCGCCAGCGTCCAGACCGGCCAGCGCGCCTGGCTGAACGAAGCAAAAACCCTGGAAAAACGTGGCGACTGGCTGGCGCTGCTCGAACTCGGGCGGCGCTGGACCGGCGCCGAGGCCGGCGACGCCTTCGCCTGGTTCGTGCTCGGTCGCGCCCAGTCCGCGCTCGACCGGCCGGCCGAGGCCGCCGCCGCCTATGAACGCGCGCTCGCGCTCGACCCCGGTGACGCGCGCGCCGGCAACAACCTGGGCGATGCCTACCACCGTCTGGGTCGGCACCGCGACGCCCTGCTCGCCTGGCGCCAGGCGGTCAGAAGCGACCCCGACTACCTGCCGGCCTGGCGCAACCTCGGCCAGACCTATTACCGGATCAAGGGCCAGCGCGGCGTCGTCGAGGCCCTGCGCGAGGCGCGCCGGATCGATCCCGATCTGGCCAGCGCCTGGTCAGCGTTGCTGATCGACCTCGCCCGCGCGCGCGACGACGCGCGCATGCGCGCCGCCATCCAGGACTTGCGTGCCCGCGACACCGGCCAGCTCGACCGCCTGTTCGACAGCCTGCTGCCGGATTGAAACCCGGTTACTGCTTGATCACCCGATAACCCTTGGGCACATCGAAAACATCACCGGGAATATTGTCGGTGCTGTAACGCTCGTAAGTGACGCTGACCCGGCTGGCCAGCTTGCGCGACAGTTCGGCCAGGCGGCCGCTGCCCTGATAACGGGTATCGACGTCGATCGCGCAGACCAGACCCATCGGCGAAATCCGCCGGATCGCCTCGCTGATGCCACGCGCCTGCGCCGGCGAGCTTTTCGCCAGCGCCGGGATGCCGAGAAAGAAGTTGGGATCGGCGGCGGCCTTGACGAAGTGCGTGGTCTCCTTCTGCTGCGGCGTACCGCGCGCCAGCCAGATGTGGCCGTCGAGCTCGAACGCCAGCTTCTCGCCGCCGACTTCCGCCGGCATCGTGAAGTTGAGCCGGTGCTCGATGCAGTTCCAGTCCTGCAATGCCTGCTTGCGCCCGGTGGCCACCAGTTCCAGCTTGACGTCCTTGCTGGCGACGCGGGCGTCGGCCTCCTTGTTGAGCACGCTCATGGTGTAGACCTGGGCCTGGCGCAGGGAGTGATCGATGATCGCGATCTCGCGCGTCTTCAGGTCATACAGGTGGGTATAGGCCTTGCCCCGATCGATCAGGTCGCGGCGCAGGCTGGTGCCGCTCAGCCAGAGCCCTTCCTGGCCAACGCCCTGCATGCCCATCGCCACCACGGTGCTGCGGCCCATCAGGGCAAGATCGGCGGCAGCCGGCGCGGCCATGGCCAGGCCGAGCAGGATCAGGGTCGGTTTCAAGCGCTTCATCGAATCTCCTCGCGGGAACGGACATTCCGGACCGCCAACGACTCATCGGCTCCGGGCTCGGCCGGATTCTCGCCCAGATTGAAGCGCCGGTAGAGACGCGTCAGCGGCGCCGGCGCCCACCAGTTCAAACGACCGAGGAGGCGCAGGCTGGCCGGCACCAGCAACATCCGCACCAGGGTGGCGTCGACCAGCACCGACAGCAGCAGGCCCAGGCCCATCGCCTTCATGAATACCACCTCGCCCATCGCGAAGGCGCCCAGCACGATGCCGATCAGCAAGGCGGCGCTGGTGATGATCGGCCCGCTGCGCTGGATGCCGGTGGCCACCGAAACCATGTTGTCGCGGGTGTGCTGGCACATTTCCTTGACCCGCGACAGCAGGAACACCTCGTAATCGATCGACAGGCCGAAGGCGGCGGCGAAGATCAGCACCAGGATGGTGCCGTCCATGCTGCCCTGCGGCGTGAAATCCAGCCAACCGGCCAGATTGCCGTCCTGGAAGATCCACACCAGCGCGCCGAAGGTCGCGGACAGCGACAGCAGATTGGTGAGCACTGCCTTGATCGGAATCAGCACGCTGCCGAGCATGAAGAACAGCAACACGCAGATCACCGTGATGATGGCGGCGATGGTCCACGGCACCCAGGCGGCCAGGGATTCCAGGTAATCGAGGTGGAAGGCGGGGAAACCGCCCACCTGTATCGACATCACGCCGTCCGGCAACGGCAGCGCGCGAATCTCCTCGACCAGCTCGCGCGCGGCTTCGGAGGTTGGTGGAGCGTCGTATTCGAGCTGGATCAGGGTATGGTCGCCGCGCGCGTAATGGGCCAGGGTTTCGGCGGCCAGCGGAAACTGGTCCGGATACTGGTACAGCAACTGGTAATCGGCCAGCTCCAGCCCGGGATCGACGCTGACCAGTCCCTTGACGTCGAGCACGCCCGGCAACCCGCGCAATCGCGTGGTCAGTTGGTCGAGACCGGCGAGCGCGGCCTCGCCGTGGGCATCGCCGCGGGTCTGGATGGCCAGGATCAGCGGGCTCAGGTCGGCATGCGCGAAACGCCGGTCGAGCATTTCCTGGACCTGCCGGCTTTCGGCGGTCACCGGCAACGACTTGCTGTCGGCCGGGCCGATTTCCATGTCCAGCACCGGGCTGCCCATGGCCAGCAGCACCATCAGCGTGCCGATCAGCACCAGCCAGGCCCGGCGCATCACGAAATGGCTGAACAGGAACCAGCGCCGGCTGCCGTTGGCGCGCGTCAGTCGGCGCTTCAGGAAGGCCGGCGTCAGGCTGTTGACGCGCTGGCCAAGCAGCGCCAGCAGGGCCGGCAGCAACAACACCGAGGTGAGCATGGCGGCGGCCACGGAAATGCCGCCGGCCAGGCCCATGTTCTGGAAAAAGCGCTGCGGCAGCAGAAGCAGGCAGAACAGACTGGCGGCCACGGTCAGGCCGCTGAACACGACGGTGCGGCCGGCGGTGCACAGCGTCCGCGCCAGGCTCGCGCGGACGTCGCCGCGCGCCGCCAGTTCCTCGCGGAAGCGGGAGACGATGAACAACGCGTAATCGATCGCCAGCCCCAGGCCGAGCATGGACACCACGTTGGCGGCATAGACGCTGATGTCGACGAACTGCGTGAACAGCTTGAGCAGCGCCACCGACAGCGTGATGGTGACGCCGCCCACCACCAGCGGCAGCATGGCCGCGACCGGCGAACCGAACACCCAGACCAGCAGAAAGGCGAGCGCGACGAAACTGGCGACCTCGGCGCGCCAGATGTCGCGCGCCAGTTGCTCGCGGATGTCGACGTAGGTGGCCAGCTCGCCGCCCAGCAGCACTTCCAGCCGGTCGCTGTCGATCTGTTCGCGCAGCCGCTGGAACGCCGACACGCCCTCGTCGTCGTCGCGCGCAAGGCGCGCCACCGCGTAGCTCAGGCTGCCGTCGCGCGAACGCATGCTCGCGTCGCCGCTGGTGTGATAGCTGGTGACGCCATGCACTTCCGGATTGCTGGCGATGCCGGCCAGCACCGCCTCGACCGCGTCGCGGAAAGCCGGACTGTCGACGTCGCCGACACTCGCGGAACGCGCGCGGAACATCAGGATCACCGGCGTCTCGTCGCGCCCGAGCTTGTCCCGGACCAGGCGCAACGACTCGGCCGAGCCGCTGCCCGGCACGTCCCAACCGGGCGCCAGCGTCAGATGGCGCATGACGTCGTGGCTGTAGGACGCGCCAAGGACGACCAGCAGGACACCGAACAGCAGGGTCAGCCAGGGGCGGCCGCCAATCGATTCGGAGAGCGAGGAAAACATGCGAACAGGGATGCGTGGGCAGCCTTAGAGGTTAACCCAGAATCCGGACCGGGATGTATTCGACACGCGGGATCGCCGGGACATCGCCTCCGGACCGGCTGGCACCCCCGCGAACGGGGGTGGCGGAGCGCCGCCGAATCCGGTATCCAGTCGCTTCCCTCCCCGCCACCAGGAGCAACCATGGATCTTCCGAAATCCGCCCCCCACGCGCCCGCCACGCGCCGCCGATTCCTACCCCTCCTACCCCTGCTGGCGGTGGTCACGCTGGGCTTTGCCGGCCAGGGCGTTGCCGGCGAAGCCAGCGGCACGCTCGGCCACCAGTTCAAATCCGGCGCCGTCACGATCACCCCCAAGCATGCCTTTCTCGTATCCGGTCCGGACTTCAGCGGCCGCCCCATCCGTCAGTTGATCCTGTCGGAAGTCGACCTGACCGCGGCAATCCGCGCCTGCGATTCGTTGTCCTGCGCGACCTGGGATCTCGGCGCCGGCGCCACCGTCAATTTCGAGGGCGGCCCGCGCCTGGGCTACTGGATCGTCGCCGACGGCCAGCGCAAACAGCATTCCGGCGTGGTCAAGCCGGACACCATGAAGCTGACCGTGGACGACCCGAAACGCCTGGCCGGAAGCTGGAGCCTGAAAGATGACGGCCAGGGCACCACCGCGTCGGTCAAATTCGACGCGCCGCTGGTCAAGTCCTTCAAGAAATGACGCCACACCCCGCGCCCCGGCGCGGGCGGATGCCGGCATGGTCACCCGGCTGATTGGGTCCGCGCCAGGCGGGTTGATTTCCGCGTACCGACGTCACACGAATCCCGCCTGGTCCGGGCTTTGCGCCGGAGCGCCTGTCGGTGTCCTCGCCCAACCGTATTGGCCGCGACCATCAAGCGCGGACCGCGTCCCGCCCCGGAAAGCAAGGAACGAAACGCGCAAGGAAGCGAACCACCCCCGGCGCCGCGCTGCCGCCAGGCCGGTCAGCCCCAGCAGCATCAATGCCAGGGTTTGCGGCTCCGGGACTGCCACTGGCCGACCAATGACATCGCCGGGACGAACCGCCCACGCGTAGTATTCGCTGCTCTTGTCGCTGTAGTTCTGGCCGCCGCTCCAGGTGGCGAAGTACCACGCGAAGATGCTATTCGCTTGGTAGTTCAAATCTGTCCAGTAAAAAAGGGACTGAAGATTCCTGATGGGACCGACATCGTTTTGACCCCACTTGGTCCCGTCGCCATGGATGCCCCAGTCGATGAGGTTCTGGCTGCCATCGGGGTTGAATTCCGCCTTCAAGCCCAGATTGACGTAGTACATGTACGCCATCTCGCTAAACAACTTGTTGGTCACGGCATCGTAGGTCTGCACGTTGTAGCCGCAGTCCGTGCCGGAGTAAGCAAAGTCGCAGGTCACGGAGCCGGTATTGACCATGGTGGGCAGGCGCCAGTCGTCATACGTCACGCCGCGTACGCTGTCGTAGTAGGTGAGGTTGGCCGCCCATGCGACGGCGTCCTGCCAATTCATCTTGCCACTGGCGTCATAGCCGCTGGTCTTGGCGTAGTTGGCGTCCTGCAGCCAGGTGATGTTGAGCACGTCGTCATAGATCAGACCACCGCCGCGGTCGATGAGGGCGGCTTGCGCGGGCAGGGCAAGGGTGGTGGCCAGGACCAGACCGGCCAAGGCGATTTGACGGTTATTCATGATGTTTCCTTTCCTTGGTGTCGGGTTGCTGTTTGAACACAAGATGCCCCGCATGCGCGGCGGCCATCCCCGTGGACAATGGCATCACGCGAAATCACCCGGCCCGCCGCCGGCGCGCGCGCCGGGCACCGAGCATGCCGAGGGCAAGACTCAGGCCCATCAGCCCCCAGGCGCCCAGGGTGGGAACCGGTTGCGGCGTGCCGGCGCCCGGCCCCGGCGCGCCACCACCACCTCCTCCACCTCCACCCGCCCCGGTATCGGAGAACGCGTTGCTCCAGATGGTGTAATCGCTGTTCGGCCAGACACCCACCGAACGGTGCCAGACCACCAGGGCATTGCCGTCGGCGCCCAAACTGACCGAGGGCACGGAATCCTGCACCGGGGTGTTGTCCGGATCCACCCGTTCCGGCCCGGCCCAGCCGCTACCCGCCAGATAGCGGTTGGCCCAAACGTAATAGTCCGGTCCGCCCGATAGCTGCTCCCAGACCACCACGGCATCGCCGTCCGCGTTGATCGCCACGCGCGGATCGAAAGCATTGTTGAAGTTGTCGTTTTCCACCAATACCGCGCCTCCCCAACCGGTACCAGGCTGGTACACGTTGGCCAGGATGTTCTGCGGCGAGCCCAGCTGCACCCAGGTGGCGACAGCCTGGCCGGCAGGGTTGACGGCGACGCGCGGATAGCGGGATTGGTCGGGGACGATTTCGAGAGAAATCCGCGCGCCCCAGGTGTCCCCAGCCAACTGATAGTGGTTGGCGTAGGCGTTGACATTACTGGATGACCCGCCATCGTTTTGCACCCAGACCACGATGGCGTTGCCGGCGGCGTCCATGCCGACATCCGGTGGCTGGGCATCGCCGGCGTCGTCGGACTCGATCAGCACCGGACTTCCCCAGCCGGAACCGGCCAGATAGCGGTTGGCGTACACGCTGTACACGCCAGCATTCATCTGCATCCACGCGGCCACGGCGTTGCCGGCCGGATCGGCGGCCACGCTCGGCATCCTGGCATCTCCGGCGCCGGCCTCGATGGTCTGCGCCACGCCCCAGGCATCGGTCCCGACATCGTAACGATTGGCCCGGATGTCGCGCACGGTCGGCGCGTTGTATTCATGCCAGACCACGAAGGCGTTGCCGGCGCCATCCATGGTCACGCGTGGATGTTCGCCGGGTAAAACGCTGGCATGGATCGGCGCGGCGCCGCTCCAGCCGGAGCCGGCGGCATAGCGGTTGGCGTGAATCAGGCCATTCTGCGCCCACACCGCGATGGCGTTGCCGGCGGCGTCGATGGCGACATGGGGATAGACCGCGTGGGCCGGATCGGCCTCGATCAAAACCGGCGCGGACCAGCCACCACCGGGCTGATGCACGCTGGCGAAGACATCGTAATCGCCGGTGCCGCTGTTCCACTGGGTCCACACCGCCACGGCCTGGCCGGCGGCGTTGCCGGCCAGCTCGACATCGTCCTGGGCGCCTCCGGGTGGCAGCGCGCTGACCATGCCGGCGGTCCCCCAGGCCGCCGACGCCAGCGGCGATGCCAGCGCCAGGGCCAATGTCAGCGCCAGCCGCGCGCGCCGGGGGCGTGGCGCGCGATGGTCATGGGAAACGGAAATCGGATTCGGGTCGCGCGCGCGCATGTGGCCTCCTTGCCTGGGTTGTCCTGGCGGGACACCGCGGTCCCGAACGCAGGCAAGGGTAGGTGGCGCGCGCGCCGGGGGGTTACCCCGGAACGGGGGGAGTCGTGCCCGGCAACGGCACCGATACGCGCAGGCGGGTGCCGCCAGCCACGCCGCGCCAGTCGGCGTGGCCGCCCAGTTCCTCGGCGCGCTGGGCGATCTGACGGGTGCCACCGCCGGCGCGCCAGTCCGCCGGCGCGTCGGTGGGGGTGGCGCCCTGGTCGGTCACCGTCAGTTCGAGCCCGCCGGCCGCGACCACGAGCTCGACGCCGACGTGGCGGGCACCAGCATGACGCACCGCGTTGCTGATCGCCTCACGCAGGATGCGCGCCAGATTGGTGTGCTGGCGGGCGCTCAGTTCGATCCCGGCGGCGGCGTCGAGGCCGTGTTCCGTCCAGGCCAGTTCGAAACCATGGCCGGCGGCGCGCGTCTCCGCTTCGGCCCGCCAGTCGGCCGCCGCGCTGGCCAGATCGAGGGGTTCGGCATCCAGCGCGGCCAGGATGTCGTGGCCATCGCGGATGGCGGCGCGCACCAGTTCCTGATCCTCCGGACCAACCCGGTAGAGCAGCGCCAGCAATTTGGCGCCAAGGTCGTCGTGCAGGTCGCGGCGGATGCGCTGGCGTTCGTCGGCGACCGCCTGGTCGCGTTCGCGCATCGCCTCCAGCAGCAGGCCGGCGAGCTCGCCCAGGGTATCGGCATCGGCGGCGTCGGCGGCCTCGAACAGGCGCGCGCCGCCGCCGGCATGGCGCAGCGACAGGCCATGTCCGGTCACCGGATCGGCCATTCTCAGGGCGAGACCATCGTCCCCAACGCTGGCGCGCGCCGGCCCGGCGGCATCGGTTTCCAGCCATTCCAGCGGCGCGTAACGGACGCGCAACGCCTCCCGCCAGCGCGCGCGCAGTCCGGCCGGGTCGGCGGCGGCGGACAGTTCGCGCAGCCAGGCGCGCCGGTCGGCGCCGGTCTTCCCGCGCGCCCAGCGCGCCCACAACCACTGCCGCAACGGGAAATACAGCCAGCCGGCCAAGGCCAAGGCGGCGGCCATGGCGCCGAGCCGGGTCAGATCGAACAGCGACAACAGGAACAGGTCGAGCGCCATGACCGCCACGCCGCCGAAAAACCAGAACCAGACACCAGCCCACCAGCGGTCCAGTTCGAACAGCCGGTAACGCAGGATGCCGAGCGCGATGCCGACCGGAATCACCAGGAACAGCGGTAGCAACCAGACCTGATCGATTGGCGGTGGCAGGCCGAATACCTGGGGGATGGCCACCAGCGCGGCGAACAGACCGGTGCCGAGCAGCAGCGAAAGCAGATACCAGCGCAGCGCGGCGCGCTCCACCGGCCGGTCGCGCGCGCGCCGCCATTGCGGCCAGGCCAGCCCGAGCCCAAGCAGAAACAGACCAAGAACGATCAGGTATAGCGTGTCGGGCGCGGGCAACAGCCGCGCGCTCTGGGCGAATCCGGCCAGCCCGCCGATGGTGTAGGCCAGTGCCGGCAGGCGCGCGGCCAGCCGGACCGGATAGACCGACATCAGCGCCGCCAGCGCGGCCCCGACCAGACAGGCACCCAGGGCGTTCGCCACCGTGAACGCGCGCAGCAACCCGCCATCGACGATCAACTCGCGCGTGCCGTAGACGGCGGAGGTATAGATGGTCACCAGCACGCCGAGGCCGAGCAACAGGAAATGGCGCGCCGCCGGGTCCGCCGGACGGAACGCGAACACGCCGGCGGCGAGCACGAACACGGCGCCGCCAACCGCCAGATGCATCCAGAATCGGAACGGCAGATCATCGGATCGACGCGGCCGCGTGACCAGCGTCGCCGGTTCGCCGTCGACCCGCGCGGCCAGACGATCGGCGCCGGCGAGCCGGTCCATCGCCGCGAACAAGGCATCCAGACGCGACCAATCGTCCAGTTCGTCCGGTTCCCCCACCAGCAGATCGGCGGCCGGCAGCGGCGCGTCGACCAGCGCCACCCGGCTGCCTGGCCGCAACCACGCCCGGTTGGGCGAATCTTCCGCCACCGTCAGCACGCGCAAGACATCGCCGTCGGCCGCCAGATCGACACCCAGCACTGGCGCGCGCAGCGCCGCCAGTGTCGTGGCAACCACCGCCAGCAGCGCGAACAGCGCGGCGGCGGCGAGCACGTGACGGGGCGCCAGACGCATGCGCGCGACCAGGCTCAGGGCTCGCCGAGCAAGCCCAGGCGCGCGGCCTCGACCGCCGCCTCGGCGCGGTTGCCGATGCCCAGCTTCTGATACACCGTCTTCAGGTAACCGGCCACCGTGTTCTCGGCCAGGCCGAGCGCCCCGGCCGCGCGGCGCACGCTGTAACCGCGGCCGATCAGGCCGAGCACCTCGCGTTCGCGCGGCGACAATTCGACGCCGGGACCGGCCTCGCCGGCGCGGAAGAAAGCCATCATCCGGCGCGCCATCGACGCCGACAGCGGCGGTCGGCCTTCGAGAATGCCGCGCAACGCGTCGAGGAAGACATCCTCCGGCTCTTCCTTCAGCAGATAGCCGCTGGCGCCGGCGCGCAGCGCCGGAAACAGATGCCGGTCGTCGCCATGCACCGTGGTCACCACCACCATGCTCGCGGCCGGCACCAGCCCCTCGGTCAGCAGCGCGATGCCCTCGCCATCCGGCAATCCCAGATCGAGCAGGATCAGCTCCGCGCGCCGGGCGCGCAGCCAGCGCCGCGCCTCGGCCAGGGTCGCGGCCTCGGCCAGCGCGATCCCGGGAAACACTCGCGCCACGCGTCCGGCCAGCGCGCGGGAGACCTCGGCGACATCCTCGACGATCAGACAGGTTTTCATGGTTCGGGAAGCTCCCGACGGCGACCGGCAAGGTCGGCATCATAAGGGGATTCCCGAGGTGGAGTAGCCCATTGCCCCGGCGATGCGCGCGGCAACCCGCTTCAACCTATTACTTTTGAGGTATCTTCGCGCGGACACGCCTATAACTTACGAGATACGCGCGGCGGAGCAGTCCGGCGCGCGTGCCCGCTCAGGACGATCACCGTGAAATCGAAGCTCTCGCTGGTCAGTACCGTTCAGGAACACCCGCTTCCGGAGTCCGAAGCGCAAGCGGCCGATCTCATCGTCGGCTATCTGGAGCAGATCGGCGTCGAATACGTGTTCGGCGTGCCCGGCGGCGCCATCGAACCGCTCTACAACGCGCTCGCGCGCAGCGCCCGGCGCGGTGGCCCGCGACCGGTGGTGGCGCGCCATGAAGCCGGCGCGGCATTCATGGCCGATGGCTACGCGCGCGAAACCGGCCGCATCGGCGTCTGCTGCGCCACCTCGGGGCCGGGCGCGACCAACCTGATCACCGGCGCCGCCTGCGCCTACGACAACAGCGTCCCCATGCTGGTGATCACCGGCCAGCCACCGCTGCCCTCGCACGGCCGGCGCGCGTTGCAGGACTCTTCCTGCGCCGGCGTCAACGTGGTCGGCATGTTCGAGCACTGCACCCGCTTCAATTCGCTGGTCTCCCACGTCGATCAGATCGAGGCCAAGCTGGTCAGCGCGCTCATGCACGCCTGGCAGGTGCCGCACGGTCCCTCGCATCTGTCGATCCCGGTCGACGTGCTGCGCGCGCCGGTGGCCGCCATCCATCCCGCCTTCGACCTGCGCCGGCGCCTGCGCCAGACCGCCGACGCGGTGGTGCTGGACGAGACCGCCATCGACCAGTTGTGCGCCGAACTGAAACAGGCGCGCCGCGTCGCCATGCTGGTCGGCGGCGGCTGCGGCGAAGCCATCGGCTCCATCCTGAACGTGGCCGAGGCGCTCGGCGCCGCGCTGGTCTCGACGCCCGACGGCAAGGGCCTGATCAACCCCGAGCATCGGCTGTACCGGGGCGTATTCGGCTTCGCCGGCCACGCCACCGCCCGCGCCGCGCTGCTGGAAGCCGACATCGACCTGATCCTGGCCATCGGCACCAGCCTGGGCGAATGGACCAGCGCCGGCTGGTGCGAGACGGTGCTGAACGAACGCCTGGTGCATATCGATGCCTCCCACGAACATCTGATGCGCTCGCCGATGGCCCGACTGCACGTGCGTGGCCGCATCCTGTCGGTGTTCGAGCGCCTGAGAGCGCGCATCGAGAGCGTGCCGAACCCACCGACGCAAGCGTCGTTGCCGGATGGCGCCGGCCATGTTCCCTACCTCGACGCCCAGGAACTGCTCGACGACGCTACCCCGATCAATCCGCGCCGCCTGATGTTCGAACTCGGCCGCCGCTGCCCGCCGCACACCCGGTTCCTGGCCGACGCCGGCAACAGCACGGCCTGGGCCGTGCATTGCCTGGAAGTGAACGACCGTCGGCTGCATCGCGGCCATGCCCGCGCCGGTCAGCCGTCGCGGCGCGCCCACCATGGCGGCTGGCTGCGCGTGACCATGGATTTCGCGCCCATGGGCTGGGCGATCGGCGGCGCCGTCGGCACCGCGCTGGGCAATCCGCGCTGCCCGGTGGTCTGTCTGACCGGTGACGGCAGTTTCCTGATGAACGGCCAGGAAATCACCGTCGCCAGGGCCGCCGGCGTGACCGTGCTGTTCGTGATCCTCAACGACAGCGCCCTGGGCATGGTCAAGCACGGCCAGCGCCTGGCCGGCGCCGAGCGGATCGGCTTCGAACTGCCCGAGGTGGACTACCGGCGGCTGGCCGAAGCCATGGACATCCCCGCCTACGTGGTGCGTTCGCCGGAGGACCTGGCCTGCCTGGACCTGGCGGCGATCCTGCGCCGCAAGGGCCCGACGCTGATCGATGCCCGCATCGACGGCGAGGCGGTGCCGCCGATGAGCCTGCGCATGCAGGCGCTGGGCACGGCGAAATGAAGCGATGGACATGACGGATACCTATCCAGGAAAGACAAGCATGGGAAAACTCGATGGCAAAACCGCGCTGATCACGGGAGGCAACAGTGGCATCGGTCTGGCGACGGCCAGACTGTTCAGGGACGAAGGCGCCAACCTCGCGATCCTTGGCCGCGCTCCGGCAACCCTGGACGAGGCAAGCCGACTGTTGGGTGGGGAACCCCTGATCCTGCGTGGCGACGTCGGCAGGATCGACGACATCGAGGATGCGATGGCGCGCATCGACGAGCGCTTCGGTCGCCTGGACATCGTCGTGGCGAATGCCGCCATAACCCGCCCGGCGCCGTTCGACCAGATCACGGAAGCGCAATTCGACGACATCGCCGCGATCGATTTCAAGGGAGTCTTCTTCACCATCCAGAAAGCACTGCCGCTGCTCCGGGAGGGTGGCGCGGTGATCATCACCACGTCGATGTCCAATCAGGTCGGCGCACCCAATTTCAGCGTCTACGCCGCATGCAAGGCCGCGTTGCGCTCGCTGGCGCGAACACTCGCGCTGGAACTGATCGGTCGCGGCATCCGCGTCAACGCGGTCAGCCCCGGCCCCGTCGACACCCCTGGTTTCGGCCGTTGGGATGTCCCCGAAGCCATCGTCGAGACGGCGCGCCGGGATTTCACCGCGCGATCACCGATGAAGCGTTTCGCGCTACCGGAAGAAATCGCCCGCGCGATTCTGTTTCTGGCCTCGGAGGAAGCCAGTTACGTGGTTGGGCATGAACTGGTGGTGGACGGCGGAGTCAGCCAGTTGCTGTAGACGGACGGCATCATGGAATACATCCACACCCGCATCTGGGAGGAAGTGCCAGAGGCCAACGACCCCTACGCCGCCGCCGTCTGTCGTTGCCATGGCTATGATGTCCATGGTGATCTGCTCGGCAAGGCCGGCTGGGCGGATTACCTTTTTCTCTTGTTCCGGGGCGAAGCACCGACCCCGGCCCAGGCCCGCGTCCTGGAAGACCTGGCCTTGCTGCTGGCCAATCCCGGTCCGCGCGATCCTTCCGTGCATGCCGCCATGGCCGGCGGAGTGGGCGGCTCGACCGCCGCGTCCTGCCTGATGGCCGCGCTGGCGGTGGGCGCCGGTGGGGCGGGCGGTGCCCGCGAGGTCCATCGGTGCATGAGCCGCTTCCTCGACTGGGGCACCGACCCCGAAACCTGGCGGACCCGGTTGCCGATCCCGGAGGATACCGAAGTGGCCGAGGTGTGGCCGGCGCCGGCGCGTCCACCCGGCTTCGCCGCGCGTGGCGCCTCCTGCCCATCGCCAGTACGCCGCGCTCTCGCGCACCTGGCCAAGCTCGGAGATGGGCCGTTCCTGCCTTGGTTGGCCGCCCGGCGCATGGAGCTGGAACACATCGCCGGCCGACCGCTGACGATGCCGGCGGTGACCGCCGCCGCCCTCGCCGACCTTGGCTTCGATCCGGACCAGGGTGAAATGCTCAGCTTGCTGCTCCGCCTGCCCGGCGCGGCCGCGCATGCCGATGAACAGCGAAGATCCGGCCACCGACGGTTCCCCTTTTTCCGCCTGGAACCCGAGGAAGCGGCTCCGGACGGAAATCACCCGGATTCCCGGTCATGAACACCGGGGTAACGGACAACGCTCCCATGAAAACACGCATGGGTATCGCCTATCCGGGCAGTCACGCGCTCTTTCGCGGTCACGACCTGCACGCCGAGTTGCGTGACATGGACTGGCTGGATCTGTACGTGTTCGGCATCACCGGACGTCGGCACACACCTGCCCAGTCGCGCTTGCTGCGCGCGATCTGGGTCCACACCAGCTATCCCGATGCCCGCCTGTGGAACAACCGTGTCGCCGCGCTCGCCGGCGGCGCGAGATCCACGCCAGCGCTCGGACTCGCCGCCGCCCTGGCAGTATCCGAAGCAGTGATCTATGGCGGCCAGGCGGGAGCGCGGGCCTTCGATTTCCTGCTGCGCGCCCGAGCCCTGGTCGAGGCGGGCCATGATCCCGGCGCCGTGGTCGAGACCGAATTGCGGAGCCGCCGGATCTACGGTTACGGACGCCCGATCGACTCCGTCGACGAACGCAATGCCTGGATGCTGGCCCTGGCTGAAGAACTGAAACTCGACGGCGGCCCGCACCTGGCATTGGCCATGGCGGTGGAAAAGTCGCTGCTGGCCGGAAACCCCGCCCTGCGGATGAATTACGCCGCCCTGGCCGCCGCCCTGCTGGCCGATCTCGGTTTTTCCCGAATCGAATTCCAACTGTTCTGGACCCCGGTTTTCCTGGCTGGCATGCCCCCCTGTTATCTGGAAGCAACGGAACGCCCCGAAGGTTTGACCTTTCCACTGGCTTGCGCAAGTATCCGCTACGAAGGGCCGCCAGATCGCCGCTGGCCGTCCGGATCGCGGAATCCCACGCGGCCCCGCGAGATCGACAAGGAGAAATCGTGAGTAAACCGGTTCGAACGGCCATGCTGGCCTTGCTGTCCGCGGCCATCCCTCTGCCCGCCCACGCCCTGCCCGACGAGGAAGCCGAACTGGCCTTGGCCTATGGCGACAAGGATTTCGTCATGATCGCCACCGGCAACCGCGTGCCGATCGCCAAGGCGCCCTCGGTAGCCAGCGTGATCACCGCCGAGGACATCAAGGCCATGGGCGCCACCAGTCTCGACCAGGTACTGGAAACGGTGCCCGGACTGCACGTATCACGCAACGGCAACCAGTGGCTGCCGCTCTATTCGATCCGCGGCATCCTTACCCAATACAACCCGGAAGTGCTGGTGATGATCAACGGCGTGCCGATCACCAACGGTTTCGTCGGCGACCGGGGCCGCATGTGGGGTGATTTCCCGCTCGAAAACGTCGCCCGCGTCGAGGTCATCCGCGGTCCGGGCTCCGCCCTGTACGGCGCCGAGGCGGTATCCGGCGTCATCAACGTCATCACCAAATCGGCCGAGGACATCGACGGCACCGAGTTCGGCGCGCGCGCCGGCTCCTTCCGGACCTACGACGTCTGGGCCCAGCATGGCGGCCGTTGGGGTGATGCCGACGCCGCCGTCTACTTGCGTCTGGGCCGCACCGATGGCGCCGGCGGCCGTATCGAAGCCGACGCCCAGACCGGACTGGACGCGCTGTTCGGCAGCCAGGCATCGCGAGCGCCGGGATCGCTCAACGCCGGCTATGACGCGTTTGACCTGCGCGTCGATCTGGCGCGCGAAAACTGGCGTTTCCGGTTCGGCTACCGGGCGCGTCCCGATTACGAAACCGGCACCGGCGTGGCCGATGCCCTGGATCCGGTCACCCGGATGGCGGGCCGCTACGGTAATGCCGACCTGACCTGGCGGGATGCCAGCTTCGCCGATGACTGGGACGTCAGCGCGCGGCTCAGTTATGCCCACATCGCGGAAACCAACACCAACATTTCTTTGTTTCCGGCGGGCTCCTTCCTGCCCGTGCCGCTGGTTTCGCCTTCCACCATCGGCATGATCGGCCGGCCCCAGCACTGGGAGCGCCAGGCCCGCCTGGATCTGACCGCGCTCCATACCGGTTCGGGGCGCCACAAGGTCCGGCTCGGCGGCGGTTATCACCTGGACGACCTGTACAAGGTCAGCGAAACCAAGAACTTCACCTTCGCCGGCCTGGTTCCCGTCTGTATCGACGACGACTGTTCGATCGTCTCCGCGACCGAGGCCAACGGCCTGGCCTTCCTGACCCCGCGCAGACGGGAATCGGTGTACGCCTTCGTCCAGGACGAATGGCAGCTGGCGCCGGACTGGAACCTCACCGCCGGCATCCGCCACGACCACTATTCCGACTTTGGCGGCACCACCAACCCGCGCGTGGCGCTGGTCTGGGATGCGACCTGGAACCTGACCGGCAAGCTGATGTACGGACGCGCCTTCCGGGCACCCTCGTTCGTCGAATTGCATACCGTCAACAATCCCACGGCGCTCGGCAACCGCGACCTGAAACCGGAAACCATCGACATGCTGGAGATGGCTTTTTCCTGGCAACCGAAGAACCACCTCAAGACCGGTCTCAACCTGTACCGCTACCAGATGCGCGACGTCATCCGGTTCGTGCCCAACGCCGACCCGGCCACCGGCAACACCGCGCGCAACGCCGGCGACCAGCACGGTCATGGCCTGGAACTCGAATTCACCTGGGATATCGCGGCCGATCTGCGTCTGTCCGGCAACTACGCCTGGCAACGCTCGATCGACGAGCGCCATGACCACGATGCCGGCCTGGCGCCACGCCATCAGGCCTATCTGCGCGCCGACTGGCGCCTGGCGCCGGGCTGGCTGTTGAACGGCCAGATCAACCGGGTCATGGACAGGGCGCGGCCATATGGAGATACACGGCCACGTATCGACGACTACACCACGGTCGATCTCAGCCTGCGCGCGGAACGCCCGCGCAAGGGCTGGGAAGCGGCGATCACGGCGCGCAACCTGTTCAACGCCGACGTCCGCGAACCGACCTCCGGCGCGACCGCCGACAACATTCCTGATGATCTGCCGTTGCCGGGACGCGGGCTGTACCTGGAACTCCGCTATCGGCCGTGAATATCCACGCGGGAGGATCAATGACACCTGAATCATTCATGGCAAGACCGACCGCGCGGCGGTCGACGAGGGTAACCATCGCGCTCACGCTGGCCACGCTGGCGAGCCCCATGCCCGGCATGGCCAACCATCATCCCGATCCGTTGGCGATCGAATGGCGACACGCGAATCCTGGCTATTACGAATGGCTTGCCGATCGCGTGCGCGATGAGGGCATGCCGACCATGGTGGTGGTCCCCATCCATGTCTCCTTGAACGACAGCCTGGTCGACGCCACGCAGCAGCCACGCTGGCGGCTCGCCAACAAGCTGGCCATGGCCGGCGGCGGCGCCATCGCCGTGGTCTACCCGGACATCGGCGAACCCTATCGCGGCGTCTTCACCAAGATCATCGAGGGCGTCGAGGCGCGCGCCCAGGCGCCGGTGATCAGCATGGCGATCGGCGCCGGCACCGACGCCGCCACGCTGCGCGACAACCTCAAGTCCCGCGACGTGCGCGTGGTCATCGCGCTCGGCCGCCAGGGCATGAAGGCCGCCGACAATCTCGGCCGGGAGTTCGGCGTGGTGGTCGGCGGCGTGGTGGCGGTGCCCGAGGAGGAAGCCAAGGATCTCGCCGTGGTCAGCCTGTCGCCGGACCCGGCCCTGCTGTTCGAGCGCCTGCGCGGCCTGGTGCCCGGCACGCGGCGGATACACGTGGTCTACGACCCGCGCCAGAACGGCTGGCTCATCCGCCTGGCCCGCGCCGCCGCGCGCGACCAGGGCCTGGAACTGGTGGTACGGGAAGCAAGCGACCTGCGCGCGGCGGTGCGCGCGTATCAGGAAATCCTGGCCGGCGCCAACGCCGAGCGCGACGTGCTCTGGCTACCCCAGGACGCCACGACGGTGGACGAGAACACGGTCTTGCCGCTGGTCCTGCGCGAGACCTGGGAACGCCGGCTGCCGGTGTTCTCCAGCAGCTTCGGCCACGTCCGCCGCGGCGTCCTGTTCTCGCTGTTCCCGGACAACGTCGGTCTCGGCCGCGATCTGGCCGGCTCGGCGCTCGGTTTCCTGGCCTCGGGCGAACCGCCGGGCCGCGGCGTGATGCCGCTCCGGAACGTGCAGACCGCAGTCAACCTGCGTACCGCCAAGCATCTGGGCATGAAACTCAGCAGCCAGCAACAACGCGGCTTCGATCTGGTTTTCACCGGGCAATGACATGACGGCGGTGGTGGAACCCGGGCGGATACGCGCGCGGCTGATCGCCTTCCTGCGCGCCCATACCCTGGAGTACCAGCTTCGGGTCGTGGTCACCGCCGGCATCCTGCTGCTCGCGCTGTGCGCGTTCCTGGTCAGCACCTGGCAGGGTACCCAGCGGGTGCGCCAGGGCATGATCGAACAGGGCGCCCGCGTCACCGAAAGCCTCGCCCGCCACAGCCTGCTGGCGCTGCTCACCGGCTCGGCGGACAACGCGGAGGAAGCGGTCAGCGCCACCCTGGCGTTTCCCGACGTGCTCGCCGTGGAGATCCGCCGCGACGACGGCCGCGTCCTGATCGGTCGGGACCGGCATGGCGGGCAACCGGAAATCCGTCGCATCGCCCTGACTTTCGGCGATGACGCCTCCGGCCTGATCGAGGAGACCGCGCACGCCTGGCGTTTCGTCGCGCCGGTCTACTCGGGCGGGAACGCGACGGACTCCCCATTCGAGGTCCAGGCCGCCGACCGCGAGCGGCTGGGCAGCGTATCGGTGCTGATCGGCAAGGACTCGCTGTCGCGCATGACCCGCGATCTGTTCCTGGCCAATCTGGTCACCTCGCAGGCCTTCGCCCTGCTGATCCTGGCGCTGATCCGTTTCCTGACCCGGCGCGCGGCCAGACCGCTCGATGACCTCTCGGCGAACATGGCGCGCGCCGAGGCCGGCGAAAAGAGCGTGCGCGCGGTTCCCGGCGGTCCCAAGGACATCAGCGCCATGGCCCATGCCTTCAACAGCATGATGGAGGTGCTGGAGGAGCGCGAGGCGGAACTGCGCGCCACGCGCGACAAGGCGCTGGAATTCGGCCGCCTCAAGGCCGAGTTCGCCGCCACCGTCAGCCACGAGATCCGCACGCCGATGAACGGTGTCATCGGCATGCTCGACATCCTCAAGGCCACCAAGCTGCCGCGCCAGCAGCGCGAATTCGTCGACGTCGCCTGGGGCTCGGCCCGCTCGCTGCTGGATCTGATCAACGACATCCTGGATTTCTCCAAACTCGACGCCGGCCGCATGGAACTGGAACGGATCGAATTCGACCCACGCTCGCTGGTCGAGGATGTCGTCGAGCTGTTCGCCGTGCAAGCCCACCAGAAAGGCCTGGAGATCGGCGGACTGATCGACGCCACGGTGCCGGCGCGGGTCGTCGGCGACCCCAAACGCCTGCGCCAGGTACTCGCCAATCTGGTTGGCAACGCGGTCAAGTTCACGCATGCCGGCGAGGTCGCGGTGCATGCCGTCGCGGCCGATCCCGGCCGGGTCCGCTTCGAGGTGGCGGATACCGGCATCGGCCTGGCGCCGGAGGCGAGCGCCCGGCTGTTCGAATCGTTCGCCCAGGCCGACCCCTCGACCACGCGCAAGTACGGCGGCACCGGCCTGGGCCTGGCGATCTCGCGGCAACTGGTCGAGCTGATGGGCGGCGCGATCGGTGTCGACAGCGCCGTCGGCCTGGGCAGCCGGTTCTGGTTCGAAGCCGCCCTGCCCGCCGTCGCCGACCCGGCCGCGCCGGCCCCGCCCCTGCCCGGCCGGCGCGCGCTGGTGGTCGAGAATGGCGAGGTGACGCGCGAATTCCTGAGCCGGACCCTGACCGGCTGGGACATGGACGTGATCCTGGCCCACGCCAGCGACGAGGCGCTCGCGCTGGCGCGCCAGGCGCGCGCGCGCGGCCAGGCGATCGACGTGGTCCTGCTCGATGCCGGTTTCGCCATGGCCGGCGGCGGCGAGCTGGCGCGCAGGTTGCGCGCCGAACCCGGTCTGGTCGGCCTCGGCGTCGTGGTCATGGACAAGCTCGGCGCCGAAGCGGGCGCCGAGGCGGCCGCGCTCTGGGAGGCCGACACCTATCTTGCCAAGCCACCGCGCGCCAGCCGCCTGCGCGACTGTCTGGCGACGCTGGCGCGCGCCGCCGACGAACGCGCGCCAGCGGCGGAAACGGATGGCGGGATGCCAGCGTGCCGGGTTCTGGTGGTCGAGGACAACCGCACCAATCAGGTCGTCGCCAGCGGCATGCTCGGCATGCTCGGCTGCGCCCGCGAGGTTGCCGGCGGAGGTCTGGAGGCACTGGAACGCCTGCGCGCGGAAACCTTCGATCTGGTGCTGATGGACTGCAACATGCCGGACATGGACGGTTACGAGACCACCGCCCACATCCGCGCCATGGAGCCCGACGGCGGCGCGCGCCTGCCGATCGTCGCCATGACCGCGAACACCCGTCAGGTCGACATCGAGAAATGCCTGTCCGCCGGCATGGACGATCATCTCGGCAAGCCGCTCACCCTGGCGGCGCTGGCCGACAAGATCCAGCGCTGGACCGGCCGCGACGTGGCCGCGCGCGTGGTCATCGGCGGCGCCGTGCCGGGCGACGACGACACGCCGCTCGACCACGACACCCTGGCCAGGCTGCGCGAGGCGCTGGGTGAAGCGATCGGCGAGGCGATCGAGCCATTCCTGGAAGACACGCCCGCGACCCTGGCCAGACTGGAACGCGCGCTCGCCGACGGCGACGCCGAAAGCATGCGCCAGCACGCCCACGCCCTGCGTGGCGCCGCCGGCAACCTGGGCGCTACCCGCCTGGCCACGCTGGCCCGTCGGATCGAGGAACTGGGCGCGGCCGACCGCTTCGAAACGGCCACCGCCGAACTGCCGGCCCTGCGCCAGGCCTTCGACGTGGCGGCGGCGGCGCTCGCCGCCGAGTGCCGCCGGCACGTGCCGGCGCCGGTCAGACCCGCCAGCGAGGCGGCCCTGGTGCTGGTCGTCGACGATGACCGCGGCACCCGCGCGGCGCTGCGCTACACGTTGCAGCGCGACGGCTTCCGGGTGGAAGAGGCGGCCAACGGCGAGCAGGCCCTGGCCATGGCCGGGGAACTGCATCCCGACGCCATCCTGCTCGACGCCATGATGCCGGTGATGGACGGCTTCACCGCCTGCGCCAGACTGCGCGAACTGCCCGGCGGCGGCGAGCCGCCGATCCTCATGGTCACCGCGCAGGAGGACGCCGACTCGATCGAGCGCGCGTTCGCCGCCGGCGCCAACGACTACATCCCGAAACCGGTGCATCTGGCCGTGGTCAGCCAGCGCGTGCGCCGCGTGGTCGAGGCCAGCCGCGCCGAACGCCACGTCCGCCACCTGGCCTACAACGACACCCTCACCGGACTGCCCAACCGGGTGCTGTTCATGGATCACCTGAGCCAGCGCATCCGTCGCGCCAACGGACAGGGCCAGCAGATCGCGGTGCTGTTCCTCGATCTCGACCGCTTCAAGTACGTCAACGACACGCTCGGCCACGACGTCGGCGACCGTCTGCTGATCTCGGTGGCCAACCGCATCCAGCACAGCATCCGCGGCGGCGACTGCGTCGCCCGCTTCGGTGGCGACGAATTCACGGTCGCCCTCGACGACATCGTCAACCCGACCGCCGCCGCCTCGGTGGCGGCGCAGAAGATCATCCGGGCGCTGACCGCGCCATTCGAGATCGATGGCCACGACATCTTCATTTCCACCAGCATCGGCATCTCGATCTATCCGCGCGACGGCGACGAAGCCAACGCCCTGCTCAAGCACGCCGACACCGCCATGTATCGCGCCAAGCGCAACAGCAGCGGCTTCGCCTTCTACGAATCCGGCATGGAAGCCAGCCTGTCGGCCCAGGTGAAGCTGGAAAACGCGCTACGCCGCGCGCTCGAACGCGACGAACTGGCGGTTCACTACCAGCCCAAGGCCAAGCTCGTCGGCGGCCGCCTGGCCGGCGCCGAGGCGCTGGTGCGCTGGCGTCACCCGGAACGCGGCCTGATCTCGCCGGCGGAATTCATCCCGGTGGCCGAGGAAACCGGCCTGATCGCGCGGATCGGCGAGTGGGTGCTGCGCCAGGCCTGCGCGCAGGCCATGGCCTGGCGCGCCGCCGGCCTGCCCGATCAGGTGGTGGCGGTCAACCTGTCCGGCCACCAGATCAAGCGCGCCGGCTTCGTCGAGGAAATCGCCCGCGTGCTGGAGGAAACCGGCCTGCCGCCAGCCCTGCTGGAACTGGAGATCACCGAAAGCGTGCTGATGGAACAGGCCCGGGAGACCCTGGCCACCCTGAACCAGTTGAAAGAGCTGGGCGTCGGTCTGGCGATCGACGATTTCGGTACCGGCTACTCCTCGCTGTCCTATCTCAAGCGCTTCCCGGTCGACACCCTCAAGATCGATCGTTCATTCATCAATGACGCCGACCGCAATCCGGACGACGCCGCCATCGTCACCGGCATCATCGCGCTGGCCCACAGCCTGCGACTGAACGTGGTCGCCGAGGGCGTGGAAACGCGCGGCCAGCTCGATTTCCTGGCCGATGCCGGCTGCGACCATATCCAGGGCTACCTGCTGTCGCGCCCGCTGCCGGCCGACGAATTCCAGGCCCGCTTCCTGGCGGCCCGGGCCGACGAACCGATCCTTCCGGGCGCCCTGTGAACAGGGCCGCCAGTTTGGGATTCGGCGCGGACTCCCGGTAGCATCGGCGCCGCCACCGCCAACGAGGTTTCCCCGATGTCCGATACCGACGACGAACGCCTGATCCAGGCCATCCTCAGCAGCGGCGTGAAGATCCCGCCGATGCCCGCGATCCTGCTGCGCCTGAACGAGGTGCTGCGCGACGAGGACGCCGGCCCGCGCGAGCTGGCCGCCCTGATCAGTCAGGATGGCGCGCTGTCCGGCGCGGTGTTCCGTCTGGTCGGCTCGCCGGTGTTCGGCCTGCGCCAGCGCGTGGAAACCGTGGAAAAGGCGATCACCGTGCTCGGCATGCGCAACGCCAGCGCGCTGATCCGCACCGAAATCCTGCGCGGCGCCCTGCACGATCCCGAGCACGCGCACGCGCTCGAAGCCTTGTGGGGCCGTAGCGGCGCCATCGCCGACCTGGCCATGGTCGCGCTGAAGACCGGCCACATCCGGGGCATCGCTTCCGACGTCGCCTATACCCTGGGCATGTTCCACGACTGCGGTCTGGCGCTGCTGTGCAAACGCTACCCGGCCTACGCGCGCGCGCTCGCCGCCACCTGGACCGGCAACGCGCCCTGGCCGGACATCCACGCGCTCGACCGCGAACACCACGTCCATCACGCCCTGATGGGCCAGATGGTGGCGCGCAACTGGCTGCTCGCCGACGACATGGTGCTGGCCATCCGCCACCACCACGACCTCGCCGCCACCGGCCTGCCCGACCAGGTCGCCCGTCTGTGCGCGCTGTTCAACTTCTGCTGCCACCTGCACCACCAGCTGACCGGCGCCGACGATCCGGAATGGGAGGACGGCTGGCGCGAGGAAAGCGCCCGGCGCCTGGGCTTCGACGACTCGGAAATGTCGGAGTGGGAACTGGAGGCGCTGGCCGCGCTGGGCCACTGAGGCGGCGTCCGGGCTGGTCAGCGGCGATCCGGCCATGATAAGTTCGCGCCATTCGACGGTGACCAAGGTCACACCCCGCCGCGCCCGGCGGTTCCCCTGAAAAATAATTCGAGTTTCGACCGGCGGCTTCGGTCGAGGCTCATCCGGCCCCGGCCGGCGGAGAAACAGAGAGAACTCCCGATGCGCAAGGATCGATCCGGCTGGCAGGGTTTCCCGGCCATTTTCCCGCTACTGCTGTGCCTGCTGCTGTCCCTGGCCGCCACCTGCGCGCGCGCGGACAGCGAAATCCATATCCTGTTCGACCTCGACGACGATGCCGCCACCGGCTGCGTGGTCGATACCGCCGACGGCCCGTTCGCGGGTGTCGAAACCGTCACCGTCACCACCTTCTCGGTGAGCGCGCCGCCCCAGGTCGTCGGTGTCGTCCGACGGGTCTGCGTCGGCGGTGCCCTGATCGACGACGCCAGCTTCACGCCGCTGCCGCCAACCACCTGGCCGGTCGGCATGGATGTCGGCCCTGGCGGTCTGGACGTCGTCGAGACCTACGGCCAGCCCGGTCCGCTCGCGCCCGGCCAGCGCATCCGCATGGGATTCCTGACCATGCCGGTGGGTGGCGCGCCGGCCGGCGGCGATGCCCTGACCCAGACTTCCGGCGGCCAGCCGATCCTGCACGACGTGCCGCCGGCGATACCGGTACCGCTGTTCGGCGCGCCCGGCGCCCTGCTGCTGTCGCTGCTGCTGACCGGCGTCCTGCTCGCCGCGCTCCGGCGCCGGCCGGGCACGCTCGGCGTCGCGGTCCTGTTCGTGGTAGCCGGCGCCAGCTGGGTGTACGCCGCCAGCCAGATCACCCGCGACGGCCTGATCGGCGACTGGGTCGGCGTCGCGCCGCTGGCCACCGACAATGCCGGCGACGGCCCACCCAATACCGATCTGCGCGCGATCTATCTGAAAACCGGCATCGGCCAGTTCGATTTCCGCTTCGACCTCGACATCCAGCCGGACGACGCGCCGGCGGTGATCGCCAGCACGCCGGTGGCGAACGCCACCGACGTCGCCGGCGACGCCACCATCACGCTGACCTTCAATGAGCCGGTCGACGTCGTCGGCGAATGGTTCCGCGTCGACTGCCCGACCTCCGGCGTCCGCCAGGTCGCCGATACCGTGGTTTCCGGCGGCCCGACCATCTTCACCATCACCCCCGACACCGGCTTCGCCGGCGGCGAAACCTGCTCGCTCACCGTGTTCGCAAGTCAGGTCACCGACCAGGACAGCATCGATCCGCCCGACCACATGGCCGCCGACCACGTCCTCGCCTTCACCATCGACGCGCCGCCGGCGGTGATCGCGAGCACGCCGGCCGACGCCGCCGTCGACGTCGCCGGCAACGCCGTCCTCACGCTGACCTTCAGCGAGCCGGTCGCCGTCACCGGCGAATGGTTCCGCGTCGACTGTTCGACCTCCGGCGTCCGCCAGGTCGCCGACACCGTGGTTTCCGGCGGTCCGGTCACGTTCACCATCGATCCCGTCGTCGATTTCGTCGGCGACGAAACCTGCTCGGTGACCGTGTTCGCCGCCCAGGTCACCGACCAGGACGCCAACGATCCGCCCGATCACATGGCCGCCGACCACGTCTTCGGCTTCGCCACCGACCAGGCGCCGACCGTGATCGCCAGCAGCCCGGCCGACGCCGCCACCGACGTCGCCGGCGACGCCGGCCTGAGCATCACCTTCAGCGAGCCGGTCGCCGTCACCGGCGAGTGGTTCCGGATCGACTGCCCGACCTCCGGCATTCGCCAGGTCGCCGATACCGCGGTTTCCGGCGGCCCGACCACGTTCGCGATCACCCCCGCCACCGGCTTCGCCGCCGGCGAGACCTGCACGGTCACCGTGTTCGCCGCCCAGGTCGGCGACCTCGACGGCAACGACCCGCCCGACCACATGGCCGCCAACCATGTTTTCGGCTTCACCATCGACCAGGCGCCGAGCGTCGTCGCGCATTCGCCGGCGAATGGCGGATCGCTGCTGCCCGGCGCCAGCGTCACGGTGGAATTCAGCGAGCCGGTCAACGTCACCGCCAACGCTTTCACACTGACCTGCGCCGGCGCGCCGCAAGCCTTCACGCTCAGCCCGGCGGCACCGGGTGGCGCCGCCACCTACACGCTCGCCCCGCTGGCGGCCCTACCCGTGGGCGCGACCTGCGTGGTCAACGTGATCGCCAGCCAGGTCGGCGACGTCGACGCCAATGACCCGCCCGAGCACCCGCTCGCCGACCAAGGCTTCAGCTTCTTCACCGACGCGCCACCGGCCGTGCAGGCGACCACGCCGGCCGCCGGCGCCACCGGCGTCGCCGCCAACGCCAACGTCGACATCACGTTCAGCGAACCGGTCAATCTGGCCGCCGGCTGGTTCCAGCTCGACTGCCCGGTGTCGGGCATGCGCACCGCCGCCAACACCGCGGTGTCGGGCATGCTCACCAGCTTCTCGCTGGACCCGGTGCTCGATTTCGAGCCCGGCGAGACCTGTGTCGCCACCGTGTTCGCCGCCGCCGTCACCGACATCGACGCCAACGATCCGCCCGACCAGATGGCGGCCAACCACGTCTTCGCCTTCACCATCGACGAAGCCCCGGCCGTGGCCTCGACGAACCCGACCGAGGGCGCGGTGGTGGCCGGCAACGCCAGCCTGACCGTCACCTTCAGCGAGCCGGTCACGGTCAGCGGCGACTGGTTCACGCTGACCTGCGCCGATTCCGGCACGCTATTGCCGGCGGCGACCACGGTCACCGGCGGGCCGACCACCTTCACCATCGACCCGGACGTCGATTTCACTCCGGGTGAGGCCTGCGCGCTGACCATCGTCGCCGCCCAGGTCCGCGATCTCGACAGCGCCGATCCGCCCGAACATCCGGCCAGTGACCACGTCGTCCAGTTCAGCGCCGACGCCGCGCCCGATCTGGCCAGCTCGACGCCCACCGACGGCGCCGTCCAGGTCGGCACACAGGCCGTGCTCAGCCTGACCTTCAGCGAACCGGTCGACGTCGACGGCATCTGGTTCGACCTGAGCTGTTCGATCACGGGCGCGCGCGCCTGGGGCGACATGGTGGTCGCCGGCGGGCCGACCACCTTCACCATCGATCCGACCGCCGATTTCGCGATCGGCGAAACCTGTGTCCTGACCATCGACGCCGCCCGCGTCACCGACCAGGACAGCATCGACCCGGTCGACGCCATGGTCGCGAACCGCACCGTCGGCTTCACCATCGACCAGCCACCCACCATCTCCGCCACCCTGCCGGCGGATGGCGCGCCCGGCGCGCCGCCCGATGCCGACGTGCTGATCAGTTTCAGCGAGGCGGTCAACGTCACCGGCGAGTGGTTCCACATCGACTGCCCCGGCAGCGGCGCGCGCCTGGTCGGCGACACCGTGGTCAGCGGCGGCCCGGTCGATTTCCAGATCGACCCGAATGTCGATTTCCAGCCCGGCGAGACCTGCGTGGTCACCGTGCATGGCGCCCAGATCACCGACGCCGACGATGGCGATCCGCCCGACGCGATGCTGGCCAACCACGTCTTCTCCTTCACCATCGACGCGCCGCCGGCGGTGCAGTCGACGACGCCGGCGCATCAGGGCGTGGTCGCGACCAACGCCAGCCTGGCCATCACCTTCAGCGAAGCGGTCAACGTCACCGGCAACTGGTTCACCATCCAGTGCTCCGCCACCGGTACCCGTCAGCCCGCCGCCACCGTGGTCGGCGGCGGTCCGACCACGTTCACCATCGATCCCAACGTCGATTTCGCCACCGGCGAAACCTGCGACGTCACCATCCACGCCGCCCAGGTCACGGACCAGGACAGCAACGACCCACCGGACCAGATGGCGGCCGACCACGGCTTCCAGTTCAGCGTCGACGCCACGCCCTGGCTGACCGGTTCCAGCCCGGCCGACGGCGCCGGTCCGCTCGCCACCGACATCGTCATCACCCTGAATTTCAGTGAGGCGGTCCTGGCCAGCGCCAATGCCTTCTCGCTGGAATGCCCGGCCGCCAGCCCGGTCGCCTTCACCACCAGCCCGTCCCTGCCTGGCTCCGCGACCAGCTTCACGCTGACCCCGAGCAGCCTGCTGCCGGCCGGCGCGACCTGCCGGGTGACCGCGCGGGCGGCGGAAATCACCGACGTCGACGGCATCGACCCGCCCGACCAGATGGCCGCCGACCAGGTCATCGAATTCACCACCGACGCCTACCCGGCGGTCACCGGCACCACCCCGGCCAACGGCGCCGTCCAGGTCGGCAGCCAGAGCAACGTGGTCATCCAGTTCAGCGAACCGGTCGACGTCACCGGCGGCTGGTTCGAGATCGCCTGCGCCGTCAGCGGCAACCACACGCCCACCAACAGCGTCGTCAGCGGTGGGCCGAACAGCTACACGATCGATCCGAACGGCGACTTCGTGGCCGGGGAAGCCTGCGCGGTGACGGTATACGGCGCCCAGGTCACCGATCAGGACGCCGTCGATCCGCCCGACGCCATGGCCGCCAACCACGTGTTCGGCTTCACCGTCGACACGCCGCCGGCGGTGACCTCGACCACGCCGGCCGACGGCGCCACCGGCGTAGCCGTCGCCAGCACCATCACCGTCAACTTCAACGAGAGCGTGACCGCCACCAGTGCCTCCTTCGAACTGGCCTGCGCCGGCGTGGTCCGCGGCTTCAGCCTGAGTGGCGCCGCCACCGCCTACACCCTGACCCCGGACAGCGATCTGCCGGCCGGCGCCACCTGCCAGGTCACGGTGATCGCCAACCAGATCAGCGACAGCGACGCCGGCGATCCGCCCGACCACATGACCGCCGACCACGTGTTCGACTTCAGCGTGCCGCCGCAAGCCGTGAACGACACCTATCCGCAGACCGTGATCGGCAACGTCGGCATCGATTCCGCGCAGATCCCCTATTCCGTGGTCGACAACGACCAGTTCGCCGCCGGTACCGCTACCATCAGCGCCTACGACGCCACCAGCGCCAACGGCGGCGACGTGGTCATGGTCACCAGCGGCGCCGGCGTCGGCCGCTTCAGCTACAACCCGCCAGCCGGTTTCGAGGGCAATGACAGCTTCACCTACACCTTGCAGACCACCGGCGGCACCAGCACCGCCACCGTCACCATCCCGGTCGGCGCCACCATCTGGTTCGTCGACAACAACGTCAACGCCTGCCTGGCCGCCTGCGACGGCCGCCTGTCCAACCCGTTCACCACGCTGGCCAGCCTGGCCGCGATCAACGACGGCACCGGCAACCATCCCGGCGACGGCGACACCATCTTCCTGTACGAAAGCGGCTCCGCCTACGACGCCTCGTTGACCCTGCGCGCCAGCCAGAAACTGGTCGGCCAGGACGCCAGCGCCAGCCTGGCCAGCATCGCCGGCGTCAGCCCCGGCAGCGGCAGCCTGCCGTTGCCGGCCATGAACGCCGGCAACGGCACCCTGACCCGGCTGACCAGCGCCGGCACCACGGTGACCCTGGCCACCGGCAACACCGTCCGCGGCCTTACCCTGGGCAACGCCAGCACGGCGGCGCTGGCGGGCAACAACTTCGGCACCCTGACCGTCGCCGACGTCGCCATCGACAATCCGGCCGGTGCCGCGCTCAACCTGACCACCGGCGCGTTCGCCAGCGGCGCCACGTTCACCGGCGTCAGCTCCGGCGGCGGCGCCAGCAACGTCAGCCTGGCCAGCGTCACCGGCGATGTCGCGCTGGGCGGCGGCGCGCTGTCCGGCGCCAGCAGCCACGCCTTCAATCTCAGTGGCGGCGGCGGCAACCTGACCTATGCCGGTGGCATCGCCGGCACCGCCGCCGCGCGCGTGGTCAGCATCGCCAACCGGAGTTCCGGCACGGTCACGCTGACCGGCGCGGTGACCGGCTCCGGCAGCAGCCAAGGGGTGTTCCTGAGCGCCAATACCGGCGCCACCATCCGCTTCGCCGGCGGTCTCCAGCTCAGCACCGGCGCCAACGCCGCCTTCACCGCCAGCGGCGGCGGCACCGTCGAGGTCTGCGACGAATTCCCGTGCGACCCCAACGCCACCGGCAATCTGGTCAACACCCTGACCACCACCACCGGCACCGCGCTCAACGTCGCCAACACCACCATCGGCGCCAACCGCCTGGAATTCCGGAGCATTTCCGCCGGCACCGGCGCCAGCGGCCCGGTCAACGGCATCGTCCTGAACAGCACCGGCTCGGTCGGCCGGCTGCGCGTGACCGGCACCGGTCTGGCCGATTCCGGCGGCATCATCCAGCGCACCAGCGGCCATGGCATCTCGCTGACCAACACGCTGTCGCCGACGTTCGACCGGATGCGCATCCAGAACACCACGCGCAGCGGCATCGCCGGTACCCTGGTCAACGGCTTCAGCTTCACCAACGGCGTCATCAACGCTTCCGGCAGCCAGGCCGACGACTCCAACATCGCCTTCAACGACCAGGCCTCCGGCACCGAAAGCAACCTGACCGGCACCGTCACCATCACCGGCAACACGCTGACCAACGCGCTCTGGCACGGCGTCGATATCCTGAACTTCAACGGCACCCTGGCCAGCCTGGACATCTCCAACAACACCCTGACCAGCTCCACCTCGACGGCGACCTCCAAGGGCGTCGGCATCCGCGTCAACACCCTTGGCTCGGCCAGCACCGTCGCCCACCTCACCCGGGCGGATATCCAGAACAACGTGATCGCCAACTTCCCGAGTGGCGAAGGCATCCAGGTCCAGGGCGGCAACGCCAACGCGGCCGGCCCGAGCGGCACCATCGGCACGCCCGGCAGCGGCAGCAACCGGATCGCCATCACCGGCAACCGGATCGCCGGCGACGCCGCCACCAAGCTGGCCACCCAGGCGATCAGCGCCACGGTCACCGGCAAGGGCCAGGGCAACTTCGACATCTCGACCAACGGCAGCGTCGCCAATCCGCTGACCAACATGCTCGGCCACGGCATCCTGCTCGGCGTCAACGACAACGTCACCGTCGAGATGGCGGTGTCCGGCAACACGCTGGTGGCCAACAACACCTTCGGCTCGCCCGGCATCGGCGGTGGCACCGGCGGCCTCGTCAATACCGACACGCCCTATCTGACCGCCACCGCCAGCAACAACGCCATCAGCGCCACCGACGGCAACGGCATCCTGCTGGTCGCGCGCGGCGCCAGCGGCATGCTGCGCGCCAAACTCCAGAACAACGCCGTCGCCGCGCCACTGGGCGGCGTGCGCCCGGGCATCCGGCTGGATTCCGGCAACGCCAGCTCGTTGAACGAAACCGTGTGCGCCAATCTGTCCGGCAACACCAGCGCCGGCAGTGGCGGCCACCCGGGCATCGGTCTGCGCAAGCAGGGCACCGCCTCCGCCGTCCATGCCTTCGGCGTGCACGGCATGGCGGCGACCGCCTCGCCCGGCGTCGAGAATTACATCGACGCGCTGAACCCGGCCGGCAATGGCACCCAGCTGATTTCCGCGACCTCCGGCTTCTCCAATTGCAGTCTGCCCTGAAAGGACCCCGACGATGGCTGAACCCTTTCTCTCCGAAATCCGGCTGATGAGCTTCGTGTTCGCGCCGAAAGGCTGGGCGCTGTGCAACGGCCAGTTGCTGCCGATCAACCAGAATCAGGCCCTGTTCGCGCTGCTCGGCACCACCTTCGGCGGCGACGGCCAGGTCAACTTCGCGCTGCCCGACCTGCGCGGACGCACGCCCATCCACGTCGGCAACGGCCATACCCTGGGCGAACGCGCCGGCGAACAGGCGCACACGTTGAGCAGCGCCGAACTGCCGACGCATACCCACGTGTTTTCCGCCTCCAGCGCGGTCGCGACCACCGGCATCCCGAACAGCAACCAAATGCTCGCGCAGAGCCGGGGCGCCAACCTGTACGCGCCGGCGAGCAATCTCGTGGCGATGGCGACCGACGCGGTCGGCAACAGCGGCGGTTCGCAGGCGCACCTGAACATGCAACCGTTCCTGACCCTGAGCTTCTGCATCGCCTTGCAGGGCATCTTCCCGAGCCCGAACTGACGCGGCGGACCCCGAGGAAACCGGACCCCGAGGAAACACGACCATGGCGCAACCCTACGTTGGTGAAATCCGCATGTTCGCGGGCAATTTCGCTCCGGCCGGCTGGATGTTCTGCGAAGGCCAGCTGCTGCCGATCAGCGAGAACGAAACCCTGTTCCAACTGATCGGCACCACCTACGGCGGCGACGGCCAGTCGACCTTCGCGCTGCCCGACCTGCGCGGCCGCATCCCGATCCACCAGGGCAACGGCTTCATGCTGGCGGAAACCGGCGGCGCCGAGGAAATCACCCTGACCGTCAACCAGATCCCGGCGCACGGCCACGCGATGCTCGCCAGCAACAACCTGGCGACCGGCACCGCGCCATCGGCCAACGTCCTACCCGGACGCGCGCAGGCGGCGACGATCACGCCCTACGGAACCGACAGTCCGCCATCGACGCTGTCCGCGCAGACGGTCGGCGGCACCGGGGGCTCGCAGCCGCACACGAACATGCAGCCCTATCTGTGCGTCAGCTTCATCATCTCGCTGTTCGGGATTTTCCCGTCACCGACCTGAGGACATTGCCATGGACCCATTCGTCGCCGAAATCCGGATTTTCCCGTTCAACTTCGCGCCCAACGGCTGGGCCAGGTGTGATGGCCAGCTCATGCCGCTGTCGCAGAACACCGCGCTGTTCTCGCTGCTGGGCACCACCTACGGCGGCAACGGCATGAGCAATTTCGCGCTGCCCGACCTGCAAGGCCGCGCGCCCATGCATCCCGGCCAGGGGCCGGGACTGAGCCTGCATGATCTGGGCGAGACCGGCGGCTCGGAAACCGTCAGCCTGCTGGAATCGGAAATGCCGGCGCACAGCCATGCCGTCAAAGTTTCCCTGGCCGACGGCCAGAACCAGACGCCGACGGCGGCACTGCTCGCCACCGGCATCGCCATCCACCAGTACGCGCCCGCCGGTTCGGCCACCAGCCTGTCGCCGCATGCATTGGCAGCGGCCGGTGGCGGCCAGCCGCACAACAACATGCAGCCGTATCTGACTTTCTATTTCTGCATCGCCCTGCAGGGCGTGTATCCGCCACGGACATGATCCGCGCCAGCGTCCTTGCCATCCTGTTCGTGCTTTCGGCCGGCGCCGCCGTCGCCGAACCGCCCGCGCGTCCGCCGCTCGATGGCCGCCCGTCGCTGGCGGCCTATCAGGCCTATCAGGGAGAAAGCTTCGAGGTCTGGGGCGGTACCGGCGCGCGCCCGGTGGAAAGCCTGACCCTGGTCGAGATCCGCGACCATGGCTCCGGCGAACGCATCGAACAGTTCAGCCTGCGCTTTCGCGGCGAACTGGCTTCCACCCTGGTCCAGGGCGGTTATTCGTTCCGGCATCCGCAATCCGGCTATTTCGATCTCTGGCTGGAGCCGGCCGGCCAGGACGAACACGGCCGTTACCTGGAGGCGCGCTTCAGCCTGATCCCGGCGCGCGCGCGACCATGATTCCCGAACTTCCGCCCCCGCTGCGCGCGCGCCCGGCCACCGAGGCCGACACCGACCTCCTGCTGGCGATCTACGCGAGCACGCGGGAGGAGGAGCTTGCGCGCACCGACTGGAGCGGCGCGCGCAAGGCCGAGTTCGTCGCCATGCAGTTCCGCGCCCAGACCGCGCACTACACCGGCAACTATCCGGGCGCCGATTTCCTGCTGATCCTGCGCGGCGACGAGATCGCCGGCCGGCTGTACCTGCACCGGCGCGACGACGAAATCCGGATCATGGACCTCGCCCTGCTGCCACCCCATCGCGGCGCCGGCATCGGCACCGCCGTGCTCACCGCCCTGCAACGGCTGGCGGCGGCGGAAGCCATCGGCCTGTCGATCCACGTCGAAGTATTCAACCCGGCCCGGCGACTCTACCAACGGCTGGGCTTCCGGCCCGTGCGCGAGGCCGGCGTCTACCTGCTGATGGCCTGGACCGCGCCGGCGCGCGCGGTCGCCAATGGAGAAACCGCCCATGAACGACCTGCCTGAGCGCGAACGCCGCGCCTTCCTCAAGCTGCTGCCCGCCAGCGCCGTCGGCGCCGCCCTGGCCGGCCGGACCACCGGCGCCATCGGCGCCGCGCCGGAAATCGCCACCGACCTGCCGCTGGCCTGGTCGGAATTGCCGACCGACGGCGCCCGGACCCGGCCACTCGACGCCAGCCGGATCGAGCGCGGCGATGCCGCCTTCCACCGCCTGGGCGCGCGGCTGCGCCTGCACGGCCTGTTTCCGTCCGCGCACCTGTGGGCTTACACCGGGCTGGGCGGCTTCGATCTGGAAGTCATCTACGATCCGGAACGGGATCTGCGCCAGTTCGCCTGGTGTTGCGAGAACCGGCACGCGGCCAATGTCAGCGCCGGTCTCAGCCTGCGCGTGCCGGTCCTGCCCGGCCGCGGCCTCAATCTGGCCGGCGCGATCCGCGACCGCGACGGCCGCCGCGAAGCCTTTCATCTGAATCTATCGACCGGCACGGAACCGGGCCAGGCCAAGCTCCGGCGTGGCCTCTACCTGGCGGCGCTGGCGCCGGGCCGGCGCATCGACTGGCGCGCCTACCGGCTCGACACCGATCTGGCTGGCAACGGCATGCACCAGCTCTATCGACGCGACGCCGAACCGCTGCTCGACAACCTGGCGCCGTTTCCCTATCTGGCCTTCACGATCGACCACGACCGCGCCTGAACCGGCGCGGCCCGGCGTCAGTTGAAGATGGCCTGATAGCGGACCCGGTTTCCGGCGCGCGCGACCGGCACCAGGAAGATGTCCAGCGCCGGCATGGCGTCGTGCTCCAGGTGGTAGATGCGTTGCGCCAGCAGCGGCTGGTCGGGACCGTCGAAGATCAGCGAGAACGGCTCCGGCCGCGCTCCGGTCCCGGACGATGCCAGGCGATCGACGGCGGTCAGCCGGAACGGCAGCGCCGCTTCCGCGTCCGCTTCCGGGAACAGTCGGAACTCGGTATCGATCAGCGTGGCGAAATGATCGGCGGTCAAGGCATCGAGCATGGCGAGGACTTCGGGAAAATCGGGGAGCGCCGAGTATAGAGGCTGCCGGCGGCCATTCGCGGCCGGTGTCAGCCGGTCGCGCCGGCGCGGTTGCGCAGCCAGTCCTCGAACACGCCCGCCGGCATCGGCCGGCCGTAGCGGAAACCTTGCAGGCAATCGCAGCCGACGCCCAGCAGATAGGCTTCCTGTTCGGCGGTTTCGATGCCTTCGGCGATGGTGCTCATGCCCAGCGTGCGCGCCAGGCCGATGACGGCGGCGGCGATGGCGGCGGCGTTGGTGTCGGCCGGAATGTCGCGCACGAAACAGCGGTCGACCTTGAGGCTGTCGATCGGCAGCCGCGTCAGATAGGCGAGCGAGGAATGGCCGGTGCCGAAATCGTCGATGGCGGTGCGCACGCCATGGCCGCGCAGGTGTTCGAGCACGGCGCGGCTGTATTCGATGTCATCCATCAGCACGTTCTCGGTCAGCTCGATCTGGATGCCACCGCCATCCAGGCCGCTGTTATCGAGCAGCGCGATCATCCGGTCGGCGAAATTCGGGTGGCCGGCCTGGATCGCGGAGATGTTGACCGACAGGTAATCGAGCCCCAGGCCGGCATCGCGCCAGCGCCGGTATTGTTCCACCGCCTCGCGCAGCACCCAGTCGCCCAGCGCCAGGATCAGACGGGTTTCCTCGGCCAGCGGAATGAACTGGCCGGGCTGGTTGGCGCCCTCCGGGCCGTTTGGCCAGCGCACCAGGGCCTCGGCGGCGACCACGCGGCCGCCGGCGTCGAGAATGGGCTGGTAATGCAGTTCGAAGTCTTCGTCGCGGACCGCCACGCGCAGCGCGTTTTCCAGCGCCAGGCGGGCGCGGGCGTCCTCGGACAGTTCATGGCTGAAGCGCGCGTAACCATCGCGACCGGCATCCTTGGCCCGATACATGGCGCTGTCGGCGTTCTTCATCAGCGCGATGGCGTCCTCGCCATCCTCCGGAAACAGCGCGATGCCGATGCTGCACCCCATGTGCAGTTCGTGGCCGGAGACCTGGATCGGCTGCTTGAGCGCGGCGATCACCTTGTCGGCGAGACGGAAGGCATCCTCCTGGCCACCCACGCGTTCCATCAGCACGACGAATTCGTCGCCACCGACACGGGCGACCGTGTCGGAACGACGCACCAGCGTTTTCATGCGTTCGGCGACTTCGACCAGGAACAGATCGCCGATATGGTGGCCGAGACTGTCGTTGATGTTCTTGAAACGGTCGAGATCGATGAACAACAGGGCGAAACGATCATGGTCGCGGACCGCGTGGGCGATCGCCTGTTCCAGCCGGTCGTTGAACAGCAGCCGGTTGGGCAGGCTGGTGAGGACATCGTGATGGGCCAGGAAATCGAGCCGGGTCTGGGTTTCCTTTAGGGAAGTGATGTCGGTGAGGATGCTCAGGTGGTGGGTCAGCCCGCCGGTCTGGTCGCGCACCTCGCTGATCGTGCGCAGCAACGGCACGATGCCGCCGTCGCGCCGACGCAGGTAGACCTCGCCCTTCCACCATCCGTGCTCGCGCACCCGTCGACCGACATCGTCGAAGAACGCCGGCTCATGCAGGCCGGAGTCCAGCAGTTCCTGGCCCTGGCCGAGCAGATCGGCCTCGTCGTGGCCGGTGATCCGGCAGAAGGCCGGGTTGACCTCGACGATGCGGTCGTCCAGATCGGTGATCATGATGCCCTCGCCGAGGTGCTCGAACACCTTGGCATGCAGGCGCAGACCGGTTTCCGCCTGCTTGAGCGGCGTCACGTCGAACAGCAGGTAGACCGCCTTGCCGCCGGCCGCGTCCGGCCCGGCGACGGTCGAGGTCACCACCTGATAGATACGGCCGGACAGGCGCGTTTCGCCGGGCTCCGGCCGGCGTCCATGGCTGAGTTCGGCGCACACGCAGACCTCGGTCAGCGGCCGGCCGACCACCTGGTCGGCCTCGGCGGCGCCGAAGAACCACTCGCGCGCCTGACGATTGCAGTCGTCGACGCGGTCGTCGGCGCCGACCACGATCACCGCCGCCGGGATGGCGTCGAAGATGGCGCGGATTTCGCCGCGCGCCAGTTCCAGCGCCAGATTGGTTTCATTCAGATGCGCGATGACCTGGCCGAAGGAATCGCCGACGATGCCGATCGGGTCCAGCTCCAGCAGGGTATCGTCGTCCAGCTCCTCGTGCCGGAGCGGGCGCGTGCCCATCAGCGTCAGCAACTGATCGACCTTGGCGCGGATGTAGCGGATCGCCGCCTGATACCTTTCGGCGTCGGCGCGCGCGGTATCAGGCGGCATGGATGTGGATGCGGTAGCCGCCGGCGCGTTCCGGATCGCGCCCGACCTCGACGCGGAACCCCATGCGGGTGACCGATTCGGGAATCGTGGCGGTGGCCTGGCGGTCGTCGGTGAACACCTCCACCTCGACCTTGCCAGCGCGGATGGCGGCGGCGTGGCGGTTGACCTCGCGCAGGGTCAGCAACAGGCAGGACGGGCAGATCTGCCCGCGAATGTCGAGTCGGACGGTTTCCAGCGTCATGGTTCTCAGCGCACCACGTAACGGGTCAACAAACGGCTGCCCAGCCAGGCCCCCGGAATCAGGCCGATCAGGAACAGCAGACTTTGCAAGGCCAGGATCGGCAGGCCGCCCCACAGGTGCCAGACGTTGCAGGCCGGCACCAGACGCGCGGCCAGGCCGAGCAGGATGCCGCCGGCCAGCGCCGATGCGTACTGGCGCGCCGGCGCCCGCCAGGCCAGACGCAGCTCGCGCACCCGCAGCGCGGAACCGGCGGCGCCGAGGATGATGCCGGCGATCAGCGGGTACTGCACCGCCGCCACCGCGTCCAGCGCCGGGCCGGGACCGCCGCGGATGGCGTGATCCGAGAACGGCGGCACGTAATCGAGCGGCAGCGACGAGAAGTACGCCAGCCCGCGCACGTGCTCCGGCCAGATCAGCGCCTCCAGGCTGGCGCCCAGTTTGACGTAGGACGTGGTGATGCCGAGCGGCATGCCGACCAGCGACCAGGAGACGAAGCCGACCCCGGCCAGGATCAGCGCGGCGCGCCAGGGCTGGATATGACCGGCGGCGTGCGACACCCGGGTCAGCAGGCCGGCGCGCCACCAGCGCCAGATCAGCCAGAGGGCCAGCAGCAGCGCCGGCAACAGCGGCCATGCAGGCGCCACGCCGATGGCCTGGGCCAGGGTCTGGCTGTCGCCCACCCGGCTGGCCGCTGCCAGCGCGCTCCAGTCGGAATGGATTTCCGCGTAGAAGGCGGCGCCGATCAGCATGCCGAGCAGGGCGACGCCGCTGACCAGGCTGCCGGCGCCGAACTTGTACAGGCTGCCTACCACGCAGCCGCCGGCCAGCACCATGCCGACGCCGAACACGAAACCACCGAAAACGTTGGTCAGCGCCGGCGCGCCCAGCAGCGGAAACGGATACGGCGTCAGCAGGCCGGCGGCGCGACCGAGCTCGAACAGCAGCGCGCTCGCCGCGACCAGCGGCACGAGCATGCGCAGCAGGAAGAAATCACGGAACAGGAAAGCGTCGCGGAACATCGCGGTAACGCAGAAATCGGCGCGGTGCATGACATAGCCGGCGGTCAGCCCGCAGGCCAGCGATGCGGCGATGATGAGCGGGTAGGCGGAATCCACGGTGGCCCCGGTCGGCGTCGTTGCCGCGAATATAGCCCGGATCAGCCCTGGGGAACCCCCTGTGTCCGGGCGATATTTTCCCCGGGCTCGCGTTCAATCGGCGCGCAACGCCTCCATCGGCGGCGCGTCGATCAGGCCGCGGGTGGCGAACAGGCCGGCCGCCAGCACCAGGATCATGCCGCCGCCGATGCCGGCCAGCCAGATGGTCGAGTCCGGCTGGTGCGGCAGATCGAACACCTCGCGCGCCAGCAGCCAGGCCAGCGTACTGGCGATGCCCGCCGCGATGGCGCCTGCGAGCAGGCCAAGCAGCGCGAATTCGCTGGCCAGAGCGGCGCGCGCGCGCCGGCGCGAGGCGCCCAGCGCCCGCCACACGCCGATCTCGCGGGCGCGCTCGTCGCGCCGCGCGTACAGCGCGGCAAGCATCACCAGCACGCCGACGCCCAGACTGAACACGAAGATGAACTGCACCGCCAGACTGACCCGGTCGGTCATGTCGCGGATCTGGTTCATGAGCTGGGTGACGTCGATCACGGTCAGGTTCGGGAATGCCGCCACCAGCCCGGCGAGCACGCCGGCCCGCTCCGGCGGCAGATGAAAACTGGTGATGTGGCTGCGCGGCAGGGCATCGAGCGTGCCTGGCGGCGCCACCACGAAGAAGTTGGCGCGGAAGGAATCCCATTCCACCGTGCGCAGGCTGACCACCGGCCCGGCCAAGGGCAGGCCACCGACATCGAACTCCAGATGGTCGCCCAGGCGGATGCCGAGCGTCTCCGCCAGGCCGGCCTCGACCGAAAAACCGTCGCGATCGCCGGCCCGCCACCAGCGACCGGCGACGACGACGTTGTCGGGCGGCAGCGTGGCCAGCGACGACAGGTTGAACTCGCGTTCGGCCAGGCGGCGGGCGCGTCCCTCCGGGTAATCCTCCGGCGTCACCGTCCGGCCGCCGATACCGATCAGGCGAGCGCGCGCCATCGGATGCAGTTCGACGCCGTCGACGCCGGCGGCGCGCAGATGATCGCGCACCGCCGCGACCTGCTCCGGCTGGATGTTGATGACGAAGCGGTTGGGCGCATCCGGCGGCGCCTTGCCACGCCAGGCATCGAGCAGATCACCGCGCACCAGGGTCAGCAGCAGCAGCGCCAGCAGGCCCAGACTCAACGCCACCACCTGCACGGTGGTTTCCCAGCCGCGCTGACGCAAGCCATCGAGACCGAGGCGCGCGCCCACCGGCAGCTGCGGCGCCAGCGCGGCGAGCGGCCACAGCAGCGCGCGCGTCAGACCGGCGGCGATGGCGAAGGCGGCGACCACGCCGGCGGCCACGATCAAGCCCAGGCGAAGATCGCCGGCCTGCCAGAACAACAGGCCGGCGAGCAGCGCCAGACCGGCCAGATGCGCGAACAGCGCGCGTCCCGGCGGCGGCCCGAGTTCGCGACGCAGCACGCGCAGCGCCGGCACCTTGGCCAGACGCAGCACCGGCGGCAGCGCGAAGGCCAGCACCAGGGCCAGGCCGGTGACCAGACCGAGCAGCAACGGCATCGGCGACGGCGCTGGCAGACCGATGCGCAGCAGATCGCCAAGCAGGCCGGTGAGCGCCTGCTGGCTGACCCAGCCGATGCCGGCGCCGAGCAGGCCGGCCAGCAGGCCGAGCGCGACCAGCTGGATCAGGTAGATTCCGAGCAGGCGGCGCTGGCTGGCGCCGAAGCAGCGCATCAGCGCATAGCGGTCGAACTGGCGTTGCAGGTAACGGCGCAGGGTCAGACGCGCGGCGGCGGCGGCCAGCACCACCGTTAGCATGGCCGACAGGCCGAGATAGCGTTGGGCGCGGTCGAGTACCTGGCGCAGTTCCGGACGGGCGTCGCGCACGTCCTCCAGCTTCTCGCCGCGACTCAGGCGCGGCTGGCTCCAGTCGCGGAATCCGGCGACCGCTTCTGGCTCGCCGGCGACCAGCAGGCGCCAGGCGATGCGGCTGCCCTCCTGGACCAGGCCGGTGCCCGCCAGATCGGCCATCGGCAGCAGCAGGCGTGGCGCCATGGCCAGGAAATTGCCGCCACGCTCGCCCTCGAAAGTCAGGATCGCGGCGACCCGGACCTCCAGTTCGCCGACCCGCAACCGGTCGCCGACGCCGATCTCCAGGCCGGTGGCCAGGCGCTCGTCGATCCAGACCTCGCCCACCGCCGGCAGCGCGCGCGTCGGCGCGTCGGCGGCGAACGGCGCGGTGGCGATCCGCAGCTCGCCGCGCAGCGGATAGCCGGACGTGACCGCCTTGACGCCGACGAGCAGACCGCGCGGCTCATCCTCGTCACCGGCCTGGGCCATGCTCAGGAAGGTCGCGGTCTCGGCCGTGGCCAATCGCCGCCGCCCCGCCTCGGCGGCGAACGCCGGATCGATGGCGTGATCGGCGGCCAGCGCCAGATCGGCGGCGAGCAGGGTGTTGGCTTCGCGGCCGAGCGCCTGGCCGACACGATCGCCGAAGAACGCCACCGCCGTCAGACTGGCCACCGCCAGCGCCACCGCCAGCAACAGCACGCGCAGTTCGCCGGCCCGCCATTCGCGCGCGAGCTGGCGCAAGGCCAGCGCGATCATGACGTCGCCTCCGCCGCCATCAGCGCGTCGCCGTCGAGCAGGCGGCCGGCCTCCAGACGCAACTGGCGGCCGCAATGTCGGGCCAGCGCGACATCGTGGGTGACCACGATCAGGGTCGCGCCCTGGTCGCGGTTGAGTTCGAACATCAGCTCGATGATCTGGGCGCCGGTGCGCGCGTCCAGATTGCCGGTCGGCTCGTCGGCCAGCAGGATGCGCGGCGACACCGCGAACGCGCGCGCCAGCGCCACGCGCTGCTGCTCGCCGCCGGAGAGCTGGCCGGGCCGGTGACCGGCGCGCGCGTCCAGACCGACCCGCGCCAGTTGCTCGCGCGCCCGCGCGCGCGCATCGGCGACACCGGCCAGCTCCAGCGGCAGCATGACGTTTTCCAGCGCGGTCAGCCCCGGCAGCAACTGGAACGACTGGAACACGAAGCCCATCATGCGACCGCGCAGGGCGGCGCGGCCATCCTCGTCGAGCGCGAACAGATCGCCGCCATCGATGCGCACGCGACCGCTGCTGGGCGTATCCAGGCCGGCGATCAGGCCGAGCAGGGTCGATTTGCCGGAACCGGAACTGCCGACGATGGCCACGGTCTCGCCGGCATTCACGCCGAAACCGACATCGGCGAGGATATGCAGGGTCTCGCCGCGCGCGCCCTCGCCCACCCGTACCGATTTGCCGAGGTTTTCGATGTCGATCAGTGTTGCGTCATTCATGCGTTTCTTCTTCATTCTGGTTGGACTCTGTGGGCTCTGGCCGGCGGCCGCGCTGGCGGCGGCGCCGACCATCCTGGTGTATGGCGACAGTCTATCCGCCGCCTACGGCATTCCGCGCGAAGCCGGCTGGCCGGCGCTGCTGGAAACCCGGCTGCGCGAGCGCGACACCGGCTGGCGGGTGGTCAACGCCAGCGTTTCCGGCGAGACCACGCACGGTGGCCTGACCCGGCTGCCGAGCGTGCTCGCCGCGCACCGGCCACGCCTGACCATCCTGGCGCTGGGCGCCAACGACGGCCTGCGCGGACTGCCGCCGGCGCAGACCGCGCGCAACCTGGAGCGGATGATCGGACTGGCGAAAAAGCAGGGAAGCGAGGTGCTGCTGGTCGGCATGCGCCTGCCGCCGAACTATGGCCCGGCCTACACCGCCAAGTTCCAGGCGCTGTTCGCCGAGGTGGCGAAGCGCGAGAAGGTCCGCCTGCTGCCATTCCTGCTCGACGGCATCGCCACCCGGCCGGATGCCTTCCTGGCCGATGGCCTGCATCCCAACGCCGGCGCGCAGCCGGCGCTGCTCGACAACGTCTGGAAGGAACTGGCGCCGATGCTGGACAAGGTCCGGCGCTGAAGGCCGGCGCGGCTTCAACCCGATCCCGGCTCCGCCACCGACCCGGCCGCGCCGGTATCGGCGCGCCAGCGCAGCCAGACCCGCAGCCGGCGGAAATCGCCGGCGGGCAGGCTGTCGGCCAGGATCAGCCAGCGCGCATGCCGGCGCCGGTCGGGCAGCACCAGCCGCAACAGCGTCAGCCAGGGCAGCGCCAGGCTGTCGCCATGCACCCGCGCCGGATGCCAGTCGCCGGTTGCCTCCGCGATTTCCAGCCGGCCATCGGCATGGCCGCGCAGGCGCGTGACCGGCGGTTGCCGTCGCCAGTGCCAGACCAGGCTGACCGCCAGCGACGCCATGCCGGCCCAGCGCCAGCCCGGCGGCAGCGCCGCCAGGGCCAGGGCGCCGGCGGCGGTGGCATGCAGTCCGGCGACCAGGATGCGCAGCCGGCGCGACGGCCGGATTGCCACGACCAGCGGCAGCGGGAACATGCCGTTCAGGGCGTCAGGCCGGCCTGTTCCAGCAACGCGCGCACATGCACCGAGGGGATCGCGTAGGCGATGCCGCTCGGATCCTTGATCGCGTTTTCCTTGGCGCCCTTGACGAACACCGAGTTGACCACGCCGACCACTTCGCCGGTGACGCCGTCGTAGAGCGGGCTGCCGCTGTTGCCGGGATAAGCGATGGCGTCGAGCTGGAACATCAGGAACGGGTTGTCGGCGCGCCGGATCAGCTTGGGCGTCAGCGCGCGCGAGCTTTGCGGCGGACTGAACACCGGCGCGATCGCGGCCAGGCCGGCGCGATGGGTGGCCGGATAGAGGCCGAGCACGGCGCCGATCGGATAGCCGGTGAAGAAATAGGTCTCGCCCTCGCGCACGCGCAGGGAATCGACCACCCGCAACGCCGGCGCCGGTTCGCCGTCGAAGCGCAGCAGCAGGAGATCGTGTTCCGGGTCGCTGGCCACGCGCCGGGCGACGCGGGTATCGACGCCGTTGGCGCCACGCAGGAATACCACCAGCGTCTCGCCCTTCTCCTCTTCCAGGATCGGCGGCGGGATGTGCAGGTTGGTGACCACGTGGCGGCCGTCGCCGACCACGAAACCGGTGCCGCCGAGCAGGTTGCGCGGCGCCCGCAACGGATGCGCGGTGCCGATGCCGACGATCGAGGGTTTCAGCGCCGGCAGCAGGTGGATGAGATCGGCGCGCGCGCCGGTGGTGACGGCGATCAGGATCAGGACCAGCGGCGTGGCCCGGAGGAACCAATGGAGCATCATCGCGAATTCCTCGTGGAGGCATGCGGGCGGACATCATGCCACGCGCGTTTCGTCGGTAGAATGCGGGGCATTTTTTTCCATCCATCAGGGGAGTCATCATGACCGTCGTCGCTGTCGTCGGCCTGGGTTACGTGGGCCTGCCGCTCGCGGTGGAATTCGGCAAGAAGTTCGAGACCATCGGCTATGACCTGTCCGAGGCCAAGATCGCCCATTACAAGAACCATTGCGACCCGACCGGCGAGGTCAGCACCGAGGATCTGAAGGCGGCGACCCGGCTCACGGTCAGCACCGATCCGTCCAGCATCGGCAAGGCCGATTTCATCATCGTCGCGGTGCCGACGCCGGTGGACGAGGCGCACATCCCGGATTTCTCGCCGCTGGTCGGTTCCTCCACCACGGTCGGCAAGCACATGAAGAAGGGCGCCACCGTGGTCTATGAATCGACGGTCTACCCCGGCGCCACCGAGGAAGTCTGCATCCCGCTGCTGGAGAAGCATTCCGGCATGAAGTGGAAGCAGGATTTCCACGTCGGCTACTCGCCCGAGCGCGTCAATCCGGGCGACAAGGAGCGCACCATCACCCGGATCGTCAAGGTGGTGTCCGGCGACGATGGCCCGACCTCGGCGGCGGTCGCCGAACTGTACGCGGCGGTGATCACCGCCGGCGTGCACCGCGCCAGTTCGATCAAGGTGGCGGAAGCCGCCAAGGTCATCGAGAACACCCAGCGCGACCTCAACATCGCGCTGATGAACGAGCTGGCGCTGATCTTCGACCGGCTCGGCATCGATACCCTGGAAGTGCTGGAAGCCGCCGGCACCAAGTGGAACTTCCTGCCGTTCCGCCCCGGCCTGGTCGGCGGCCACTGCATCGGCGTCGATCCCTATTACCTGACCCACAAGGCCGAGATGCTCGGCTACCACCCGCAGGTGATCCTGGCCGGCCGCCGCATCAACGACGGCATGGCCGCCTACGTCGCGCAACAGACGGTCAAGGGCATGATCCGCAACGGCTGCGCGGTGAAGGGCGCCAAGGTCGTCGTGCTCGGCCTGACCTTCAAGGAAAACTGTCCCGACCTGCGCAATTCCAAGGTCGCCGACCTGGTGCGCGAACTCCAGGATTTCGGTTGCGAGGTGTCGGTGCACGATCCGATCGCCGAACCGCCGGAGGCGATCCACGAATACGGCATCACCCTGACCCCGTGGGACCGGTTGCCGAACGATGCCGACGCCATCGTCGCGGCGGTGTCGCACAAGGAGTATCTGGCCATGCCGCTCACCGACATCACCGCCAGGCTGCGCCCCGGCGGGGTGTTCACCGACGTCAAGTCGGCCTACGACGCCGCCGCCATCCGCGCCGCCGGCTATTCGCTCTGGCGCCTGTAAGCCCCCATCCGCGATCCCGGCCCACGCCGGGATCGCGGTTTGAATCCGGAACCCCCATGACCGCCTATACCGACCTGCTCGCCCGCCTGCCCGCCGAACCGAAAACCTGGTTGATCACCGGCGTCGCCGGCTTCATCGGCTGCAACCTGCTGGAAACCCTGCTCAGGCTCGACCAGAACGTGGTCGGCCTGGACAACTTCGCCACCGGCCATCGCCACAACCTGCACCAGATCCGCGACGCGGTGACGCCCGAACAGTGGGCGCGCTTCCGTTTCATCGAGGGGGACATCCGGGTCCAGAACGATTGCCACGAAGCCTGCGCCGGCGTCGATTACGTCCTGCACCAGGCCGCGCTCGGTTCGGTGCCGCGCTCGCTGGAAGACCCGATCACCACCAACGGCGCCAACATCGACGGTTTTCTCAACATGCTGGTGGCGGCGCGCGACGCCAAGGTCGCGCGCTTCGTCTACGCCGCGTCCAGTTCCACCTATGGCGACCATCCCGGCCTGCCCAAGGTCGAGGATGTCATCGGCAAGCCGCTGTCGCCGTACGCGGTCACCAAGCTGGTCAACGAGCAATACGCCGACGTGTTCGCGCGCGCCTACGGTTTCAGGACCATCGGCCTGCGCTACTTCAACATCTTCGGCGCCCACCAGGATCCGGAGGGCGCCTACGCCGCCGTCGTGCCGAAATGGACATCGGCGATGATCCACAACGAGCCGGTGTTCATCAACGGCGACGGCGAGACCAGCCGGGATTTCTGCTACATCGCCAACACCGTCCAGGCCAACCTGCTGGCCGCCACCGCCACGCATCCGGACGCGGCCAACCAGGTCTACAACGTCGCGGTCGGCGACCGCACCACGCTCAACGACCTGTTCGAGGCGATCCGCTCGATCCTGGAACCGCGCTTTCCGCATCTCAAGGGCTACCAACCGGTCTATCGCGACTTCCGGGCCGGCGACGTCCGCCACTCCCTGGCCGACATCGGCAAGGCCCGGCGCCTGCTCGGCTACGAGCCCAGCCACCGCATCCGCGAAGGTCTGGTCGAAGCCATGGACTGGTACGTCAACGACCTCGGAGGCGAGAAATAAGCCGGCGCGGTCCGCTCCGGTTCCAGCGGGCGGCGCGGGCCGCCCTTTTTGCCTGCGCGCTCGCCGCCGTCCCGCTCGTCGCCCTCGCCGACGGCCTGCCGGCGCCGGTCGCGGAGGCGTTGAAGCGGGCCGGCATCGCCGAAAGCCGGGTCGCCATCGTCGTCCAGCCACTCGACGCGCGGACGCCCGAGCTGACACACAACGCCGGGCTGGCGCTCAACCCGGCCTCGGTGATGAAGCTGCTCACCACCCTGGCGGCGCTCGACACCTTCGGTCCCGCGCACACTTTCAAGACCGAAGTCCGGCTGCGCGGCGAAGTCCGCGACGGCGTCCTCGATGGCGATCTGATCCTGCGCGGCGGCGGCGACCCCGGCCTGACCCTGGAGCGGTTCTGGCTGCTGCTGCGCGAAATCCGCGCGCGCGAAATCCGCGAAATCCGCGGCGATCTGGTCATCGACAACCGCCTGTACGACATCGAGGCGGTCGACCCCGGCGCCTTCGACCAGGCGCCGCTGCGGCCCTACAACGCGCACCCGGCGGCGCTGCTGGTCAATTTCAACACTCTCGAACTGCGTCTGGCCGGCGATTCCGCCGGCGGCGTCCGGGCGCGCCTGGATCCGCCCCCGGACGAACGCCTGATCGTGCTCGACAACCGGCTCCAGGCCAGCCCACGCGAATGCGGCGGCGGCCGCGAACCGATCCTGCCCAGTCGCGAAGGCGCCCGCCTGACCCTGACCGGCAGTTACGCGACCGCCTGCGGCGATCGGAGCATCGCGCTCAACCTGCTGGCGCCGGAGCAGACCGTGGCCGCTGCCTTCGCCGTGCTCTGGACCCAGCTCGGCGGCAGCCATGCCGGCGGTGTCCGGGTGCTGTTCCAGGGCGGCGGCGAAGCCGAGGGACGCCCGCTGTTCGAATTCGAATCACCGCCGCTCGCCGATCTCGCGCGCGCCATCAACAAGCACAGCAACAACGTCATGGCCAAGATGCTGCTGCTCAACCTGGGCGCCGGCCAGGACGGCGCGCCCGCGACCTGGGAAAAGGGCGCGCGCGCGGTCCGGGACTGGCTGGCCGGTCACGGCCTGGAATTTCCGGAACTGGTCATCGAAAATGGCTCCGGCCTGTCGCGCGTCGAACGCCTTTCCGCCGATTCGCTGACGCGCCTGCTGCTGCTGGCCCAGCGTCTGCCGGTCTATCACGAGTTCGCCGCCAGCCTGCCGGCGCTGGGCCAGGAGGGCACCCTGCGCAAGCGCGGTAATGGTGGCGATCTGAACGGCCGCGCCGCGCTCAAGACCGGCAGCCTCAACGGCGCCCGCAATCTGGCCGGCTATCTGCTCGACCGGAACGGCCGTCGGCACGCCCTGGTCATGCTGGTCAACGACGCCAACGCCGGCGCCGCCGATCGGGCTCAGGAAGCCCTGATCGCCTGGGCCGCCGACCCTGCTGCGCGGCAAAATTAGCCGCCACTTATGCACACGAAGCGGCTTGACATCCCTGCCACCCGGCGCTAGCCCGCGCCTCCATGGTGCATTTTGTAAGTCATTGATTTTTATGTTTTATTTGTTTGCTCATTTTTTAGGCCCTGGCGATAAACTAGCGCTGCATAAGGGTTTTTTGCGGTTTCGTGACCGCTTTTCCACATAGTTATCCACAGGTTTCGTGGACAACCCGAAAACCCGCTTACGGGGCGCCTAGTTCGTTCTTACTTCTCGCAAATCACTTTAAGTTCAATCGATAAAGTCGCCGTGCCACACCCCCCGGAAGCCGCTCCCGTGTCAACCCCCATCGCCCGGGTCGCCCTGGACACGCCGCTCAACCGTCTGTTCGATTATCTGGCGGCGGATGCGACGCCCGCCGACATCGGCCGGCGCGTGGAAGTCCCGTTCGGCACGCGCCATCGGATCGGTGTGCTGGTCGAACTGGCTGACCAATCCGAACAGCCGGCGGGCAACCTGAAAGCCGTGCGCGCCATCGACCGCGCCACACCGCCGCTGCCGGACGAACTGCTGCATCTGGCCAGACTGGCCGCCGGTTATTACCAGCACCCGCTGGGCGCCGTCCTGGCCAGCCTGCTGCCCCCCGCGTTGCGTCGCTCCGGCGCCGGCATCCGGGTGCCGGCGGCGACGGCCTGGCGCCTGACCGAGCTCGGCCGCGATCAATGCGCCCGACTGCCAGCCCGCGCCCAGGCCCAGCTCGCGCTCGCCGATCGCTTCGGCGCCGGCGCGCTGACCCGCGACCAGCTCGATCCACGCGACCTCGTCCGAGTCCGCGACTGGCTGCGCCAGGGCTGGCTGGAAGCCGTGACCACCACGCGCGCCAGTCATGGAGACGAAGCCGGCCCGCCGGCGCTGACCGGCGAACAACAGGCCGTCCTGGCCGAGCTGCGCGAGCCGCCACCCGGATTCAGCGCCTTCCTGCTGCACGGCGTCACCGGCAGCGGCAAGACCGAGGTCTACCTGCGCCGGGTCGCCGATGTCCTGGAGCAAGGCCGGCAGGCCCTGGTGCTGGTGCCGGAAATCCACCTGACGCCGCAACTGACCGAACGCTTCGCCCGCCGCTTTCCCGACCGCCTGCTGATCGGCCTGCACAGCAATCTGGCCGACGGCGAACGGCGCGCGGCCTGGCTGGACGCGCTCGAGGGCCGCGCCGACATCGTCCTCGGCACCCGCCTGGCGGTATTCACGCCGCTGCCGCGCCTGGGCCTGATCGTGGTCGACGAGGAACACGACGGCGCCTACAAGCAGATGGAAGGCATGCGCTACTCGGCGCGCGACGTCGCCGTCTGGCGCGCGCGCGAACGCGGCGTGCCGATCCTGCTCGGCTCGGCGACGCCGTCCCTGGAAAGCTGGCGTAACGCCGGCACCGGCCGCTACCGGCTGCTGCGCCTGAACGAGCGCGCCCACGCCGACGCCAGCCTGCCCGAAATCCGACTGATCGACAGCCGCGCGGACCGGCCCCGCCAGGGCCTCACCGCCACCCTGCTCGCCGGCCTGCGAGCCCGGCTGGAACGCGGCGAACAAAGCCTGATCTTCATCAACCGACGCGGCTACGCGCCGACCCTGCTTTGCAACGGCTGCGGCCACGTATTCGCCTGCCCGCGCTGCTCGGCCCACCTGGTCCTGCACCGCGAACGCGGCGGTTACCGTCTGGTCTGCCATCACTGCGGCCTGACCGCGCGACCGCCGGAAGCCTGTCCGGAATGCGGCAACCTCGACCTGCGGCCGGCCGGCCAGGGCACCCAGCGGGTCGAGGAAACCCTGGCCGAACACTTCCCGGACGCCCGCGTGCTGCGCATCGACCGCGACACCGCCGCGCGCAAGGGCGCGTTCGCGGCGATGCGCGAGCGCGTCGAAGCGCGCGAGGTCGACATCCTGGTCGGCACCCAGATCGTCGCCAAGGGCCACGATTTCCCGCACCTGACCCTGGTTGGCGTGATCGGCGCCGACCAGGCCCTGGTCTCGCCCGACTTCCGCGCCACCGAACGCCTGTTCGCCCAGCTCATGCAGGTCGCCGGCCGCGCCGGCCGCGCCGAACACGCCGGCGAAGTGCTGATCCAGACCGCCTACCCCGGCCACCCGCTCTACCAGGCGCTGCGCCGGCACGACTACCCGGGCTTCGCCGAAGCCGCCCTGCGCGAACGCCAGGGCGCCGGCTTTCCACCGTTCACCAGCCAGGCCCTGCTGCGCGCCGAAGCGCGCGAGGAAGATCGTGCCCTCGGCTTCCTCACCGCCGCGCGCGAAGCCGGCCTCGGCCTTGACCGGAACGTCCTGCTGTTCGATCCGGTCGCCGCGCTGATGGCCCGCGTCGCCCACCAGCACCGCCTGCAACTGCTGATCCAGGCCGACCACCGGCGCAACCTGCGCGAATTCCTGCGGGACTGGCGACCGCTGTTGGAAACCCTGCCCGCGCGCGGCGTCAGATGGTCGCTGGACGTCGATCCGACCGATTACTGATCCGGAACAAGCGGTTGGAAACCCGGGGCGATTCAGGGCGAGTCTCGGTACAGGCTGTCACCGAGTTCCTCGACGACTCCCCGATCACGCCTTTCTGGTAGGTTCATATCAGGACAAATCGGTGGACAATGTCGGGCACGGCAATTCAGCCCTTGAACCCGACATGCGCAAATCCCTCCTGGCCGCCCCGCTCCTGGCGGCCTGTCTCTCGCTCGACGCCAGCGCCGACACCGATCTGGCTCTGGAAAATCTGATGCTGATGAGCATGGAAGAGTATCTGTCCCTGAAAATCCGCATCGCCTCGAATACCGACCAAACCTTGTACCAATCGCCTTCGGTGGTCTCGGTGATCACCGCCGAGGACATCAAGGCCACCGGCGCCACCAGCCTTTCCGACATCCTGCAAAGCGTGCCCGGCGTTCACGTGCGCGCCAACCTGTTCGCGTTCCGGCCGCAGGTGACCTTCCGCGGCGCGGCCGGCACGCATACCCTGCTGATGGTCAACGGAGAACCGCTCAGCGACCTTGTGTGGAACACCGGCATCTTCTGGAAGGGCCTGTCGATCCACATGATCGACCGTATCGAGATCATCCGTGGCCCCGGCTCGGCGATGTTCGGCTCGGATGCCTCCGCCGGCGTGATCAACATCATCACCAAGGCCACCGGCATGATCGAACGTTCCGAAGCGGGCATCCGCGCCGGCAGCTTCGACAGCCAGACCGGCTGGATGAATTACAGCGGTAACTGGCATGGCTTCGACATCGGCCTGAGCGCCGAACTGTCGCGCACCAACGGTCACCGTCCCCACATCCACCGGGACGGACAGTCCGGTCAGGACACGGCGACCGGCAGCAATGTCTCGTTCGCTCCCGGCCGGGCGCGATATGGCTGGAGCGGCGAGGACGCGCACTTCTCCATCGCCCGCGGCGGCTGGCATCTGCTGATCGACCACGCCGGCATGCGCGATGTCGAAATCGGCCTGACCGGCGCCGCGGTGCTCGATCCCCGCACCCGTGGCCAGGCCAGCCGGCAGGATGTGGCGCTGTTCTACAACGATGAAAACTTCCGGCCCGAGCTGGCGATCAAGGCCGAGTTACGCCTGCACCATCAGGATTTCTCCTCGGGCGAGGGGTTTTTCGAGCGCCCGCCAGGGTATCAATGCACGCCCCCCACGGTTCCGACGCAAGCCGGAAACTGCGGCGGCATCGCGGCAGGCACCTATGACGACGGGCTGATCAACCGGATGCGCTCCAGCGAACGCGGCTACCGGCTGGAAGCAAGCGGCCTGTATCGCGGCCTGAAGAATCACGCGATCAGCCTGGGAATCGGCTACGGCGAGAAGGACCTTTATTCCGTCGAACATGCCGTCAACTACGGCCGGGACGCGAATGGCAACCTGATTCCCACGAACGCCAACCTGGCCGACCTCGCCGATTCAGCCTATGCCTTCGCGCCGGAAAAAATACGCCGTGTCGGCTACCTCTACCTGCAGGACATCTGGAGTTTCGCGCCGGACTGGGAGCTGACGGCGGGCGCGCGCTACGATGATTACTCGGATTTTGGCGATACCTTCAATCCACGCCTGGCACTGGTCTGGCAAACCACGGAACGGCTCACCAGCAAGCTGATGCATGGCCGCGCATTCCGCGCTCCTTCCTACCTGGAGTTGTATTCCCCCACCGCCGCCAACCAACCCAACCCCGACCTCACGCCGGAACGATCCCGAACCTGGGATCTGTCCTGGTTTTACAAGGCAAGCAGGAACCTCACACTGGGACTTTCCCTGTACCAGTTCACGCAGAACAACCTGATCGCGGCCGACGCCAACAGGAAATTCCAGAATCTCGGCGACCGTACCGAGCACGGCGCGGAACTGGAAGCGCAATGGCAGGCCACGCGACAGTTGCGCCTGGCCGGGCATCTGACCTACCGACATGAGCGGACCTCTCAGTCCGTCAACATGCCCCTGCCAACCCGAGAAAGCCTACCTGCGCGCGGACTGGAGCTTTGCCCCGGACTGGCACTGGAACCTCCAGGCCAACTGGTTCGGCGCGCGCAAGGCACCGCGCATCAACGCCAACGACCAGCGCGACGGCATCCCCGCCTTCGCCATCGTCGACACCACCTTGCGTTACCAACATCACGACAACCTGGAGTTTTCGGCCTCCGTGCGCAACCTGTTCAACCAGGATGCCCGTGAATTCAGCGGTGCCGCGCTGCAAGACAATCTCCCGCTACCGCGTCGCGGCCTGTATCTGGAAGCCATCTACTCGTTCTGAACCCGCCACTCAGCGGTTCACGCGCAAGCCGCGCGCGCGGTGTTCGCGACAAGCCTCCTCGAAACCCCGCCCCCCCCAAAAAAAACGCCCGCCGGGAACCGGCGGGCGAAATCGCTTGGGAGGAGAGAGAGGAGACCCGTTATCTCAGGCCATCGACGGGGCGGGTTGCTCATGCGAAACCTGCATGGGGCGGGTTTCCCGCTTGCCGACGGTCATGAGATCCCAAGCGAGGAGTACGAACCCCGCGGCGAACATCCAGCCGGAAATCATCCGCCAGGTCATGCCCTGCTGGAACCAGCGGTGAGCCTGGGCTTCGAAGTAGCCCATCCAGGTGGAGCCCTCGATGGCGCGTTCGATGTGCGACTGCTCGTAGCCGGAAATCAGCAGCGCCATGGTCATCCCGATCATGCCGGCGTGGAGCAGGAACAACGCCCACTTCCAGCGCCAGGCACCGATCATGTTGCCGCTCATGTACACGCCGCCACGCCATTTCTGCACCGCCAGGTAAATGAAGGCGATGACGATGGTGGCGTAGGCGCCGAAGAAGGCCAGGTGGCCGTGCGAGGCGGTCCACTGGGTGCCGTGGGTGTACAGGTTGATCTGCGGCAGGGTGTGCATGAAGCCCCAGACGCCGGCGCCGAAGAAGTTGCCGAACGCCTGCGCGATCATCCAGGCCAGGGCCGGATGGTTGGTGCTCTTCATCTTGTGATGACCGGCGTCGAACACCGCGTGCACGACCATGGCCACCAGGGGGATGGGCTCCAGCGCCGAGAAGAAGCCGCCGATGGCGAGCCAGTATTCCGGCGTGCCGATCCAGAAGTAGTGGTG
>DYFK01000016.1:45815-76801 GCA_020725265.1 Hydrogenophilus sp. | reverse complement strand
CGACGGCGGCGAACACGCCCAGGAAGAAGGCGAGGCGGATGGCTGGCTCGTTGGCCATGACGAACTGTTCGAAATTCATTGGTGTCTCCTGGTGCTATGCCGCCCCTGCGGGACTTCAGAAAACCATCACTTCCTCGGCCCTTTCGGTCCAATCAGTCAGTTCATCCATGCAACCGAGATGGCAGCCCTCGGCGAGCATGCTCGCCTCCAGCCCTCGCACGTCCAGGCAACTGCCGCAGACGGCGATCTGGCCGCCGGCGCGGATTACCGGGATCAGCATGCGCTCGATGTTGTAGTAGCCATTCGGTGTGTGCTGGCCGACCTTGGCGCACATCACCGCGTCACCCATCAGGAACACGCGTACTTCATGCGTGCCGCGCTTGGCCAGGGAATCGGCCAGACGCAGGCCGTTGTAACTGCGCTCCGAGCCGTAGGGGGCGTCGTTGAGGATGATCAGATAACGTGCCATCACTTGCCTCCGCTGCGGATCGCGCCGCGCAGGTCTTCATACTCCTTGCGCACCTTGTCCTGGAACAGCAACCCAGGTTTGGCCTGCTTGGGTACACCCTCCAGATCCAGCACGTCCGCCACCATCTGGAAACTGGACATGCCGTTGTGGTCGGCGCTGTCCGCGGCGATCATGCGACTACCGTAGAACACACTGGGCGCCGGCAGGTGGGGAACCAGGCTGGCGGGCAGCAGCTGGATGGGGAGCCGGTAGGCATTGGCGATCTCCGAGGCCACTTGCAGATTGTTGTTGCAGCGCTGGCCGGGCGGATCCTTGTTGACGAAGGTGAGGACCATGCGGCCTGCCGCATCGATGGCGCCGGGCACGCTCAGGGTGGTTTGGGCGGGAGACTGGGCCCATACCGGCGCCGACAACAGGATCAGGCTGGTTATGAAAAGTGTGCGCATTTCATTCTCCTTTTTGAATCAGTGGAGTCAAAAATTGATGACCTTGTCGGCCCAGATGGTCCAGTAGGCCAGCTTCTCGATGGTGGAACGGGCGGTGCCCGGCATCAGTTCCTCGTCGGTCATGCCACGCGCCTCCATGCACACACCGCAGACATCGACCCGGTCCGCCGCCGAGCGGGCGACCTTGCCGAGCATGACTTGCAGGTTGTAGAAGCCGTTGGGCGGCTTCTGGCCGCGCTTGGCGTTGAACACGGCATCGCCCATCAGGAAGACGCGCACTTCCTGGTCCGGCTCGTGCAACAGGGCGTTGGCCAGACGCAGCGCGTTGTACGCGCTCTCGCTGCCATAGGGGGCGTGGTTCAGGATGATCAGGGTTTTCATGGCGATTTCTCCACGTGATGCGATGCCGGCTGCTGGCCTGTATTTCGCCGGCATTGTGCATGACATATGTCAAGCATTCAAACAAATAATTGAATATGCCATGAAGGGTGCGATAGCCCGAATTTCATGCGCCTCTCCCACAACGCTTCCGGGATAATCCGAAGGCATGAGTCCGAAGAAAAAGCTGTTCGAGCAATTCGCCCGCGTCGCCAAGTCGCTGGCCAGTCCGAATCGCCTGGACCTGCTGGAAACGCTGGCCCAGGGCGAGAAAAGCGTGGATGGCCTGGCGCAGGCCACCGGCATGTCGGTCGCAAACACCTCGCACCACCTCCAGATCCTGCGCGATTCGGGCTTGGCGGAATCGCGCAAGGAAGGCCTGCAGGTGTTCTACCGCCTCTCCGACGACCAGATCCCCACCCTGATGGGCTGTATCAGCCGCATCGCCGAACGCCATCTGGCCGAGGTGGATCGGATCGTACGAGAGCACTTCGAGGTTCGCGACGCGCTCACGCCGGTCGGCCGGGACGAGTTGATGGCGCGGGTCAAACAAGGCGAGACCATGGTCATCGACGTGCGCCCTGCCGCCGAATACCAGGCCGGGCACATCCCCGGCGCGGTCAACATCCCGGTGGACGAATTGCCGGGGCATCTGGAGACCCTGCCGCGCGAACTGGAGATCGTCGCCTATTGCCGGGGGCCATACTGCATGCTGGCCTTCGATGCGGTGGCGAAGTTGCGCGAGGCGGGCTACCAAGCGCGCCGCCTGGAAGACGGCTTCCCTGAATGGAAGGCCGAGAAACGTCCGGTCGACGGTAATAGCCCGGCTTAAGGCTTTCCCGATATTGCATATTTCGTTTGACACGGGACGTTCTTGTTCTCACTATTCAAGAACTTGTTTGATCACTTGATAGGGGGCGGGCATGGACATTCTGGCCATCCTGGCCGGTCTGGCGACCGGCATGGTTCTGGGTATGTTCGGCAGCGGCGGCTCCATCATCGCCCTACCGGCGTTGCTCTATCTGCTCCATGTCGAGCCAAAGTCGGCCATCGCCATGAGTCTGGGCGTGGTGGCGGTCACCGCCACCGTATCCGGTTTGGATAACTGGCGGCGGGGTTTGGTCGATGTTCGGGTGGCCTTGGTGTTCGGCCTTTTTGGCGTCGCCGGTACCTTCGCCGGGGCGCGCCTGGGCCTGCTGACGCCGGTGATGATCCAGTTGGGTCTGTTCGCACTGGTGATGTATGCCGCCGCGTGGCGCATGCTGAAGCCGGCCAAGGTGACGGTGTCTTCGGGCGGCATCGTGGCCGTCGGCGGTGGCGCGGTGGCACTGGGCGGCTGCCGCGACTTCTTCTCGCCGTGCATGGGCCATATCGCCTTGCACGGTATCGGTGTCGGCGTCCTCACCGGACTGGTCGGTGTTGGTGGTGGCTTCCTCATCGTGCCGGCCTTGGTACTGCTATCGGGAATTCCCATGAAGACCGCCGTCGGTACGTCGCTGGCGATCGTCGCCGCCAAGTCCTATGCCGGCTTCATCGGTTACATGGGGGGCGTGTCTATCGATTGGAGCGTGATGGCCAGTTTCACGGTGGTGACGGTGGTCGGCAGCTTCATCGGCGCGCGCTTCTCGAACCGGATTTCTCAGAATTTGCTGAAGAAGGCATTTGCCTGGTTCCTGGTGGTAGTGGCCACCTACATCCTGTTCAAGAGCGTGATTGGAGCCTGATCATGTGGGTAATAGTCATTTCCCAGCAGCCCCCCGGTGGCCGTTGCAGCCTGTACGCAGGCTACGCCGATGTGCTCGAACGTCATCTCAAGGTCAGCGCCAAACTGATCTTCAGCACGACTCGTGACGCCCATGGTGAGGGCTTCCCCAGCCTGTGGGTCAACGGGGCTGCCGTCCAGCCCGAGGACGGCGTGATCCTTATGCCGGCCGATGTCCTGGCTGGGTTGAAGGCGCACGGCGTACAGGAGGACGCCCTTCCGGGCCTGGTCGAGGCCCTGGAGGCGCCACTGGATCGCATGCTGGAAATGGAAGGTTGAGAAGGAGGTTCTCATGGAAAAGGTAAAGAAAGTCGTCTCGGTCATGTGCTTCCACGACGAGCTGTGCCAGGTGTTCAACGCCATGATGACGGCCTTGTCCCTGCTCAGGGAGGGCGCGGAGGTGACTGTGTACTTCGGCTCGCGCGGCGTTAACGCAGTCCACCGCGATAAGGTCGGCGCGCTAGCATGCCTGCCCGATCAGCCAGAACTGGGCGAGGCGGTGATGAAGCGGATGGACGAACTGGATGTACCGTCCGTGGAAGACCTGTTCTTCATGTTCACCCATGAAGGCGGCCAGGTGCTGGCCTGCCCCTTGAACGTGCCTCTGTTCGGCATGAGCGAAAGCAACCTGATCGACGGCGCCAGACTGGCCGAACCCGCCCGCTACTACAAGGAAGTGGTGATGCGCGCGGACATGAACCTGACGTTTTAAGAATTCCGCCCGGCCCGCCGGCGGAGACAAGACGGACCGACAAGCGGGCCGAATGGCAGTGCAACCCCATCTGAAGGAGAAGGACGATGACTCTGAAATCACTGAAGACCGGTTCCATGATGCTGACCCTGTTGTTCACGCTGGCCGGCCCGCTCTCGGCCGCCGAGTTGGACGACCAGCACGCGCTGGTGGGGGTCAAGACTGGTAAAGGTCTGTTCGACATGGCCACCGGCAACCCCAACGCCATGCTGGTCACCTTGAACATCGTCGGCGAAACCCTGGACGGTTTGAAACGCCAAGGGGTGGAACCTGATCTGGTGGTCGCCTTCCGCGGCCCGGCCGTGCGCTTCGTCAGCGGCGACGACACGCTGATCCCGGCCGAGCATGCCGCCACCGCGATGGAAATTGCCGCCCGCATTGAACAACTGGCGGGGCGAGGCGTGCGCTTCGAAGCCTGCGGCATCACCACGCGCATGATGAAAGCCGACAACGCCAAGCTGGTCAAGGGCGTGCAGCCGGTGGCGAACACCTTCAATTCCCTGATCGGCTACCAGGCCAAGGGCTACGCGCTGATTCCCGTGTTCTAAGCCTTCCGTCCCGTCCGGCCGTAACAAAAGGAGGCCCGCATGACGAACACCATCCTGATTCTTGGCGGCGGGGTCGGTGGCGTGGTGGCGGCGCGCCGCCTGCGCGCCATGTTGCCCCGCGATCACAGGGTCGTGCTGGTGGAGCGGGCGGCGGAATTTGTCCTCCAGTCCGCCTACCTCCGGTTGATGCTGGGACGGCGCTCGCGCGCGGCGATCACCCGGCCCCTGGCGAATCTGGCGGCGCTCGGCATCGAAGTGGTGCGGGGCAAGGTGGAGGCCATCGACCCGGCCCGGCGCGCCGCGCGGGTAAGCGGACGGGAACTGGTCGGCGACCACCTGGTGCTGGCCCTGGGCGCCGAGCTGGACCCGGCGGCCGTGCCCGGCCTGGAGGCGGCGGGCATCAATCTGTATGACCTGGCGGGTGCGGAACGGCTGCATGCAGCGCGGCAGGAATTCCGTGCCGGACGCATCGCCGTGCTGGTCGGCGCCCTGCCGTTCAAATGTCCGGCGGCGCCCTACGAAGCGGCCATGTTGCTGGAAGCCGACATGCGGCGGCGCGGGCTGCGCCAGTCCGTCGCCATCGACCTCTACACGCCAGAAGCCGGACCGATGCCATCGGCGGGGCCGGAGGTGTCGCGGCAGGTCCGGGGCATGGTGGAAGCCAAGGGTATCGGCTACCACCCCGAACACGCGGTCGCCGAGCTGGATGCGGCCAGCCGGTCCATCCTGTTCGCCAACGGCGCGCGGGCCGCGTTCGATCTGCTGGTCTACGTCCCGCCGCATCGGGCGCCGGCCTGTGCACGCGAAGCCGGTCTGTGCGGCGCGGGCGGCTGGGTCGAGGTGGTGGCGCACAACATCGCCGCCGAACTCAGGGGCGAACCGATGACCAAGACCTTCGACGGCCACGGCGCCTGTTTCCTGGAAATCGGCGACGGCCGCGCCGGTTTCGGCAGCGGCGACTTTTACGCCAAGCCCGCGCCGGCTGTCGTCATGCGCCCCCCGGGCCGCCTGATGCACTGGGCCAAGGCTGCGTATGAACGGTACTGGATGCACAAATGGCTCAATTGATGTTTGCCCCGTAATCCCAGATCTTTACCGGAGAAAATTCATGCCCCCCCCACAGCCCGCTCTCGCCACCGCCTGCGTCCACGCCGGCGAGAACAATGACCCCCACGGCTCGCCGCATACCCCGATCTACACCACGACCACCTTCAAGTTCCCATCCACCGCCGCGATCCTGGACGTGGTGGAGGGTCGCAAGGCCGGCGCGCTCTATACCCGCTACGGCCTCAATCCCACCATCCAGGCCCTGGAAGAAAAGCTCGCCGCCATCGAGGGCGCGGAAGCGGCGCTGGCCTTCTATTCCGGAATGGCCGCCGAGTCGGCCTTGTTTCTCACCCACGGACGCAAGGGCATCGTCTGCCTGGGCGACGCCTACGGCGGCACGCTGGAGTTGATCACCAGCCAATTGCCGCTACTGGGCATTCCCAGCCAACTCCTGCTGAGCGACGAACTGGATCGCCTGCCGGAGATACTGAAGCAGGGTGCCGGACTGGTGTTCTTCGAGACGCCGACCAACCCGGCCCTGGAGTTGTTCGACATCGCCGCGATCAATGAAATCGCCCATGCCCACGGCGCCCTGGTGGCGGTGGACAACACCTTCGCCTCGCCGGTGAATCAGAATCCATTGGCCCTGGGCGCCGACTTCGTGGTGCATTCCGCCACCAAATATCTGGGCGGTCATTCCGACCTCACCGCCGGGGCCTTGATGGGCAACAAGGAGCTGATCATGTCGGTGTGGAACTGGCGCAAGAATCTGGGCCAGACCATCGCCCCGGAGATCGCCGCGCAACTCGCCCGCAGCCTGCGTTCCCTGCCGGTCCGGGTGGAACGGCAGAACACAACGGCCATGAAGATCGCCCTGGCGATGCGGGGGCATCCCCTGGTTGCACGTGTGCTGTATCCCGGCTTGCCGGACTTTCCCGGCTTTGACCTCGCCAAGCGTCAGATGAAAGGTTTCGGCGGCATGCTGACTATCGAAGTGAAAGGAGGGGGCGAGGCCGCGTCCCGCGCCGCCGACACGTTGAAGTTGTTCGCCCTGGGCCCATCCCTGGGCGGGGTGGAAAGCCTTGTCACCCAGCCCTGCACCACCACTCACCACGGCCTGACGCCGGAGGAGCGCGCACGGCGGGGCATCTCCGACGCCATGTTGCGGCTTTCTGTGGGTCTGGAAGACGCTGGCGACCTGATCGCCGACCTGGATCAGGCGCTCGGCTGAGCGGCCATGTGCGAGTTGTTCGGCCTTTCCACCAGCCGCCCGTTGGCTGGGCACGAGACGCCGTTGGACGAATTTCGCCGGCATGGTGGGGCGACGGCGGACAACCCGGACGGTTGGGGTATCGCCTGGCGTGAACCGGGCCGATCCGCCGGCTTCCTGATTGAAAAGGCGCCGCTGCCCGGCTGCGAAAGCGAACGTTTCGCCAGCCTGATCGGGAACTTGTGTTCCGATCTGGTCATCGCCCATGTGCGCAAGGCCAGGCATCCGCCCGTCAACACCCTGGACAATACCCACCCCTTCCTGCGGGAATGCTGCGGCCGGGGCTGGGCCTTCGCCCATAACGGCCTGGTGCCCGAGATCGTGGCCTTGGAGACGGCCAACCGGGAGCGGGTCTGCCGGCCCGAGGGCGAGACCGACTCGGAGTTCGCTTTCTGCCACCTGTTGAGCCACATCACCCGGCATTTCGCCGAGGCGGGCGCCGATGTCGACCGACTGGCCATGCTGGGCGCGGTGGCCGAACAGATCGCCCGGCACGGCATGTTCAACTTTCTGCTTTCGGACGGCGACTACCTGGCCGCCTACGGCCACGACCGTCTGCACCATCTGGAATCGGCGCGCGATGGCAATGCCGTCGTCCTGGTCGCCACCGAGCCCTTGAGCCAGCATGCCGCCTGGACGCCGTTCGCGCCGGGCGAACTGCGCATCTACCGCGCTGGCGAGCGGGTCGGGCGGATCGGTACCCATCCGCCCCCGCCCAACATCGACCTTGAGGCCTCGCCGACATGACCGATCCCATCTACCTGGACTACAACGCCACTACCCCGGTGGACCCGCGCGTCCTCGACGCCATGCTGCCCTGGATGAAGGACGGCTACGGCAACCCGTCTTCCGATCACGTTCAAGGCAGGCGCGCCAAGGCGGCCGTCGATGCGGCGCGGGCCGAGGTGGCCGCCCTGATCGGCGCCCGGCCGGAGGAGATCGTCTTCACCGGCTGCGCCACCGAGGCCAACAACCTGGCCATCCTGGGTACGGCGCGGCCGGGGCCGATGCTGTGTTCCGCCGTGGAGCACCCTTCGGTGGCGGCGCCCATGCGCCGGAAGGCGGCGGGCACGATCCCGGTCGATGCCACCGGCCGGGTCGATCCCGCGCAACTGGACATCGCCGCCGGCACCGCCCTGGTCTCGGTGATGTTGGCCAACAACGAGGTCGGCACGATCCAACCGGTGCGCTCCATCGCCGACCACGCCCACGCCGCCGGCGCCCTCATGCACGTCGACGCCGCCCAGGCCGCCGGCAAGATCGCGGTGGACGTGGACGCCCTGGGCGCCGACCTGCTCACCCTGGCCGGGCACAAGTTCTACGCTCCCAAGGGCGTCGGCGCGCTGTACGTCCGCGCCGGCACGCCCGTCCAGTCCATCCAGTTCGGCGCCGGCCACGAGCATGGCCTGCGGCCCGGCACCGAAAACGTGCCGCACATCGTCGCCCTCGGCGAGGCGGCCCGGCTCGCCCGGACGGAGCTGGCGGAGGAGGGCGTTCGCCTGGCCACCCTGCGCGATGATCTGCATGCCCGGCTGGCCGCCGCCGTGCCCGGCCTGCTGCTCAATGGCCATGTCGCCGAACGTCTGCCCAACACCCTCAACGTGTCCTTTCCCGGCGCGGCCGGCTGGCGGATTCTGCAACGCGCCCCAAACGTCGCCGCCTCCACCGGCTCGGCCTGCCACGCCGGCGAGCATGCGGTGTCCGGCGTGCTTGCCGCCATGGGCTGCGACGCCGCCCGCGCCGCTGGGGCGGTGCGCCTGTCGGTGGGCCGTTTCACCACGGATACGGAAATCGCCGAAGCGGCCGCGGCTCTGGTCGCGGCTTGGCAAGCCTGCGCGGCATGACCCTGACGGACCATGCGTGCCTGGCACGACAGTCGGCGCGGACGATGACGCGACGATAGCGCCCGCCGTGCCCGCTCAATCCCAGTACTTCGCCTTGCCCGGCAGCACCCAGCGCACGCCGCCGCGCGGGTCGGGGCGGTCGCCGGCGTAGCGGGGAATCAGGTGGATGTGCAGGTGCGGCACGCTCTGGCCGCCGGCGCGGCCGTGGTTGATGCCGATGTTGTAGCCGTCCGGCCGGTGGCTGGCGTCGAGGAGGCGCTTGGCTTGGTCGAGCGCGGCGAGCAGCGCCAGGCGTTCCTCGGCGCTGGCTTCGAACAGGGTGGCGAAGTGGCGGCGCGGGATGATCACGGTGTGGCCGGGCGAGACCGGAAAGCCGTCCTTGTAGACGACGGTCAGGTCGTCCTCGGCGAGCACGCGGGCGGGGTCGAGCACGCAGAACGGACAGGGACGGGGTGCCGGGGTGGCGGTTTCGGCGTGGGGGTCGGTGGCAATGGCGGAAGTCATGTGTCGGAGGTTCAGGCGGGGGTGACGCGCAGGCGGTTGTAGAGCGCGATCAGCAGGCCCAGGCCGATGAAGGCGCCGGGCGGCAGCACGGCGATCAGGAAACCGCCGTAGTCGTGCGCCAGCGGGATCACCCAGTCCTTGGCCACCGGACCGAGGGCGAGGTCGATGCCGGAGAACAGCGTGCCCTTGCCGATCGCCTCGCGCAGGCCGCCGAGCAGCACCAGCACGCCGGTCAGGCCCAGGCCCATCATGGTCGCGTCGAGGATGGAATGGGCGGTCGAGCGTTTCGAGGCAAATGCCTCGACTCGGGCGAGCACGATGCAGTTGGTGGTGATCAGCGGGATGAACACGCCCAGCACCAGGTACAGCGGGTGCATCCAGGCGTTCATGGCGAGCTGCACCACGGTGACCAGCGCGGCGATGATGAGCACGAAGGCGGGAATGCGGATTTCGTGCGGGATGACGTTGCGCACCAGCGCCACCGAGCCGCTGGCGGTGGCCATGACCAGGGTGGTGGCCAGGCCCAGCGACAGGCTGTTGACCACGGTGTTGCTGATCGCCAGCAGCGGGCACAGGCCGAGCAACTGGACGATGCCCGGGTTCTGTTTCCACAGGCCGTTGACGACGATCTCGCGGGTTTCCTGGCTGATCATGGCGTCTCCTCCGTGTCCGGCTCGGCCAGCAACTTGGCCCGGTGGGCGGCGAAATATTCCAGCGTCCGGCGCACCGCCGCGACCACCGCGCGCGGCGTGATGGTGGCGCCGGCCATGTAGTCGAAGCGGCCGCCGTCCTTGCGCACCTTCCAGCCGTCGGCGGCGGGGTCGTCCAGGCTCTTGCCGTCGAACTGGCGGATCCAGCCGGCGCGGCCGATGTCGATGTAGTCGCCCAGGCCCGGGGTTTCCTTGTGCGCGGTGACGCGCACGCCGGCAATGCGGCCATCGGCCAGGATGCCGACCAGCAGATGGATTTCGCCGCTGTAGCCATCCGGCGCCACCGCTTCCAGCACCACCGCGCGCGGCTGACCGGCCAGCCTGGCGATGTACGCGGTGCCCGGTCGCTTGAGGCCGAGCCGGGCATCGGCCGGCAGCGGCAGGGTGTCGTGGACCAGGTCGTTGTCGAAACCGTCCGGCGGCAGCGTTTGCGCGAGCAGGGCGCGTTTGGCGGCCTGTTCGCTGCGTTCGATGTTGGGCCGGGTCAGCAGATAGGTGCCGGACAACAGGCTGGCGCCGACCACCGCGAACACCAGCAGGGTCAGCGCGGTGGACAGGGTCTCGCGCAGGGCCGGGTTCACGTCTGGTCTCCCGGGCCGGTCTTGCGCCGGGCATGGCCGAACACGCGCGGTTGCGTGTAGTCGTCGATGAACGGCACGCAGACGTTGGCGAGCAGGATGGCGAAGGCGATGCCGTCCGGGAAATTGCCCCAGACCCGGATCACCACCACCAAGAAACCCGCCAGCGCCGCGTAGATCAGCTTGCCGCGCGGCGTCGACGCGGCGGTGACCGGGTCGGTGGCGATGAAGAAGGCGCCGAGCATGGTGCCGCCGGCGGCCAGATGCAGCAGTGGCGGCGCGTAATGGACCGGATCGGCCAGATGGAGCGCGCCGGTGGTGAGCGCCACGGCGCCCAGGAAGGCGACCGGGATATGCCAGGTGACGACGCGCGCGGCCATCAGCAGCAGGCCGCCGGTCAGATAGCCCAACGCCACCCATTCGTGGCCGAAGCCGCCGACATGGCCGAACGCCGGGTGGCTGACGATCTCGCTGGCCGGCACGCCCAGGCGCGCCTGGGTCTTCCAGGTGTCGAGCACGGTCGCCGAGGTGTAGGCGTCCGGACTGATCGAGCCCTTGCCGGACAGCACCAGATCGAAGGCTTCCCACGGGCCGACCGGGTGCAGGGCCAGGGCCACCGGCGCCGGCCACTGGGTCATGTAGGTGGGGAAGCCGACGATCAGCACCGCGTAGGCGACCATGGCCGGGTTGAACAGGTTCTGGCCGAGGCCGCCGTACAGATGCTTGGCGATGACCACCGCGAAGATCGCGCCGACCGCGTAGATCCACCACGGCGCCAGCGTCGGCAGCGCCAGCGCCAGCAGCCAGGCGGTGACCAGCACGGAACCGTCGGTCAGGAAAGGCTTGAGCGGGAAGCCGCGCAGCAGCAGCAACAGCACTTCCAGCATGAACGCGAAGGCGGTGCACAGCAGCAGGCTGACCCAGATGCCGGGGCCGAAGAACCAGGCATGGGCGGCGATGCCGGGAATCAGCGCGAGCAGTACCTTGATCATGATCGCGTTGACCGAGTTGCCGATCGCGAGGCTATGCGGCGAGCCGTTCATGGCGTGTCGTTCCCGGTTTTTTCGGGTGTGTCGGCGAGTCCGGCGGCGCGCCGGCGCGCTTCGATTTCCGCGATCTCACCCTGGATCGCGGGCGGCAGGTTGTCGGTGTTCTTCGGCGTCACGGTTTCCTTGGCCTTCTTGGCGCGTTCCAGGGCGGCGTGCAGGATGGCCTTCTTGCGTTCCGCTTCCGGATCGGCGCCGGTTTCCACCGCGTTGGCGGCGGCCTTGGTCTGTTCGGCGGCCTTGGCGAACTTCTCGGCCTTCTCGCGCTTTTCCCGTTCCAGCCGGAAGGTCTTGAATTCGTGGCGCTGGCGGGCCTGGTCGGCGTTGGACTTCTCCCGCTCGCGTTCCCAGATCTCGCTCTTGGCGTGGCGGAAGTAATCGACCAGCGGGATGTGGCTGGGGCAGACGTAGGCGCAGGCGCCGCATTCGATGCAATCGAACAGGTCGTAGCCCTGGGCGCGGCCGAAATCGCGCGCGCGGCTGTACCAGTACATCTCGAACGGTTGCAGGCCGGCCGGGCAGGCGCGCGCGCAGGCGCCGCAACGGATGCAGGGCAGATCGACCGGGCGCGGCGGAAACTGGGAAGGATTCTTGACGATCACACAGTTGACCGCCTTGGTCACCGGCGCGGCCAGGTCCATCAGCGCGAAACCCATCAGCGGACCGCCGACGATCTCGCCGCTGGCGCCGGCCAGGGCGCCGCCGGCGGCGGCGAGCAGATCGTTGATCGGCGTGCCGATGCGCGTCTCGAAATTGCCCGGCCGGGCGACGTGGCCGGTGACCGTGACCACCCGCGAGATCAGTGGCTCGCCCCGCGTCACCGCGCGCTGTAGCGCGTAGGCGGTGCCGACGTTGAAGACCTGGATGCCGACGTCGGTGGAACGTCCGCCGGTCGGCGTTTCCACGCCGGTGAGCAGGTAGGTGATCTGCTTGCCGCCGCCGCTCGGGTACCGGGTCGGCAGCGCGATCACCTCGAAGTCGGCGCCGGCGGCCGCCACCGCCGCGCGCAGGGCGGTGATCGCTTCCGGCTTGTTGTCCTCGACGCCGATCAGCACGGTCGCGCAGCCGAGCGCGTGGCGCATCACCGCGATGCCCTCGACGATTTCCGGCGCGCGCTCGCGCATCAGACGATCGTCGCAGGTGATCCACGGCTCGCATTCGGCGCCGTTGACGATCAGGGTATGGATCGGCTGGGGCGCCGGGTTGAGCTTGATGTAGCTGGGAAATACCGCGCCGCCCAGACCGGCCAGGCCGAGTTCGCGCACCCGGTTGCGCAGCGCGGAGGGATCGAGTTCGCGCCAGGCCAGCGGCTGGAATTCGACGGCGCGGTCTTCGCCGTCGGCATCGATCACCACGCAGGTGTCGAACAGTCCGGACGGATGCGGCACCGCGCGCGCCTCGACGGCGACCACGGTGCCCGAGGTGGGCGCGTGCGCGCCGGTGGATACGTAGCCCTCGGCCAGCCCGACCGGCTGCCCGCGCAGCACCCGCTCGCCGACCTCGACGCAGGCGCGCGCGGCGGTGCCGATGTGCTGGCGCAGCGGCACCACGTAGCGCGGCAGCAGCGGCATGGTCGCGATCGGTGTCGCGTTCGACTCGGCCTTGTGCTGGTCCGGGTGGATGCCGCCGGGGAAATGGCGCGGCCGTCGGGTCATGCCACGCGCTTCATCATGTGGACCGGGTAACGCCATTTCCAGCTCGCCACGTCTTCCTTCACCACTTCCATGTGGATGCAGTCGACCGGGCAGGGCGGCAGGCATAGTTCGCAGCCGGTGCACTGGTCGGCGATGATGGTGTGCATCTGCTTGGCGGCACCCATGATCGCGTCGACCGGGCAGGCCTGGATGCACAGCGTGCAACCGATGCACAGGTTTTCGTCGATCACCGCGATCGCGCGCGGTTTTGGCTCCAGGCCCTCGCCGAGCGGTTTCGGCTCGACGCCGAGCAGTTCGGCCAGACGCCGCACGCCGTCCTCGCCGCCGGGCGGGCACTGGTTGATGTCGGCCTCGCCCTTGGCGATCGCCTCGGCATACGGCTTGCAGCCTGGAAAGCCGCACTGGCCGCACTGGGTCTGCGGCAGGATGGCGTCGATTTTCTCGACCAGCGGGTCTTCCTCGACCCGGTAGCGGATCGCCGCCCAGCCGAGCACGCCGCCCAGAACCAGGGCGATGCCGGCCATCACCAGGATGGCTTCTAGCATGGCCGCCACCCCGATTCGCGGAACCTGGCGCGGAGAATGCCGGCGGCTGCCCGCCGGTTCATTTGATCAGCCCCGCGAAGCCCATGAACGCCAGACTCATCAGACCGGCGGTGATCATGGCGATGCTCGCGCCGCGGAACGGCGCCGGCACGTCGGCCGCCTCCAGGCGCTCGCGCATGGCCGCGAACAGCACCAGCACCAGGGTGAAGCCGAGCGCGCCGCCCAGGCCGAAAAACAGGGATTCGACGAAATCGTGGCGTTCGGCGACGTTGAGCAGCGGGATGCCGAGCACCGCGCAGTTGGTGGTGATCAGCGGCAGATAGATGCCGAGCACGCGGAACAGTACCGGCGAGTTCTTCTTGATGAACATCTCGGTGAAACCGACGATGCCGGCGATGACCACGATGAACGACAGCGTGCGCAGGTAGGCGAGCGCTTCGCCGAGCAGATAGGTGTCGATCAGGTAGCTGATGCCGGACGCCAGGGTCAGCACGAAGGTGGTCGCCGCGCCCATGGCGATCGAGGTTTCCAGCTTGCGCGACACGCCCATGAACGGGCACAGGCCCAGAATCTTGGACATCACGATGTTGTTCACGAACACCGTGCCGATGAGGATGAAGAAGTAGGTTTCCATGAGGCTTTTCGCGCGAAGCGCGGATTATCGCGCCGCCGTCGTCCCCCTCACAACCCGGAATCCGTCCGCGCCGGCCCGGACGCCGGCGCGGACGTTTCAGTCGAGCAGATCGTGGGTGCCGTCGCAGAACGGCGGGTTGGCGGTGTGCTTGCACGCGCACAGCCAGACCGTGCCGCGCGCCTCGACCTTGAACGATACCGGCTGGAAATCGGTGCCGGCATGGGAGCCGTCGCAGAAAGGTTGGTTCTTCGAGCGCCCGCACGCGCACCACCAGTATTCGCCAGGTTCCAGTTCCAGTTCGATGGGTGCCTTGCCGGCGATGACGGGCTCGTTCATTGCTTCACTCACGGTGTCTCCTCTCGGTTCCGAAAAATACCCGACAAAAATAGTCGGAAACGAATCCTACACCGGAAGCCCGCGCCAGTCAGCCGCCGGCACGCCCAGATCGGCGGCCAGGCCGGCATGCACGACATGACCGGCGAGCACGTTGAGGCCAGCCGCCAGGCCCGCGTCGGCGGCCAGCGCGGCGGCCGGATCGGCGGCCAGGCGCAGCAGATAGGGCAGGGTGATCTCCGCCAGCGCCAGCGTCGCCGTGCGCGCCACCGCGCCGGGCATGTTGGCGACGCAGTAATGGACCACGCCCTCCGCCAGATAGAACGGCTCGGCATGCGTGGTCGGACGCGAGGTCTCGGCGATGCCACCCTGGTCGATGGCGACGTCGACCAGCGCGGCGCCGCGCGGCATCGCCGCCACCAGCGCGCGCGACAGCAGACGTGGCGCGCGCCGGCCATGCACATAGGCGGCGCCCACCACCAGATCGGCCCGGGTCACGCACGCTTCCAGATTGGCGCCACTTGGGAAACGCGTCTTCAGCCGACCTTGATACAGTTCGTCGAACGCGCGCAGACGATCCGGGTCGCGGTCGAGCAGGGTCACGTCGGCGCCGATGCCAAGCGCGATCCGGGCGGCGTTGCCGCCGACCACGCCGCCGCCCAGGATCGCCACCCGGCCCGGCGCCACGCCCGGTACTCCGGACAGCAGCACGCCGCGCCCGCCCTCGCGCATTTCCAGCGCGCGCATGCCGGCCTGGATCGCCATCCGCCCGGCGATCTGCGACATCGGCGCCAGCAGCGGGGTATGGCCGGCGGCATCCAGCACCGTCTCGAATGCCAATGCGCGCGCGCCGGTCGCCATCAACGCCGCCGCCAGCTCGGGCGCGGCGGCCAGGTGCAGATAGCAGAACAACCACTGCCCGGCGCGCAGTCGGGCCACCTCCTCCGGCAGCGGTTCCTTGACCTTGAACACCAGCTCGGCGGCGAACACCCCGGCCGCGTCGGACAGCTCCGCCCCCGCCGCCGCGTAGGCCTCGTCCGGATAGCCGATCGCCGCGCCCGCGCCGGTCTCCACCACCACCCGATGCCCGGCCGCGACCAGCTCGGCCACTCCGGTCGGTATCGCCGCCACCCGGAATTCGTGCGCCTTGATTTCCCGTGGAATGCCAATGCGCATGGACGTCTCCTCGCACTCATGGAAGCCCGGATTGTGCGCCATGCCGGGGGGAAGTCGGCGCGTGCCGGCGAGGTCGCCGTCCAGTCAACGCCGTGGCGTGGGGGCGGGCACGGGATAGTCCGGGGTTCGTCGAAAGATCAGGTTGGCATCGGCCTGGATGCCCGGGGCGCGGTGTCGCCGCGCTTCAGGCCAGCGCCCGCGCGCATTCGCCGACCAGGGCGGGGCCGCGATAGATGAGGCCGGTATAGATCTGCACGAGCTGGGCGCCGGCGTCGATCTTGGCGCGGGCATCGGCGCCGGCGAGGATGCCGCCGGCGCCGATGAGAGGGATTTCGCCGGCCAGAGCGGCGTGGAAAGCGGCGAGCACACGGGTGGAGGACTCGCGCACTGGCCGGCCGGACAGTCCGCCGGTTTCGTTGCCGTGGGCGAGGTGTTCGACGCCGGCGCGCGCCAGCGTGGTGTTGGTGGCGATGACGGCGTCGACCCGGTGCTGGCGGAAGCGCGCGGCCATGTCGGCGATCTGGTCGGCGTCGAGATCGGGGGCGATCTTCACGGCCACCGGCATGTAGACGCCGTGGCGGTCGGCCAGGCGGGTCTGTTCGGCCTTGATCGCGCCGAGCAGGGCGCCGAGTTCGTCGCCGCCCTGGAGCGCGCGCAGGTTTTTGGTGTTGGGCGACGAGATGTTGATGGTGACGAAGGCGACCTTGCCGTACAGCTTGTTCAGGCAGTGAAGGTAGTCGTCGGCGGCCTTTTCCAGCGGCGTGTCGGCGTTCTTGCCGAGATTGGCGCCGAGGATGCCGCGCCAGCGGGTTTTTTCCAGGTTGGCGAGCAGATGGTCGACACCCAGATTGTTGAAGCCCATGCGGTTGATGATGGCTTCGGCGGCGGGCAGGCGGAACAGGCGCGGTTTCGGGTTGCCGGGCTGGGGCCGGGGCGTGACCGCGCCGACTTCGATGAAACCGAAGCCGAGCGCGGCCAGCGCGTCGATGGCTTCGCCGTTCTTGTCCAGGCCGGCGGCCAGGCCGACCGGGTTGGGAAAGTCGAGGCCCATGACCCGGCGCGGGCTGGCCGCCGGCGGCGCCGGCAACAGGCTGCCAAGCAGACCCAGGCGATGCATCCGGCGCAGGCCGGACAAGGTCAGGTTGTGCGCGGTTTCCGGGTCGAACCGGAACAGCAGCGGGCGGAGCAGGGCGTAGGTATCCACGATGAGGGCGGGTTGGGCGGTGGTGGGTTCAATAGCCGCGCCGTTCGAACCGGCGGGCGTCGTCACGCTGGCGGTCGAGCTGGCGTTCGACCTGGAACAGTTCGTCGCGCAGTCGCGCGCGGCGGCGGTCGAGGTCGCGGATTTCGTCGCGCAGGCGCGCGCGCTCCTTGTCGCTGGTGTCCTTGTCGCGCAGTTTCGATTCGTTGCGCGTGATCTGGCCATCCAGGTTTTCGATTTCCTTGCGGACCTTGTGCACCTCGTAGGCGGCGGCGTGGGCGCGGCGGAATTCGCTGTCGATCGGGGTGGGGCAGACGCCTTGGTAGGACTCGCCGTTGAGGCCGGCGCGGAAGGCGTTGTCGAGTCGGCAGTAATCGCGCAGTCCTTCGGCGCGGCCGTCGCGGTAGGCGCGGTCATTGATGACGATGCCGTATTCCGAGCAGGCCTTGCGGTGATCCTCGATCAGGCTGAGCCGTTTGCCGTTGCGGCCATCGTCGCGACCGATGCCGTACCAGTCGCCGGTGCGGCATTCGTTTTCGCCGAGCGTGGCGCAGCCGGTCAGGAAGGCCAGCAGCAGCGGCGGTAGCAGGTGGGCGCGGATCATCTTGGTCTCCGGAAATCGCGGGCGGCCGAAAGTCTGTCCGCGCTGGCGCGATTCGTCAAAGTCCGGCAGTCTGATGGCCGGTACAACAGCACGACCCGATCCGGGGGAAACCGCATGTCCGCACCCTTGCTCTCCGTCATCGCGGCGATGGCGAAAAACCGCGTCATCGGCATCGAGAACCGCCTGCCCTGGCATCTGCCGGAGGATCTCCGGCATTTCAAGACGCTGACCATGGGCCATCACATCGTCATGGGCCGCAAGACCTACGAATCGATCGGCCGGCCGTTGCCGGGGCGGGTCACCGTCATCGTCACGCGCAATCCCGATTACCGGGCCGATGGCTGCGTCACCGCCGATTCCTTGGATGCCGCCATCGAACTCGGGCGCGCGGCCGGCGATCCGGAAATTTTCTTCGTCGGTGGCGCCGAGCTGTACGGCCAGGTGCTGACCCGCGCCGACCGGTTGTATCTGACCGAAATCCAGGCCGAGTTCGCCGGTGATGCCCATTTCCCGGCGCTCGATTCCGGCTGGCGCGAGACCGGGCGCCAGCGCCAGACCAGCGCGGCGGGGCTGGCTTATGATTTCGTCGTCTATGCCCGCGACTGATCCGCGCGCGCCTGGGCGCAAGCGGGTGGCGGGAAGGCGTGACGGGACCAGTGGAATGGCGGGAGAAGCGAGATGGCGATCGGTTGGCTGACCGTGCTCAAGGTGGTGCCCTGGGTGGAACTGGCGCGCAACGCGCCGAAAATCGCCGAGGGCGCGAGGAAGCTCTGGGATGGCGTGGCTGGCGAGAAGCGCGCGCCGACATCCGCGCCGGCGCCGGGCGCCGCGCCGGTCGATGGCGCCGCGCCGCTGGACGCGCTGGTCGCGCGCGTCGACCGGCTGGAGGCGGATCGCGCCCATCTGCGCGGGCAGTTGCTGGCTTCGACCGATCTGATCAACCAGTTGGCGAGCCAGAACGCGCAACTGACCGCCGGCGTCGAGGCGCTGCGCGCGCGCGTGGTCTGGCTGACCCGGATGCTGATCGTTGTCGGCCTGCTGGCGCTGGCCGCGCTGGTGCTGGCGTTGACGCGCTAGCGAGCGGCCGTTCCCGCTATTTCTTCTCGGCCAGACGCGCCTTCAGGTCCGCGAACGGGTTGAAGGTGGCGGCCGCCGGAGCCCCGGCGGTATCGACCCGGCCGGCCATGTCCTTGAGCTTGGAGTGCTCGTGCTCGTGGCAGTAGGTGCACAGCAGTTCCCAGTTGCTGCCATCCGGCGGGTTGTCGTCGTGGTTGCCGTTCTTGTGGTGGACTTCCAGCAATTGCAGGTTGGCATGGGTGAATTCGCGCGCGCAGCGGCCACACACCCACGGGAACAGCTTGAGTGCCTGAGCCCGATAACCGGCTTCGCGTTTTTCGGCGTTGCGCCGGGCTTCGAGCACGACTCGGTCGAGTCGATCGTTGGTTTGCGCCATGTTCGCCTCCAGGGCGTGACTTGAACGCGACCAGCTTACGGCCTGACGGCAGGCCGCGAAAAGGGGGGCGGTAAACGGGGGGGCGGTAAACGCCCGGCGGCGTGGTGGTATCGCGCCGCCGGCGGCCCGGGTCAAGCCAGGTGCGGTTCGAAATCCGCCTTGGTGACGCCGCACTCCGGACAGGCCCAGGTATCGGGGATGTCCTCGAATGGCGTCCCCGGCGCGATGCCTTCCTCGGGAATACCCAGGGCTTCGTCGTAGATGTAGTCGCACACCAGGCAGATCCATTTGCGGGTGGCGACGGCGGGTTCGGCGAGCATGTTCATGTCGATGGTTCCTTGTATGGGTCGAGACTGGCGAGGATGCGCGCGAAGATCGGGTCGAGATCGGCGGCGATGGCGTCCAGCGTCGGGTTGGCGTAGCCGGCGAACACCTCGGCGGCGGTGCGGAACGCCACCACCGTCCGGCCACCGGCGTCATACAGGTGGATGCGCAGCGGGATGTCGATGCCGGCCGGTTTGTGGGCGTTCCAGACGCGGATGGCGAAATCCGGCCGGAATACTTCCAGGATCTGGTCGGCCGGCACGCTGATGCCCTTCCTGGCGGCATTGGCCTGACCGTTGACGTGGGCGACCAGACCCATGGGCACGGCGCCGACGGCTTCGGTCAATCTGGCCGCCGCGCTGTCGGCGTCCAGGTTCACGGTGAAGGTGATCACGGTATCTCCTTACGCGGCGCAACAGACCGGGGCCGTTTGCAACTCCGCCAGTTCCTTGCGCAGGTGCTTGGTCGCCGGCGTGACGATGGCGATGAAGTAGGCCTCGCGCAGGCGGCGCTGGGCGGCGTTGTTGAGCAGGTAGCCCTTGGCGCCCAGATGCAGCATGGCGGCGTTGGCGGCCTTCAGGCTGGCCTCGCCCCCGGCCAGGCGCAGTTCCAGGGTTTCCTTCACGTAGGGCGCGCTGCCGTCCCGATCGATGCGTTCCGCCAGCGCGTAGGTGGCGGCCCGGGCTTCCAGCAGCACGGCCTCGATGTCCTCGGCCTGATCGTCCAGGAAGCGGTTGACGTGGCCGTGGGTCTTGTTGGAACGCTTCATCATCGCCACGCAGGCGTCGATCAGACCCAGACCCATGCCCATCTGCAACAGGATGAACGCGGACTTGGTGCGATCCCGGAAGGCCTCGAACTCGGCCCCGGGCGGACATACCACCTGATCGTCCGGCAGGAAGGCTTCGCGGAACTGGCAGGCGAAGGTGTTGGTGCCGTCCATGCCGGTGAAATGGGGGCTGGGCACCAGGGTCAGTCCGGGGTGATCGCCGTGGACCAGGCCGATGAGCAGGCCGCCGGGTTGTTCACCCTCGCCTTCCACCCGGGCACCCATGTGGAAGTAATGGTCGACACCGATGTTGGATACCCAGGGCAGGGTGCCGTTGATGATCCAGCCGCCTTCCACCCGGATGGCCTTCAGGCGGGCTTCTTCGATGCCGCAGCAGGATTTCATGGAATTGGACTGGCCGGTACCGCCCAGTTTGGCGCCGGTCGCCACCTGGGGAAGAATTTTGGCCTTCAGCGCCTCGTTGCCGCTGCTCACCAGATACCACTGCAAGGCGTACTGCGCCCAGACCAGGAAGCCGGTGGATACACACTCCTTGGAGACTTCCTCGATGACCTGGATGGCGTGTTTCAGGCCGCGTCCGCTGCCGCCGAATTCGGCTGGCGTCATGCTGGCGAAGCCACCCAACGCGCCCAGCTTGTGCATGAACTCCCTGGGATATCGCGCATGCACGTCGATGTCGACGACCTTGGGCGCCAGTTCGTCGGCGATCAGTCGGGCCAGCCCGGGCAGCACTTCCAGCGCCCCGGTGTCCGGGAATTTCATGATTTGGGAGGTGCTCTCCCGGGCTTCGGTGCTCATTTCCGTTCTCCTGGATGATTGCTTGCATGGATTCCGGCCACCGACATGGTGGCCGGAGGCCGGTCAGGCCAGATCGACGGTGACGTTGACCGGGTTGCGCAGGGTGTTGGCCACCGGCGACCAGGCGTTGGAATGGGCCACCAGGTTCTTCAGTTCTTCCTCGGTGGCGTCGCCTTCCAGATGGACCTTGACGCGCACGTCGGTGAAACCGAGCTTCTTGGCCGGGTCCAGGTCGCCCACGCCCCAGACGGCGGTGACGTTGATGTCGCCTTCCAGTTCCAGTTCGAGCTTGGTCAGCTTGATGCCGAGCGCGACGGCGTTGGCGTGCAGGCCCACCGACAGGCAGGAACCGAGCGTGGCCAGCACCGCTTCGGACGGGTTCGGCGCGGTGTCGTCGCCGAGCAGGTGCGGCGGCTCATCGATGACGTGGGCTTCCAGATTGCGCACGTAGGTCAGGTTGCGGAACTTGCTCTCGCAGACGGTTTTCGCCTTCAGCGTGACCACGCTGGTCGGATTGGCCTTGCCCTTGGCGGCAAGGTTGGCGAGTCCTTCGGCATCGATCGGTTCGATGACGGTCTGGGCGGACAGGACGGTGGCTTCGGACATCTTTCACTCCTCGTAACGGGTTGTCGATCGAATCGGTTGCATGGCCCCTTGGGGGGGTGCGAGGGAATGAGCAATGACCGTGCCAGATTGTTAAATTTTGTATCGCATCGATGCGCGATGCTTCGAAAGACCGTCATTTCCGCGCATGTGTGGATGCAGGTTGTTGATTCGTCTGGGATTGTGTCCTTTCGAGTGTTTCGCTCGGGGGGAATGGCATGGATCATGTCGGCGGATGATCGATGCCTGTCGACCGGGATTCATGTGGCTGCCGATCCGTGGCCGCCGTTAATTGTTAACAACAAATCCGGATTGTTATTTCTTGACATGACAATTTGTAAATTTCTGATGGGTGGCGCGAGGGTTGCCCGTCAGCATCCGGCGCGGGCATGATGCAGGGCAACAATCGGCAATCCCCTTCGTTTCTTTTTTTCATCCCATGAACTCCTTCGTGCTGCTGATCTGGCTGGTGCTGGTCAATGGTGACGGCAACCCCACCGGCAACCAGAAAATGCTCGCCACCCGCTTTTTCGATACCGCCACGGCCTGTGAACGGGCCGGTCAGGCCGAGACCGAACGCCACGCGCGGCGTGGCGAACGCGTCGTCTGGAAATGTCACGAGACCATCCCGGAATACACCGGTGACGACATCGACGTGAACGGCAACCCGATCCCGCGCTGAGCCGCGGTCGCTGGTTTCCAGCCGGCGTGCGGCGATATGTCGCATTCCGGCGCGTTTCTCCTCCTCCTACCATGCGCGGCGCCATGAAGCCCGCGTCGGCGCGGACCGTTCGCGGTCACGCCGGCGGCCCGACATCCACTGGAGGAGATTCCCATGACACACAAGATTTTCGACATTCCCGCGCGCCTTCGTCCCACGGCCGTGCTGATCAACCTCGCCCTGGCCGGTGGTCTGCTTGTCGGGTGCGGTGGTGGCGATGGCGACGACAAGCCGGCTGGTCCACGTGATGTCGGCATCCTGTTCGAGGCGCGGGCCGGCAATGCGCCCGTGACCTGCGACGCGCCGGTCGCCGCGCTGGGCAGCGGCGCGGTCCAGACCCAGATCCGCGACATGCGTTTCTATGTGTCCAACGTCCGTCTGATCGACAAGAACGGCGCCGAGGTGCCGGTGACCCTGGCCGCCAATGACTGGCAGCATGCCGGTGGCGTCACCCTGATCGATCTGGAAAACGCGGCCGGCGCCTGCGCCGGTGGCACGCCGGCGACCAACAACGCGGTGACCGGCAGCGTGCCGGCGGGCGATTACGTGGGCATGGCGATGACCGTGGGCGTACCGCCCGGGTTGAATCACAGCGATTACGCGACCGCGCCGAAGCCGTTCGACATCCAGGCCATGGCCTGGTCCTGGCAGGCCGGACGCAAGTTCATGAAAGTGGACGTCAATCCCTCGGGCGGCGTGACCACGCCGGGCAATCCGAATGCCAATCCGCCGACGCCGGACGTGAATTCCAGCACCTTCAACTTCCATCTCGGGTCGACCGGCTGCACCGGCAATCCGGCCAGCGGCGAGGTGGTCAACTGTTCGGCGCCGAACCGGATCGAACTGAAGTTCACCAGCTTCAACCCGGATACCCAGAAGATCGCGCTGGACGTGCAGCAACTGTTCCTGCAATCCAACCTGTCGGCCAATCTGGGTGGCGCGCTCGGCTGCATGTCCGGCAAGACCGATCCGGAATGCCCGGCCATGTTCGGGGTGATCGGTCTCGATATCGACAGCGGCCAGACCGTCAACCAGGGCGCCAATCAGCAGGTGTTCCGGGCCGTCGCCAAATGAGCATGGGCCGCCGCGCCGGCGCCAACGCGTTGACTTTGGCGCTGACCCTGGCGCTGGGCCTGGTCGGTTGCGGTGGCGGCGGTACCCGGGTTGACGAGGGCGCTGACGGCAACGCCGGTGGCGGCCAGGGCGGCGGCAGTGCCTGGCAATGGCTGCTGCCGACCGGCTTCCCGGCGCCCCGCGTGCCGGAAGACAACGCCATGTCGGCGACGCGCGTCGAACTTGGCCGCTTCCTGTTTTACGAACGCCGGCTGTCCGGCAACGCGAGCCAGTCCTGCGCCGATTGCCATCATCAGGACAAGGCTTTCACCGATGGCCGCGCGGTCGCCATCGGTTCCACCGGCGAGGCGCATCCGCGCAATTCGCAGGGACTCGCCAATGTCGCCTACAACGCCACGCTGACTTGGGCGAACCCGTCCCTGGTCACGCTGGAGCGGCAGATGGAAACCCCGCTGTTCGGCGAGAACCCGGTGGAAATGGGCATCAACGACCACAACAAGGCGGAAGTGTTGGCCCGCTTCGCCGGCGACCCGGATTACGCCCGTCGTTTCGCCGAGGCGTTTCCCGGCGAGAGCACGCCGGTGAGCTGGGGCAACGTGGTCAAGGCCATCGCCAGCTTCCAGCGCACGCTGCTGTCCGGCAACAGCAGGTACGACCGCTATCTGCGCGGACAGATCGTCCTGAGCGCCAGCGAGGAACGCGGCCGGCAACTGTTCTTCGGCGAGAAGGCGGAATGCTTCCATTGCCACGGCAGCTTCAACTTCAACGACCAGATCGTGCATGCCGGCAGCCGCGTGGTGGAGACCCCGTTCCACAACACCGGCCTGTACAACATCGACGGCAACGGCGGCTTTCCGGAACCCAACCGGGGCGTGATCGAACTCACCGGCCGCGCCGACGACATGGGCAAGTTCCGCGCGCCCAGTTTGCGCAACGTCGAGCTGACCGCGCCATACATGCATGACGGCAGCATCGCCACGCTGGAAGAAGTGCTCGACTTCTACGCCGCCGGCGGTCGCGTCATCGCCAGCGGGCCCCATGCCGGCGACGGCCGTCTCAATCCCTACAAGAGCGACCTGATCAGCCTGATCCAGCTCGATGCCGGCGAGCGCGCCGATCTGGTCGCCTTCCTGAAAACCCTGACCGACCATGAGTTCATCCAGGATGCCTGTTTCTCGAACCCGTTCGCGGCGCCCTGAGCGCCTGTCCACGTCGGCCTGGCTGGCCGTCGGTCTGCTGGCGGCCGCGCCGGCTGGCGCCCACGGCCCCTGGCTGGATGCGATCCCGGACGCGCCGGGGTTGCGCCTGGGCGCGGCCGTGGCCGGCGCCTGGTACGCCGCCGACGCGCCGTTGCCGATGCCGCCGCGCGGGGTGCTGCTCACCGGCCAGCCCGACATCGACCGCGACGGCGCGCGCCTGGAACATGCCACCCTGGATGTCGGCTGGCGCTTGTCCGAGGCCCTGGGCGCCACCGCCGCGATCGGCTGGCACGGTGATGGCGACAGTCACTTCGAAGCCTTCTGGCTCCATGGCTATCGCGCCACGCCGGCGGGTGACTGGACGCTCGGCGCTGGCCGGCGGCGGGTGCCGCTCGGCCCGGTGCTGGACGGCGCCGGCCATTTCGATCGTTTCGGCCTGATGCCACTGGCCCGGCGCGCGACCTTCGACGGCGACTGGATCGAGGAGGGCGCCAGCCTGGGCTGGCGGGGTGGGCCAGAAGGGGTCTGGGATGCTGATTTCGGACTCTGGCGTGGTCGCGCCTTTCCCGATGGCGATGGTCGCGGCGTGTTTCCGCACTTGCGCGTGGGCGCCCAACTCGGCCATGTCCGCGTCGACGGTTTCATCGCCCATGCCCGCGCGGATGGACGTGGCGCCGAAATCCAGCGGGGCGATGCTGGCCACGGTCATGGCGTGCCCTCGTGCGCGGGTGGGCTGGCCCAGGTGGTCTGCTTCGAGGGCGATGTCGATCTGGCTGGCGCCAGCGCGCGCTGGCATCTGCACGAATACGCGCTCGATCTGAGTCTGGCCGGTCTGTCGCGGCGGGAGCGTGGCGATCTGTATTCGCAATCCGGCGACACCCGCTATGACGGTCGCACCGGCGGCGGCTGGCTGGAAGCGGCCTGGGGCTTCCGGCCGGACTGGACCCTGGCCGCCCGCCTGGAGGGCGTGCGCGGTCGCCACCGGTTGAGCGGGGCTGGTGCCGGTCTGGTCGCGCGCGAGGCCGGCCTGCTGCCCGACCCCGGCACGGCCCGCCGCGCCGCCGTCCTGCTCGCCTGGTCCCCGCGCGCGGACCTGACCTGGTCGGCGGAAATCGGCGAGGAGCGCGATGACCTCGCGCGCAACCGTTTTGTCGGCCTGCGCCTGCTCTGGCGCGGCGAGCTGCGCCAGGATTGACGCGGCCGGGGCGAGAAACGGAGTGCGGCATCCCGTGTCGAGGAGATAGAATCTAGGGCATTTCCTTAGTACGAAGGACGTGACATGTCACTCCGGTGGTGTCGGTCCCGCTCATGAACACCATCGACATCTTTCCGTGGGATGCGCATTTCGATACCGGTCTGGACGAGGTGGACGCCCAACACCGTCGCTTGGTGGCGCTGCTCAATCAACTTGCCGGCGAGGTCGCCTACGGCTCCGAGCCGGCCGGGCTGGACGACATTTTCGAGGCGCTGACCGACTACACCGTCTATCACTTCGAGACCGAGGAAGCCATCTGGCGCGCCTACCTGCCGGGCGAACCGGACGAAGCCGGTCATCGCGAGGCGCATGCCCGTTTCGTCGAAACCCTGCGTGAATTGCGCGCCGGCCAGGCTGGCGGCCGGCCGGCGCCAGAGGTGGCGGAGGCGATGCTCGCCTTTCTCGCGCGCTGGCTGGCTTCTCACATCCTGGAGTCCGATCGCCACATGGCCTACAGGGTCCAGGCGCTGCGCGAAGGCCTGACGCCGGCGGCGGCCCGGGAACGCGCGGACGCGCGCATGAGCGGCGCCAGTCGCGCCCTGATCGACCTGGTCCTGTCGATCTACGGCACCCTGACCGCCAATACCCTGAAATTGATGCGGGAAATCGGCGAGCGTCAGCACGCCGAATCCGAGTTGCGCGTCAGCGAGGAACGCCTGCGCCTGGCGCTCGCCGCCGCCGATCAGGCCTGGTTCGAGGTGGAACTGGCGAGTGGCAGGGTCATTGTCAGTCCGGAGTATCCGCGCATGATCGGCTTTGATCCGGCAACCTTCGATACCGACGTCGACAACTGGATCGCCAACGTCCATCCCGACGAGCGCGCGTCGGTGATGGCCGCCTTCGATCTGTGCGTGCGCGACGGCGGCCCCTGCAAGGCCGATTACCGTCGGCGCGCCGGCGGCGGCGGCTGGAAGTGGATCCGCTCGATCGGCAAGATCGCGCAATGGGACGCGCAAGGCCAGGCCACGCGCATGGTCGGCATCCATACCGACATCACCCAGCTCAAGGAACACGAAAGCCAGCTCGAACACATCGCCCACTACGACGTGCTCACCGGCCTGCCCAACCGCGCGCTGCTCGCCGACCGGCTGCGCCAGGCCATGGCGCACGCGCAGCGGCGCGGCGAACGGCTGGCGGTGGTCTACATCGATCTCGACGAGTTCAAGGCGGTCAACGACGCGCATGGTCACGACATTGGCGACCAGTTGCTGATCCAGCTCGCCGAGCGCATGACCCACGCGCTGCGCGATGGCGACACCATCGCCCGGCTGGGCGGAGACGAATTCGTCGCGCTGCTGCCCGATCTGGCCGGTTCCGGCGCCGGCCTGGCGGTGATCGGCCGCCTGCTCGCCGCCGCCGCCGATCCGGTATCCATCGACGGCCGGGAGCTCCGGATCTCGGCCAGCCTGGGCGTGACCCATTACCCCCAGATCGAGGATGTCGACGCCGACCATCTGCTGAATCAGGCCGATCAGGCCATGTACCAGGCCAAGCTGGCCGGACGGAATCGTTACCACCTGTTCGACGCCGAACGGGATCGCGACGCGCGCGCCGAGCATGAAAACCTGGAACGCCTGCGTCAGGCCCTGACCGGGGAGGAGTTCGAGCTCCACTACCAGCCCAAGGTCAACCTGCGCACTGGCGCGGTGGTCGGCTTCGAGGCGCTGATCCGCTGGCGCCACCCACGCCGCGGCCTGCTGGAACCAGCCTTGTTCCTGCCCCTGATCGCCAATCATCCCCTGTCGATCGAACTGGGCGACTGGGTGCTGGAAAGCGCGCTCGCGCGGATCGAAGCCTGGAAAGCCGGTGGCATGGCGCGCCCGCTCAGCATCAACGTCGATGCCATGCAAATCCACCGGCCCGACTTCGTCGACCGCCTGCGTGCCGCCCTGGCCCGGCATCCGGCCGTCGGCCCCGGCGATCTGGAACTGGAAATCCTGGAAACCAGCGCCCTGCGCGACTTCGCTCACGTCACCCGGGTCATGCGCGACTGCCGCGAGCTTGGCGTCGATTTCGCGCTCGACGATTTCGGCACCGGCTATTCCTCGCTCACCTACCTTCGGCGACTGCCGGCCGGACAGTTGAAGATCGACCAGAGTTTCGTGCGCGGCATGCTCGACGATCCCGACGACCTCGCCATCCTGGAAGGCGTGCTCGGCCTGGCCGGCGCCTTCCGCCGGAGGGTCATCGCCGAAGGCGTGGAAACCCTGGCCCATGGCGAAATGTTGCTGCGTCTGGGTTGCGAACTCGGCCAGGGGTACGCCATCGCCCCGCCGATGCCGGCCGACGCGCTGCCCGGCTGGCTGGCGACCTGGCGCCTGCCCCACGCCTGGCTGGACCTGCCGCGCTACAACCGCGACGATCTGCCGGTCCTGTTCGCGGCGGTCGAACACCGGGCCTGGATCGCCACCATCGACGCGCACCTGCGTGGGGAACGTGAAAATCCACCCCCGCTCGACCCGCGCCAATGCCGTTTCGGCGCCTGGCTGGATGACGAGGGGCGGATGCGCCACGGCGGTTCAGCCGTGTTCGATGCGGTCGAACGGTTGCACCTGGAGATCCACGAACGGGTCGATCAACTGCTCGATCTCAAACGCCATGGCCAGGCCGAACGCGCCATCGCCCGCATCGGCGAAGTCCACGCCCTGCGCGATGTCCTGCTCGCGGAATTGCTGGCACTGCTGGGGTGAACCTGGAAACGGCGCCGGGAAATCGAAATAATCCGGGCGTGTTCCCGATCCCGGATCAACCCCCGACCCGCATAGGCCAACCCACATGGAATTCCTCCACCGGCTACCTCACCCCAGTCCCGACATCGCCGCGCTCAAGGCGCTCCTGACCATCCGCGACCTGCCCGCGCTGTGCGCGTCCATCCACGCGGCCACGCCGGAAAGCGACGGGACGGGCGACATCCACTGCCTCTGGGGCGTCTTCAACCTGCGCCGCGACGAGTTGCGCAACGGCGTGCGCTACGCCTTGCTCGATTGCCCGCATGCCCTGGCCTGGACGATCACGGCCGACCCGGCGAACCAGGCGCTGATCATCCACTGCACCATCGACAAGACCCACCCCGACCCGGAGTTCGCCGAATCGATCGAGATGTTCGTCACGGACTGGTCGGAAGGATTGGGCAGGGTGCTGGCCGGGTAGGAGGCACGGTCTCCGCGTCCTCCAAAAAATGACGCCGGTCGAAACCGGCGGGGAAAGGAAAGTTCGGGAGAGGTCCCGGGCGGCAGCGGTTCAGTAGCGTTCGGCCAGGCTGACGCTGACGTTGACGCGCACGGTGCGGCCGGGGTCGTGGGGCAGGAACGCGGTGTAGTCGCGGTTCTGGTAGCGGTAGGTGACTTCATAGCCGGTCAGTTCGCGGCGGATGTTGTCGACCGTGCGGCAGCGTTCCTCGTAGCGCGGTTGCGGTTCGTCGCGGTAGACGTAGCGGTCGCGATCGCCCATGTTGCTGCCGACGATGGCGCCGGTGGTGGCGCCGACCACGGTGGCGGCTTTCTTGCCGCTGCCCTTGCCGACGGTGTTGCCGAGCAGGCCGCCGACCAGACCGCCGATGATGGCGCCGCCGACGTTGCTGTCGCGCGGCGCGGATTCGTAACGGTAGCCGCTGTCGTAGCCGACCTGTTCGGTCCAGCATTCGCGCCGGGGCTGGTTGATGTTCTCGTACACCGGACGGCTGGAAATCACCCAGGCGGTGTCCTGGAAATCGGCGGCGGTCACGGGCAGACCGGCAAGCAGGCCGAGCGCGAGGGTGGTGAGGGCAAGTTTGCTGGTGGCGCGCATTTCGTTCTCCTTCATGAGACGGTTGAATGGTGGCTCAGCGTCGCCGGTCGTCGCGGCGGCGGTAGTCGGAATCGTCCCGGCCGGAGCGCGGGTCGGTGTATTCATCGTCACGCGGGTCGCTGTCCCGGCGGCGTTCGTAACCGGTGCCGAAGCGGCTGCCGTCGCGCGGGGCGAAGCCGGGCATGCGCATCGTTTCCGGCATCCGGCGCGGGTCCACGGTCGGCGTTTGCAGCCGGTCCTGGAATTGCCGGCGCATCACGTCGCGTTCCTCGGGCGCCGAGCGTTCCCAGCGTTCGCGCAGGGCGCGGCGTTCCTCGGCGCTGAGTTGCGCGACCTGGACCGCCGGACCGAACCAGGTGGCTTCAACCGCGTGACCGATCGCGGGTACAGTTACCAGGGTCAGCAGCAGGGTGGCGAGGGCGGCGGGTTTCATGGCGTTGCTCCTTTTCATGGTGCTCATGCTAGGTGGGGGCGGTAACCGGCGGGTTTCCGCGACGGACGGATTTGTAACAGAGTGTTTCCGGATCCGCCGCGCGCTGGTCGCCGCCGCCAAGCTATCGGTAGGGACGTTTCTGGAGAGATGACGGTGAACGATGACGCGAATACCCGCGTGCTGGTGGTCGACGACGACGCCGGCATCCGCGATCTGCTGGCCGATTACCTGGCGCGCCAGGGGATCGAGGTGGCGACCGCGCGCGATGGCCGCGAGATGGACGAGCGACTGGCCGGCTTCGTGCCCGATCTGATCGTGATGGATCTGATGATGCCGGGTGAGGACGGTCTGGCCCTGACCCGGCGCGTCAAGGCGGCGCGCGACATGCCGGTGATCATGCTGTCGGCGCGTGGCGAGGACATCGACCGCATCGTCGGCCTGGAAGTCGGCGCCGACGATTACCTGGCCAAGCCGTTCAATCCGCGCGAGCTGCTGGCGCGCATCCGCGCGGTGTTGCGTCGCGGCGCGGCGACGGCGGCGCCGGAAGCCGAGTCGACGCGGTTCGGCCCGTTCGTGCTCAATCTGGCCGCCCAGGCGCTGGCACGCGATGGCGTCGACATTCCGCTCACCCAGGCCGAATTCACGCTGCTCAAACTGTTCGTCGAGCATCCCAACCGGGCGCTGTCGCGCGATCAGATCATGGACTGGCTGAAGGGTTACGAGCGCGATCCGTTCGATCGTTCCATCGACGTGCGCGTCACCCGCCTGCGCAAGAAGATCGAGGACGATCCCGCCAATCCGGCCTACATCCGCACGGTCTGGGGTCAGGGCTACCTGTTCGCGCCCAAGGGCCGATCGGTTTGAAGCCGCGCCTGCCGCTGCCGCGCACCCTGTTCGGCCAGGGCGCCGCGATCCTGCTCGCGGCGTTCCTGCTGTTCGAGGCGATCGCCTTTTCGGTGGTCTGGATCATGGTCATCCGGCCGCTGGCGGAGCGTTCCGCCGACGATCTCGCCGCCAAGATCATGCTGTCCGCGCAGACCTGGGTGGAG
>DYFK01000016.1:0-45715 GCA_020725265.1 Hydrogenophilus sp. | reverse complement strand
CGGGCGCCGGCGCGTCTGCCGGAAACCGGCGCGCGCGAGCTGAGCGAGCTGACCGCCGCTTTCAACCGCATGGCCGGCGAGGTGCGCGCGCTGCTGGAAAACCGCACCGTGCTCCTGTCCGGCATTTCCCACGATCTGCGCACGCCGATCACCCGGCTGCGTCTGGCCCTGTCGTTGCTGGACGGCGTCGACGCCGGCATGGTCGCGCGCATGGAGCGCGATCTCGACGAGATGAACCGGCTGATCGGCGACATGCTCACCTTCGCCCGCGCGCTCGGCGCCGAGGACCGGGCGGAATGCGATGTGACCGCGCTGCTCGACGATCTGGCCGGGCAGGCCGCCCGCCTGGGGCCGGTCGAGTGGACGCCGGGACCGCCGTGCGTGGCGCGTGTCGGCGAGGCTGCGTTGCGTCGGGTGGTCGGCAACTTGCTGGAAAACGCCCGCCGTTACGGTGACGGCAAGCCGGTGACGCTGCGGCTGGATTGCGACGGTGGCGATATCCGGATCGAGGTGCTGGATCGCGGCCCCGGCATACCGCCGGATCAGCGCGAGGCGGTGTTCCGGCCGTTCACCCGGCTGGAAACCTCGCGCAGTCGCGACGCCGGTGGCAGTGGGTTGGGACTGGCGATCGCCCGGCAACTCGCCGACGCGCACGATTGGCGCATCGAGCTGGACGATCGCGCGGATGGCGAAAGCGGTCTGCGCGCCGCCGTGGTCATTTCGCGCGGTACTTGAGCACCAGCACTTCCAGTTTCATGAACGACAGGCTGGTGATCGAGACGTGCCGGGTGCGGGTGCGCACGACGTGACGGCCCGGCTCCGCCGCGCGGCGGATGCGGATGGTGAGACTGGGACTTAGGGCTAGCGTCATGGCGGACTCCCGGTGGTTTTCGTTATCTTGCGCAAGTCCCGTGCCGACCTGCGGTTGGTGCTGCGGTTTTTTAACTGTTTGAAAATATTGGAATTATTTTTTGTTTGTTCGAGCGTGGCCGAAGCGCGCGCGTTGAAAGCGAGGACAGGGCGGCGACTTCTCGACGGCTTCCTTCAGGCCGGCGGCAACCGGAAGCGGGCATCGTGGCGCGGTGGCGTCCGGATGGGTAGGGAAACCCGGACCGACAGGCCACCTTGCGGACTGTCATCGAGATCGACGTGGCCGCCATGCAGCGTGGCGATGCGTCGGACGATGGCGAGGCCCAATCCGCTGCCGGGTATTTCGCTGTCGAGACGCTGGAAACGCTCGAAGACGCGCTCGCGCTGGTCAGCCGGAATACCCGGACCGTTGTCATCGACTTCAAGAATGACGAAGCCCTCCCGGGAGCGGACATTCACGTCCACCCGACCGCCGGCCGGGACGTAACGCAGGGCGTTGTCGATCAGGTTGTCCAGCATCACGCGCAGGCTGTCCGGGTCGCCGCCGACCTCGACCGGCGACAGAGATCCGGCGCCGAGATCGACATTCCGGGCCTCCGCCTGGGCCGAGAAATCGATCACGGTCTGCTTCGCCAGCAGATCCAGCCGCACCGGCCTGAATATCATGTCGCGCGCGGAAGGCTCCAGTCTGGCCATGCTCAAGAGCTGCTGGACCAGATGGCTGGCCCGGTCGATGCCGCCCAGAAGCTGGCTCAACGCGCTTTTCCGGGCCGCCCCGTCCTCACTGCGATCGACCAGTTGGGCCTGCAATCTGACCGCCGCGAGCGGCGTGCGCAGTTCGTGCGCGGCATCGGCGATGAACCGTCGCTGGGCAATCATGGCATCGTCCAGCCGGGCGAGCAGTTCATTGAGAGTCGCGACCAAAGGCGCGACTTCCTCGGGCATGCCCCGAACGTCGAGCGCGTGCATGCGCAAGGCACCGCGCAGGCCGATTTCGGCGCGGAGTTTTTCAAGCGGCTTCAGGGCGTGCCCGACCGCCGTGTGGATCAGCAAGCCCAGCAACACCACCAGAATCACCAGCGGGATCAGCAACCAGGGCACGATGCGGGCGAAATATCTGGCGCGGTTGGCGATACTGGACGCCACCTGGATGACCAAGCCACCCTCCGCGTGGGTGAATACCCGCCATCTCATGTCATGCCACTCGACCACGTGCCAGCCCGGTTGCTGGGGAGGTGGGCCGATGTCGGGCAATGAGGAATACAGCGATTCGCCGGTGGCGGACCAGATCTGGCTGACGAACTGGCCCAGGTCCTCGTGCTCCCGAGTCGTGTTTTCGTAATCGACGCCATGACGGACGACGGAATAGGCAATCTGTTCCAGCCCATAATCCCGGGTCCGATTGAAACCATCCCAGACCAGCAGATACGTGATCACGCCGGCGAGCAGACCGGTCACCAGCAACGCGCTGATCTGCCAGACCAGCAACTGGCGGCGGAGCGAATTCATGCGACCGGCTCCGACAGTTTGTAGCCGACGCCGCGCACGTTCCGTATCCAACCCGTGCCCAGCTTGCGGCGCAGGTTGTGCAGATGAACCTCGACCGCGTTGCTGGCGATTTCCTCCCCCCATCCGTACAGGCCATCCTCGATCTGTTCGCGCGAAAATACCTTGCCGGGTTGGCTGATCAGGATGGACAGCAGGGCGAATTCGCGTTGGGATAGTCCGAGTTGCTGGCCATCGAGGCAAACCTCGTGCCGGATCGGGTCCAGCACAAGCGCGCCCAACCGCATCTCCGGACGTCCTCGCCCGGAGACGCGGCGGCCCAGGGCGTGGACGCGGGCGATCAATTCATCCAGATCGAAGGGCTTCGACAGATAGTCGTCGGCGCCCAGATTGAGGCCGGCGACACGGTCAGCGACCGCGTCCCGCGCGGTCACGATGAGCACCGGCAGGGTCCGCCCGCTGGCGCGCAGGTTTTTCAGCAGGGAGAGACCATCCTGCCTCGGCATGCCGAGATCCAGCAGCAGAAGGTCATGGTGACCATGGTCGAGCGCGAGACTGGCGGCGTGTCCGTCGCGGACCCGGTCGACCACGAAGCCAGCCAGTTCGAGTCCTTGTTCCATGCTCGCGCCGAGCATCGGATCGTCTTCGGCAAGCAGGATTTTCATGGTGGATTCATCCTCTTACGGCCGGATGCTCATGCCGGGCAGAGAATGAGCTTCCCTGAAAGAAAAGGAAAGCGGGGCACTCCCCCGCTTTTCCGTTCGGATCCTCAACCGATCATTTCTTCACGGCTTCGGACGTTTGCGCGGCGTCGGCCGGCTTGGCGGCGGTCTTGTCCTTCACCGTCTTCTTGACGGCCTTGGCGTCGGCCGGCTTGCCTTCCTCGGCCTTGACGGGTTGCGCCGCGGCGGGTTGCGCGGCGGTGGTTTTCGGCGCCGGCTTGACCGGCTCGGTGGCGTGCGCCAGGCCGAACGCCAGGGCGGAAGCGGCGATGAACGAGGCGATGAGGGATTTGGTCATGAGGATCTCCTGAAGGTTGCTTGGGCCGAAACGGAAATCGTCCGGCGATGCGGCATTCTCCAGTTCAGGACTTAAGACCTACTTAAGCCGGGTTGCATGCGGAAAGAAAGCGCGGTGAAAGGTAAAATCGCGCTTCTTTGCTCATCGAAACCCGACGCCATGCCCGCTTTCCAGGACATCATCCTCACCCTCCAGCGTTTCTGGGGGGAACAAGGCTGCGCGCTGCTCCAGCCCTACGATCTGGAGGTCGGCGCCGGCACCAGCCACACCGCCACCTTCCTGCGTTCGCTCGGGCCGGAGCCGTGGAAGGCGGCTTACGTGCAGCCCAGCCGTCGGCCCAAGGACGGCCGCTACGGCGAGAATCCCAACCGCTTGCAGCATTACTACCAGTTCCAGGTGGTGCTGAAACCGGCGCCCGGGAACATTCTGGATCTGTACCTGGGCTCGCTGGAGGCACTGGGCTTCGATCTGAAGAAGAACGACATCCGCTTTGTCGAGGACGATTGGGAAAACCCGACCCTGGGGGCCTGGGGGCTGGGCTGGGAAGTCTGGCTGAACGGCATGGAAGTGACCCAGTTCACCTATTTCCAGCAGGTCGGCGGTATCGAATGCAAGCCGATCACCGGCGAGATCACCTACGGCCTGGAGCGCCTGGCCATGTATCTGCAAGGCGTCGAGAACGTGTTCGATCTGGAATACGCGCCGGGCCTGCGCTATGGCGACGTGTTCCATCAGAACGAAGTGGAACAGTCCACCTACAACTTCGAGCACAGCGATGTGGAATTCCTGCTCGCCGCCTTCAACGCCCACGAAAAACAGGCGAAGCACCTGATGGCCAGCCAACTGGCGCTGCCGGCCTACGAACAGGTGCTCAAGGCCGCGCACACCTTCAACCTGCTGGACGCGCGCGGCGCCATCTCGGTGACCGAACGCGCCGGCTACATCGGCCGTATCCGCAACCTGGCGCGTGGCGTCGCCCAGAGCTACCTGGAATCGCGCGCCCGCCTGGGCTTCCCGATGGCGCCGAAGGACTGGGCCGAGGAAATCATTGCCCAGATCGAGAAGAAGGCGGCGTGAGCGGGACGATCATTCCGACCGTCATTTCCGCGCGCGCGGGAATCCGGACGGTGTTGGAAAAAACATGGATTCCCGCCTGCGCGGGAATGACGGAGTTTGTGTATGTCGAATAAGAATCTGCTGGTCGAGTTGTTCGTCGAGGAACTGCCGCCGAAGGCGCTGAAGAATCTGGGCGAGGCGTTCGCCGCCGGGCTGGCGGACTCGCTCAAGGCCCAGGGCCTGGCCGCCGCCGACGCGGCCGTCACCGCCTACGCCTCGCCGCGCCGGCTGGCCGTCCACGTCGCCGACGTCGCCGGCCGGGCGGCCGACCGGCCGGTATCGAACAAGTTGATGCCGGTTTCGGTGGCGTTCGCCGCCGATGGCCAGCCGACCCCGGCGCTGCTCAAGAAGCTGGCCGCGCTCGGTCTCGACGCCGGGGTCGCGCCGGCGCTGCGCCGGGCGCCGGACGGCAAGGCCGAGGCGGTGTTCCACGATGCCGTGCTGCCCGGCGTGGCCCTGGTCGACGGTCTCGGCAAGGCGCTCGACGAGGCCCTGGCCAGGTTGCCGATTCCCAAGGTGATGAGCTACCAGCTCGCCGACGGTTGGACCACGGTGCATTTCGTCCGGCCGGCGCACGGTCTGGTCGCGCTGCACGGCGCCGACGTGGTGCCGGTGTCGGCGCTTGGCCTGACCGCCGGCCGCGAGACCCGAGGCCATCGTTTCGAGGCGGCGGCCGACCCGGTGGTCATCGCCGACGCCGATGCCTATGCCGGGACCCTGCGTCGCGATGGCGCCGTGATCGCTTCGTTCGCCGAGCGGCGCGCCGAGATCGCGCGCCAGATCGCCGAGGCCGCCACCGCCGCCGGTCTGCGTCCGATCGAGGACGACGCCCTGCTCGACGAGGTCACCGCGCTGGTCGAACGTCCGAATGTGCTGGTTGGCCGCTTCGAGGAGGAATTCCTGGCGGTTCCGCAGGAATGCCTGATCCTGACCATGAAGGCCAACCAGAAGTATTTCCCGCTGCTCGACGCCGATGGCCGTCTCACCAACCGGTTCCTGATCGTCTCCAACATCCGCCCGGACGACGCGGCCGCCGTGATCGGCGGCAACGAGCGGGTGGTGCGTCCGCGTCTGGCCGACGCCAAGTTCTTCTTCGACCAGGATCGCAGGAAATCGCTGGAATCGCGGGTGCCCGGCCTGGCCAGGGTGGTCTACCACAACAAGCTCGGCAGTCAGGGCGAGCGCGCGCAGCGGGTCGCCGCCATCGCCCGCGCGATCGGCGCCCGGCTCGGTGGCGATGCCCTGGCGCTGCGCGCCGAGCAGGCCGCGGTGCTGGCCAAGGCCGACCTGCTCACCGACATGGTCGGCGAATTCCCCGAGCTGCAAGGCATCATGGGTCGCTATTACGCGTTGCATGACGGCCTGTCCGACGAGCTCGCCGACGCCATCGAGGACCACTACCGGCCGCGCTTCGCCGGCGACGAGCTGCCGCGCGGCGAGGTCGGCATCGTGGTCGCGCTCGCCGACAAGCTGGAGACGCTGGCCGGCCTGTTCGGCATCGGCCAGACGCCGACCGGCGACAAGGATCCGTTCGCGCTGCGCCGGCACGCGCTCGGCGTCATCCGCATGCTGATCGAGCGCGATCCCGACCTGCCGCTCGACGATCTGCTCGCCATCGCCGCCGCGCCGTTCGCTGGCATCGAGGGCTTCCAGCCGGCGCGCGAGGCGCTCGCCGAGTTCATCCAGGATCGTCTGGCCGGCAGCCTGCGCGAGCAGGGCTACACGGCCCAGGAAGTCGATGCCGTGCTGGCGGCGCGACCGCCGCGCCTGGGCGACGTGCCGCGCCGGCTGGCCGCCGTGCGCGCCTTCGCGGCGTTGCCGGAAGCGGCCGCGCTGGCCGCCGCCAACAAGCGGGTCGGCAACATCCTGAAGAAGGCCGAGGACGGCGTCGCCGCCCAGGTCGATCCCGCCCTGTTGCGCGAGCCGGCCGAGATCGCGCTGCATGCCGCGCTGGCCGAGGTCGGGCCGGTTGCCGGAGCCGCCTTCGTCGCTGGCGACCACGCCGGTTCGCTGCGCGCGCTGGCGGCGCTGAAGACGCCGGTGGACGCCTTCTTCGACGAGGTCATGGTCAACGCCGAGGACGCCGCCCTGCGCGCCAACCGGCTCGGTCTGCTCGCCAGCCTGCGCGCGGCGATGAACCAGGTGGCCGACCTTTCCCGGCTATAGTCGGAAGCGGGACGCGCCGTTCCCGCTTTTTCCCTTGCGGAGCACGCCATGAAACTCGTCATCCTCGACCGCGACGGAGTCATCAACTTCGATTCCGACCAGTTCATCAAGAACCCGCGCGAGTGGGAACCCATCCCCGGCAGCCTGGAGGCCATCGCCTTGCTCAACCAGGCCGGTTACCGGGTGGTGGTGGCCTCCAACCAGTCCGGCATCGGCCGCGGGCTGTTCGACATGGGCATGCTCAACACCATCCACGCCAAGATGCACAAGTTGGCCGGCCAGGCCGGCGGCCGCATCGACGCGGTGTTCTTCTGCCCGCACACGGCGGATTCGCGCTGCCAGTGCCGCAAGCCGAAGCCGGGGCTGTTCCTCGACATCGCCGCGCGCTTCCACCTCGATCTCAAGGATGTCCACGCGGTCGGCGACGCGCTGCGCGACATCCAGGCCGCGCGCAAGGCCGGCGCCAAGGCCATGCTGGTGAAGACCGGCAAGGGCCAGCGCACGCTGGAGTCCGGCGAGCTGCCCGACGACGTGCCGGTGTACGACGACCTGCTCGCCGCCGCCCGCGCGATCGTCGGCGATGCCGGCCGCGCCACCGCCTGAAGCCGTCATGGCCTGGCTGCGTTCCCTGGTCTTCCTGCTGGTCAAGTCGCTGCTGACCATTCCGTTCAGCCTGCTGGTGGTGGTGTGCTTCGCGCTGCCGCCGTTGCCGCGCTGGCGCCTGATCGCGCTGTGGGGGCGCATGGTGATCTGGCTGGCGCGCGTGGTGCTGGGCATCCGTCACCGGGTCGAGGGGGCGGAGCATCTGCCGGCCGGGCCGGCGGTGATCATGGCCAAGCACCAGTCGGCGTGGGAGACCATCGCCTTCCAGCAAATTTTTCCGCCGCAGTCCTTCGTGCTGAAGAAGAACCTGCTGCATATCCCGTTCTTCGGTTGGGGGCTGGCGCTGTTCAGCCCGATCGCGATCGACCGCGCGGCCGGCCGCGAGGCGCTCCGGCAGATCGAGGCGCAGGGCCGTCAGCGCCTGGCCACCGGCTTTTGGGTGCTGATTTTCCCGGAAGGCACCCGGGTGGCGCCGGGCGAGACCGGCAAGTACCAGATCGGTGGCGCCTGGCTGGCGAGCAAGGCCGGCGTGCCGGTGGTGCCGGTGGCGCACAACGCCGGCCGGTGCTGGCCGAAGAATGCCTTCGTCAAGCATGCCGGCGAGATCGTCGTGCGCGTCGGCCCGCCGATCGAGACCACCGGCCGCAAGGCCACCGACGTGCTCGCCGACACCGAGCGCTGGATCGAGACCGCGATGCGCGATCTCTGACGCCCCGCCGCGACCGCCAGCGGCTATCATGACAACTGGACGTCGTTGTCATGAATACCTCCATTCCCGCTCCCTCCGACCATCCCGGTCCCTGGCCCGCGCGCCTGGATCTGCTGCAAAGCCTGACCGGCCTGTTCCTGGGCCTGTTCATGTGGCTGCACATGCTGTTCGTCGCCTCCATCCTGCTCGGTCCGGACGCGATGTGGACGGTGGCGCGCTTCTTCGAGGGGTATTTCCTGTTCGGCCGGCCGTTGCCCTGGCTGGTGTCGCTGTTCGTCGCCGTCGTGTTCGCGCTGTTCGTGCTGCATGCCTGGCTGGCGCTGCGCCGGTTTCCCGGCCAGTGGCGCCAGCATGTCGCCTACTGGCGGCACATGCGCGGCATGCGCCATGGCGACACCACGCTCTGGTTCGTCCAGGTGGTCACCGGTTTCGCCATGTTCTTCCTGGCGCCGGTGCATCTGTATCTCATGCTCATGCATCCGGAGCTGATCGGCCCCTACGAATCCGCCGACCGGGTCTGGAGCGGCGGCCTGTGGCCGCTCTATCTGGTGCTGCTGTTCATGGTCGAGCTGCACGCCGGCATCGGCCTGTACCGGTTGGCCGTGAAATGGCTGGGCTGGAGCGGCGCCGGGCGGGCGCGGCTGAAGCGTCTCGAATGGGCGTTCACCACCTTCTTCCTGATCCTCGGCCTGGTCACGCTGGCCGCCTACGTCAAGCTCGGCATCGAGCATGCCCCGCATGCCGGCGAACCCTACACGCCGACCTGGCAGCGGAGCGCGCCGTGAAACTGCTGCATACCGACGTGCTCGTCATCGGCGCCGGCCTGGCCGGCCAGCGCGCCGCCATCGCCAGCCGCCGACGCGGCCTGGAAACCCTGGTGCTGTCGCTGGTGCCGGCGCGGCGCTCGCATTCGGTGGCGGCCCAGGGCGGCATGCAGGCCAGTCTGGGCAATTGCGTGAAGGGCGCCGGCGACAACGAGGACATCCATTTCGAGGACACCGTGCGCGGTTCCGACTGGGGCTGCGACCAGATCGTCGCGCGCATGTTCGCGCACATGGCGCCCAAGGCGGCGCGCGAGCTGGCGGCCTGGGGCGTGGCCTGGAATCGGGTCCGGCGTGGCGACCACGAGGTCGTGATCAACGGTGAGCGGGTCACGCTGACCGAGCGCGACGCCGCGCACGGCCTGATCACCGCGCGTGATTTCGGCGGCACCCGCAAATGGCGCACCTGCCATACCTCGGACGGCACCGGCCACGCCATGCTGTACGCGCTGTCCGACCGGGTCGTCGCCGAGGCGATTCCGGTGCTGGAGCGTCAGGAAGCGCTGGCGCTGATCCACGACGGCTCGCGCTGCCACGGCGTCGTCGCGCGCGACCTGATCACCGGCGAGCTGCATGCCTGTCTGGCGCGGGCGACGGTGATCGCCACCGGTGGCCATGGCCGGGTCTATGGCATTTCCACCAACGCCCTGATCAACGAGGGCATAGGCACGGCGCTGGCGCTGGAGACCGGCGTGGCGCGCCTGGGCAACATGGAGGCGGTGCAGTTCCATCCGACCGCGATCGTGCCGGCCGGCATCCTGGTCACCGAGGGTTGCCGGGGCGACGGTGGCGTGCTCAGGGATCGCCATGGTCACCGCTTCATGCCCGACTACGAACCGGAGAAGAAGGAGCTGGCCTCGCGCGACGTGGTCTCGCGCCGGATGGCCGAGCACATGCGCGCCGGCGGCGGCGTCGTCTCGGCCTACGGCGAACACCTGTGGCTGGACATCACCAACCTGGGCGCCGACCACATCGAGCGCAACCTGCGCGAGGTGAAGGACATCTGCCGCTACTTTCTGGGCATCGATCCGGCGCGCGACTGGATCCCGGTGCGGCCGACCCAGCATTACTCGATGGGCGGCGTGCGCACCGATCCGCGCGGTCAGTCGCCCTGGCTGTCCGGGCTGTTCTCCTGCGGCGAGGCGGCCTGCTGGGATCTGCACGGCTTCAACCGCCTGGGCGGCAATTCGGTGGCGGAAACCGTGGTCGCCGGCATGCTGGTGGGCGAGTACGTCGCCGATTACTGCGCGTCGGAAGAAGGCGGCCAGACGCTGTCCACCGCGCTCGCGCGCGAGTTCGTCGAACGCGAGCGCGCCGCCCTGGAGGCATTGCGCGCCGGCCCCGGCGACGAGGACGCGGTGGCCATCCGCCGGCGCATGGAAGCGGTGATGACCGGCAAGGTCGGCCTGTTCCGCGACGGCGAAGGCCTGCGCGTCGCCGTCGACGAACTCGCCGACCTGCTCCAGCGCAGCCGGCGTGTCGCCGTGCCCGGTGGCACCGGCGCCAACCCGGCGCTGGTGCTCGGCTACCGGCTGCCGCGCATGCTCAAGGTGGCGCTCACCATCACCCTGGGCGCGCTGGCCCGGACCGAAAGCCGGGGCGCGCATTTCCGCGAGGATTTCCCGGCCCGCGACGACCGCCACTGGCTCAAGCGCACGCTGGCCTGGTGGCCGGACGGCGCCGACCTGCCGGCGCTCGATTACGAAGCGCTTGATATCCCGCGCATGGAACTGCCGCCCGGCTCGCGCGGCTATGGCGGCGCCGAGATCATCGCGCATCCGGACAGCGCGCGCCGCCAGGCCGAGGTCGACGAGCTGCGCGTCGGCCATCTCGACCGGCACAAGCTGCAACCCGCGCTGATGGCCTTCAAGCAGTGGCTGCCAGCGCGCTACCGGGGCCGCAACGCCCGTCTCGACGAACCCTTGCCACCGGCCCCCTCGCCATGACCGTCCGCCAGCTCGCCATCCAGGTGTTCCGCCACGACCCGCGCGATCCGGGCAGCCGGCCGCGCGTGGTCACCCACGGACTGGAGGAAACGCCCGGCATGACCCTGTTCATCGCGCTCACCCGCATCCGCGAGGAACAGGCGCCGGACCTGAATTTCGACTTCGTCTGCCGGGCCGGCGTCTGCGGTTCCTGCGCCATGCTCATCAACGGCCGTCCCGGCCTGGCCTGTCGGACGCTGACCGCCAACCTGCCGGCGACCATCACGCTGTTTCCGCTGCCCGGTTTCGAACTGATCGCGGATCTGTCCGTGAACACCGGCAAATGGATGCGCGGCATGACCGAGCGCCTGCAAGCCTGGCTCCACCTCGACGCCGAGCCCGATCCCGACGCCATCGAGGCGGCCATGGACCCGGATCTGGCCGAATCGATCTACGAGCTCGACCGCTGCATCGAATGCGGCTGCTGCGTGGCCGCCTGCGGCACCGCCCGGATGCGCCCGGATTTCGTCGGCGCGGTCGGCTTCAACAAGATCGCGCGCTTCCGGCTCGATCCCCGCGACCACCGCGACGATGCCGACTTTTACCAGCTGATCGGCGACGACACCGGCATCTTCGGTTGCATGAGCCTGCTTGGCTGCGAGGACGTCTGCCCGAAGTCGCTGTCACTGCAAACCCAGCTCGCCCACCTGCGTCGGGTCATGGCGCGTAGGGGGCTGGCCACCGGGGATTGACCGGCTGGCGGGGTGTCGGTCTTGCGCCTATGGTTGGAACGGTATTCCGGGAATCCGGTAATCCGGTCGGCGGCGATCCCGACGCCGATCAGGGGCCATGCCCCGTCGGGAGGTCGGCGACATGAAACTGATGCATCGAATCTGGCTGGTCACCGCCGTGGCGCTGGTCGTGGCCATGTCCCTGCTCGGTCTGCACAGTTATCGCAATGCCGGCGGCCGGGTCGAGGCGGAAGTCCTGAAAACCTCGCAGACCCTGCGCGATCTGCTGATGACGGTGCGCTACACCTATCACCAGCGTTTCCTGAACAGCGGCCTGCCGCTCACCGACCAGACCCTGGGTTTTCTGCCGGCGCACGCGATGTCCGGCATCTCCACGGATTTCTCGCGTTTCCACCAGCTCGGCATCCGTTTCCGCAACGTCAGCGAGCGCGCGCGCAATCCGGAAAACCAGGCCGACCGGGTGGAACTGGCCGCGATCGAGTGGTTTCGCGCCCATCCCGACGCGCGCGAGCGGCTGGTCAAGATCGAGGATGACGGGCCGGAGCCCTATTACTTCCACGCCACGCCGATTCACATCGAGCCGTATTGCCTGACCTGCCATGGCGATCCGGCGAACGCGCCGGAGACCGTGCGCCAGCGTTACGACAGCGCTTTCGGTTACCGCGCCGGCGAGCTGCGCGGCGTGCTCGGCATCCGGGTGCCGGCCGCCGCCGCCGAGGCCAGCGTGCGCGAGGCGGTGTTGCACGACCAGTTGGTGTACATGGGCGGCGTGTTGCTGGCGGTGCTGGTCGGCGGCCTGCTCATGCACCGCCTGGTCATCCGCCGGCTCCAGCAGTTCAAGGCCGGCGCCCTGCGGCTCGCGCGCGGCGAATACGCCACCCGCCTGGACAGCCGGGGGCCGGACGAAATCGTGGAACTGGCCGGCGCCTTCAACCACATGGCCGCCGCCATGCAGCAGCGCGAGTCCGCCCTGCGCGAAAGCGAGCGGAATTTCCGGGCGCTGGTGCAGAACATTCCCGGCGCGGTGTACCGCTGCAAGCTGGATGGGAACTGGACGCTCCTGTTCCTGAGCGATTACGTAGAGATCCTGTGCGGCTATCCAAGCTCGGATTTCTTTGGGGATCACGCGCTTCTCTATGCCGACGTCATCCATCCAGACGATGTCGGCGCAGCCGGCGGAGGCATCCGGGAAGCGGTCGCCAGGCATCGCCCCTACCAGGTCGAATATCGCATCCGTCACGCCAACGGCGGCATCCGCTGGGTACTTGAACGCGGCCAGGCCACTTATGACGCCACCGGGGAAGCGGTCTGGCTGGATGGCGTCGTCACCGACGTGACGCCGCGAAAGCGTGCCCAGGCCGCGCTCGAAGCCACCGCCGGGTTCGTCTCCGGCGCGCGCGGCGAGGCTTTCTTCCCGGATCTGGTCCGCTTCGCGGCGGAAACCCTGCGCTTCGATTACGTCCATGTCGGCCTGTTGTCACCGGATCGCGGCAGGGTGGAAATCCTGGCGGCCTGGCTGGATGGCGGCGCCGTCGAAAGGACCGGCTACGCGCTCGAATCGACGCCATGCGCGGAAGTCGTGGCGCTGGTCCGACGCTGCATCGGCTCCGGCGTGCGCGACCTGTATCCGGAAGACGCCGATCTGGCCAGCCTCGGCGCCGAAAGCTATGTCGGCGAACCCCTGGTCGACAGCGCCGGCGGCGCCATCGGCCTGATCGTCGGGATCACTCGCGCGCCGCTGGAAGATGGTGATCTGGCGCAGGCCAACCTGCGCATCCTGGCGGCGCGGGCGGCGGCCGAGCACGAGCAGCGCGAGGCCCTGCGCGCGCTGCGCGAGGCACGCGATCGCAGCCAGAACTATCTCGACACGGTCGAGGCGATCATCGTCGCGCTCGACCGCGACGGCCGCGTCACCCAGATCAACCGCAAGGGCTGCCAGCTGCTTGGCTACAGCGAAGCCGAATTGCTCGGCCGCGACTGGTTCTCGGTCTGTCTGCCCGAGGACGATGGCGCCGAGGACGTCCGCGCGGTATTCGTCAAGGCCCTGGCCGCCGACATGGCCGGCGCCGAGTACTACGAGAACGCGGTACGCGCGCGCGATGGCGGAACGCGCCTGATCGCCTGGCACAACAGCGTGCTGCGCGCCGACGACGGCACGGTGATCGGCAGCCTCAGCGCCGGCGAGGACATCACCGAGCGCAAGCGGGCCGAGCAGGAGCTGCGCGACAGCGAGATCAAGTTCCATACCATGGTGGACTGGACCCACGACTGGGAATACTGGGTCTTGCCGGATGGCCGGTTCCATTACATGACGCCCTCGGTCGAGCGCGTCACCGGCTATCGGGTGGAGGATTTCGAGCGCAATCCCGAGCTGATCGACGCCATCGTCCATCCCGAGGACCGGCATCTGTGGGAGCGTCACGTGCATGCCCATCTGCCCGAATCGGCCAGTCGGGACGTCGACGAACTGGACATGCGCATCGTCCGCAAGCAGGGCGACAGCCTCTGGGTCACGCATACCTGCCGGCCGGTGTTCGACCCGGATGGCCGCTATCGGGGCCGGCGCGTGACCGTGCGCGACATCAGCGCGCGCAAGGCGGCGGAGGCACGGATTCACCATCTGGCCTATTTCGACTCGCTCACCAGCCTGCCCAACCGACATCTGTTGCTCGACCGTCTCGGTCAGGCCCTGATCGCCAGCGACCGCGGCCAGGAATATGGCGCCGTGCTGATGCTCGATCTGGACCATTTCAAGACGCTCAACGATACCCGCGGCCACGATGTCGGCGATCGTCTGCTGATCGAGGTCGCGCGCCGGCTGGAAGCCGGCGTGCGCCAGGTCGATACCGTCGCCCGCCTGGGCGGCGACGAGTACGTGGTGACGCTGGAGGGGCTGGGACGCGACGAACGCGCGGCGGCGACCCAGGCCGAGGCGGTCGCCGAGAAGATCCGTCTCGAACTCAACGCGCCCTATGTCCTGGACGGTCTGGAGCAGGAGTACCACAGCACGCCCAGCATCGGCCTGACCCTGTTTCGCGGCCTCGACACGCCGGTCGAGGGCTTGCTCAAGCAGGCCGACGTCGCGCTCTACCAGGCCAAGGGCGCCGGCCGCGACACCGTGCGCTTCTTCAATCCGGCCATGCAGGCCGCCGTCGAATCGCGGGCGGCGCTGGAGACCGCGTTGCGGCACGCGATCGAACGTGACGAATTGCGCCTGTATTACCAGCCGCAGGTCGACCGCGAGGGCCGCGTCATCAGCGCCGAGGCCCTGCTGCGCTGGTCGCGGCCGGATCACGGATTGGTTTCGCCCGCCCACTTCATTCCGCTGGCGGAGGAAACCGGCCTGATCCTGCCGATCGGCCAATGGGTGCTGGATACCGCCTGCGCCCAGCTCAGGGACTGGCGGGCCGATCCACGCGCGCGGACCTTGAGGCTGGCCATCAACGTCAGCGGCCGGCAATTCCACCAGCCCGATTTCGTCGCTCGGGTGGCCGAGTCGATCCGGCGCCACGACATCGATCCGGCGCTGCTCAAGCTCGAACTGACCGAGAGCGTGGTGCTGGAAAACGTCGAGGAAGTGATCGCGCGCATGCGGGCATTGCGCGAACTCGGTGTCGGTTTCTCGATGGACGATTTCGGCACCGGCTATTCCTCGCTGTCCTACCTGAAGCGGCTGCCGCTCGACCAGTTGAAGATCGACCAGTCGTTCGTGCGCGACCTTTCCGTCGATCCGGGCGATGCCGCGATCGTCCGCGCCATCCTGGCGATGAGCGATTCGCTCGGCCTGCGCGTCGTCGCCGAAGGCGTGGAAACGCCGGAACAGCACGAGTTCCTGCGCCGGCACGGCTGCGCCGCGTTCCAGGGCTATCTGTTCGGCAGGCCGGAACCGATCGGCGAGTGGAAGTTCAGGTAGTGAGTGGGGAGTGGGGAGGTCGGGCGGCTTCCGCGGCGCTTCGGGCTGACGGACAATCCGCCTCCCACGTTTTCAAACCGTCCCGTGCATACCCTGGAACTCCTGGCCCCCGCCCGCACCGCCGAGATCGGCATCGAGGCGGTCAATCACGGCGCCGACGCCGTCTACATCGGCGGGCCGTCGTTCGGCGCCCGGAGCAGCGCCGACAACAGCGTGGCGGACATCGCCGGTCTGGTCGAATACGCCCACCGCTACCATGCGCGCATTTACGCCACCCTCAACACCATCCTGCGCGACGACGAGCTGGCGGCCGCGCGCGACCTCGCCTGGCGGTTCTGGAATGCCGGCGTCGACGCCCTGATCGTGCAGGACATGGGCCTGCTGGAACTGGATCTGCCGCCGATCCAGCTCCACGCCAGCACCCAGTGCGACATCCGTACCCCGGCCAAGGCCCGCTTTCTCGAGGATGTCGGCTTCTCGCAACTGGTGCTGGCGCGCGAGCTGACCCTGGCCGAGATCGCCGCCGTCCGCGCCGCCACCACGGTGCCGCTGGAATTCTTCATCCACGGCGCCCTGTGCGTCGCCTACAGCGGCCAGTGCTACATCAGCCACGCCCAGACCGGGCGCAGCGCCAACCGGGGCGATTGCAGCCAGGCCTGCCGGCTGCCCTACCGCGTGACCGACGCGAAAGGCCGCGTCATCGCTCATGACAAGCACGTGCTTTCGCTGAAGGACAACAACCAGAGCGACAACCTGGAAGCGCTGATCGACGCCGGCATCCGCAGCTTCAAGATCGAGGGCCGCTACAAGGACATGGGCTACGTGAAGAACGTCACCGCCCATTACCGCAAACTGCTGGACGAAATCCTGGACCGCCGGCCGGAACTGGCGCGCGCCTCCAGCGGCCACTGCGTCTTCACCTTCGAACCGGACCCGGAGATGAACTTCAACCGGGGCGCCACCGACTATTTCACGCGGGGCCGCCAGGACGACATCGGTGCCTTCGACAGCCCCAAGAACCCGGGCCGGCCGATCGGCTGGGTGAGCAAGGTCGGCCCCGACTGGGTCGAGATCGAGACCGGGGCGAACCTCAACAACGGCGATGGCCTCTGCTATCACGATCTGCGTCGCGATCTGGTCGGGCTGGCGATCAACGAGGCCGAGCGGGTCGGCGAAAACCTTTGGCGGGTGCGGCCCAAGGACCGCGTCGCCGATCTGAAGGATCTGCGCGCCGGCACCGAAATCAACCGCAACCGGGACATGAGCTGGCAGCGCGTGCTGGAGAAGAAGTCGGCCGAGCGCCGCATCGGCGTCTGGCTGCGTCTCGCCGAGACCGCCGATGGCTTCGCCCTGACGCTCACCGACGAGGATGGCCATGGCGCCACCGCCAACCTGACGCTGGCGAAGGAGGCGGCCCGGGATGGCGCCCGCGCCGAGACCGGCCTGCGCGAGAACCTCGGCAAGCTGGGGGCGACCATCTTCGCGCCCATCGACATCCGGCTCGACCTGAGCCAGCCCTGGTTCATCCCCGCCTCGGCGATCAACCAGCTACGCCGCGACGCCGTCGCCGCCCTGGAATCGGCCCGTCTGGCCGGCCTGGAACGCCTGTCGCGGGCGCCGGAGAAACCCGCCGCCGTCTATCCGGAGGACACCCTGTCCTACCTGGGCAACGTGTTCAACACCAAGGCGCGCGACTTTCATGCCCGCCATGGCGTCAAGCTGATCGCCGCCGCCTATGAGAGCCACGAGGAAACCGGCGACGTTCCGCTCATGATCACCCGGCACTGCGTGCGTTACTCGCTGAGTCTGTGCCCGCGCCAGACCCGGGGCGTGACCGGCGTGCATGGCACCATCAAGGCGGAGCCGCTCAATCTGGTCAACGGCGACGAGGTGCTGACCCTGCGTTTTGATTGCAAGGCCTGCGAGATGCACGTGGTCGGCCGGCTCAAGCGCGCGGTGGCCAGCCAGCGGGAGAAGGAGATGAAGACCGCGCCGCTGCGCTTCTACCGGACCCGGCCGGGCGCCGCCGGCTGACCGGCGACGTCGCGTTCAGCAGCGCGCGCAGCTTTCCACCGGCAGTCCGCGCCGGATCCAGCCGGGGCCGGCGGCGCTGCCGGCCATGCCTTCGGCGACGTGGTAGACCTGCGTGAAGCCCTGGGCCTCCAGGAACTTCCGCATCTGGCCGGTGCGGTTGCCGGTGCGGCAGATCAGCGCGATCGGCGCGTCGCGCCGGCCGCCGACCTCCCGCAACACCGCGTCGATGAAGCCTTGTGGGCCAGCCGGGTGGATCATGTTGACGCGGCGGACACCTTCGGCGACGCCGGTCTGGCGCCATTCCTCCGGGCGGCGGATGTCGATCAGGGTGATTTCCCCCTTGCGTGCCTTGTCGAGCGCTTCCGGCGCGCTCAGCGTGAGCGGCGTGTCGCGCGAGCAGGCGTTGAAGGAGAGCAGGGCTAGCACGGCCAGGGTGGCCAGGGTGGGGCGTCGGATGGTCATACGGTCGAAAGTGGACGAAGTCGCGGGATTGTCATAGTCCGTCGTCGGCGGTGGAAGTTTCCGCCGGCGACGGCCGGAGATTCAGGTCTTGGCGGCGAGCAGTCCGAGCAGGAAGGCCTGGGCGTCGAACGCCTTGCCACGCCGGCTCCGACGGCGGTAGGCGCCGTCCGGCTGCATTTCCCAGGCGCGCGTGTTGTCCTTCAGGTAGGGCTTGAGGCCTTCGTTGATGACGCGGCGCTTGAGCTTGGGGTCGAGCAGCGGAAAGCCGGTCTCGATGCGCCGGAAGAAATTGCGGTCCATCCAGTCGGCGCTGGCCAGCCAGACATCCTCCTGGCCGCCGTTGAGGAAATAGAAGATGCGGTGGTGCTCCAGCAAACGGCCGATCACCGAGCGCACCCGGATGTTCTCGGACAGACCGGGGATGCCCGGCTTGAGCGCGCACACGCCGCGCACGATCAGATCGATCTGGACGCCGGCCTGGGAGGCCTCGTACAACGCGGCGATGACGCGCGGTTCCAGCAGCGCGTTCATCTTGGCGACGATGGCCGCCTTCTCGCCGGCGCGGGCACGCTCGGTCTCGTTGCGGATCGCCTGCATCATGCGCGGGTGCATGGAGAACGGTGACTGCAACAGCAGCGAATGCTCATGCGCCTTGCCCAGGCCGGTGAGCTGCATGAACACGTCGTTGACGTCCTGGCACAGGTCGGGGTGACAGGTCATCAGGCCGAAATCGGTGTACAGCCGGGCGGTGCGCGGGTGGTAGTTGCCGGTGCCGAGATGGCAGTAGCGCCTGAGCCGGCCGTTCTCGCGGCGCACCACCAGGGCCAGCTTGGCATGGGTCTTGTAGCCGACCACGCCGTAGACCACATGGGCGCCGGCCTTTTCCAGCTGTTCCGCCCAGTTGATGTTGGCTTCCTCGTCGAAACGCGCCATCAGTTCGACCACGGCGGTGACTTCCTTGCCGCGTTGGGCGGCGGCGATCAGGTGACGCATCAGCTCGGAGTCGGTGCCGGTGCGGTACACGGTCTGGCGGATCGCCAGGACATCCGGGTCTTCCGCCGCCTGGCGGATGAAGTCGATGACCGGCTGGAACGACTGGAACGGGTGGTGCAGCAGGATGTCACCGGCGGCAATGGCCTTGAACAGGTCCGGTTCTCGGGCCAGGGCGGGCGGCAGACCGGGCGTGAACGGCGTGAACTTGAGATCGGGCCGGTCGACCCGGTCGGGCACCGCCATCAGGCGCACCAGGTTGACCGGGCCGCGCACCTGATAGAGATCGTCGCGGCCCAGGCCGAACTGACGCAGCAGGAAATCGGTCATTTCCTCGGAACAGTTGTCGGCCACTTCCAGGCGCACGGCGTTGCCGAAGTGGCGATGCGGCAGTTCACCCTGGAGTTGCTCGCGCAGGTTCTTGTTCTCTTCCTCGTCGACGAACAGGTCGGAGTTGCGGGTGACCCGGAACTGCACGCAGCCCTGCACCTCCATGCCGGGGAACAGCTCGCCGACATGGGCGTGCAGGATCGACGACAGGAACACGAAACCGTATTCGCAGCCGGCGACCTCGGCCGGCAACCGGATCACGCGCGGCAGCGAGCGCGGCGCCTGCACCACGGCGCGGTTGGAATTGCGGCCGAAAGCGTCCTTGCCGGACAGTTCGACGGCGAAGTTGAGGCTCTTGTTGAGCACGTTCGGGAACGGATGCGCGGGATCCAGGCCGATCGGCGTCAGCACCGGCATCAGCTCGTTGAAGAAGAACGCGCGGATCCAGTCGGCTTGCTCCGGGTTCCAGTGGGTGCGGCGCAGGAAGCGGATGTCCTGTTGCGCCAGCGCCGGCAGCACGTCCTTGTTGAACAGCTCATACTGGCGCGCGACCAGTTCGTGGGCGACGCCGGCGACCGCCTTGTAGGCCTGGCGGGCGGTCAGGCCGTCCGGCCCGGTGTGGTGCGGATTCAGCCGGATCTGCTCCTTGAGGCCGGCGACCCGGATCTCGAAGAACTCGTCCATGTTGCTGGAAAAGATGCACAGGAAACGCAGCCGCTCCAGCAGTGGCGTGGCCGCGTCCTCGGCCTGGGCGAGCACCCGCCGGTTGAATTCGAGGATGCCCAGTTCTCGGTTGATCAGGGTGTCGTGGGCGGTCGGCTGGCTCATGTCGGGGCTCGGTGGCGGCGGGAGATGGGACGGGAGAAGGGATGGCGTGATGGGAAGTTCCGGAGATCGGGCTGTAACATGGAAAAAGCCCGACGATGCTAACCTCAAAAAGCGCCGGCGATCTATCGCCCGCCGGTGACGGACGGATTCGAGGATGGAAGCGTTCATGGAAATCGAGATGAAGTTCGGCCTGGAGGCCGGTCAATCCGCGCGTCTGCGCCGGCATCCCATGCTGGCCGGTATCAGGCCGGGCCGGCGTGAATTGTTCAGCCAGTATCTGGATACCCCCGACTTCGCGTTGATGAAACGCGGTGTCGCCTTCCGTCTGCGTCGGGTCGGTTATCACTGGGTGCAGACGCTGAAGGCCGAAGCGCGCGCGGTCGGCGCGCTCACCAGCCGGCCGGAATGGGAAATGGCGGTGGCCGGCAACCAACCGGATTTCGCGGTATTGCCGCCCGAGGCCCTGACCTGGCTGGCGGGCATCGACACCAGCCGGATCGGCCCGGTGTTCGTCACCGAGTTCCGGCGCGCCGCCTGGCGGATCGAGCGCGCCGGCGCCGTCGCCGAACTGGCGCTCGATCTGGGGGAAATCCGCGCTGGCGAGGCCGCTTCGCCGATCGCCGAGGTGGAGATCGAGCTGAAGGCCGGTACTCCGGATTTCCTGTTCGACCTGGCCGACGAACTGCTCGGCCAGATCCACCTGACCGTCGAGCCGCGCGGCAAGGCCGAGCGTGGCTACCGGCTGGCCGGCGCCACGGTCGCCGCGCCGGTGCGCGCCGGCGCGCCCGGCCTGCGCGTCGAGCTCGATCCCGGTCAGCCGGCCGGCCAGGCCTGGGCCGGCATCGGGCGCGCGGCGCTGGCGCAGATGGTGGCCAATCTGCCGGGTTTCCTGGACCACGACGAGGACATCGAATACCTGCATCAGTTGCGCATCGCCGCGCGCCGGCTGCGCGCGGCGGCGGCGTTGCGTCGCAAGCTCGCCGGCCCGGCGTCGTGGGACGCGCCCTTGCGCGGCCTGATGCGCGCGCTCAATCCGGCGCGCGACTGGGATGTGTTCCTGCACGAGACCTGGCCGGATCTGGAGGCGATCCTGGCGGCCAGTCGCGCGGACACGCCGTCGGCGCTGGCCGCCGCCGAGACCCTGCGCGCGCGCATCCACGCGGCCGCCGCGCGCGCGCGCGGGGAAGCGCGCGCGGCGCTGCTGGCGCCGGCGTTCACCGGGCTGGTGCTGGCCATCGGACGGGATCTCATGACGCCACCGGAAACCGGCGGGCTGGATGCCGTGACCTGGTCCGCCGACATCCTCGACGGGCGCTGGAAGAACCTGCGCAAGCTCGGCAAGGGCATCGGCCGGCACGGCCCGGGGGGCTTGCACGAGGTGCGCATCGCCGCGAAGAAACTGCGCTATGCCGCCGACGCGCTGGCTCCGCTCCACGAAAAGGCGGGCGGTCGCGGCGCCAGGGCTGGCGTCGGGCGCTTCCTGAAGGCGCTGGCGACCTTGCAGGACGAGCTTGGCCAGGCCAACGATCTGCACATGGCCATGCAGTTGCTGCGCGGATTGCGCCTGCCGACGCTGGCGGTGGCGTTCGAGGCCGGTCGCCTGGACGGCATCCTGGCCAGCCGCGCCATCGGCCAGCATCCGGTCTCCGCCGAGGTCTGGCGGCGGCTGACGCGCATGCCGCCGTTCTGGCGCTAACGCTCGGCGTCCGGCGCGTTGAGCAGGCGCCGGACCGCCACGATCACGTCCGAGGCGGTCAGTCCCAGCGGTCCCAGGCCGGCTGTCACCGCCGCGTCGGCGGCGGCGCCATGCAGCCAGACACCGAGCGCGGCGGCGGCGTCCGCGGTCATGCCCTGGGCGAGCAGCGCGCCGATGATGCCGGCGAGCACGTCACCCATGCCGGCCGCCGCCATGCCCGGATTGCCGGTGGTGTTGCGTCGGAGTTCTCCGTCCCCGCCCAGTACCAGCGTGCCGGCGCCCTTGAGCACGACCACGGCGCCGGTCAGCCCGGCCAGCGCCCGCGCGGCACCGGCGCGGTCGGCCTGGATGTCCGCGCTGGCGTGGCCGAGCAGGCGGCCGGCCTCGCCCGGGTGCGGCGTGATCAGCGCCGCTCCCGGGCGCTCGCGCAGCCGGGCGGTCAGATCGGCGTCGGCGGCCAGCAGGTTGAGCGCGTCGGCGTCGAGCACCAGGGTGTGATCGCTGGCCAGCGCCGCTTCCAGGCAGCGCCGGGCGGCCGCCGAGATGCCCAGGCCGGGGCCGACCACCAGCGCGCATGGGCGAGGCAGGTCGGCAAGTGCTCCAGCCAGCGCTTCGGCGGGACGGATCATCAGTTCGGGCGCGACCGGATCACAGGCGACGCGGTCGTCGAGCATGCCCGCGTAGACCCGACCGGCGCCGCAGAACAATGCCGCGCGTCCGGCCAGCAGGACGGCGCCGGACATGCCGGGGGCGCCACCGAGTACCGCGACGGCGCCGAAATCGCCCTTGTTGCAATCGCGCGTTCGCGCCGGCGGGCGCTCGGGCAGGGTGGCGGCGGAGAGATCGATCATGATGGCGTGGCGGATGAAATGGCGGGCGGCGATTTGGGATAATAGCGACCTTTGTTTCCGGAAATGGACCGACCAATGAACGGCGAGACCAAGGCCACGCGGGTGATGGTGGTGGATGACGATACCCTGATGCGCGAGGTGCTCAAGGCTCTACTGCGCGAGGAGGGGTTCAGCGTCGCCGGCGAGGCGCGCGACGGCCAGGGCGCGCTGGCCCTGATCGATCGGGCGCGGCCGGACATGGTCTGTCTGGACGTCAACATGCCGGGCATGACCGGATTGGACGTGCTCAAGGCCATCCGCGCCGATTACCCGGACATCCGGGTGGTGATGATTTCCGGCGATTCGACCATGGGCACGGTGCGCGAAGCGGTCGGCTTCGGTGCCGTCGGCTACATCATCAAACCGTTCAAGGCCGGCCGGGTCGGTGCTTCGCTGCGCGCGGCGATGCGCGCGGCGGTCGATTCGCCATTTGGTTGACCCGCGGTTCGACTGAACCGCGCGCCTCAGGCGCCGGTCAGTTGTCGGTAGACCGTCGCCAGGCGCGCGGCCATGGCGCGGTCCGACCAGGTCGCCGCGTAGGCACGCGCCGCCGCCGAGCGGGCGGCCTGGCCGGCGCGGTCGCGCAGGAGGTCGGCGAGGGCGTCGGCGTAACCGGTGACATCGTCCGGTGCCACCACGCAGCCACCGGCTGGCCGCCCGGCCGGCGCCAGAATGTCGGTGGTGCCCATCGCCGCCAGTGCCAGCACCGGACAGCCCTGAGCCAGCGCTTCGAGCAGGACCAACCCCTGGGTTTCGGTGCGCGAGGCGAAGGCGAAGACGTCCGCCGCCGCGTAGGCGTCGGGCAGTTCCGCGCGCCGGTCGAGATAACCCAGAAAGCGCACGTTGCCGGTCACGCCCAGGCGCGCGGCCTGGCGCTCCAGATCGGCGCGCGCCGGCCCCTCGCCGGTGATCAGCAGGAGCGCGTCGGGCAGGTCGGCGCGCACGCGCGCCATCGCCTCCAGCAGGAAACCGATGTTCTTCTCGAAGGCGACCCGGCCGACGAACAGCGCCACCGGCCGGTCCGGATCAATGCCGCGGGCGGCGCGGAAGCGGACGCGGTCGCCGGGCTGGAAACGGCTTTCCGGCAGGCCGGTGGGCAGTACGTGGATGGGGCGTTCGACGCCGTATGCGCGCAAGCGGTCACGCATCGCCGTGGATGGCGCGACGACCGCGTCGACCTGGTTGCATTGCCCGCGCGAGAAGCGGCGCGCCAGCGCGCGCAGCCATGCGGCCGGCGCGAACGGCGCGTAATGGTGAAGGTATTCCTCGAACAGCGTGTGGTAGGTGGTCAGGATCGGTTTGCCCAGCCGGCGCGCGGCATGCAGCGCGGCATAGTGCGCGGCGAACGGCGTCTGCGCGTGGATCAGGTCGCAGTCGGCGGCGGCGGCCAGCACCGCCGCCCGCAGCGGCCGGTAGCGGGCGATGCGGTCCTCCGGGTCGCGCGGCACCGGTCGCGCCGGCACCCGGACAATGCCCGGCACCGGCGCCTCGCCACCGTAACGGGGCGCCACCAGAAGGCTGGCGACACCTTGTTCCGGCAGGCTGGCGCGGAAGCTTTCGATCGAGGTGGAAACGCCGTTGATTCGTGGGAAGTAGACGTCGGAGACCATCAGCACGCGCATGGCGGTCACGGTCCTCCGGCGACCGTGACGGGCACCGGCGGGCGCGCCGACCGACGGCTGGCCGCCGCCCAGTCGACCAGTTCGAGCCTGCCGTCCTCGTGCTCGACGATGGCGGTGCAGGAATCCACCCAGTCGCCGCAGTTGGCGTAGATCAGACCATCGATCTCCTTGAGCGCGGCCCAGTGGATGTGGCCGCAGATGACGCCATCCAGGCGCTGGTCGCGGACGTGGCGGATCACCGAATCCTCGAAGTCGAAAATGAACTGCAACGCGGTCTTGACCCGCCGCTTGGCGTAACCGGCCAGCGACCAGTAGCCGGGAATGCCGAGCAACCGGCGCGCGCCCGACAGCCAGCCGTTGGCGCGCACCAGACCGTTGTAAGCCATGTCGCCGAGGATGGCGACCCAGCGGTGGTAACGGGTGACCTGGTCGAAATCGTCGCCATGGGTGAGCAGGAAGCGGCGACCGTCGGCGGTCTCGTGCACGAAATCCCTTGCCACCACGATGTCGCCGAAGGCGACGCCGCAATAATCGCGCAACGCTTCGTCGTGATTGCCGGGCACGAACACCACCTGTTCGCCATGTCGGGCCCGGCGCAGCACCTTCTGGACCACGGTGTTCTGTGTCGAGGTCCACTGGATGCCCCGGCTCATGCTCCAGAAATCGATGATGTCGCCGATCAGATAGAGATGGCTGGCGGGATACTCGCGCAGGAATTCGAGCAGACGGTCCGCCTGGCAGGCACGGGTGCCAAGGTGGATATCCGAGATGAAGACGGAACGAACGGCGGGCATGAGCCGCGACTGTGCCAGCAACGTGTGACAGGACGGTGACACGTCGTGCGGTCGCCATCACCGTCGGGCCAACGGAACCGACCGTTGGCGCGAACCTCGTCGCCTCTGTCGGAATGTACCTTTAACTCCTTGATATTTCGATCTATGCTGGGACGGGAAGATGCAAGATAATGCTTTGCGCGCGGGTCGGTGGATGCTTCATGCGCTGATCCGGCGCGATTGGAAGGAGTCAGGTCATGGAAATTCAATCGGTATCCAGTTCACTGAACGCGGCCGCCGCCTATGCCAACCAGCAGCAGAGCGTGCGTCAGCGGGAAGAGCGCGACGATCTGGTCGGCGATCGGCGCGGTGGCAGTCAGGAAACCGGCGAGGAGAGCGCTCGCGTGACGCTGAGCACCGAATCGCGGCAACTCGACATCCGGCCAAATCAGCAGGTGGATCGTCCGCAGGACAGCAACCGCGTCGATTTCAACGCGCGCGCCGACGACAACCAGCGCGCCGCGCGGGTCGAGGATCAACGCGAGCAGACACCGGCGTCGGTCACGCGCGCGCTGGAAGCCTATTCGCGGACCGAGGCCCTGGGCTGATCGCGGCGGAATCGTTCACGCGGACAGGATGAAGGACGGAAACGATGGAAATCGGCGCCGCCTCCCTCACCGCGCTGGCCTATTCCGCCGAAATGGTCGCGCCGGCCAACCGGCAACCGGTTCGTGATACCGCGCGCAACGCGACGGTAAGCAACGCGGCGGTCGCCGATCCAGGCAATGCCGCGACCGCGCGCGATGACCGGCGTGAGCGCGCCGCCGAGGCGGACGGTGTGTCGCGCGAGATGAGGACCGCTAACGGACAAGCCGAAGCCAGTCGCCGCGCGGTGGGTGAAATCCGCTTCGAATACGAAGACGACAATCAACGTGTCATGCGTCTGTACGACAGCAAGGATGTGCTGATCTACCAGGTGCCGCCGAAAGGCGAGCTGTTCCTGGTGCGAGCGCAGGAAAAGGCCGCCGAGTCGCGGCTGGAAACCAGCGCCTGAATCGGCGTGGCGCCAGAACGGCCGCCGCGCCCTACAATGTCGGCATGCCCGACGAACCTCCCTTCCAGAATCAGCCTGGCTCTCCGTCTCATCCCTATTCCGGTCTGTCGCCGGATGTCGTGCTCGACGCCCTGGAGTCGGTTGGCCTGCGTACCGACGGGCGCCTGCTTACCCTGAACAGCTACGAAAACCGCGTCTTCCAGGTCGGCATGGACGAAGGCCCGCCGGTGATCGCCAAGTTCTACCGGCCGGCGCGCTGGTCGGACGCGGCGATTCAGGAAGAACATGATTTCACGCGCGAGCTGGCCGACCGGGAAATCCCGGTGGTGCCGCCTCTGCTCCTGGAAAACGGCGCCAGCCTGCATCGTCATCGCGATTTCCGCTTCGCGGTGTATCCGCGCCAGGGCGGGCGCATGGCCGAATTCGACCATCCCGACACGCTGGCCTGGATGGGCCGTTTCATCGCGCGCATCCACGCGGTCGGCGCCCTGCGTCCGTACGCGCACCGGCCGACCCTGGACATCGCCGGCTTCGGCGAGCAGTCGCGCGATTTCCTGCTGGCTGGCGACTGGCTGCCGGCCGACCTGCTGCCGGCCTGGAAGAGCGTGGTCGACCAGGCGCTCGAAGGCGTCCACCGCTGTTTCGAGCGGGCCGGACGCTACGCGGTCCTGCGCCTGCATGGCGACTGTCACGCCGGCAATGTGCTCTGGCACGACGACGGCCGCGAGCAGGGGCCGTTCTTCGTCGATTTCGACGACAGTCGCATGGGCCCGGCTGTCCAGGATCTTTGGATGCTGCTGTCCGGCGACCGCGCCGCGATGACCCGTCAGCTCGGCGACGTGCTCGCCGGTTATGAGGATTTCGTCGAATTCGACCGGCGCGAACTGCATCTGGTCGAGGCGCTGCGCACCCTGCGCCTGATCCATCACGCCGCCTGGCTGGCCCGGCGCTGGGACGACCCGGCCTTCCCGGCCGCTTTCCCGTGGTTCGGTGGCGCGCATTACTGGCAGGACCGCATCCTGGAACTGCGCGAACAGATCGCCCTGATGGACGAAGAACCGTTGTATGCCTGAGTCCGTGTCGAAACCGGAAAACCGGCCATGTGCGGCATAGCCGGCGAACTGCGCCTGGACGGCGGCGCGCCCGACCCAGCCGTGCTGGCGCGCATGAATGCCCAACTGGCGCGGCGCGGTCCGGATGGCGAGGGCAGGCACTTCGACGGTCCGGTCGGCCTTGCCCATCGCCGGCTCGCCATCATCGACCTGAGCGAACGCTCGCGCCAGCCCATGGTTTGCGATCAGGCCGGCCTGGCCCTGGTGTTCAACGGCACCATCTACAACTACCCGCAGTTGCGCGCCGAGCTGATTGGCCGTGGCCACCGCTTCCATTCGGATGGCGATACCGAGGTGATCCTGCGCGCCTACGCGGAATGGGGCGAGGATTGCGTCGCCCGGCTGCACGGCGCCTTCGCCTTCGCGATCTGGGATCGCCAGGCCGGCCGGCTGTTCCTGGCGCGCGACCGGCTCGGCATCAAGCCGCTGTATTACAGCCGGGACGGCGGCCGTTTCCTGTTCGCGTCGAGCCCGCGGGCGATCCTCGCGGCCGGCGGTGTCGATACCGGCATCGATCCGGTCGCGCTGCATCATCACCTGACCCTGCACGCCGTGGTGCCGGCGCCGCGCACCCTGCTCGCCGGCGTGCGCAAGCTGGCGCCGGCCGGCACGCTGACCGTGACCGCCGCCGGCGAGACGCGGGAGCGTCAATACTGGCGGCTGCGCGCGCGCCGGCCGGAGCGCGCCCTGAGCGAGGAGGAGTGGACCGAGGCGATCCACGACGCCCTGTGCGCGGCGGTACGCAAGCGGCTGGTGATCGCCGACGTCAAGGTCGGCGTGCTGCTGTCCGGCGGACTCGATTCCAGCCTGCTGGTGGCGTTGCTGGCCGAGCAGGGGGTCGACGATCTGATGACCTTCTCGGTCGGTTTCGAGGACCAGCCCGAGGAGCGCGGCCACGAATTCGAGTATTCCGATGCCGTGTCGCGGCATTTCGCCACCCGCCATCACCAGTTCCACATCGCCAACGACCAGGTGCTGGCACGTCTGCCGGAAGCGGTCGACCAGATGGCGGAGCCCATGGTCAGCCAGGATGCGGTCGCTTTCTATCTGCTGTCGGAGCAGGTTTCGCGCTCGGTCAAGGTGGTGCAGAGCGGGCAGGGCGCCGACGAGGTGTTCGGCGGCTACTACTGGTATCCGCGCATGCTCGACGATCCGGCGTCGACCGCGCTGGCGCGCTTCGCCGGCCACTATTTCGACCGCGACCACGACGAATACCTGGAGACCGTCGATCCGGCCCTGCGCGGCGCCGACCATACCAGCGCGCTGATGGCGGAGCGCCTGGGCGAGCCGGATGCTGACAGTTTCATCGACCAGGTGCTGCGCGCCGACGCGACCATGCTGATCACCGACGATCCGGTCAAACGCGTCGACAACATGACCATGGCCTGGGGCCTGGAAGCGCGGGTGCCCTTCCTGGACCACGAGCTGGTCGAGCTGGCGGCGACCATGCCGCCCGAACTCAAGCTCGCCTCGGGCGGCAAGCACGTGCTCAAGCGCATCGCCCGCGGCCGCTTGCCGGATGCCGTGATCGACCGCCACAAGGGCTATTTCCCGATGCCGGCGCTCAAGTACGTGCGCGGCGAGTTCCTCGATTTCATGCGCGATATTCTCGATTCCCGGTCCTGCCGGACGCGCGGCCTGTTCCATCGTGCCTATGTCGAGAAGCTGCTGGCGGCACCGGACCGGCACCACACCCGCATCCAGGGCAGCAAGCTGTGGCATCTGGCATTGCTGGAATTCTGGCTGCAACGCCACATCGATCCAGCGGTGTGAGGCAGCCCACCAGCTACTCGCGACGGCGCATGCAGCGGCTGCGCTGGACCGCTTTCGTGGTGGTCGGCCTGGCCTTCGTGCTGTCGTTCTTCCACCGTTTCGCGCCGGCCGCCATCGCCGCCGATCTGCGCGATGCCTTCGCGATCGACGCGGCCACGCTCGGCAGCCTGGCGGCGACCTATTTCTACGTTTACACGCTGATGCAGATTCCCACCGGCGTGCTCGCCGACACGCTGGGACCGCGCCGGATCGTCGCCGCCGGCGGCGTGATCGCCGGCGCCGGTTCCATCCTGTTCGGGCTGGCCGACGATTTCGCACTGGCCGCCAGCGGTCGCCTGCTGGTCGGACTGGGCGTCTCGGTCACCTTCATCGCCCTGCTCAAGCTCAACGCGGTCTGGTTCAGCGAGCGCCATTTCGGCACGCTCGCCGGTCTCACCATCTTGCTCGGCAATCTCGGCGCGGTGCTTGCCGCCTCGCCGCTGGCCTGGGCGCTCGGCCATGTGAGCTGGCGGGAGGTGTTCGTGGTCGTCGGCATCGGTTCGCTGGCGCTGGCCTGGCTGGCCTGGTGGCTGGTGCGTGATGCGCCCGCCCAGGTCGGCCTGCCCAGCCCGCGCGAACTGGAAGGCCGGAGCGCGCATCCGGCCCATGACGGCCACTGGCTGGATGGCCTGCGTCGGGTCGCTGGCAACCGCTGGAGCTGGCCGGGGTTCTTCGTCAACCTGGGGGTCGCCGGCGCGCTGTTCGCGTTCGCCGGCCTTTGGGCGGTGCCACTCCTTACCCAGGGATATGGTTGGGATCGCGCCGAAGCCACCGCGCACACCTCGCTGCTGCTGGCTGCGTTCGCGTTCGGTGCCTTTTCCATCGGCGCCGTGTCCGACCGGATCGGCCGGCGCAAGCCGGTGGTGCTGGCCGCCTGTGGTCTGCATCTGGCCTGCTGGTGGCCGCTGGTCGCCGGCTGGCCGCTGGCGCCGGGCTGGAGTCATGCGCTGTTCGCGCTGATGGGCCTGGGCGCGTCCGGCTTCACGCTGACCTGGGCGTGCGCCAAGGAGGTCAATCCCCATGCCCTGTCCGGCATGGCCACCAGTCTGGTCAATACCGGTGCGTTCCTGGGCGCGGCCATCCTGCAACCGCTGGTCGGCTGGGTCATCGACCGCGCCGCCGGTTCTGGCGCGGCCGGGCTGGCCGAATATCGCGCCGGCGTGCTGGTGCTGGCCGGTTTCGCGGCGCTCGGCTGGCTGGCGGCGCTGAGTCTGCGGGAAACCCGCTGTCGTTACCTGCCGGAGTCCGGCGCTTCCGGCTGAATCGTGCCGCCCAGCGCCAGCACGCCATCGTGCAGGCGGGCGAAGGCGGCTTCCAGGCGGCCGGCTTGATCGGTGTCGGCGATCTCGCCCTTGACGCCCAGTTCGATCTCATAGACATAGCGTTTTTCCGGATCGACGCGCGGCAGGCTGAACACGCGCACGCCGGCGAAATCGCGCTCGATCGCGTCCAGCAAGGGCGTCAGCGTACCTTCGTTGAGGCCGCGCGCGCGCAGCGCCCGTTCCGCCGGCGGCGATTCACGGAACAGGACGCGGTAACGGGTTTCCAGCAGCCATTCCAGCATCGGCCAAGCCATCACCGGGAAGCCGGGCAGGAAATGGCGGTCGCCCACGGAAAACCCGGGAATTCGGTTGTACGGGTTGGGGATCAGCTCGGCGCCCTCGGGAAACTCGCCCATGCGCAGCCGTTCCGGCGTCAGTTCCTGGCCGATTTCGGCCATGTGCGCGGCGATGAGTTCGCGCGCGCCGGGATGAAGGCGCAGAGGCCGGTCGAACGCCGCCGCCGCGGCCTGGCGGGTGTGATCGTCCGGCGTGGCGCCGATGCCTCCGCAACTGAACACGATGGCTTCGGGGTCGAGCTCGCGCAGCACGCGGGTCAGGCGGGCGCGGTCGTCACCCAGATACTGGACGCGCGCCAGGCTCAGACCGCGCGCGGCGAGCAGTTCGCGCAGCTTGGGGAAATGCCGGTCCTGGCGCTTGCCCGACAGGATTTCGTCGCCGATGACCAGCAGTTCGAAGGGGCGGGAGGTCGACATCACGGGCTTCCTTGCGGCGGGGTGTTCGCTATCATGCCCGTTCCCCGTTACCCTGGAATGGCCATGACTGAAGAAGCGGTCTGCTGGAAATGCGGCGCCAGTCTGGCTGATGTGCCGAGACCGTTCGGCCGGCGCGCGGTCTGTCCGGCCTGTCGCGCCGAACTCCATGTCTGCCGCATGTGCCGGCATCACGATACCGCCAAGGCCAAGCAGTGCCGCGAACGCGCGGCCGAGGAGGTGGGCGACAAGACCCGCGCCAATTTCTGCGAATGGTTCCAGGTTGCCGGCGGGCCGGCGTCCGCCCCGGACCAGGACGCGGCGGCGACCGCGCGCGCCGCGCTCGACGATCTGTTCGGCGGCTGAGCGCGGCGCTACTGGGCCGGAATCCGGATTTCCCGCTCGCCGTAGCGGCCTTCGTTGGCGCGCGGATGGCAGGCCGCGCAGTTGGCCGGGTTGCCGATCGACTTGCGCCGCCAGAAGTGCTTGGGCACTTCGTCGTGCAGATGGCGGAAATAGGCGGTTTCGGTGATCCGCTGCGGCGTCGCGCCAGCCGGCACGCCGGCGGCGATTCGGCGCATGCGCTGGTTGGCGGCGGGGTTGTCGGCGGCCAGCGTTTCCAGATCCTTCAGGATCGACAGATGCGCCGGCTGGTCGAGGCTGGCGTCCTCGCCGAAATGGTCGGACAGTTCGGCCATCATCCGGCGCCAGGAGCGGGCCGGCAGGTGGCCGGGCGCGTAGGCGGTGTGGCAACTGCCGCATTCGTTCAGGTAGGTCTTGCCGACCGGCATCGGGAACAGCGCCTCGTCGCTGGCCGGCGCCCGGGCGATCCAGAGCACGGCGGCGCCGACCGCGACGGCCAGGGTCAGCAGGTTCTTCCAGTCGATGCCGTAACGGTCGGCGCGAAGGCGGATATTGGCCATGTCGGACTCACTTCAACGTGATCATGTAGGCGGTGAAATCGGCCTTTTCCTGGGGCGTGCATTCGCGTCCCAGCACTTCGTTGCAGTTGCGCCGGAACCATTTCTCGACCTTGGCCGGGTCGGTGAAGCGGTCTTTCTGGGCAACCGGAGCGAGTGGGTCGATGACCTTCCCGGTCTTGACGTGCTGGCCCATGGCGCGGGCGTCATCGGTATGGCAGGCGGTGCAGGCGCGCGCGATCCGGCCGCCACTGAACTGGCCGCGGAACAGGGTCTCGCCGCGCGTCGCCGAAGCGGCGCCGGCCTGCGCCACGTAGCTGTCCAGGATCTGGCGCGGGGTTTCGGCCTGGGCGTGGACGCCGGACAACGCCAGCATGGCCAGGCCGGTGAGATTCGACAGTGGCAGTTTCATTCCTCGTCCTTGCGATATTGATAGCCGCTGACCATGGCCTGGGCGACCGGCACGCCATGCCGGGATTCGTGCAGGATCAGCGCGGCGACGTGGATCACGACGAAACCGATCAGGAAGTCCTCGAGGATGTCGTGCGGCGTCCTGAGCCAGCCCGCCAGCGCGACTTCATGGGCCAGCCAGCGGGCGAGCGGCCCCTGGCCCTGCTCGATGGCGGCCAGGGTGAGACCGGTGATGACCATGACGATCAGCAGCAGGTAGAACAACAGATAGACGGCGGCGGCGAGCGGGTGGTGGCCCCAGTCGCGCGGCGTCGTGAAGAACTGGCGCCGGCGCGCCGCCGCCAGCCAGTCGCGCCAGCGCCACATGGCGGCGAAGCGGGCGTGACGTGGGCCATTGATGCCCCAGGCCAGTCGCGCGACCAGGCCGACGGTCAGCGCGTAACCGGTCCAGACATGGAAACGCCAAAGGAACACCGCTTCCGGCGTGTACGGCAGCGCCTGCGCGAGCAGGCTGGCGGCCAGCAACAGCAGCAGGGCGAACGCGTTCCAGGCGTGGATGACGCGCAGGATCGGGTCATAAACCTTTTCCCGGCGCATCCCGGTCATGGCCATCATCGCGGGGATGGTCAGCGAGCACCGTCCTCGTCGTCACCCTTGATCTTGATCAGCGGCGAGGTGAAGGCCGGCTTGCCCAGTGACTGGTAGTAGGCGGCGATGTCCTCGATTTCCTTCTCGTCGAAGAAGGCCACGGCCAGATTCATCATCGGATGCAGGATCTTGCCGGTCTTGTACTTCATGGTCTTCACCGTCAGCTTGTCGGCGTTGCGGCCGCCGAGTTGCAGCGTATAGAAGATTCCGGGATAGCTGTCGCTGCCGTGGCAGGCGATGCAGGCGGCGGCTTTCTGTTTGCCGACGGCCGGATCCCCGGCGTGGGCGGTGGCGGAAACGGACAGGATGGCGGCGGTCGCGAGGGCGAAGGTCTGGGCTTTCATGTGGGTCTCCGGAGGCGGGAAAGGGATGCGGGTGGGTTCGTGAAATGCTTGCGAATCTAAAGGAAAAATGTACAGGACAAATGCGATTGCAAACTGGTTTCGATAATCTTCTAATTTTCTAATATTGTCAATAAACCCAATTGTGACAAGGAGATAGCGTCGAGAGCCCGTCGCGGCGTGGCTGCCGACCCCGGCCGGGCTCAAAGCCCGCCGAGGCAGACGTATTTGCTTTCCAGATAGGCATCGATGCCCTCGGCGCCGCCCTCGCGGCCGAGGCCCGATTGCTTGAAGCCGCCGAACGGCGCGACCTCGGTGGAGATGACGCCGGCGTTGACGCCGACCATGCCGTATTCGAGCGCTTCCGCCACCCGCCAGACGCGCGCCATGTCGCGCGCATAGAAATAGGCGGCGAGGCCGGATTCGGTGTCGTTGGCCAGACGGATGGCCTCCGCCTCGGTGTCGAAACGGATCACCGGCGCCACCGGGCCGAATAATTCCTCGCGGCAGATGGCCATGTCCGAGTGCGCGTCGGCGAGCACGGTCGGCTGGAAGAAACCGCCACCGAGGGCGTGTCGATCACCGCCACAGGCGATGCGGGCGCCGCCGGCGACGGCCTCGGCGAGTAGTCGCTCGACCTTGGCGACCGCCGCCTGACTGACCAGCGGCCCCTGCTGGACACCGGGTTCCAGGCCATCGCCGACCTTGAGCCCGGCCACCGCCGCCGCCAGTCGTTCGACGAAGGCATCGTGGATACCGGATTGCACCAGCAGCCGGTTGGCGCAGACGCAGGTCTGGCCGGCGTTGCGGTATTTGGAAGCGAGCGCGCCCTCGACGGCGGCGTCCAGATCGGCGTCGTCGAACACGATGAACGGCGCGTTGCCGCCCAGTTCCAGCGACACCCGCTTGATGGTGCCGGCGCAGGCGGCGAGCAGGGCGCGGCCGACCTCGGTGGAGCCGGTGAAGGACAGCTTGCGCACGCGCGGGTTGGCGCAGAACTCGGCGCCGATCGGCTCCGCCGGGCCGGTAACGACATTGATGACGCCGGCCGGGAAGCCGGCTTCCTCGGCGAGCGCGGCCAGCGCCAGCGCGGTGAACGGTGTTTTGGAGGCCGGCCGGGCGACTACCGAGCAGCCCGCCGCCAGCGCGGCGCCGGCCTTGCGCGTGAGCATGGCGGCGGGGAAGTTCCATGGCGTGATCAGCGCGGCGACGCCGAGCGGCTGACGCAGCGTCAGCACCCGACGACCGGCCCAGGGCGAGGGCACGATATCGCCGTGGACGCGTTTGGCTTCCTCGGCGAACCATTCCAGGAAGCCGGCGGCGTAGACCACCTCGCCGCGCGCCTCGGCCAGCGGCTTGCCCTGTTCCAGCGTGATCAGACGGGCGAGATCGTCGGCGTGCGCCAGCATCAGGCCATGCCAGCGGCGCAACAGGTCGGCGCGTTCGCGCGCGAGCCGGTCGCGCCAGGCCGGAAAGGCGGCGTGCGCCGCGTCGATGGCTTCGGTCACGCTGGCGCGCGACAGCGCCGGCACCGTGCCGAGCAGGGCGCCGTTGGCCGGGTTGCGCACTTCCATGCGGGCGCCGTCATCGGCGGCGCGCCAGACGCCGCCGATCCACGCGTGTTCACGCAGCAGATCGGGCCGGGCCAGGCCGATCATGCCGCCGCTCCGCGCGTGTCGAGCGCTTCTAGCGACTCCTGGGCGATCTCGCGCACGTCGGCATCGTCATCGTCGAGCCGGCTGGCGAGCGGCGCGCGCGCGTCCGGCACGCCGGTCAGCCCCAGGTAGTGGCAGGCATCGGCGCGCACGCGGGCATCGGCATCGGTGCTCAACCCGGTCAGTTCCGGCAGCAGCGCCGCCAGCGCCGGCGTGCCGGCGTATTCCTCGATCAGCACGCCGACGCCCAGGCGCACGTTCAGACTGGCTTCCGGGTTGGCGACGATGGCGAGCAGCGCCGCCAGCCGGCCGGGCTCCGCCTCGATCAACGCGCGCACCCGCGCCAGCCCGCCCTGCTTGAGCAGATCGTGGAAGGCGTCGGCCATGCCGTCGGGCGTGTCGGCCCGGGTTGCCCAGGTGGTCAACTCGGCGACGGTGAGCGCGCCGGTCAGCTCGAACGGGCCGATCCGGGTCCACGGCACCGAGCGCACGCCGAGCGCGCGGGCCGATTCCGGATGCAGCTCGATGTTGATCGCCTCCAGCCGGCCGATCTCGCCGCGTTTGAGCAGATCGGCGAGACCGGCGAGCACGGCCGGGCAGTGTGGACAGTGGCTGGACAGCAGGAACAGGGCGTCGGCGGGCATGGCGGATCGGGGCGAACGCGGCGGCGGCACGCGTGAGCGCGGGTGGGAGTAGGCAGTACACTAGCCCACGTTCCGCAACCAGGAAAGCCCGAGCCCATGTCCGCCATCGATCTGTTCAGCCCGCTCGCCGTCGGCCGCATGACCCTGCCCAACCGTGTGGTCATGGCGCCGCTGACGCGCAACCGTTCGACCCCGGAAGGCGTGCCGCGCGCGCTCAACGTCGAGTACTACCGGCAGCGCGCCGGCGCCGGTCTGATCCTGACCGAGGCCACCTGCGTCTCGCCGACCGCGGTCGGCTATCCGCTCACGCCGGGCATCTGGAACGAGGCCCAGGTCGCCGGCTGGCGCGCGGTCACCGATGCCGTGCATGGCGCCGGTGGCCGCATCCATTGCCAGCTCTGGCACGTCGGCCGCGTTTCCCATCCCGACCTGCAACCGGGCGGCATCGCGCCGGTGGCGCCTTCCGCCATCGCGCCGGCGGGCGAGGCGTTCACGATGGCCGGGCCAAAACCGTTCGTCACGCCGCGCGCGCTTGCACTCGAGGAATTGCCCGGCATCGTCGCCGATTACCGGGCCGCCGCGGCCAACGCGCTGGCCGCCGGCTTCGACGGCGTCGAAGTGCATGCCGCCAACGGCTATCTGCTCGACCAGTTCCTGCGCGACGGCAGCAATCGGCGCGACGATGCCTATGGCGGCGCCATCGACCGGCGCGCCCGCCTGCTCATGGAAGTCATGGCCGCCGTGGTCGACGCCTGCGGGGCCGACCGGGTCGGCGTGCGCCTGTCGCCGGTGCAGCCGTTCAACGACATGCGCGACAGCGATCCGCGCGCCACCTTCAGCCGCGTCGTCGACCTGCTCGGCGATTTCCCGCTCGCCTACCTGCACGTCACCGAAGTCGGCCGCGATGCGCCGGGCGCCGCCGGACCGTTCTTCGACCCGCTCGAACTGCGCGCGCGCTGGCGCGGCGTCTACATGACCAACGGCGGTTACGACCAGGCGCGCGCCAATGCCGTGCTCGCCGCCGGCCGGGCCGATCTGGTCGCGTTCGGCGTGCCCTTCCTCGCCAACCCCGATCTGCCGGAACGCTACCGGCGCGGCGCCCCGCTCAACGCGCCGGACCCGGCCACCTTCTACGGCGGCGACGCGCACGGCTATACCGACTACCCGGCGCTGGCCGACTGAGATGAAACGTTCCCCACATTCACTTCGTTCGCCGCCCCCCGGGACGGCCCGTCGGGACTGAGCGATGCCCTACCAGATCATCCCGGTCACCCCCTACGCGCAGAACTGCTCCCTGGTCTGGTGCGAGCGCACCGGCGCCGCCGCGCTGATCGACCCGGGCGGCGACGTCGACCGGCTGCTGGCGGCGATCGATCAAGCCGGCGTCCGCCTGGAAAAACTGCTGCTCACGCACGGCCATCTCGACCACGTCGGCGGCGCCCTCGAACTCGCGCGTGGCCTTGGCCTGCCCATCCTCGGCCCGCACCCCGCCGATGCCTTCTGGCTCGACGCGCTGCCGCGCCAAGCCGAGATGTTCGGCTTTCCGCCCGCCGCCGCCTTCGCCCCGGACCGCTGGCTGGAACACGGCGACCACGTCGAATTGGGCGAAACGCGTCTGGACGTGCTGCATTGCCCCGGCCACACCCCCGGCCATGTCGTCTTCTTCGACGCCGCCGCCCGTCTCGCCTTCGTCGGCGACGTTCTGTTCCGCGACAGCATCGGCCGCACCGATTTCCCGCGCGGCAACCACGCCGATCTGATCGCCGCCATCCGCGACCGCCTGTTCCCGCTCGGCGACGACGTCGCCTTCGTGCCCGGCCATGGCCCGATCAGCACCTTCGGCCGCGAACGCCGGCTCAACCCGTTCGTCGGCGAGGAGGTGGATTGATGTTTCAGTGGAGCGCCAGCGGGAAATCCATGCCGGTGGAGTTGACCACCGGATATTGCTCCTCGGCGCGGTAGCGCCTGGTCAGTTCCGGCAGCGCCTGTTCCACGTAGACCATCAGCTTGCGCGCGGTGATGTCGTTGCCGCCGGCGGCGGCCTTGCCGCCCAGGCCTTGCAACAGGGTGTAGGTGAAGACGCCGTGGCCGAGGGTGGGCAGTTCGCTGGCCATTTGTTCCTTGGTGGTCGCGGCGATCAGATGGGTGCCGGTGGCGCGCGACAGTTGCGCCAGGGCGCGCCGGTCCTGGAGGCCGCGGAAGCCGCTGGCGGCGGCGCCGGATTTGCAGGCGTCGATGAGGATCACCACCTTGCGCGCCGGGATGCTTTTCAGTTCCTCGGCGAGATCGCGCGAGGACAGACCGCCGCGCGCCAGCGCCTCGGGCTGTTCGGGCGCGGTGACCTCGTGCGGCACGAAATACCAGTCGTCGCGCACGGTCTCGCCGTGGCCGGCGAGATAGACCACGACCGCGTCTTCCGGCCGTGATTCGCGCAGCCGGCGCAGGCTGGCGAGGATGTTGGCGCGGGTGGCCTGCTCGTCGAAGATCTGATGGATGGCGATGTCGCGGAACAGTCCGCCCGGCGCGGCCTTGAAGAACTCGGATACGCCACGCGCGTCGGGCACCGAATAATCCAGGTTGAGCACGCCGTTGCGGTATTCGTTGACGCCGACCGCGAGCACGTGCAGGCGCGGCCGTTCAGGGGCCGGGCGCGCTTCGACGATGACCTCGGCCGGTTCCGATTCGACCCGGTTGGCGCCGAAGGCGATCAGGCGCAGGGTGTTGCGGCCAGGTTCCAGGCTGACCTCGAAGCTCGCGCGCGTTTCCGCGTCGCCCGCCTTTCTGGCCGGTTTGCCGCTGGCCTTGCCGCTCCTCCGGGTGATCTGGCTGGCGACCACCTTGCCGTTGAGCAGCAGACGCAGTTCGTCGATGCCGGCGCCGCGATCGCGCGCGCCAACCTCGACGCGCAGGCGTTCGCCGGCGACCGGTCCGGCGCCCGGCGCGACGATGCGGACTTCGGGAGGCAGGCCGAAGCCCCGGCGAAGATCGGCCGGCGGCGGTGGCGTCGATGGCGTGGGCTTGGTCGGGGCGGCCAGCTTGGCTGGAGGTGCAGCGCGTTCCGGCGCCAGTACGGCGGCGATGCCGGCCGGGTCGTGGTAACGCTCGGCGAAACGACCGACCGGCAGGAATTCGGCGGCCCGGTCGGGGCCGTGGTCGACATGCCAGCCGACCAGACGGTCGCCTTCGGCGCTGGCGGCGTAGCGCCCGTCCGGGGTCCAGGCGACCCAGTCGACCCCGTTGGCATGCGGGAAAAAGGCGAGCATCTCGACGCCGTCGCGGCGCCGGTACCAGCGCAGGCTGCCGTCGCCGAACGCGGCCACCAGCCAGCGCCCGTCGGCGCTCAGGTTGACCGCGAAGCAGGCGGACGGGGTGAAGGTCTTCCACAGCTCGCGCCCGTCCCGGCCGTGCAGGCGCACGAACCAGGCGGTGCCGAGCGCGAACGCGGAGCCGTCGTGGGCAATCGCCATGGCCAGGGAGGTTTCGCCCGCGCTCAGCGGCAGCGGCCGGCCATTCAGGCTTGGCGCGCGACTGTCGCGCCAGTCGTCGACGCGCAGGCCGGGGTGCCGGAGCACGGGCGGGCGCAAGCCCTGGTCGGCGGGCGCCGTGCGGCGCCAGGTCAGGCTGGCGAAGTCGAAGGTGGCCGGCCGGCCACCGCCGAACTCGTAGCCGAAACGCACCGCGCCGCCGTCGTCGGCGATCAGGAAACCTTCCTGGTTGGCGCGCGGGTCCGCGCGCGGCGCCGCCGCCCTCGCGGTGATTTCGCCGTCGGCGCCGAGCACGCCCCAGCTCGCGTCGGCCGCGGCATAGGCGATGCCGCCATCGGCGAGGGCGGTCAGATCCAGGATCGAATCGCTGGCGACGGTGACATCGCGGTGGCGGCCGGCGCCGCCGTCGCGCCACTGGCGGATGGCATTCCGGCCGGGGGCCTGGCGCCAGGAACCGGCGGCATACAGATGGCGGCCATCGCGCGACCAGGCGATGGCGCCGAGGCCGCCGGCGACCAGATCGCGGGTATCCGGCGAGTACGCCGGCGTCAGGTCGTCGGCGCGCAGCACCGAAACCCGCGGCGCGTCCGCGAAACCGACCGCGAGTTGGCGGCCGTCGGGCGAGAACGCCAGCGCGTGGGCCTGACGGCCGGCGGTCAGCGTGGTTTCGGCCTGGCGCCAGGGCGCGCCAGCGCGCAACGCATACAGTCGCAGGCGGCCATCGTGGGCGGCGGTCGCCAGACGGTCACCGTCCGGGCTGAAGGCGACGCCATGGGTGTCGCCGCCGTAATCGCCGTCCTCGCCGGCCAGGCTGGCGCGCCGCCAGCCATCCTGGCCGCGATAGAGGCGGATGCCGTGGCCGCCCCAGAGGCCAACCGCGAGCAGGCCACCATCGGGCGAGAAGGCGAGCCGGTTGACCACGTTGGGCTGGCCGGACAGACGCGCCAGCAGGCTGCCATCGCGGGCCCGGAACAGATAGATGTCGTTGTCCGCCGACCAGCCGGCGACGGCGGCCAGCTCGCCATCCGGGCTCAACGCCGCCGCGTACAGCTTGCCTTCGTTGCCGGCGTCGATGCTGGGCCGTAGCACCGCCAGCGGTTTGCCGTCACGCGCCCGCCACAGGCGCGCGGTCTTGTCCTCGGACGCGGTCAGCAGGACGCGGCCGGCGCGATCGCTGGCGATCGCGCGCACCGCCGCCGCGTGGCTGCCGGTCTCGATGCGCGGGATCGGCGCGCTGGTGGTGGCCATGGCGGCCGGCGCCAGGCCGGGCAGCGGCAACAGGGCGAGGCCGAGGCTGGCAATCAGGCGACGAATGCCGGACATGGCGCCGGTCTCAGCTCGCGCAGGGCAGCAATTTGAAGTCGACGCGCCGGTCGAGCTGGTCGGAGGCGTCGTCGCGGCCGGTGCCGATCAACATTTCGCGGGAGCCGTAACCGGTGGCGATCACGCGTTTGGCCAGCCTTGGCGCCGTCTCGACCAGACGCTGGCGGACGTGCTCGGCGCGCAACGCCGACAGCCGCTCGTTGACCACTTCCGGTCCGCCGCCGCTGGTGTGTCCGGCCACCTCGACGCAGGACCGGCGCTGGTCGGCGCGTTGGGCGATGGTCTTCAGCCAGATGCCATAGGGGCCTTGCTTGCCGTCCGGCGGCAGGATGCTGGCGCCCGGCCGGAACAGGAAGGTGACCGCCAGATGGCCCTGATCGAAGCCGTAATCGACCAGACGGCCGAAGTGGTCGGCGATGGCGTCGCGCCGGTTCAGTTTCCAGCTGCTCAGATAGAGGCCATTGAACACCCGCAACTGGGCGCCGGCCGGGGTCTGCCGGGCGCGCACGAAGATCGCCAGGGCATCCTTATGGCGGCCGGCGTTGTAGGCGCGGATGCCTTCGTCGACCAGCGCGCCGGTGACCAGCGATTCCAGATAACCGGGATTGGCCATGTCGCCGGCTTTCGAGGCCTGGCAGGTCTTGACGTAGTTTTCCGTGGCCGGATCCCGGCTCCAGGCCGGGGCATCGCGGAAATACGGCTGTGGGGTGTGGTCGACGCCCTCCATGCGCGAGCGCGCCACGGTCTTGCTCACCACCTTGCCGGTTTTCAGATCGACCATGGCCAGGCAGAACCGGAAGATTTCGCGCATGCCCTCGGTCTTGCCTTGCATGTTGACCGGCGTGAAGGTGCCGACGATCAGCAGTGGCGAGCGCGCCAGTTCGGAAGCGGACAGCGGCCGGATTTCGAAGGCCGGGTACTTGTCGCGGACCTGCCTGGTCAGGTTGGCTTCCATGACCCGCGTGGCTTCGGTGCGAACCCGGGTCATGCCGTCGATGAGCGGATCGATGACGACGACGTGGCGGCCGTTGCCGCCTTCCGGCGGCGGCAGGTCGGCCTTGCCGAACAGCGCGTCGACGGCGGTCTGGACCGCCTGCGGGTGCGGCAATACCGGGATCGGGGTTGGCGGTGGCGGCGGCGCCTGGGCGGGCGCGGGCGACGCCGATGGGGGCGCTGGAACCGGCGCCGGCGCCGCTGCCGGCGCCGCGGCCGCTGCCGACGCGCTGGCCTGGGCCGGTCCGGATGCGCCGTCCGGCGGTTTCGTGTCGCCGGTGGTCAGGCAGCCCGGCAGCAGCAACAGCAGCGCCAGAAGCGGTGGCGCCGACGCCAGCCGGGCGCGCCGGCGCGCGATCGTTTGATTGTTCATGGTGATCCTCCTCATCCCGCTCGTGGACTCAGTCTAGCAGCCGATCGGATGCTCACGATGACGCGCCGGTCCGCGCGTGGTTGACCGCCGCGATGCCGGGCCGGATAGTTCGGCGCCAAACCATGCAACCACGACCGAAACCCATGTCTTGTCACGCGGACTTTCGTGCTTATTCCCCGGAGCGCGCATGAGGGCAGTCCGGTGAACGAACCCGGCACCCTGCTGCGCGAGGCCATCGCGCTGCATCAGGCCGGCCGTCTCGACGAGGCGGCCCGGCAGTACCGACGTTGCCTGAGCCGCGAACCGGCGCTGCCGCCGGCCCTGTTCTACGCGGGCATGCTCGCCCTGCAACGTGGCCGCGCCGCCGAGGCGGTCGATCTGCTCGAACGTCTGAGCGGCGTCGATCCGGAACGGGCCGAGGTCTGGTATCAACTGGCCGTCGCCCGTCAGCGCGCTGGCCAGCCGGAACGGGCCGAGCGTGATTACCGCCAGGCGCTGGCGCGCCGACCCGGCTACGCCCAGGCCGCCAACAACCTCGGTTTGTTGCTGCGCGAACGTGGCGAGTTGGCGGAGGCGCGGGTCTGGCTGGAAACCGCCACCACCGCCGAACCGGGCATGGCCGATGCCTGGAACAACCTTGGTCTGGTCCGTCATGGTCAGGGTGAACTCGACGCCGCGCTGGCCTGCTACCAGCGCGCGCTGGCGCTCGATGCCAGCGCGTTCCAGGCGCGTCTGAACCTGGGCTCGGCGCTTGCCGACGGCGGCCGTTTCGACGAAGCCATCGCCATCCTGCGCGCCGCCACGGCGCTGCCCGGCGCCGACGCGGCCAAGGCCTGGGCCAATCTCGGCGCCGTCCTGCACGAAGCCGGTCTGGCCGAGCAGGCCGCGAGCGCCTGCGAAACCGCGCTGCGTCTGGACCCGAGCCAGCGCGCCGCGCGCCTGAATCTGGCCCGCATCGAGGGCGAACGCGGCGATCTGGAGGCTGCCCGGCGTCATTACGGGCGGGCCCTCAAGCAGGCCGACGAGTTCGGCGTGCGTGTCCGCCAGGCTCTGCTGTTGCCGCCGGTTCCGGACAGCGAGGCGGAGATCGACGCCGCCCGCGCCGCCCTGCCGGAACGGCTCGACGCGCTGCGCCGATCGCGCGGGCGTCTGCGCGATCCGCATCGCGAGGTCGGCGCGCCGTCGTTCCCGATCGCTTACCACGGCCGCGCCGACGACCGCGTCCTGCTCGAACATCTGGCCGGGTTTTATCGCGAGGTCTGCCCGGATCTGGTCTGGGAGGCGCCGCATTGCCGGGCGCCGGCCAGTCCGCTGGCGCGGCGGTTGCGTCTCGGTTTCGTCTCCGCGTTCTTCCACGAGCACAGCGTCGGCAAGGCGATCGGCGGCCTGATCGCCGGCCTGCCGCGCGATCGCTTCGAACTCCACGTCATCCGCATCCCGCCCTTCCACGACGATGCCCGCGCCCGCCGGATCGAGGCCGATGCCACGGTGCACCGGCTGCCCGATGATCTCGCCGGCGCCCGCGAGCGCATCGCCGCGCTGGAACTGGACCTGCTGTGCCACGCCGACCTGGGCATGGATGCCCTGGCCGAGGCGCTCGCCCATGCCCGACTGGCGCCGGTGCAATGCGCGACCTGGGGGCATCCGACCACGTCCGGCATTGCCACCATCGATCATTACCTTTCGCACGCCGAGCTCGAACCGGAGGGCAGCGAGACGCTGTACAGCGAGCATCTGGTCCGCATTGCCGGTGGCGCCGTGTTCCCCGGTTATCCGCGGCCACCGCTGACCGCGCCGGCGCCGACCCGGGCCGAACTGGGCGTGCCCGAACACGTGCCGTTGCTGGTCTGTCCGCAATCGCTGTTCAAGCTGATGCCGGTGTTCGACGAGCCCCTGGCGGCGATCCTGGCGGGCGCGCCGGATGCCTGTCTGCTGGTGCCGGAAGAACGCCATCCGGCGCTGACCGAGCGCCTGCGCGCGCGCTGGTCGCGGGTGATGCCCGAAGCGATCGGACGCGTGCGCTTCTTCAGCCGGCGACCGCTCGACGCCTTCGTCGCCCTGATCGGCGCCGCCGACCTGATGCTGGACCCGTTTCCGGTCGGCGGTGGCGTCACCACCTTCGACGCGTTCGCCACCGGCATTCCCATCGTCACCCGGCCCGGGCGCCTGATGCGTGGCCGCTTTGTCCGGGCCTGCTACCGGCGCATGGGCATCGACGGGCCGGTGGCCGCGGATGCCGGGGAATACGTCAACCTCGCGTTGGCGCTGCTCGCCGACGTCGACCGGCGCGCGGCCTTGCGCGCGCGCATCCAGGCGGCCAGCGCCGCGCTGTACGACGACCAATCGGCGCTGCCGGAATACGCGGACTGGTTCGAATCCGCGATCAGGAGTCGGATGGATCGTCCGCCAGCGACTCGCTGAAATTCATGGTCCAGGCCAGCGCCTCGATATGGCGGCGGTTGACGGTGTCGGCGTCCATGCCGAGCTCGATGGCGAGCGCGCGGATGGTGTCCTGGTCGCTTTCCTCGCAGGCGATCGCCAGACTCAGATAGGGCGCGTACTTGCCATCGCGCCGGAGCAGGGCGTCGGCCACCGCGTCCGGCAGCGTGATCTGGGCGAGCGCGTCCGGCATCGGCATCTCCAGCAGGGTATCGATCACCGACAGGATGCCGACCACGAAGACTTCATCGCATTCCTTGGCCGACAGACGACCCTCGGCGAGTTTTTCCGACAGGCGCGCGCGGGTCAGGGCGTTCTCGCGCAGGGCTTCGTCGAGCGGGTTGTTGTCCTTGCTGCTGAACAGCAGCAGGGTCAGCCAGCGGTACAGCTCGTCGCGGCCGACATAGGCCATGGCGTTCCTGAGCCGGTCGATCTTGACGCGCAGGCCGAACGCGGCGGAGTTGACGAAGCGCAGCAGCCGGTAGGCCAGGGCCGGGTCGCACCAGGCGATGCCGGCGAGTTCGTCGTAGTCAGCCTGGCGCTTGATGGCGTTGAGCAGTTGCACCACGAACATCCGGTAGGGCGCGATCTTGTTGGCCGGGTTGAGTTCGCGATGGGTCAGGAAACGGCCCTGGAACAACTGGATGCCCAGTTGCCGGCAGGCCTGATACAGCTCGCCGGAATCGATGGCGCGCGCGATCAGGACGGCGTCCGGATGACTCGTGGCCAACCGGCGGCAACGCGCGAGCAGATCCGGTGGCGCTTCCTCGGCGACTTCGCCCAGGCTGATGTAGTGGGCCAGATCCAGGGCTTCCGGCAGGCCGCGTCCGGCCAGGTCGTCGCCGCAGGCCAGCTGGAAACCGGCGTCGCGCAGGGCGCTCAGCCGCGTCAGGATGGCGTCACGCTCGCCGTCCTGGTCGAAGCGGGTGTCGGCGGCCGGCGCGAATTCGATCACCAGGTTCTGGCGCGGCAGCCTCTCCAGACGCGGATGGTCGAGGCCGCCCGGACCCAGCGGCAGGAAAGCCAGGCGTTTGGCCAGGAGTCCGGCCAGATCGCCGGCGGCGAAATGATCGATCAGCGCGCCGTCGAAGAACTTGCGCGAGGCCGCCCGCCAGGCATGCCCGCGCATCGCGCCCGGGGTTTGCACGCTGAACACGTAGGCGACGAGCTGCTGGTTCCGGTCCAGCATCGGCTCGCGGCGCAGGAATGGCGGCGGTGGCGCGTCGGCGTCCTCCGCCCGCGCGGGTGGCGCTGTTTCGGCGGGCCGGGTCGCCGACGATCCGAACAAGCCCTTCAGCCATCGCAGCATTTCCGGGGTCTCCTCGATAGGCGGCGCGAACCGGCCGCGCCGTATTCTGACAGAGCCGCGCGGCAACAAAAAAGCCGGACGCTGTCCGGCTTTTTCGCGGGTCCGTGAGGACTCAGCCGATGGTGGCTTCGGCGGAGT
>DYFK01000004.1:26459-203151 GCA_020725265.1 Hydrogenophilus sp. | reverse complement strand
GCGCCGGAACTGGTCATGGACGGTGGCGGGTGGACCGTGGACGGCGGCGGGGCGCCGGCCCTTGAATCCCGCCACGATCGCCCCATCTAAAGCCCGTTTTTCACGAGGGAGATTTTCGATATGACCGAATCCGCCGCCGCGAACAAGGAAACCCTGGGCTTTCAGGCCGAGGTCAAGCAACTGCTGCAACTGATGATCCATTCCTTGTACAGCCACAAGGACATCTTCCTGCGCGAGCTGATTTCCAATGCCAGTGACGCCGCCGACAAGCTGCGCTTCGAGGCGCTGACCGACGCGGCGCTGTACGAGGACGACGCCGAGCTGAAGATTCGGGTTTCCATCGACCGCGACGCGAAAACCCTGACCATCCGCGACAACGGCATCGGCATGAGCCGCCAGGAGGTGATCGAGCACATCGGCACCATCGCCAAGTCCGGCACCCGCGAATTCTTCGGCAAGCTGACCGGTGACCAGCAAAAGGACGCGCAGTTGATCGGCCAGTTCGGCGTCGGCTTCTATTCCAGCTTCATCGTCGCCGACCGCGTCACCCTGACCACCCGACGCGCCGGTCTCACGCATGAGCATGGCGTGCGCTGGGAATCCGACGGCAGCGGCGAATACACGCTGGAAACCGTCGACAAGCCGATGCGCGGCACCGAGATCGTGCTGCACCTGAAGGACGGCGAAAGCGAGTTTCTCGACGACTGGCGGGTGAAGTCGGTGATCCGCGAATATTCCGACCATATCGCCATTCCGGTCGAGTTTGTCGGCCGTGAGAAGAACGAGGCCGGCGAGGAAACCGAGAAGGTGGAAACCGTCAACCGCGCCAACGCCTTGTGGGCGCGCGCCAAGAGCGACATCTCCGAGGACGAGTACAAGGCCTTCTACAAGCACGTCGGCCACGACTACGAAGACCCGCTGGCCTGGACCCACGTCAAGGTCGAGGGCCGCCAGGATTACACCGCGCTGCTGTACCTGCCGGCGCACGCGCCGTTCGACCTGTGGGACCGCGACGCCAAGACCGGCGTCAAGCTGTACGTCAAGCGCGTGTTCATCATGGAGGACGCGCGCAAGCTGATGCCGGCCTACCTGCGCTTCATCCGCGGCGTGATCGACGCCGCCGACCTGCCGCTCAACGTCTCGCGCGAAATCCTCCAGGAAACGCGCGACATGGAGATGATCCGCAACGGCTGCGTGCGCAAGACCCTGGATCTGCTCGACGACATCGCCGAGAACCGCAAGGACGATTACGCCAAGGTCTGGGAGCATTTCGGCAAGGTGTTGAAGGAAGGCGTCGGCGAGGATCACGCCAACAAGGAGCGCATCGCCAAGCTGCTGCGTTTCCGCTCGACCACCACTGACGAGGAAAGCGTGTCGCTGGCCGATTACCTGGCGCGCGTGAAGGAAGGCCAGGACAAGATCTATTACCTGACCGCCGAGACCCTGGCCGCCGCCAAGGCCAGCCCGCACCTGGAAGTGTTCCGCAAGAAGGGGATCGAGGTGCTGTTGCTCACCGACCGCGTCGACGAGTGGGTGGTGTCCAACCTGTTCGAGTTCGACGGCAAGTCGCTGGCCAGCGTCGCCAAGGGCCAGGTCGATCTGTCAGCGATCCAGGGCGCCGGCGCCTCGTCGCCGGAAGAAGCGACGAAGGTCGAGGACGAACAGGCCAAGCCCCTGCTGGAGCGTCTGAAGAAATCGCTGGAAGGGCGCGCCAAGGACGTGCGCGCCAGCCAGCGGCTGGTGGAATCACCGGCCTGCCTGGTCGCCGACGAGGGCGACATGAACGCCAATCTGGCGCGCATGCTGAAGTCCATGGGCCAGGCCGTGCCGGAAATCCCGCCCATCCTCGAAGTCAACCTCGGTCATCCGTTGCTCAAGCGTCTGGAAGGCGAGGAGGGCGGGCGCTTCGACGAGATGGCCGGTCTGCTGCTCGACCAGGCCGTGCTGCTGGATGGCGGCCAGCTCGCCGATCCGGCCGGTTTCGTCAAGCGGGTCAATGCGCTATTGTTTGATTGAGTCGCGTTCGAAGGAGTCCCGCCATGAGTGAAATCGCCGGTGTTGCCGCCAGTATGGCCGGAAGCCAAGGTCAGGTCAGCCTGCTGGCCGTGAAGCTGGCGATCGAGAGCCAACAGCGGATGGTGGAGTTGCTCGCCGGCGTGGCCGAGGCCGGCCAGGTGGTCAGCGCCAATCCGGCGCATCTGGGCAATCTCGTCGATACCCGGGCCTGATCTTCATCTGACCAATCCGCCAACCGACCGGCCGGACCCGTCGTCCGGGCCGGTCATTCCAGTTTGAAATCCACCCTGAAATACGCCTGGTAACGCACTGGCCTGCCATCGCGCGTGGCCGGCTGGAAGCGCGCGCTGGAGAACGCCGACAGCGCGGCTTCATCGAACAGGCCGGGCGGGTGCGATTCCACCACCTCGGCGGAGCGTACGCGGCCGAGTTCGTCGATCTTCAGCATCAGCTTGACGTTGCCCTCGATGCCGCGTCGGCGGGCGTCCTCCGGATATCTCGGCTCGATCTTGCCGACCGCGCGTGGATGCTGGTCGACCTGCCTGGCCAGATACCAGGTCGGATCGAAGTCGAGCGGGATGCCGATCGGCGCCTTTTCGGTGGTTGCGCCTGGCGCGCCGGGATCGGTGGTCGCCGGACGGGCCGCGGCCTCGATTGGTGGCGCCGGGGTCGGCGTTGTCTCGGTGGGCTCGGTCGGCGCCGACTGGACGCCATCATCCAGGGCCGGTTCGGGGCTGGGTGCTGGCAGCGGCGGTGTGGGCGATGGCTTGTCGGTGGTCAGCAATGGTGGCAACGCGCGGGCTTCCGGCCGCGCCGGGGCTTCGACGGGAGTGGGCTCGGAGGGGGAGGCGGCTTCCGGGGGTGATTCGGGCGGCGGCTCGCGTGCCTCCTGAACGGTCGTTTCGGCCAGCCTGGCATGGATGACCACGGTTTCCGGCGACCCTCCCGGACTGGGACGCAGCAGGGTCAGCCCGGCCAGATGCAGGCTCAGCGAGAACAGCAGGGCGGTGACGATCGGCTCGCGCGCCAGGGCGCGCCAGTCGGGGGAGGGGACGGACGGGGTCATCGGAAAAGTATAAAGGGGCCATGACCGGCCGGACCCCGGCGGTTATGCTCGACCTTCCTCTTCCCCGGGAGATCGACATGTTCCATCGAGCATCGTTGCTGGCCGCCACGGCCATGCTGTGGGCGCTGGCCGCCGGTACCGGCCGGGCTGGCGACATCGAAATCCGCAAGCACACCCTGACCGTCGGCGATGTCGACGTGCCGCTGGAAATCGCGGTGCCGTCCGGGCCGGGGCCGTTCCCGCCGGTCCTGTTCATCCACGCCAAACGCGGTTACGACGACAACGAGCGGCGCCACATCACCGAACTGGCGCGCCAGGGTTTCCTGGTGGTGGCGCCCGAATGGCAGAGCGGGCGCATGATCGAGCGCTGGCCGTCCGGGCACGATCCGGATACCGAAAGGGACGTCGAGGCCGGGCTCGACTATCTGATGAAACTGCCGGAAGCCTGTCGCCAGCCCGTCGGCATCGTCGCGTTGTCGCGCGGCCCGTATTACGCCCTGCGCCTGGCCGACCGGCGTGGCGCGGACATCGCCGCCATCGTCAGTTATTACGGGCATATGCAGGATCCGAACGCGCCGGAGCCGGACCAACTGTTCCGGGTGGCGCCGGAGGTGATGCGGATCGTCACGCCGATGTTGTTCCTGATCGGTGAACAGGATTTCGAGCTGCGCAGGATCAACGGTGGTCGTGCCTTCTATGCGCTCTGGGAGCGCGGCGTGCCGGTCGAGTATCAGGTATATCCACTGGCCCGGCGGGCGTTCGACTTCCGCGCCGACCAGACGCCGGAGGAGAAGATCGCCGCCCGTCATGCCCGCCAGCGCGCGGAATCGTGGCTCAGGCGCTGGCTGCGGATCGACGCCGACGGTCGCTGTCGCTGAGCCGCCGGCGTCGCGGCAGGGCTTACTGCGAATTGGCGAGCATCGCTTCCAGTCGGGCGGCGTCGGCGTAACCCGGCACGCGCTTGCCATTCGGGAAGATCATCGCCGGCGTGCCGTCGATGCGCAGTTTGGCGCCGAGAGCGAGATTGTCCTCGATCGGGTTCTTGCAGTCGGCCTTGCCGGCGGGTAGTTCGTTCTTCAGCATCAGGTCGCGCCAGGCCTGGGCACGGTCCTTGCCGCACCAGACCAGCGCTGATTTGCGGCCAGCGTCCGGGTGCATGGGCAGCGGGTACGGGAAGATGTACAGGGTCACGTCCTTGAGCTTGGAGAACTCCGCCTCGGCCTTGCGGCAGTAGGGGCAATCCGGATCGGAGAATACCGCCATCTTGCGGCTGCCGTTGCCTTGGACGATCTTGATCGCGTTGTCCAGCGGCAGGCTGCTCCAGTCGATTTCCAGCAGCTTGTCCATGCGCTCGCGGGTCAGGTTGCGCTTTTCGGCCAGTTTCAGGATCTCACCGATCACCAGGAATTCGCCCTTGTCGTCGGCGTAGAGCACGGCCGGACCCTGAGGGCCGTCGACCACCAGTTCGTACAGGCCGGGAACCGGTGACTTCTCGACGCTCTTGACCTCGGTGCCCGGGAAGCTCCTGACCACGGCGGCGCGGATGTCGGTCTCGCCGGCTTCGCCGGCCTGGCAGGCGGGCAGCAGGGTAGCCAGCAGCAGGCTGGCGAGCGTGGTCTTGATCGGAAATTTCTTCATGCTGTCTTGGCTCCAGTGGGTGCCGGCGCGGCCGGCGGAAAAAGTCGAAGGATGATCAAAGGATGGCGTGGTGGGCAAGCGCTTGATTGACCGGGTCGAGCCGGTCGGTCAGGTTCATGCCCAGATTGCGCAGGGTTCGGCTGAGGCTGTCGCCACGCGCGAAAAGTTTCTTCAGCGCCCCGGTGGTGAACTGCATGCTGGCGACATCCTCCGTGCGGCGCGCGGCATAAGCGGTGAGCCGGCCGATCTCACCCGGGTCGCCGCCGCCGGCGAGCAGGTCGGCGAGCAGGCGGGAGTCGCGGAAACCGAGGTTGACACCCTGGCCGGCGAGCGGGTGAACGGTATGGGCGGCGTCGCCGATCAGCGCCAGACCCGGCCGGACCCAAGCGCGCGCGCGGCGGCGGATCAGGGGGAACCCGGCGGCCGGCGTGATCAGCCGGAAACCGCCAAGCCGATGCCCGCCGGCCGCCGCCACCCGCTCGGCCAGGGCCTCGGGGGCCAGCGCGCGCAGTTCGTCGGCGTGCTCGGGCGGCGTCGACCAGACCATCGAGACACGCCGGCCGGGCAGCGGCAGCCAGGCCAGCACGCCATCGGCGCGAAACCATTGGAAAGCGGTGCCACGGTGCGGCTGCTCGACCTCGAAGTTGGCGACCACGCCGATGTGCCGGTAATCCTCGCTGTCGATGTCGATGCCGGCTTGCCCGCGCAGCCAGGAATGGGCGCCGTCGGCGCCGATCAGCAGGCTCGCGCTGAAGTGGTCGCCATCGGCCAGACGCAGCCGATGGCGGACCGGTCCGGGGCCGGTATCCCAGGCCACCGATTCGGCGGCGGCGCGCGCCAGACGCACGCCGGACGATTGTTCGAGCACCCGCCACAAACGCCATTGCAGACGGCCGTTCTCGGCGATCCAGGCGAGCTCCGGCAGGCCGGCGTCGATGGCGTCGAAGGTCAGCCTGCCGTCGTCGTCGCCGGCGATGCGCATGGCATGCACCGCCCGCGCGCGTGGTTCGCCAACCTCCGGCGCCCAGCCGCCGAGACTGGTCAGCCAGTCGACGTTGCCCGGGCTGAAGGCGTAGACGCGGTTGTCCCAGTCGTCCGTCGGTTCGGTCGGTGGGTTCGGCTCGATCAGGACGACATCGTGCGGGCCGCGCGCCAGGGCGAGGGCGAGGGCGGCGCCGTTGAGACCGCCGCCGAGGATGGCGATGTCGAAATGGCGGGTCACGTCAGTCGCGGGAACGGAAAGTGGGACGGAAAGACACGCATCGTGAACCAGGACGGGATTTCGAGCAAACCGCCTGACTCAGCGTCGCCGGAACCAGCCTGTCACGCTCAGGCGGGCTTGCCGGGTCGGCAGCACTTCGTGCCAGAAACGGTCGGACAGGAAGGTCACCAGGGTGCCGGCGCGCGGTTCGATGTCCAGCGGTTCGCCATCGGCTTCCGGCCAGAACCGGAGCTGGCCGCCGTGCTCCGGCCGCCAGGCCTCGTTGAGATAGAGAATGACGGTGAGCGCGCGCCGGTCGTCGTCGCGGAAACGGTCGAGATGGCGCTGGTAGCCGGCGCCCGGCGGATAGTGGGCGAAATGCAGTTCCAGATCGAACAGGCCAAGGCAGAGATCGCGGTTGACCGCCCGGCGCAGATCTTCCAGGCGGTCGAGGATCGCCATTCCGGCCGGTCCGGCGCTGTCCGGATCGAGCCAGAGCACCTGGTCGCCGCGGATGCCGGCATTGACCCGGGCCTGCCCGCGACCGACGCCGGCGGCGTGAAAGGTGCCGGCGGCATGGGCGCGCAGGCATTCCGCGCGCAGGGCGGCAACCGCGTCAGCGTCCAGAAAAGCCGGATCGACATGCCAGCCCGGGCCGGCCAGCGCGTCGAGCAGCCCGGCGACGGTCGCGGGCGCGTCCGCGCTGGCGTCAATAGCGGGCACGGACACGCCAGGTCAGCGTGGTCTTGCCCTCGGCCGGCACCTCGACGTCCCAGACCGCGGTATGCGCGGTCTGCTTGCGATGCGGCAGACTCTCCTGAACCATCTGCCAGTCGCCCGGCATCGGCTCGACCACGCGCACCGTCGCCTTCTCGGTCTTGGCGTTGCGGATTTCCAGGCTGTAGGCGGTTTCGATGACGCCGCCGCGATTGTTGAAGCCCGGCGCCAGTTTCTGGAAATCGGTCTGGCGCTTGTCGGCGGTGATGTCGAACGCCTCGCCGAGTTTCAGGCGGACTTCCTCGCCACGCGCGGTGTGGTCGATACGATCCTCGCCGATGAACTGGGCGCGGCCGCCGGCATCCTTCTTGTAGACCCGGACGATACCCTTGGGCAGTGGCACGCCCATGTCGTTGCCGACGTTGTTGAAGGTCAGGAACACGCTCGGCTTGAGCTTGGCGCCGAGATCGCCGTGCTGACTGGCGTAGTACCAGTTGCCGCCCTGCAAGCGGAATTCCTTGTCCACCTTGACCTTCTGCGCCGACATCAGGGCCACTTGCTTGGTCTGGTTGTCGAGCAGGGTGGTCGGCCGGTCGAGCGTGTACAGGTGGTATTCGAACAAGGCTTCCTCGCGCAGGTCGGCGGGCGCCGCCTCGGCCGCCAGGGCACGCGCCACCATCGGCATCTTCATCCGCTCCGGCGGCGCGCGGTTGACCTCGCCGGCGACCAGTTGCAGCCGGGCCTTGTGGTAGGCGGCGCCGCTGGTGTTGGTCAGCGTCACCCAGCCGTTCAGGTCGATGCTGTCCTCGCGCGCGGACAGTTCGGCGACGTAATCGGCGCGCCAGGTCAGGCCGCCGGTCAGGTAGGACAGTTCCAGTTCGCGGTCTTCCCGGGGGCTGCCGAAACCGGCGACGTCGGTACGCAGCAGCATCGACAGGGTCGGCCGGTCGCGCAGGTCGGACGGTACCGTGGCGAACGCCAGGCGGCCGGGAATGCCGGTTTCGACACGATCGGAAAACTTGAGCACGGCGCCATCGTTGGCGGCCAGCACGGTGGCGTATTCGGTGATCTCGACGCCGGTGATCGGCTGGGTGCGGATCACGCGGACGACTTCGCCGACCGATTTTTCCAGCATTTTTTGTGGGGTCAGCAGATCGAAATCGAAGTTCTGTTCGAGCAGGCTCAGACGTTTGCCGTCGAGCGAGCGCAACAGCGCGGTCTCCGGCTGGATGCGCGCGGATACGTCGCGCCAGGCCAAGCGGTTTTCGCCGTTGCCCAGGCGCACCCGGCGCGCGTCCTTGATCAGGGCGAGATCGCCGTTGTAGATGGTGACCGCCAGTCCGGTCTGTTCGGCGGCCACGCTCGGGAGTTCGTCGACCGCCCGGGCGGAGGCCATGCCGGTCGCGATCAGGGCGATCGCCAGCAGGGTTGCGTTGGTACGGATTTTCATCACGGTTCTCCTTGCGGCCAGGCTGCCGCGTCCATTAGCACATCGACTCCGGCCGCCGGCCGGATGGCGGCGGCCGGCAGGTTCTCGCCGCGCCGCCAGCGCGTCAGGGCATCGCGCTTGCCGGCGCCGGCGACCAGAAACAGTACCCGGCGCGCCGCCGACAGGCGCCGGGCCGACAGGCTGACGCGCGCCGGCGGCGGTTTGGGCGCGTCCAGGACCGGCAGCGCCGCCGGCGCGTTGGCGCCTTCACCCCAGTCATGGCCGGGAAACAGGCTGGCGGTGTGACCATCCTCGCCGAGACCGAGCAGAACCAGATCGAAGTCGCCGATGCCGTCAAGCTGACCGGCGTAGGCTTCGGCCGCCGCCAGCGGGCCCAGTTCCGCCGGCGGTACGTGAACATTGGCCGCCGGTAGATCAACCCGATTCAGCCAGGCGGCGCGCGCCATCACGCTGTTGCGCTCGGGATCGTCGGCCGGCAGGCAGCGCTCGTCGCCGAACCAGAGTCGCCAGCGCGCCCAGTCGAAGCGCTCGTCCGCCAGCGCCCGATAAAGCCGGCGTGGCGTTTCGCCGCCGGCCAGAACCAGATCGAAAACCCCGCGCGTGGCCAGGGCTTCCGCTTCCGCCCGCGCGACCTCGGCGATGGCGATGTCGAGCCAGTCGCCAGGGGCGCGGTGCCAGCGCGGGGCGGACGGGGAGTCGGTCATCGGGGCCGGGGAAAGCGGATAGAATCGCCCGGATTTTAGCGCCGAACCATCATGACCCCCGTCCTCGTCTTCGATATCGAAACCATCCCCGACATCGCCGGGTTGCGCCGGCTCCACAACATCGGCGCCGAGGCCAGCGACCACGAAGTCGGCGAAATGGCGCTGCTGACCCGGCGCCAGCAAACCGGCGGTTCCGATTTCCTGCCGCATTACCTGCATCGCGTCGTCACCATCTCCTGCGCGCTGCGCGAGGCCGACCGGCTGCGCGTGTTCTCGTTGTCCGAGCCGGACGCCGACGAAGGGCAGATCATCCAGCGCTTCTTCGACGGCATCGAGAAATACACGCCGCAACTGGTGTCCTGGAACGGCGGCGGTTTCGACCTGCCGGCGCTGCACTACCGGGCCATGCTGCACGGCGTCGTCGCCGGCAGGTACTGGGACTGGGGCGATGACGACCGGGATTTCCGGTACAACAACTACCTGAGCCGCTATCACACCCGCCATCTCGATCTGATGGACGTGCTCGCCATGTATTCCGGCAGGGCCAACGCGCCGCTCGACGAACTCGCCAAACTGCTCGGGTTTCCCGGCAAGCTGGGCATGGACGGTGGCGCGGTCTGGTCAGCCTACCAACGCGGCGAGATCACCGCGATCCGCGATTACTGCGAGACCGACGTGATCAACACCTGGCTGGTCTATCTGCGCTTCCAGCGCATGCGCGGTGCCCTGAGCGCGGCCCGCTACGACGAAGAGATCGCCCTGACCCGGGCGACGCTGGAGGAGATCGGCGCCGAGCACTGGTTCGAATTCCTGACGGCCTGGGACGAAGCCGGCGGAGCTCCGGCATGAACCCGTTGCTCGATATCGAGTCGCTCGATCACGAAGGCCGCGGTGTCGCGCATCACGAAGGCAAGACCTTCTTCGTCGATGGCGCCTTGCCGGGCGAACGGGTGGTCGCCGCCAGCTACCGGCGCAAGCCTGGCTACGAACAGGCGCAGGCGCTGGAAATCGTGCGCGCCAGCCCGTTCCGGGTGGCGCCGGCGTGCCGCTGGTTCGGCATCTGCGGCGGTTGCAGCCACCAGCATCTCGACGAAGCGGCGCAGGTCGCCGCCAAGCAACGGGTGCTGGAGGACTGTTTCGCGCACATCGCCAAGGTGAAGCCGGAGACCGTGCTGCCGCCGATCCACGGCCCAACCTGGGGCTATCGGACGCGCGCCCGCCTGTCGGTGCGCAACGTGCCCAAGAAAGGCGGCATCCTGGTCGGCTTCCACGAACGGCGCAGCAGCTATGTCGCCGACATGACCAGCTGCGAGGTGCTGCCGAGACGCGTTTCCGACCTGTTGCCCTGGCTGCGCGAGCTGGTCGCCGGCCTGTCCATCCGCGACCGCTTGCCACAGATCGAGCTGGCCGCTGGCGAGGCCATCGACGTGCTCGTGCTGCGCGTGCTGGAGCCGCCGTCGGAGGAGGATGCGCGCCGACTGCGCGCGTTCGCGGATGCCCATGGCGTGCAGTTCTGGCTGCAACCCAAGGGTCCGGATACCGCCCATCCCTTCCACCCGCTCGATGCGCCGGAACTCGCCTACAGTCTGCCCGAGTTTGGCCTGACCATGCCGTTTCGGCCGACCGAGTTCACCCAGGTGAATCACGGCATCAACCGCATGCTGATCCGCCGCGCCATGCGCCTGCTGGCGCCACGTCCGGGCGAGCGTGTCGCCGACTTCTTCTGCGGTCTCGGCAACTTCAGTCTGCCCATCGCCCGACTCGGCGCCGATGTGGTCGGCATCGAGGGCAGCGCCGGCCTGGTCGCGCGCGCCATCGAGAACGCCGGCCACAACGGCCTGGCCGGTCGCTGCGAATTCCGTGTCGCCGACCTGTTCCAGATGACGCCGGAGGCCTACGCCGTGCTCGGCCGGTTCGACAAGCTGCTGATCGACCCGCCGCGCGATGGCGCCATCGAACTGGTCAAGTCGCTGCCCGACCCGGAAGCCGACGCCGCGCCGCGCCGCATCGTCTACGTGTCGTGCAGCCCGGCCACGCTGGCGCGCGACGCGGCGGTGCTGGTCCATCAGAAAGGCTATCGCGCGCGCGCGATCGGCGTCGCCAACATGTTCCCGCACACCGCCCACGTCGAGAGCATCGCGTTGTTCGAGCGCTGACCGCCGCCACGCTGCTACACTGTCGGCTTCCCGACTTTCTCGTTCCGGTTTGGATACCATCCCGTTGGAGGCGCTGCTCGGCGCCCTGGTCGTTCTGCTGGTCTTGTCCGCGTTCTTTTCCGGTTCCGAAACCAGCATGATGGCGGTCAACCGCTATCGCCTGAAAGCGCGCGCCAAAACCGGACATCTCGGCGCGCAGCTGACCGAACGCCTGCTGGCGAAAACCGACCAGTTGCTCTCGGTCATCCTGCTTGGCAACAACCTGGTCAACGCCGCCGCCGCGTCCCTGGTCACGCTGATCGCCTTTCGACTGTTCGGAGAGAACGAGATGGCGCTGACGCTGGGCACGCTGACCGTCACCTTCCTGATCCTGGTGTTCTCCGAGGTCACGCCCAAGGTGATCGGCGCATCCTGGCCGGACCGGCTGGCGCCGATCGCGGCCTATCCGCTGGCTTTCCTGATCCGGCTGACGCGCCCGATCATCTGGTTCATCAACCTTTTCGTGCGCGCGCAGTTCAAGCTGTTGCGCCTGAAGCCGAACGCGGTCGCGGAAAACAGCATGGGTATCGAGGAGTTGCGCACGTTGCTGGCGGAATCCGGTTCCTTCCTGCCCAGCCAGCATCGACGCATCCTCGGCAATCTGTTCGATCTGGCCAACGTCACTGTCGACGATGCCATGCGGCCACGTGGCCAGATCGAGGCGATCGACCTGGAATCCGAGCCGGATGAAATCACCCGTCAGCTCGTCACCAGTCATCATTCCAGACTGCCGGTGTACGAGGGCGAACCGAACAATGTCGTCGGCATCCTCCACGTTCGCCGCGCGCTCGCCCATCTGCGCGAAGGCGATTTCGAGATCGACGAGTTCCGGACCTGGCTGCGCGAGCCCTACTTCATCCCCTCCGGCACGTCGCTCTACAGCCAACTGACTCAGTTCCAGTCGACCCGTCAGACCCTCGGCCTGGTGGTCGATGAATATGGCGAGCTGATCGGGCTCATCAGCGTCAAGGACATCCTGGAGGAAATCGTAGGCGAATTCAGCGCGGAGCTGCCAGGCGGCCCTGGCGTCGAGATCCATCAGGCCGATGGCTCCGTCCTGGTCGACGGCGGGTCCACGTTGCGCGAACTCAATCGCAAGCTCGGGCTCGAATTGCCGATCGATGGCCCGCGCACGCTCAACGGCCTGTTGCTGGAGCGGCTCGAAGCCATGCCCGAAGCCGGCGTGAGCGTGATGGTGGCTGGTTATCCGGTCGAGATCGTGCAGGTCCAGGAACGCATGGTGAAAACCGCGCGCATCGGCCCGCGCCGGACTTGACGGGCCATGCCGGCTTGCGTCCCGGTTCCTTTACATTTGACTGGTCGAGGGGCAATATCCGCCGGGTTCTCGACGACAGGTGATACAAGGGAGCAATGGTCGCGGTTTCCGTAGGAGCGAATCTGACCGGTCTGTGCAGGGCCATGGTCACGCAAGGTCTGCTTTCCCAGGAGGAAGGCGAGAATCTGCAAGCCCAGTCGCGCAGTTCCGGCGAGACTTTCATCGCGCATCTCCTGCGTTCCCGGCGTTTCCGCGCCGATCAGATCGCCGCGTTCGCTTCGGTCACCTTCGGTTTGCCCCTGTTCAACCTGGATGCGCTCGACCCGACGGTGGTGCCGAAGGGCGTGGCCGACCCCAAGCTGATGGCGAAACATCGGGCGCTGGCGGTGGCCCAACGTGGCAACAAGCTGTTTGTCGCCATTTCCGATCCGAGCAACGTCAAGGCGCTCGACGACATCAAGTTCCAGACCACGTTGGCGGTCGAAGCGCTGGTGGTGGAGGATGACAAGCTCGGTCGCTGGCTGGAGAGCCATGGCGAGGCGACCGAGGAAAGCATCCTCAAGACCATCGAGACCGAGGATCTGAACCTCGAATTCACCGACGAGGAAACCCAGAACGCCAGTGACACCGCCGCCGCCGCCGATATCGACGACGCGCCGGTGGTCAAGTATCTGCAGAAGATGATGCTGGATGCCATCAACAGCGGTGCTTCCGACATCCACTTCGAGCCCTACGAGAAGAACTACCGCATCCGCTACCGGATGGATGGCGTGCTTTACGAGGTCGCGCAGCCGCCGCTGGCGATCAAGGACAAGATCGCCTCGCGCATCAAGGTCATTTCCAAGCTTGACATCTCCGAGAAGCGCGTGCCCCAGGACGGCCGCATGAAACTGGTCCTGTCGCGCAACAAGGCAGTCGACTTCCGGGTGTCGACGCTGCCGACCCTGTATGGCGAGAAGATCGTCATGCGTATTCTCGATTCCAATGCCGCGACCATGGGCATCGAGAAACTCGGTTACGAGCCGGATCAGCTCAAGTTGCTGCTCGACGCCATCCAGCGTCCCTACGGCATGGTGCTGGTGACCGGACCGACCGGCTCCGGCAAGACCGTGTCGCTGTATTCCTGCCTGAACATCCTCAACCAGCCGGGCGTGAACATCTCGACGGTCGAGGATCCGGTGGAAATCCAGTTGCCGGGCATCAACCAGGTCAACGTCAACGACAAGGCCGGCCTCGATTTCGCGTCGGCGATGAAGGCGTTCCTGCGCCAGGATCCGGACATCATCATGGTCGGCGAGATCCGCGATCATGAAACCGGCGATATCGCCATCAAGGCCGCGCAGACCGGCCACATGGTGTTGTCGACCCTGCATACCAACGATGCCCCGGCGACGCTGACCCGGCTGGTCAACATGGGCATCCCCAGCTACAACGTCGCCGCGTCGGTGTTGCTGATCACCGCCCAGCGCCTCGGCCGACGTCTTTGCAATTGCAAGAAGCCGGTCGACATCCCGCCCGAGGCACTGCTCAACGCCGGCTTCAGCGAGGCCGACCTGGACGGCTCCTGGCAAGCTTATGGGCCGGGTGGATGCGATACCTGCAAGCAGACCGGTTACAAGGGCCGGGTCGGCATCTATCAGGTCATGCCGATCACCGAGGAGATCAACCGGCTCATCCTCAAGAACGGAACCGCCATCGAAATCGCCGAACAGGCGCGCCGCGAGGGTGTGCTCAACTTGCGCGAGGCGGGGCTGCTCAAGGTCAAGCAGGGGTTGACCTCGCTCGAGGAAGTGCTGGCTGTCACCAACGAATAGCGAAGAAATTGCGAAAAGGATAACCATCCATGGCGTTGGCCCAGGCAACCGCGACCGCGAAACAGGTGCCCTTCCGCTGGGAAGGCACGGACAAGACCGGCAAGAAGGTCAAAGGCGAAATGATCGCGCCGGGCGAGGCGTTCGTGCGCCAGTCCCTGCGCCGCCAGGGCATCAACGTGGTCAAGGTCAACCGGCAGGGCATGTTCGCCAAGACCCGGGCCATCACCGAAAAGGACATCGCCCTGTTCACCCGGCAACTCGCCACCATGCTCAAGGCCGGCGTGCCGTTGCTGCAAGCCTTCGACATTTCCGCGCGCAGCCATTCGAATCCATCCCTGCAACGCCTGTTGGCCGAGATCAAGAGCGATATCGAGACCGGTTCCAGCATGAGCACGGCATTCGGCAAGCATCCCAAGTACTTCGACGGACTGTTCTGCAACCTGGTCTATGCCGGCGAGCAGGCCGGCATTCTGGACACCGTGCTGGACCGTCTGGCGACCTACAAGGAAAAGATGCTGGCGATCAAGGGCAAGATCAAATCCGCCCTGTTCTATCCGGCCATCGTGCTCACCGTGGCCTTCATCATCACGGCCGGCATCATGTTGTTCGTGATCCCGGCGTTCAAGGATCTGTACGGCAGTTCCGGTCAGGATCTGCCGGCGCTGACCATGTTGGTGATGACGATCTCGGATGGGTTCGTCGAATACTGGCACGTCATCTTCGGCGGCATCGGTCTGGCGGTGTTCCTGATCCTGCGTGCCTGGAAGCGTTCGCCGGCCCTGCGCGCCTGGATGGATGTCACCATCCTGAAGTTTCCAGTGTTCGGTCCCTTGATCGAAAAGGCCACGGTGGCCCGCTGGGCGCGTACCTTCGCTTCCATGTTCTCGGCCGGCGTGCCCATGGTCGAGGCGCTCGAATCGGTCGCTGGCGCCGCCGGCAATCACGTGTTCGAACAGGCTACCCTCAAGATCAAGAATGACGTGGCGACCGGCACCAGCCTGACCATCTGCCTGCAATCCAGCGGCGTGTTCCCCAACATGCTGATCCAGATGGTCGCCATCGGCGAGGAGTCCGGTTCGCTCGATTCCATGCTCTCCAAGGTCGCGGATTTCTATGAGCGCGAGGTTGACGATGCCGTTGCCGGCATTTCCAGCCTGATGGAGCCATTCATCATGGTCATCCTGGGTACCCTGATCGGCGGCATCGTCATCGCCATGTACCTGCCGATCTTCAAGATGGGCTCGGTGGTCTGATTTTTTCCGCGACCACGTCATCGATGATCGAAACGTTCGCCGGCCAGCCCGGCGTATTCATCGCGGTCAGTCTGGTGCTCGGCCTGCTGGTCGGCAGTTTTCTGAACGTGGTCATCCATCGGCTGCCGCGCATGATGGAGCGCGAGTGGCGTCAGCAGTGCGCCTTGCTGGACGGTCAGACCGAGAACACCAGCACGGAGCCGGCCTACAACCTGGTGGTGCCGCGTTCAGCCTGCCCGAGTTGTGGCCATGCCATCTCATGGTACGAGAATGTACCGATCATCAGCTGGCTGTTCCTGCGCGGCCGTTGTTCCGCCTGCCGGGCTCCGATCTCGGCGCGTTATCCGTTGATCGAGGCGCTGACCGGCTTGTTGTTCGCGCTGGCCGCGTGGAAATGGGGGGTCGCGCCGCAGACGCCCTGGGTCTGGTTGTTGCTGGCCAGCCTGGTCGCGCTGGCCTTCATCGATTTCGATACCCAGTTGTTGCCCGATTCCATCACCCTGCCACTGGCCTGGGTGGGGCTTCTCGTCAATCTCGACGGCTTGTTCGCGCCGCTGGACGAGGCCGTGATCGGCGGGGTCGCCGGCTATCTGTCGCTGTGGACGGTTTACCACCTGTTCCGGTTGGCGACCGGCAAGGAGGGCATGGGTTTCGGTGATTTCAAATTGCTGGCGGCACTGGGGGCCTGGCTGGGCTGGAAAATGCTGTTGCCGATCGTGCTCGCCGCCAGTGTCGCCGGCGCTGTCGTCGGCATGGCGCTGATCGCCCTGGCCGGTCACGACCGAGCCCGACCGATCCCGTTCGGACCCTGGCTGGCATTGGGTGGACTGGCCGCGTTGTTCTGGGGCGAAAGCTTCCTGAACGCATGGTTGGGAGGATGACCTCGCCATTCCGGGTCGGCCTGACCGGCGGCATTGGCGCCGGCAAAAGCACGGTAGCAGTGATGTTCGCCGATCTGGGCGCGAAAGTGGTGGATACCGATGTCATCGCCAGGGAGTTGACCGCGGCTGGAGGGATCGCGATCCCCGACATCCGCGCGCGTTTCGGTGAGGCCGTGCTGGCCGGGGATGGCGGTCTCGACCGGGCGGCGATGCGTGCGCGTGTATTCGCGGATGCCTCGGCGCGCCGGGATCTCGAAGCGATCCTGCATCCCTTGATCCGCGCGCGCGCCGCGCGCGCGAGCGAGGCGGGCGAGCCTTACGTGATTCTGGTCGTGCCCCTGTTGATCGAGCATCTGGAAGCCTATCGGGAACTGATCGACCGCGTCGCGGTGGTCGATTGCGAACCGGAGACCCGTCTGGCGCGCATTGCCGGCCGGCCGGGGCTCGATCCGGTGACGGCGCGGGCCATGCTCGACGCCCAGATCGACCCCGCCGTCCGCCTTCGTCATGCCGATGACGTCATCGATAATCGTGGCGATCCCGAGGCCCTGCGCGGCTCCGTGCATGACCTTCATCGACGTTATCTGGCGCTGGCATCGGAAAAAAAGCGGAATTGAGCAGGCATTCATTGCACTGAGGTGGGGCATTCCTGCAAAATCCCCGTCCATTCAATCGTTTGCAATGAATTCCTCAAGCAAAACCATTGGAACGCCCGGTGACCATCTACGAATTCCCCCTGAGTGAGCGCATCCGCACCTGGTTGCGTCTGGAGGATTTGTTCGACAAGGCCCTGTTTTTCGCTCGTGGCGGCGATGCGCGTTCGCATCACGCGGCCCTGCTCGGGATTTTCGAGATCGTAGATGTCACTACCCGCTCCGAGTTGAAGAGCGAGCTGATCCAGGAACTGGATCGACAGAAATCCGGACTGGAAGCCTTGCGTTCGAATCCGGCGGTCGATGCCGAGCGACTTCGCAAGGTGCTTGGTGAGATCGCCGGCGCGCTCACGGACTTGCACGCCATGACCGGCAAGATCGGCCAGCATGTCCGCGAGAACGAATGGCTGGCGGGCATCAAGGGTCGGGCTGGGATTCCCGGTGGTACCTGCAGTTTCGATCTACCCGTGTATCACTACTGGTTGAATCTGCCGAGTGAACAGCGCAATGTCGATCTGATGACCTGGCTGGGACCGTTGTTGCCCTTGAAAAGCGCGGTGACGGTGGTGCTGCGCATACTCCGGGAAAGTGGCCACGTCAGTACGCACACGGCGGTTCAGGGCATGTTCCAGTTGATGCTCGGCGGCCGTAGCGCGCACATGCTGCGGATCGCCATGGACGCTCCCTGCGCGCCCGAGGTCAGCGCCAACAAATATGCGCTGAACGTACGCCTGCTCGCTCCGGATACGTTGCAAAAGCCCCGACTGTGCGACCGCGACGTGGTCTTCGAACTTACCTTCTGCAGCCTGTGACGGCCTGACACCATCGGATGCGGTCAGGCCATCCGGCCGCTTACTCGAATCTGGCCAGATTGGTGTTGCGCAGCATCTCCAGGCGCGCCGCCAGCGGTTGCGCGTGGGCGGCGAATTGCGCCCGGTAACGAGCTTCCAGAGGCATGGAGGTCGGCAGCTTCATGGCCAGCGGGTTGCGCTGTTCGCCATTGACCCGGAATTCGTAATGCAGATGTGGGCCGGAGCAAAGGCCGGTGCAACCGACGTAGCCGATGACCTGACCCTGACTGATCCGGCTGCCGGGCCGGATGCCGCTGGCGAACCGGGAGAGGTGTCCATACGCGGTACTGTAGGGGCGGTTGTGGTTGAGGATCACCAGATTGCCATAGCCTCCCTTTTTTCCCGCGAAGCCGACCACGGCGTCGGCCACGGCGCGCACCGGCGTGCCGGTCGGCGCGGCGTAATCGACGCCCTTGTGCGAGCGCCAGACCTGAAGTACCGGATGGAAGCGGGCCGAGGTGAAGCCGGATGAAATCCGGTCGAATGGCATCGGGGATTTCAGGAAGGCCCGTTTCAGGCTTTGGCCGTCGGCGGTGTAATAGCCCTCGCGCCCGTCGGGATCCTGGAAATGAATGGCTTGATAGGTCTTGCCTTGATTGGTGAATTCGGCGGCGAGCAGGCGGCCGGACCGGATCAGCCGGCCTTCATGATAGAAGGCTTCGTAGATGACCGAGAAATGGTCGCCGCGTCGCAGATCGCGGTGGAAGTCGATATCGCCGGAGAAGGCTTCGGCCATGGCCGAGGCGATGCGGTCGGGAATGTCGGCCGCATCCGTGGCGCCGAACAGGGAGCCCTGAATGGTTCCGGAGCGCATGATCGGCCGGGCTTCAGCCTGGATGGCCTGTTCCTCCGCCTTGAACGTCTCGCCGGAACGGCTGACGGTGATCAGGGTGTCCTCGGAGGCCATGTACCGGAACAGCATCAGCCGGCCGCTGGAAGTGACTCGTCCAAGCACGGTCCGGCCGGGAAGCAGGCGACCGAGCGTGGGGGTCTGACGCGCCGTTTCCATGAAACTCCGGGTGTCATCCGGGCCAACGCCCATCCGGCCGAGCAGGTCCGGCAGAGTGTCTCCGCGAGCGATGCGTTCCTCACGCCAGAAATCGAAAGCGCCGTTGTCGGTCAGTTCGATTTCCGGCAGATCGACCGCCTGGACGATGGTTTCCTTGACGATGGAATCGGTGGTGGTGTCGGGCGCGATGCCGAACGCGGCGACCACGCCGAAGAAGGGGAGGGTGGCCAGGGCCAGTAACAAGCGTTTGCGTATGGGACGCCGCGCGAAGTTCATGGGCTGTATCTCCCTGCGAAAAACCCGACGAAGGGTAACAGAATTATCGGGATACGGAAAACCTTGATTTTCCAGGCGTCGTTCATCCGCGCGGATGGTGCTCGGCGTGCAGTTTGCGTAAACGCTCGCGCGCCACGTGGGTGTAGATCTGGGTGGTGGCGATGTCGGCATGGCCAAGCAGCATCTGCACCACGCGCAGGTCGGCGCCGTGGTTGAGCAGATGGGTGGCGAAGGCGTGGCGCAGCGTGTGCGGCGACAACGGAGCGCCGATGCCGGCGGCGTTGGCATGGCGCTTGATCAGATACCAGAACATCTGTCTGGTCATCGGTCCGCCGCGTTCGGTCACGAACAGGGCTTCCGCGCCTCGGCCACGCAACAACGCCGGCCGGGCTTCCCGGAGGTAACGAATGATCCAGTCCAGGGCCACCTCGCCAAGCGGAACCAGGCGCTCCTTGCGGCCCTTGCCCATGATCCGGACCACGCCCTCGGTCAGGCTGACCGCCGCGAGCGGCAGTCCGACCAGTTCGGAGACGCGGAAGCCGGCCGCGTACAAGGCTTCCAGCATGGCCTTGTCGCGCAGTCCGCGTGGCGTGTCGATATCCGGAGCGGCGAGCAGAGCTTCGACATCGGTTTCCGACAGACTCTTGGGGAGCGGCCTGGGCAGTCTGGGCGCGTCCACGGTCAGGGTCGGATCATCCGCCCGTCGTCCCTCGCGCAACAGCCAGCGCTGGTAGCGCTTGATGGCGGTGAGCTGGCGGGCCAGGCTGCGCGCGGCGATGCCGAGGTCGAGCGCGCGGTGTGCCAGAAAGCGCTCGATGTCACCGCGCCCGGCTTCGGTCGGTCCCAGGCCCTGTCGATCGAGCCAGGCGAACAGTTGCGCCAGATCGCGCCGGTAGCTTTCCAGCGATTTGGGCGCCAGACCGTCCTCCAGCCAGAGTGCGTCGCTGAACTGGTCGAGTTCCGCTGCGAACGCGGGTACTCCGACGGGATCAGGCGAGGCTGCCTTCATGCCGCAACAGCCAGCGCTTGATGTCCTGGGTGTAGCCGGTTCGGCCGTGATTGAAGCCGCCCAGGCCGCCATCCGCCGCGATCACGCGATGACAGGGAATGACGATGGGCAGCGGATTGTCGCCAACCGCCTGGCCGAGTGCCCGTGGCGCGGTGCCGAGCGCGCGCGCGAGTTCACCATAGCTTCGGGTGGCTCCGCTCGGAATGGTCGACAGGGCCGACCAGACCCGGAGCCGATACGGGGTTCCGGCGGGCGCGAGCGGCAGATCGAAGACATGCCGGGGATCGCCGTAATAGGCATCGAGCTGGCGCGCCACCCTGGCGATCAGAGGGTGCGGCGAGGATGCCGGGGCGGTGCCAGGGGGCAGGAAGTCGAGCCCGGCCAGGGCGTCGTCGGCCAGGCGCACGCCGAGGGCGCCGAACGGCGCGGCGAGGATGGCGAAAAATCCGGCTGGCGTGGACATGCCCGGATTGTGCTTGGCGGAGTGGCAAAAGAAAACGGCCGCGTCGGCGGCCGTTTTCGTGTTCCCGGGTATTCCCTGGCGTTACAGATGCGGCTCGATCATGCGCCGCAGCCATTCGTGGAAGTGCACCATGCCGTCCTCCATCGGCGACTGGTAGGGGCCTTCCTGGCTGATGCCCTGCTCATATAGTGCCTTGCGGCCCTTGTGCATGCCGTAGCAGATGTCATCGTCCTCGATCGCGGTCTCGCGATAGGCCGCCTGTTCCGCCTCGACGAATTCGCGTTCGAACAGGGCGATGTCCTCGGGATAGTAGAACTCGACGACGTTGAGACAGGAGTCGACACCGGTTGGCACGATGTTGCTGACCACCAGGGTGTGCGGATACCACTCCACCATCAGCGCCGGGTAATAGGTCAGCCAGATCGCGCCGTGCGCCGGCTCGCGGCCCTCGCCATAGCGCTTCACCTGCTGGTGCCAGCGGTTGTAGACGGCGCTGCCGGGATGGGCGAGGCGATCGTTGATGCCGACCGTCTGCACCGAGTACATCTCGCCGTACTCCCACTTGAGCTGGTCGCAGTCGACGAAATTGCCGAGGCCGGGGTGATAGGGCACGACGTGGTAATCCTCCAGGTAGACCTCGATGAAGGTCTTCCAGTTGAACTGGTATTCCGTGATGTGGGTGCTGTCGTAGACGAAGCCGGAGAAATCCAGATCCGCCGCCACGCCCAGCCCGGCCAGATCGGTATGCACGTCGCGCGGGCCGGCGAACAGCAGGCCGTTCCAGTTCCGCGTCACCGACTTGTGCAAATGCAGGCAGGGATTGTTGGGGAAATGCGGCGCGCCCATCAGTTGCCCCTGGGTATCGTAGGTCCAGCGATGGAACGGACAGACGATATTCTGGGCATTGCCGCGCCCGGTCAGCATGCGCGCCTGGCGATGGCGGCAGACGTTGGACAGCAGTTCGACGCCGTTGGCGTTGTTGACCAGCATCTTGCCACCGTCGTGCAACCAGTCGAGCACATGGTAGTCGCCCAGGTTGGGCGTCATCCGTTCATGGCCGACATAGTTGGCGCCATTCTGGAAAAGCAGGCGCATTTCCAGTTCGTGAATCTTGGGATCGAAATACCAGTTCACCGGCAGCGCGGGGCTGACCCGGGTGAGAAGAGACGAGGCCGTCGGATGCGACATGCCCATTCCCCCTAAATCAATGAAAAATAAAGTGAAATAAAACGGTAAACCGGGCCGGGGATTATGCCCTCCGCCCACCCCCGGGGCAAGGCGAATTGTCGATATGCTTGTCCGCGATGGTGGCGGGGGCGCGCTGATCGAGCGCGGCGAGCTCGGCGTCGGTAAAACCCGCCGCCCGCCGCGCGACCTCGTTGAACGGCCGACGTGGACGCGGCACGCCGGGTTGCCGGACCAGCGCGCGGAAAGTGGTTTCCGGATCCAGTCCAAGCTGCTCGCAGATATGCCGGAACCAGCGGTCGCCGGCGGCGACGTGGCCGATTTCGTCGCGCAGGATGATGTCGAGGATGGCGGCGCCGGCGCGGTCGCCATAACCGGTCAGCTTGCGCTGGATGTCCGGGGTCACGTCGAGTCCGCGTGCCTCCAGCAGGCGCGGCACCAGCGCCATGCGCGCGAGCGGGTCGTGAGCGGTCTTTTCCGCCATCCGCCAGAGACCGTCATGGGCGGGGAAATCACCGTACTCGCGGCCGAGTTCGCGCAGATGATCGCGCAGCAACGTGAAGTGATAGGCCTCCTCGGCGGCCACGCGCAGCCAGTCGCCGTGGAACCCGGGCGGCAGATCGACGAAGCGCTGCACCGCGTCGAGCGCCAGATCGATGGCGTTGAATTCAATGTGGGCGAGGGCATGGATCAGCGCGGCGTGGTTTTCCGGGCTGCTCAACTGGCGCGCCGGCATGGTTTCCGGCGGCGCCAGGACAGGCCGATCCGGCCGGCCGGGGCGCGCCAATGGTGGTTGTCGGTCGGGCATCGCGCGCAGTCGGCCAGCCAGCCAGTCGGCATGCAGGGCGGCCGCCCCCGCCAGTTTTGCCTCGATATCGGCTTGGGCGAGCACCGCGCGCGCGGCCCGATGGACGTTCACGTCGGCCTCGCGCGCGCGGCCAGTACAAATCCGGCCCAACCGATGGCGATGCCGATGGCGTTGGCGGCCATGTCGAAAATGTCGCCATGCCGGTGGCCGCCAAGCGCCTGGGCAATTTCCAGGCACAGTCCCATGACCAGGAACAGCGTGGCCAGTCGCCAGGCATCGGTTGCCAGTGTCAGCCACCAGGCCATCAGGCCGGCGTAGGTCAGGGCATGCCAGAACTTGTCGCCGGGGCCTGCGTCCACCAGGCCGGTTGGCGGCATCAGCGAGACGGCCACGACGGCGACGATGAAAATCCAGCCGAGCTGTCGGCGGGCATGCCGGGACATCATCGAATCGCGTCGACCGGGAGGTTCAGCGGTATTCGACCAGTTCGGCCAGCGGCAACCGGAGTTTCTCTCCGGCGGGGTGGGCGCAATGACCGAAGGCCAGGATCAGGGCGGGCTCGTGGCGGGCAGGCGAGAGGTCGAGCAGACGCCGGATCTCGTTGGCATCGAAACCGCCGATCGCGCAGGAATCGATACCGATGCCGGTGGCGGCGGTCATCATGTTGGCGGCGGCGATGTGGCACTGAGCGATGCTCCAGGCGCGCACGTCGGTGGCGGCGTGGAATGCGCGATAGTTGCCGAGCGCCGGTTCCAGCGCGTCGCCGGGATATTCGCGCGCCATCAGGCGGCGCAGGTAGTCGGAATCCGGCTCCAGCTCGGCCAGCTTCGCCAGAATCACCACCAGCGCGTCGGCGCCGCCGACCTGCGGTTGCTGAAAGCAGGCCGCCTGCATGGCCTGTTTGCGCTTGGTGTCGGTCACCACCACGAATTTCCATTGCTCCAGCCCGAACGACGACGGCGACAGTCGGCCCGCTTCCAGGATGAATTCCAGATCCTCGGTGGCGATGCCGCGCCCCGCCTGGAACTGATGGCAGGCATGGCGTTTGCGGAAAATGTCCAGGAGTTCTTCTCTCATGCTGATGGACCTCATCAAAGCACGGCATTCTAGCAGCCTGTCGGGCTTTCCCCGTGGGCGCGCCGTGGGCCAAAGGCGGCCACGGCCTTTCGGGTCGGGTTTTCGGGCGGTGTTCGCGGTATTGCGCCGTTTGCCCATGGAATGACCATGGGCCGCGCGACGCGCCTTGCATCCATCCGCCCGGACGCCCGACGCATCTGGGGGGGAAGTCCGACAGGCTGCTAGCCTTCCCGACACGATTGATCGATCATCCGCCGATGCGGTTGCCCATTCCCGAACTCAAGGTCCTGCTTTATGGCCCCGGCGTCCCGAATGCCGGCGTGCGGGCTCGGGCGCGCTTCCAGGATGGGGTTTTCGTGGTGGAGGGTGATGGCCACTGGTTCGCGATCCAGGCCGATCATCTGTATCTGAGAACCGGTGGCTATGACGGTCGGCAATGGCTGGTGCGTTGGAAAACCCCGGACGGCACGGTGACCGCCATGTTGCAGGGCGACGACGCCGTCGATGCCCTGATCCGCCTGGCGCCCGCCGGGAACGCGGCTCAACTGGCGCGCGCGCGTCGCGCGGTGAGCGACCGTTGGCATCGACCGCGGCTGGTGTTGATGACCATCATCCTGGCGATACTGGTACCACTACTTGGCCTGATCGCCTATCAGGCGAATGTCGACCACATCGGGCGCTGGGCCGCCGCCCGGGTCACGCCGGAGAACGAGGCGCGTATCGGCGCGCGGGTATTCGAACGCATCCGGCCCGGCCCGCTCCTGATCGAATCCGGTCCGGCCAGCGACGCGATGGCGCGCGTCGGCATCCGGCTCACCGTCGGCCTGCGCCATCATTACCGCTTTCACCTGGTCGATGATCCCGCCATCGACGCCTACGCGTTGCCAGGTGGCGATGTCGTCATCCATGCCGGCACGCTGCTGGCGGCCCGGAACATCGATGAACTGGCCGGCGTGCTCGCGCATCAGGTCGCGCATGTCGAATCCGGCCACGCGCTGCGCGCGCTGCTGCGGGCACTGGGCTGGCGCGCCAACCTGGCGGTGGTGATGGAGGATTACGACAATCCGGTCTGGAAGGAGGTCGCGGAGGAGGTCGCGCGGGGCGCGCGCATACCGGATTACGATCGCGAAATGGAGAGGGAGGCCGATGCCCAAGCCTTGTCCATCCTGCGCCATGCCGGCATACCCGGCGTCGGGCTGGCGGATTTCATCGAGCGCCTGGCCCGGCCTGGCTCGGCGGCCGCGCGCCTGTCGGCCAGGCATCCCGCCGACCTGGAACGGCTGACCATCCTGCGCGAACAGATCGAACGCCAGGGGAGTTACCCGCGCCAGCCTCTGCCGATCGACTGGGAGCGCGTGCATGCCGACTTGTCGAAGCGGTCTACGGACATGGCGTCGGGACCGGCGCGCGACCAATCGTGAAATCGGAAAGACCGTTGATGTGAATCCTGTCACTGTGTCGACTGACATCGAAGGCTATAAAGCCGATATTCCATTCGCCACCATTTCGTTCCGGGCCCATTTCCATGCTGGCGCGCGGAGCGGGCATTCCGCATCCGGATCCACCAGGCGGACCGGTTGAGTCCGATACCGACCCATCCGGAAAGTGATATTCATCGACCAGAACACGTGGCGACATGCCACGGTGGGGAGTCAACAGAGCGCAACCATGGAAAACGAACCGATCCTCGAAGGAACGACAGGCGCCTACCAGAACCTGTTGAGCGTTGAAAACCTGCGTGGGCGCAGCGTCATTTTTTCCGCGCTGGGCGACGACGAGGCCAAGGCCTTCATCAAGATGGCGCGCATCGTCAAGCACCCGGCCCGACATACCGTCTTCCAGATCGGTGAAGCCGGCGACAACCTCCAGATCGTCCTGCGTGGCCGGGTCAAGGTCAGCCTGATTTCCCCGGCCGGCAAGGAAGTCATTCTCAGCATCCTGCAGGCCGGCGACATCTTTGGCGAGATGGCGCTGTTCGATGGCGAACCGCGCAGCGCCACCGTCACCACCCTGGAGGAATGCGTGTTGCTGGTGATCTGGCGCCGCGATTTCCTGCCGTTTCTCGAAAGCACGCCGGTGGTTGCCCTGAAGCTACTCGCCGCGCTCTCCAGCCGCCTGCGCGCCACCAACGAGCTGGTCGGAAATCTCAGTTTTCTCGGGCTCTCCGCCCATCTCGCCCGGACCCTGCTCAATCTGGTGCAGAACCATGGCACGGTGATGCCGGACGGTATCGCCATCAATCTGAAGCTCTCCCAGGAAGAACTCGGCAACCTGATCGGCGTCTCCCGAGAAAGCGTCAACCGGCAGATCCGCCACTGGGTCGAGGCCGGCATCATCGATTTCTCGCAAGGCATCATCCTGGTCAAGGACAGCGACGCCTTGCTCCGGGAAACCCTGGTTTCCTGATCTGTCGGCGGTTGGATTCCCGCTTTCGCAGGGAATGACGGGCCATTTGGGGCGTGTCTATATCCAAAGCGATATTGATCGGAGCGCGCTGACGGCATAAGGTCCGGCCGACAAGCCACACATGGCACGGAACGCGGCATGTACCGCTTCCGGCCGGGAACCACGGGAGGTGCTCGTCATGAGCCGATATGTCATTGCCGGCGGGCAACGCCGGATACCTGGCTTTTCGCTGATCGAATTGCTGGTCGCGCTGGCCGTCGCCGCGACGCTGCTCGTCGTCGCGGTACCGGCCTTCCTGAATCTGATCGTCGATCATCGGCTGGCGACCCGCGCCAACGAATTCATGACCGCGCTGGCCATGGCGCGCAGCGAGGCGCTCAAGCTCAACCTCAGGGTGACGCTGTGCAAGAGCGCCAATGCCGGCGCCAGCTCTCCCACCTGCGATGAAACCGCCGGGTGGAACGCGGGCTGGGTGCTGTTCGTCGACAACACCTGGATGACCGGCAATCTGCCGGCCGTGATCGATGGCCCGGATACGGTGCTACGCGCTTTCCCGATCGCCGGCTCGTCGGCCACGTTCGATGGCGGCGTCAACTATGGCGCCGGCATTTCCTACCTGGGCAGCGGCATCAGCCGGGGCATCAAGCTCGGCGGTTCGCCCGGCCTGGCGAATGGCACGTTCAAGCTGTGCGATGGCCAGAAAGGCCGAGATATCGTGATCAGCGCGACCGGCCGGGCGCGCGTGGTACAGACCACTTGCGGGGGAAGTTGAAGCTGGGTTGCGGCGGAGTTCCGGCAACCCACTCGCCGCTACGAGCGGACAGAAAGCGCTGAACAAATCCAATCTCGGCCAAGGCCAAGATTGGACAGCATGCGAATAAGCGCCCCCTCCCTCAGCGTTGCCAGCAATCCGCGATCGCTCCGCCGGCGCCCTGCGCGCCCGTGTTCGACAGGGTCAGGGTGCCGCAGGCGTCGCCGGTCATGGTGCCGGTGGGTACGGCTTGCAAGGTAAAGCTCTGCGAGGCGATGGCCTGGAAACTGATGTTGTAGCGCGCGGTGCCTGCCCCGGGTTTGGGCGATTGGTTGAAGGGCACGGTGGTCGTGACCGTCGCGTTCGCGCAATTGCTGTCGGTCCGGTGATAGCAGCCGTTGGTCGTGTAGTTCCGCTCCATGAACTGCGCCGTTTCCAGCAGGATGCCCTTCGCCTCGGCGCGATTGCCACGACGGACATGGTCCTGGTAGGACGGGTAGGCGATGGCGGCCAGGATGCCGATCACGGCCAGCGCGATCATCAACTCGATCAGGGTGACGCCGGCCTGGCGGCGGCCGGGCGCGGCCGTGTCGCGGTTAGGATGAAGCGCACGCGGGGTCATGCAAACCTCCTCATTGAACGATGATTTCACGCCAGGTGATGCGGCCCTTGCCACCCAGGCCGCCGGTGTCGACCGTGGCCGTATCCGTGGCGCCGGTGGTCAGCGAGGAGACGGCGACGCTCAGATCGCTGCCCTCGATGAGGGTCGAGCCGCCCAGCGCGGCGCCAATCAGTTGACCGGCCACGATGGTGTCACTGCCGTCGATGGTATTGTCGTCGGTGGTGTTGAACGCCTTGTAGTTGGGCATCTCGCCGGATACGTAGTTGACCGCGAGAAGCCAGCCGGTGCCGCCAAAGTCGCAGGGTGTCACCGACGGGATGAAGGTGTTGAACCAGGCCACGCCCTTCTCGATCTTCGGCGAGCCGGTCGTGCGCTCGCCGCTGGTCGGCAGGTCGATGCGCCAGCCTTTCGAAGTGGCGGGGCAGGCCGGTTCGGGTGTCAGTGGATCATTGTCGCAACCCGCGTCCAGGGTACGGAAGGTGCCGCCACTCAGGGTCACGGTCGTGAAGACCTGTGGGGTCAGATCGGCGCGGCCGCCGACCGCCACGTTCTGGTCACGGATACCATAAAGTGTCTGCGTGCCGGTCGAGGAGTTGTCGGTGGTTTCCAGGTATTTGCCGGTACCGAATACCACCATCCGTCCGCCAGCGGGATGAATCGTGACATCGGGCGGCGTGGTGATCGGTTGCGCGTTGTTGCTGGCATCGGTGGCCGAGAACAACGGAGTGCCGCCAAGCGCCATGGCCCAGGAAGCCGGACTGGCGTTGCTCAGGTCGAACTTCCAGAGCTTGCCCTTGAGGTCACCCGCGTAGGCGGTATCGACCAGACCGTCGCCGTTGGCGTCGAACAGCACTGGCGTGGACAGACCGTTGTTGGGACCAACGTCGGCAACGATCTTCATGTAATCGACACCATTACCCTGCCAGACACCCCCGGTGCCACTCGGGCCGGACAGGAAGATCACATATAGCGCGGCCTTGCCGCTGGTGCTGTTGTAACCGTTGCCGACAGCCACCCCCCAGCGGCCGTTCTGGAACTTGGCGATCTGCTTGGCCTGGCCGTTGCCCTGGTGGACCGGGGCATGGTTGTAGGTGTAGCCCAGGTCGGCGTCGTCGGCGCTGGTGAATTCCCAGAGCAGGATGCTGGCGGCGTTGGCCGTGCTGAACAAGGGTGTGGCGGTCGAGTGCTTGGCGCTGTCCTTGGGATTGGTCACGTTCAGCGCGAACAGCCCCTTGCCGCCAGCGCCGAGCGTGCCGACCAGCACGGTTTTCCAGGAACTGGAACAGGAGGACGTGGTGCTCACGCAGGCATCGGCCACCATCGGCGAGCCGTCGACGAAGTACTTGTGCATGCCCGAGTAGGCGCTGTCGGTCAGCCGGCTGAGGTTCGAATAGACCGGCGTCGGCACGTAGGCCAGCACTTCCTTGCCGGCATTGGCGGTGGGCACGTTTTTCGGTTCGTTGGTGACCGGGTCGATGCTGTTGTCGATGCTGGCCTCGAAGCCGTGCAACATACCGTCGTTGGCACCAACGTAGACTACCGGGGTCCGGTCCTTGAAACTGGCGCTGAAGGCGCTGTAACCGGGGTGGTCGACATCGGTATAGCCAGCCTTGGGCGGGCCGACGAAAGCCGGGTTGGCGTTGATGATGTCGCCGAGCGGGCTGACTGGCCGGGTGCGGAAGCGCATGATGGTGCTGCCGGACGCGCAGGTGAAGGTGCCCACGCCTTCATTGACGCTGTGGCCGCGCAGATAGGCGACCCGTTCCGGGCCGCAATCGTCCGCCGGAAGATTGAACAGCCAGTCCTGGTCCAGCGCGGTTTGCTGGCTGGTGCCGAGGTTGGCGTATTCAAAGCTGGTGCCAGCGCCGGTCGACCCCTTGGTCAGAATCACGCGGCTGTCGCTGCTGACCGAGGCTTGGCTTTTGATCTTGTGACCGGCATCCCATTCCGGGTAAGGCGTATCCCCTGAATCCCAGCCGGTGTGCGGCACATTGGTGGCCGACACCACGGTGCGGGTGACTGGATCGATCCGGTAGGAAAGCAGTTGACCACTCCAGAACGAGCTGCTGAACCGGCCCTGGAAGATCCGGCTGCCGGTATTCAACGTCGACGAGTTGGTGGCCACGGCGGACGCGGAAGAGTCCTTCAGGATTTTCAGGAAGGCGGCATTCAGCGCGGTTTCCAGGCCCAGCGGGTTGCTGACGTAGAAATAGTTGTCCGGCAGACCATCCGAGCCAGGGCTGCCGTCGGCCTTGAGGACGTCCCACTCGGTCGCGGAGTCTGGAATGCCGTTGTTGTTCAGGTCGTTGAAGCCGCCCCATTTCGCGGCATAGTACAGGGGATCCTTGAGGATGCCGGCGGTAGTGGCGCCCAGGGTGTAGGTCCAGTGCGTCGCCGCGTTGCCGACCGTACAGTTGTTGCAGCCGAGTACGCCCGTCGGGTCGGTGAAGTTGAAACCGTCGGTGCCGGAATGGAAATGCGCGCCATCCTGTGTGGTGCCGCTGATGGTGTAGCCGAAACCCTGCTGGGAGCCAGCCGATTCGCTGATGATGTCGGTGGTCACCCGGATCGTGTTGGCTGTGCTGCCGACGCCGCAGCCGCCGGCGACGGTGGTCAGGCAGTAACGGATGATGCCCCAGGCGTCCTGGTCATGGTCGGCGCCGGCCTCGCTGGTCTCGTAGTTGACGTAGAGCTGGCCCGATGCGGTGGTGGCGGTGGCTTCCTGGGAGACGATCTTCATATCGACCAGCGCGCCGCCTCCGGAGCGGTAGGGGTCGTACATCCAGTAGGCTGGCTGCAGGATGACGCGCGGCGTGGTTTCCCCCTGCAGGGCGATGGCCACGCGCGGCACGTTGGTGGCGAGTTGGACGCCGTAGGTGCTGACCTTGAGCGAACGCTTGTCGTCCGCGGGTACGGTCAGGTCGCTCCGGATCTTGTTGACGCGGGCCTGATGGGCCACGCCAGCGATCAGATAGGAGCCTTCCAGGGTCGGGCCTTCCGGGCAGATGCCGTAGACGCTGCCCAGGCCGGTGACGGTCTTGGCGTCGCAACGGCCGGTATCCGTGCTGCCGTTGGCGCCGATGAAGTATTCGCCGCTGATGCTCTCGCCGGTGCCGACCGCGTCGGTCAGGGCTCCGGGGGTGCTGGCGCTGCCGATGTCGGTCAGCGCGACATCCTTGAAATCGCGGTCGTCGCTGGAGACGCTGGTGTTGAAAACCAGGGCGTTGAGCGGCGCGCAGTAGTTGACCTGATTGACCGCCTGGGTCCAGGCCGGCTGGGGCAGGCCGAGCGTGTTGTCCTTGCTGCCGGCATTGGTATAGCCGTAAAGCGGGCTGTAGGTGCCATCGTTGGCGAAATAGCGGATCGATTCGTAGAACAGTTCCGCCATCGGGTTGCCCCAACTGGAAGTACAACTGTTTTCAACCAGATTGGTGACCCGGTAGCTGCAATTGCTGGTGGTGTTCGATATGTCATCGAAGGAGCCACTGTTCGAATAACCGTTGCCGCCACCGTAATAGAAACCATAAATGCGGAGGCGATCCAGGGTCTTGACGATGCCGACCGTGCTGGTCAGGGTGCCATCCGTGCCGACGTTGATTTCATCGGTGAATGGGCCCGCGTTCTTGCGCAGAACGCCGCCGGAAATGTTGCGGGTATAGCTGCCGGTGATCAGGCCGAAATGGATCTGGTTGGTATCGCCATAGACCTGCAACAGGCCGATGGGCTTGTAGTTGCCATCCGGATACTGTTTGCATTTTTCGCTGCCGAGCAGGCTTGGCTTGCAGACCTGCACGCGCGCGACGTAATTGCCCAGACCGGTACCGGTGCCGTGCGTGGCCAGGGTGGGGTTGCTACTGCCGGCGGGAATGCCTGAGTGGGCAAAGTTGTTGGCGTTGGAAGTGTTGGTTTCCTCGCTCCAGCGGCATTGCCAGCTTTCGTTGGCGTTCCAGAGCGAGAAATTGCCGGCGGCGAAACGGATCTGAGGGGCATTCGTGTTGGTGTGCGACCAGTTCTGCGGTGAGGTGGAACTGCCCGGTGTCATGTTGCAGACGGTCAGACCGCGCTTGCTCAGGTTGCTGACGGTCCAGCTCGAATGGGTGCCACTGCCGCCGTAGTTGACATTGGCGACGCTGATGGTGATGTTGCTACCGGCGATGCCGGTGATCTGGCCCTTCAGGAAATTGCCGGAGCCGGCGTCGACCTGAACGTAATCATTGACCGCGAAACCCGTGGCCGACGACAGCGTGAACGTGTAGTTGACCGTGTTGGCGCCGGTGTTGGTGATGGTGCGGGAAGTGGAGCTGGTGGTGGTCGTGGTTGGCGGCGTATAGGGCGTCAGTTGCGCGAGATCGGCGCCATCGTAGTACTTGGACCAGGCATGGGCATCGGGCGGGATGTAGGCGCGTTCCAGCACCGTGATCGCGTTGGCGCCGCCGGCCGCGTAGGTCTGGTCGACGACCCGCTTGCCGCCATAGAGCAGCTTGCGCACGGCGTCCATGCGCGACATGCCTGCCCAGTTCAGGAAATTGCCGCTCCATTGGCCGGAGCAATACTTGGTCGCGGATTCGGACGCGGGCTCGAAACGCTGGTTGCCGGCGCTGTAGGTGTAGCACTTCTTCGGGTCGAAATACCCGTAGTAGTCGATGCTGTGCTTGTAGGTGATCTCAAGCTGGCCGTCATCATCCAGATCGGAGTAATCGTTGTAGGCTTTTTTCCAGAGCTGGTGATCCTTGGAAAGATCGAGCATGACCAGCGGCTGCACGCTGCCGCTCAGGAACAGTGGCGTATCGGCAAGATTCAGTGCCTGCCCCGATGTGGGGATCAGGATCGCCAGGGCAAGGCCGCTGAGACGAAGAATTCGGGGGGTAGGGCATTTCATGGGAACCTCCATTTGGCCTCTCAGGGCCTGAATACTTCCTGCAACCAGACCACGGTGTTCGGGTTCATGCCGACCGCGCGCACGGTGATCCGGTAGCCGGCGCTCTTGCTGCCGCTGCACGCGCCCCAGCAATAGCGTTCGACGCCCTCGATGATGTAGCGTGGCTGGGTGGAGACGCCGGTGATCGCGGTCGCGCCGGTGAACTGGCCATACGTGACGCTGGGGGTGTTGGCGGCCGACATGTTGATACTGAAGGCGACATGGTTGACGCCGCCATAGGTGAAGGCGGACCAACTGATGGTGGTGGTGGAAAGGGTGGGAACGTTGCCGGGGCGGTAGCACAGGCCGTCGTCATCGGTGGCCAGCGTGCCGTCGCCGTTGCATTCGACGGCGAAGTTGCCGAGGCCGGAGATGTTGGGCGACCGCGTGCCCAGGCCGCGGATGTCGCGCTCGGCGTCACGCAGCGCGCGTTCGGCCGCCTGCATGGCGAGGGAGCGGTCGCGCAGGTTGCCGGACATGCGTTCTTCCAGGGTCGACATGCGCGCGGCGGTGATGCCGATCATGCTCAGCACGACGATGAAGATCAAGCCGGTGATGAGCGCCGCGCCGTGTTGGCGACGGCCGACCGACGTGGGCGGGAGTGGGAGGTTCATCACGCTCATGGCATCGTGTTGACGCGGTTGCGCAGGTTGAAGGTGGCGACAAAGGCGCGGCGCAGCCGGCTGTCGGCGGCGGTGGTGAAGGCCGTGGCGGTGGTGTCCTGGCCGAGCGCGCCGGCGCAGTTGAGATAGCGTTGGGCGGCGGTGGTGATGCCGATATTGGGAGACCGGATCAGCAGGCAGGCGCGTACGCTGACGACCTGATTCCAGTTGGCCACGTTACCGGCGTCCACATAGCGATTGGCGGCCTGGTCGCCGGTGGTGTCGAGACCGTAGAGGATGCGCATGTCCTCGACGTTGTCGATCAGCACCGAGCCGGCTCCGGGCGCTCCCGGAGCGGCGGTGATCTCGCCGTCGCAACGCAGGGCGCCACCGTTGAGGCTGTAGCTTTCCTGGACCAGATCGCCGGCCGCGCCGGTGTTGTTCTCGCAATCACGATGGCCCGCCGTCCAGTCGTATTGCACGGTGATGCGTTCGTCGGTGGCGGGAATGGGCGGCGTGGCGGTCGCGTCGCCGGGGTCGCCCTTGGCGCCGCCCAGCGGGGTGCCGCCAAAGCTGACCGCCGGCGGAGTGCCGGAAGAAGTGTCCTCCACCGCGAGCGGGACGTTCCAGTAACCGGCCTGACGCAAGCTGCGGCCCAGGGTTTCGATGGCGTAGCGGCCGGCTTCCTGAATCCGGGCCTGATCTTCCTGCACCCGGTAGGTCTGGCTGCTGCCGACGAAGATGGTGCCGATGCCGGCGACCAGCAACAGGCCGATGCTCAGGGCGATCATCAGCTCCAGCACGGTCAGACCGGACTGGCGTTGGCGGGCGGCGTTCGTCGGCGCGTGGCGACGGATGCTGGCGTGAGGGCGGTGGACGGAGGCGGTCATGGCGTGAACACCGTCAGGAAGCAACGCGTATTGGCCGGCGTGCCGGCAGGGCAGTTCGCATCGGAGGATGTGGCCCCCGTGTCGCCCATGTTTTTCTCGATCCAGGTGACCGTGATGTTGTACGTCCTCGCCGAGTTGGCGACGTTGCTGACACAGGTGGCGGCCGGACCTTCGATGCAGCGAATAGTGCCGCCGCCATCCGGCAGCAGGTTGCTGGTGCTCCAGCGCCATTGCGCGTAATCGGTGGTCGCGACCTGGGCCGAGGTGCAGCCACCGGAGGTGTGGATACAGGCCGGATCGCTGGCGAGCACGGTGGCCAGCGCGCCGGACAGGTTGTCGTAGTTGCCGTTGCCGACGCCGGTCAGGTTGGCCCGGATCCGGTCGGCCATGTCGTAAGCCTGCTGGGTGGCGATGGAGCGGTACTGGGCGGTCTGGTTGTTGCCCAGGCTGACCGCCTGGAGGCCGGCCAGGCCGAGCAGCCCGAGCGAAAGCACGACAACGGCGACCAGTACCTCGATCAGCGAGAAGCCATGCTGTCGGGGTGCGTGGCGGGGGAGGGGTGTGGCGCGCGATGAGGTCATGGGCATGCGGTCGCGGGTTGCGTGGTCGTGGCCCGTCCCTGAAGCGAGACGGTGATGCGGCGGCCTTCGGCGACCCCCTGGCTGTTGTACAGGTCGAAAACGATGCCGGCCACCGGATAGCCGGTGTTGCGGAAGTTGATGGTGTTGGCGTCGGCGCAGATGGTGTCCTGGAAACCATCGCGGACCTGGAGCACTTCGTTGCCCGCCGTGATGACAATCCAGCCGTCTTCCCAATTGCCGGTGCAGGTGGTGGCATTGCTGCTGGCGCAGACCTGGACACTGGTTCCGCGTTTGAGCGCCTCGCTCTTCGCGTATGCCATGGCCAGCACGAGGTCGTTGGCGTGGCTGGTCAGCCGGCTGCGCAGGATGAAATCCTGGAAGCTCGGGATCGCCAGCGTCAGCATGATCGCCGCGATGGCCATCGCGACCAGCAGTTCGATCAGCGTGAAGCCCGGCGGGATTCGGGGGATGGACATGTGGGGGTGACTCCTGGCGCTGCGCGCGCGCATCCTTATCCTGTTCGCCGTTAGCATAGCCGGGGGGGCGGGTAATTCGACAACGGACATCATGAGCGGTGATTATTCGATAATCAACGGAGACCGTGATGCCAAAGTACCGGATTCACGCTGGATTCATCGTGTTTTCCCGGCATTTTCTTGGATTTCAAACCACTTTTTGCCACTTGTGCTTTTCCCATGAACGGATGGCTGCGTTCCTTTTTTTCAAGCGGTGTCGCGCGGATCGATGTGTCAAATCCAGCGTGGACGCGCGCGCTGGAATTGCCGGTCCTTCATGGTCTGTCCGCCGCCGAGCGCGACCGGCTCGTGGAAATCGGCGTCCGGCTGCTCGCCGACAAGACGATCTCGCCCGCCGCCGGCGCCACGCCGGATGCCGAAACGCTGGCCGCCATCGCGCTTCAGGCCGCCTTGCCCATCCTCCATCTGGGTTATGGTTGGTACGACGGCTGGCGCGAGATCATTCTGTATCCGGCCCAGTTCGTTCCGGAACGGGAAGTGACCGATGATTTCGGCGTGGTCCACCGGGTCCGCCATCCGTTGAGTGGCGAGGCCTGGGAGGGCGGTCCGCTGGTGCTGTCGCTGGATGATGTCGCTGAATCCGGCCATTGCCAGGGTTACAACGTGGTCATCCACGAGTTCGCGCACAAGCTGGATATGCGCGACGGTGTCGCGAATGGCCGGCCGCCACTGGGCGCGGACCTGGACGCGGCGGCCTGGGCGTCGGTGTTCAGCGCGGCGTACGACGATCTGTGCCGGCGCGTCGATGCCGATCTGGAGACCACGATCGACCCGTACGCGGCCGAGAGTCCGGCCGAGTTTTTCGCGGTATTGTCCGAATACTTTTTTGAATGGCCGGAGGCGGTGGTGGCCGACTACCCGGCCGTGTATGAACAATTGCGCCGGTTCTACCGGCAAGATCCGCTAGTCCGACTGGAGTCCTTACAACATGACCCTGCAACACCACGATCACCGGCATGACCAGGCCTGCGAGGGCCAGTGCATTTTCGATACCGATCTCCATCATTTCGAGAAGGACGTGATCGAGGCGTCCCGAGAACATCTGGTTCTGGTCGATCTTTGGGCCGACTGGTGCGGCCCCTGCCATTTTCTGACGCCGGTGCTGACGCGCGTGGTGCCCGGATACCAGGGCAAGGTGCGCCTGGCCAAGGTGGAGGTGGACGAGGACGAGAACATGAAGCTGGCGGGACGTTATGGCGCGCGCGGCTTTCCAACCGTGCTGCTGTTCAAGGATGGCGAGGAACGCGCGCGTTTCCACGGCGCCAAGCCCGAGCACTTCGTGCGTGAATTCATCGACCAGCATCTCTGACGCCGGGCCTGTCGGCGCCGGTCGTCCGGTCGCGGCGCGAGCCGGTGATATCGAGCCGTTCCGGGTCATGGCCATCCTGGCGCGCGCGCGTGAACTGGAGGTGGCCGGGCGCGACATCGTGCATCTGGAGATCGGCGAGCCGGATTTTCCGACTCCGGACGCCATCGTCGAGGCCGGTATCGCCGCCTTGCGGGCGGGGCACACCCATTACACACCGGCGCTTGGCCTGCCGGCCCTGCGCGCGGCGATCGCCGATTACTACCGCGATCGCCATGACGTGGCCGTCGAGGCCGGACGGGTGGCGGTGACGCCGGGGGCTTCCGGCGCCCTGTTGCTGGCGATGGCGGTCTTGTTCGATCCGGGTGACGAAGTGCTGATGACCGATCCGGGTTATCCCTGCAATCGTCATTTCGCCCGGCTGGTGGAGGCGCGCGGTGTCGGCGTGCCGGTCGGGCCGGAAACCGGCTACCAGCTTACCGCCGCACTGGTCGAGCGGCATTGGGGACCGAGAACGCGCGGGGTGCTGGTGGCCAATCCGGGCAACCCGGCTGGCACCCTGATCGAGGCCGGCGAATTGCGCGCCATCCACGAACTGGTTCGTGCCCGTGGCGGTTGGCTGCTGGTCGACGAGATCTATCACGAACTGGTCTACGACGCGGCGCCGGACTCGGCCGCCGGCCTCGGCGACGATGTCGTCGTCATCAACAGTTTTTCCAAGTATTTCCTGATGACCGGCTGGCGGCTCGGCTGGCTGCTGGCGCCGCCAACCATGATGGCGGCGATCGACCGGCTGGCGCAGAACGTCTTCCTGGCGGCTTCGACGCCGGCGCAACACGCGGCGCTGGCGGCGCTGGCCCCCGATACGCGGTTGATCCTGAACGCGCGCAAGGAGGAACTGAAGGCCCGAAGGGATTTCCTGCTGCCGGCACTTGCCGGGTTGGGTTTTCGCGTGGCGGTCGAGCCGCGCGGGGCGTTCTATTGCTACGCCGATGTTTCCGAGTTGGGATTGGATGCCGAAACCCTGGCCGAGCGGTTGCTGGTCGAGGCCGGCGTGGCGATCACGCCAGGCGCGGATTTCGGCGCGCATGGCGCCGAACATCATGTCCGCTTCGCCTACACCACGTCATTGACGCGCATCGCCGAAGCGGTCGAGCGGATGCGGAGGTGGCTGGCCGCCTGACAGGCTGCCAAGCCATTTCTCAGGCCAGGTCGCGGGCCGGGATCAACCGGCCTTGCGCCGGCGCAGCGACATCAGGCCGACCAGACCGAGCGGCAGCAGGGCCAGCGTGGACGGCGACGATACCGGGGTGTCACCCGGCGTCGGCGGCGGCAGATAAGATGCCACCGAGATCGCGTCGTTGGCGCAATTCATGGTCCAGTGCACGTCGAACTCGCCGCTGAAACCGGCCAGGATGTTGAGCGGGATGGCGGCTTCGATCACGTAGTGCCTTTCGTTCTTGTAGGCACCCAGATTGGTGATCCAGCTGCTGGTGTAGATGAGGCTGCCGGTTCCCAGCAGGGAGCCGTTCAGGATCGAGGTCGGATGGGCCTTGTCGACCTTGTTGGGGTCGTTGGTCTGGTTGCCGTTGACATCCCAGAGCCCGTACGCCCATTGGCTGACGCTGTACACCGAACCGGCTTTGGCGCCGGTGGTTTCGATGCCGATTTCGAAGACGCCGTTCCGACCGAAGTCGAGGGCGAAATCACCCGGTCCGTAGCTGTTGGCGGCGGGGTTGTCGGGTGTGTCGGGCGCCAGGCCGGTCACCAGCGCCAGGAACAGGTGGGTGGAGTCGAGGTGGACGTACAACGCCTCCGCATCGTAAGCCTGCCCGCCCCAGCCCGGGAACAGGCGCACGCCCGCGTTACCGGTCTGATCCTCGACCGTGTACTGGATATCCAGCGCGGAATTGGGGATCCAGTCGTTGGCATTGCCGCTGTTGCCCAAACCCCAGTCGGCGAGGTCGCCATTGACGACGATGGCGTGGGAAACGGGGGCGGCGAGCAGGGTTGCGGTGAATAACAGGGATCTGGCGATGCGGGGCATGGCGGCTCCAGGGGCGGGTGATTGTCCGTGAGGCTGTGAGCATCCATCATGCCAGATTCATATGTCCATATGAATCAATGGGTTGTCATGATCTTCCGGAGAATGACCCAGGTGGGAGTGTTGGAATGCCGGGCAGTGTGTCCGGATGCTCGACGGCGGCTCGATATCTGTGGGCGAAAAAAAACCGGCCCGAAGGCCGGTTTTTCGAGTTCCGCTTGCCGATTAGTTGCTGGCGGGAGCGGGAGCGTCGGCGGGAGCGCCTTCGGCGGGAGCGCCTTCGCCTTCGGCGGGAGCGGCTTCTTCCATGGCGGGCTCAGCCGGGGCGGGAGCCGGGGCGGCGGCTTCGGGAGCCGGAGCCGGTTCGACGGGGGCTTCTTCTTTCTTGCCGCAAGCGGTCAGGGAAACGGCGAGCAGGGCAGCGAGCAGGACGGAGTATTTCATTCGATATTTCCTTACGAGAAGTTGATCAACGTTGAAAAACCAATCGACGAGCCATTCACGAAAGCGGACTTGCCGACGGCGAGCATATTAGCAAAACGATAGATATTCGCCAGTACCGAATGGCGCGATCAATGCATGATGACGCGCCGGCTTCAATGTTCCTCGCCAAGGTGCAGATATCCGGCCTGATACCAGGTGTGCAGCAGGCCGAGGAGATCCGGATCGAGCGTGCATGGCGGCAGTTTCCGGTCGTCGGCCAGTGCTCGCAACGGGGTGACCAGTCGGGCTGTCGTTTCCAGGCGTTCGCCATTCATGAAGAAGACCTTGCCGCTGAACAGCAACTGGCTGCGCGCGTCCAGCACCAGGCCGCGTCGGGCCGCGGATTTGCCGAAGGCCAGCGCGGCCAGGGGCTTGCAGGGTGGGTCGAAAAATACGTGCGCCTTGGGTTCGCTGAGGTAGCGGCCGAGAAAATCGGTGATCAAAGCCTTGTCCCAGCGTATCTCGCGGATCGCCCTTTCGGTCCATTGCAGCAGTTCGGCGGGGATTTCGGCGGGGTGCGCCGGACGCCGGAGATCGGGGTCGGCGTAGCGTTCGCCGGTATCGTCGCCGAGGCCGTGCTGGTCCTGGAGGTAGTTGAAGAACTGGCCGACGATTTCCCGTGTGCCCGGTGCCCGGAAACCGACCGACCAGGTCATGCAGTCGGTGAGGGCGACGCCGTTGTGGGCGAAACGCGGCGGCAGATAGAGCATGTCGCCGGGTTCCAGCTCCCAGGTCTGCTCGGCCTGGAAGTCGCGCAGGATGCGCAGCGGCGCGTCATCGACCGTGGTCAGGTCGGTCTGGCCGCTGATTTCCCAGCGGCGCCGGCCGCGGCCCTGGATCAGGAAGACATCGTAGGAATCGAAATGCGGGCCGACCCCGGCACCAGGGGGCGCGAAGCTGACCATGAGATCGTCGAGCCGCGCGTGCGGCAGGAAATTGAAGCGGTGCAGCAGTTGATCGGCCTCGGGCAGCAGATGATTGACGCCGGATACCAGCAGGCTCCAGTTGCGCTTGGGCAGCTTCTGCAGGGCTTCGGGCTCGAACGGTCCGTGTTCGAGCAGACATTGGCCGCGCTGAAAACGCACCAGGCGGCTTTCGGCGTCGTCGCTGCACGCGAGCTCGCTCAGACTCCGGCGGTCCAGCCAGTCGCCGAATCCGGGCAGGGCCTGGCGTACCAGCAACGGCTTTTTCTGCCAGTATTCGGCCAGGAAGTTTTCCGGAGTGATCCCGCCCAGAAGTCGGGAGAGCGAGAAATCGGACATCCGGAAACCGTTGGTTCCGGCATGCCTGGCATCGGCTTTCACGGGTTTGACCATGGGATTCCCCATATAATGCTTTCGATATATCCCGAGGAGTGCTGAAACATGCTGAACGTGGGTGACAATGCCCCGGAATTCGAGTTGCCGGACGCCGACATGACCATCGCCAGTCTGTCCGATTACCAGGGCAAGCCGCTCGTGCTGTTCTTCTACGTGCGCGATGATACGCCGGGCTGCACCACCGAGGCCATCGAGTTCAGCGACCTGGAGGGCGAGTTCCGCCGCCACGCTTGCGCGGTGGTCGGGGTTTCCCGGGACGATTGCATCCGCCACGGCGTCTTCCGCGACAAGCACGGCATCAGCGTTCGCCTGCTGGCCGACAAGGATGGCATCGCCTGCAAGGCCTACGGCGTGCTCGCCAACCGTGAGGTCGATGGCGTCCTGCGCGAAGGCGTCAATCGCACCACTTTTCTGATCGACGCCAAAGGCGTCATCCGCCATGTATTCGAGGGCGTTACGCCCAAGGGGCACGCGGCGGAAGTGCTCAAACTCGTCAAGGAGCTGTAATTGTTGATCGCCAAGGATACCGTGGTCACGTTGACCTACCGCCTCAGCAGCCTGTCCGGAGAAATGCTCGAGGAGGCCACGCCGGATTCGCCCGCCGCCTACCTGCACGGTGGCTACGACGGCATTTTCCCCAAGGTCGAGGCCGCGCTCGATGGCAAGGCGCAGGGCGCCGAGCTGGACGTGGTGCTGGAGCCGGATGACGCCTTTGGCGAATACGACGCCGAGCTGGTCCGGGTCGAGCCGATCGATGCCTTTCCCGAGCGGATCGAAGTCGGCATGCAACTGGAAGGCGCGAGCGAGGATGGCCACCACGTCATGCTGTTCACGGTGACCGACATCGCCGACGGCAAGGTGGTGGTGGATGGCAATCATCCGCTCGCCGGTCAGAGCCTGCGCCTGCAATGCACGGTGCGCGAGGTGCGCGCGGCGTCGCCGGAAGAGATCGAGCATGGCCACGTCCATGGTCCGGACGGTCACCATCATCATTGATGTCCGGAGCCTTCGGGCTCTCGGTTAAAATCGCGCACTTTTTTCCGTCCACGAGCGACCATGAAGCTGACCTTTCTGGATTTCGAGCAGCCCATCGCCGAACTGGAGGCCAAGATCGAGGAATTGTCCGGGGTTCAGAACGACCCCGCTCTCGATATTTCCGAGGAAATCGAGCGGCTGCGCAAGAAGAGCGCGGCGCTCACCAAGAAGATCTACGGTCGGCTTGATGCCTGGCAGATTTCCCAGGTCGCCCGCCATCCGCAGCGTCCGTATACGTTGGATTACGTGCAGGCCCTGTTCACCGAATTCGAGGAGCTGCACGGCGATCGCGCCTTCGCCGACGATCCCGCCATCGTCGGCGGTCTGGCCCGCTTCCAGGGCGAGCCGGTGATGGTGATCGGTCAGCAGAAGGGACGCGACACCCGCGAGCGCCAGTACCGGAATTTCGGCATGCCGCGCCCGGAGGGCTATCGCAAGGCGTTGCGCCTGATGCGGCTGGCCGAGAAATTCCGGCTGCCGATCTTCACGTTCATCGATACCCCCGGCGCCTATCCCGGCATCGACGCCGAGGAGCGTGGCCAGTCCGAGGCGATCGCGCGCAACCTGTACGTGATGGCCGAGCTGAAGACGCCGGTGATCTGCACCGTGATCGGCGAGGGCGGTTCTGGCGGCGCGCTGGCGATCGGTGTCGGCGACGTCATGGTCATGCTGCAATACGCGACCTATTCGGTGATTTCCCCGGAAGGCTGCGCCTCGATCCTCTGGAAAAGCGCCGACAAGGCCTCGATCGCGGCGGAAGCGCTGGGTATCACCGCGCCCAAGCTGAAAACCCTGGGATTGGTCGACCGTATCGTCGACGAGCCGCTCGGCGGGGCCCATCGCGCGCCCGAGACGATGATGGACAACTTGCGCCAGGCGCTCGCCGATGCCCTCGCCGACGTGCGCGATCGGCCGCTCAACCGGCTGCTCGACGACCGTTACGCGCGTCTGATGAGCTATGGCCGCTTCAAGGAAGGGCGCGCGGCCTGACCTGTCCGACCGGGTCGTGGCCGCGCTCGCTTCGGTCGCGTCGGCCGGAGCCCGGATTTGTGTCGGATACTCGGGCGGCCTCGATTCCAGCGTTCTCCTGCATCTGCTCGCCGAGGCGCGCGACCGCCTTGGCGGCCCGCTTTCCGCCATCCACGTCCATCATGGCCTGTCGGCGCATGCCGATGCCTGGTCGCGCCATTGCGCCTCGGTCTGCGCCGGACTCGGCGTTCCGCTCACGGTCCGCCACGTCAGCGTGCGGCCGGCCGGCGAAGGCATCGAGGCGGCGGCACGCGCGGCGCGCTACCGGGTTTTCGAGGAGCTCGACGCCGACGTGCTGGCGCTGGCCCATCATCGCGACGATCAGGCCGAGACGGTGCTGCTGCAATTGTTGCGCGGCGCCGGCCCTTGGGGACTGGCGGCGATGCCGCCGGTCCGGCGGCTCGGCGCGTCCGGGCCGCTGCTGGCGCGCCCGTTGCTCGTGGCCACCCGCGAGGAGATCGGAGCCTGGGCGCGCGGCCGGGGACTGGCCTGGATCGACGACGACAGCAACGCCGATCTCGATCTGGCCCGCAATGCCGCGCGCCTGCGAGTGCTGCCGGCGCTGACCGCGCACTTCCCACACGCCGGCGCCAGGCTTGCCGATGCCGCCGGACAATTCGCCGAGACCGCCAGGCTGCTCGATGCCCTGGCCGGGATCGACGCCGTCGGCGGCGAACTCAGCGTGTCCCGTCTGGCGGCGCTGCCAGCCGAACGAGCGCGCAACCTGCTGCGCTGGCATCTCGACCGGGCCGGCGTCGCCGTCCGGCGCGCATCGTTGCGGGAAGCCCTGCGCCAGGTGCTGACGGCGCGCGTCGATGCCGGGCCCGGCATCGAGTTCGATTCGGATGCCGGACGTCTGGTGCTGCGACGGTATCGCGATCGGCTCGTCCTGGAACCGGCCACGACCGTGTCGCCGACGGGCCGGATCTGGCGCGGGGAGGCCGAACTGGCGTTGGACGGGATCGGGTGTCTGCGTTTCGAGAACGTGTCCGGCGGCGGCCTGCGCCTGTGCCCTGGCGCAACCCGCGTCGCTTTCCGACGCGGCGGCGAAAGCCTGCGTCTGGCCGCGAACCGACCGGCGCGCGCGCTCAAGGATCTGCTGCGCGAAGCCGCCGTTCCCCCCTGGCGGCGGGGCCGGCTGCCCCTGCTCTACAACGGTGACCGGCTGGCCTGGGTGGCTGGCCTGGGCGCGGATGTCTCGGCCCGGGCTGGCCCGGGCGAGAATGGTTGGCGGGTGCTCTGGCGGGAAGACGCGCCGACGCCGCTCAAGGCGTCACCACCAGGGCGTTGAGACCGAGCTTGCGCATCTCGGCCTGCGCCTTCTCCGCCTCGGCGCGGTTCAGGAACGGGCCGATCTGCACGCGCGTTTCCATGTAGGCGCGAATGCCCTGCCGGTTCAGTCGATCGACCAGCTCGCGGGCGTTGTCCGGGTTGCTGAAGACGCCAAGCTGGACCGCGAAACCGTTGCTCGCCGAAGGCGCTCGCGGGGGGGCGATGGGCGCGGACGGGGGCGCGGCGGTCGTGGTTGGCTCCGGCGCGGCCCGGGCAGCCCTGGGCGTGGAGGGCATGGCCGGGGCCGGCGCCACGCCGGAACGCGCCGGTGGCTGGTTGCTGACGCGCGGTGGCGGTGGCGGTTCGCGCATCGGTTGCGACGGGGTGTCCGGCATTTCCGTCGGTGAGGGGGGCTCCACGCCTTCGTCGCCGGTGTCGGATGGCGCCTCGGCGGGAGTCTCCTCCAATTCGTCGGCGGGGGGCGCGCTGGGGACGGCGGGGGCCGCCACGATCGGCGAGGGCGCCGGTTTCGTCGGCGCCGCTTCCTTGCGTCCGGACCCACCCTGGTCCAGCCACCACAGCACGGCCAGCGCGCTGGCCGTGATGATGCCGGCGATGGCCAGGCGCAACACTGCCTTCCTTCTTACGTCATCCTGTTCCGGCATGCCGTTTTCAACAGCCATCGGGGTCTCCTCGTCGGGGCTCGCCGCGCGCTCCGGACTGGCGCGGCGCCTTTATTTTAGGGGCGTTTCATGCTAACTTGCGCGGCCTTTTTCGCGTGATCCGAACGCGATCCGGAATATCCAGATCCAACCCTTTCCATTCCTGCCGGAGTAAGCAACGTGGCTATCGAACGCACCCTGTCCATCATCAAACCCGACGCCGTCGCCAAGAACGTGATCGGCAAGATCTATTCCCGTTTCGAGTCGAACGGTCTGAAGATCGTCGCCGCGCGCATGGCCTGGTTGTCGACCAAGGAAGCCGAGGGTTTCTATGCCGTCCACCGCGAGCGTCCCTTCTTCAAGGATCTGGTCGGTTTCATGACTTCCGGCCCGGTCATGATCCAGGTGCTGGAAGGCGACAACGCCATCGCCAAGAACCGTGAGCTGATGGGCGCGACCGACCCGAAGAAGGCCGAACCGGGCAGCATCCGCGCCGACTTCGCCGAGAGCATCGACGCCAATGCCGTGCATGGCTCCGACGGCCCCGACACCGCCAGGGTCGAAGTCGCGTATTTCTTCCCGGAACTGAACGTCTATTCCGGCCGCTGAAACGGCGCGCGAGGGGGGAGTCCCGGCCTGGTCATGCGGAATCTGCTCGATCTCGATCTGCCCGCGCTCGTCGCTTTCTTCGAAAGCATCGGCGAGAAGCCTTTCCGCGCCCGTCAGGTCGCGCACTGGCTGCATCAACGTGGCGCCGACGATTTCAGCCAGATGACCGACCTGGCCAAATCCCTGCGCGAGAAACTGCCCGGCGTCGCCGAGATCCGGCCGCCCCGGCTCGAACACGAGCACGTCTCGGCCGATGGCACCCGCAAATGGCTGCTCGATGTCGGCCCGAACAACCGGGTCGAGACGGTCTTCATTCCCGAGGACGATCGCGGCACCCTGTGCGTTTCCACCCAGGTCGGCTGCGCGCTGGAATGCGCGTTCTGTTCCACCGGCCGCCAGGGCTTCAACCGCAACCTGTCGGTGGCGGAGATCGTCGGCCAGCTGTGGTGGGCGAACAAGGCGCTGGGACGCGACCCCAAGGGTGAGCGGATCATTTCCAACGTGGTGCTGATGGGCATGGGTGAGCCGCTGTTGAATTTCGACCATACCGTGGCAGCGGTTTCCCTGATGCTGGACGATGACGCCTATGGGTTGTCGCGCCGGCGGGTGACCATCTCCACTTCCGGCATCGTGCCGGCGATGGACCGTCTGCGCGAACGCCTGCCGGTGGCGTTGGCGGTATCGCTGCACGCGCCCGACGACGCCCTGCGCGACCGTCTGGTGCCGATCAACCGCAAGTATCCATTGAAGGAGCTGATGGCCGCGTGCCGGCGTTACGTGGTCGACGCGCCGCGCGACTTCGTCACCTTCGAGTACGTCATGCTCGATGGCGTCAACGACCAGCCCGAGCATGCCGAGCGCCTGTTGCGCCTGACCCGGGACGTGCCCTGCAAATTCAACCTGATTCCGTTCAATCCCTTCCCGGATGGCGGTTTCCGGCGATCGCCGGCCGAACGCGTGCGCGCTTTCGCCGGACAGTTGATCGCGGGCGGCAAGGTCACCACCACGCGCAAGACGCGCGGCGACGACATCGATGCCGCCTGCGGCCAGTTGGCCGGCCGGGTCGAGGACCGGTCGCGCCGGCTGGTTCGGCGGATGCGACCTGACACCACGCTGGAGGTGGGCGCGTGAAATTCACGAGCACGATCCTGGTCGCCGCAATCGTGTCGACGCTGCTGGCTGGTTGCGCCGGCCAGCCGGCGGCGACCGGCGGCGGGCCCGAGACGCAGGCGGCCGGCAGCGTCAATCAACGTGCCCGTATCCACACCGAACTGGGCGCCGCCTATTTCGCCCGTGGTCAGTACGCGGTCGCGCTGCAATCCCTGCGCACCGCGCTGGAAGCCGATGCCAACCACGCGCCGGCCTACAGCATCCTGGGTCTGTTGCATGGCGAACTGCGCGAGGATCAGCAGGCGGAAGCGCATTTCCGGCGGGCGATCGAGCTGTCGCCGAGCTTTTCCGAGGCACACAACAATTACGGACGTTTCCTGTGCAAGCGCGGGCGTATCGACGAGGCCCTCAAGCACTTCGAGGCGGCGTTGGCGAATCCGCTCTACGCGACACCGGAAATGGCGCTCGCCAATGCCGGCGCGTGCGCGCTGGAAAAAGGCGATCAGGTCCTGGCGGAACGCTATTACGTCGGCGCGCTCAAGCGCGCGCCGCGTCTGGCCGGCGCCCAGATCGGCATGGCCGAGGTGCATTTCCGTTCCGGCCGGTTACTGCCAGCGCGTGGCTTGCTGCGCCAGGCGGCCGACGCCGGCGAGCTCGGCGCCCAGGCGCTCTGGCTGGGCGTCCGTCTGGAGCGCCAGCTTGGTGATCGCGCCGCCGAAGGCGCGCATGGCGCCCAGTTGCGCCGGCGTTTCCCGGAGTCCATGCAAACCCAATGGTTGCTGCAAGGCCGCTATGAGCAGCCGGGGAGCCTGTTATGAATGAAGCTTTCCAGCCCGGCTTTGGCGCCCGTCTGAAGGCCGGGCGGGAGGCACGGAATCTGGCCATCGCCGATGTCGCCGCCAAGCTGAAGCTGACCACGCGCCAGATCGAGGCGATCGAGGCGGAGGATCTGGCGCATCTGCCGAACGAGGTTTTCGTACGCGGTTTCGTCCGCAACTACGCGCGCCTGCTCGATCTCGACGCCGGCGAACTGATCGCACCGGTCGATGCCCAGACCGCCGTCGCCGAAACCATCACGGCGCCGAGCGCCGGCGTGATCTTCGCGACGCGCGGTATCCGCCGCTGGCTGCTGACGCCGCTGCTCGGTCTGCTCACGTTCCTGCTGCTGGTGGCGGCGCTGTATTACTGGCTGCGTCAGGGCGAGGACGCGCTGGTCGTGGAGCCGGTGGCTCCCGCCGGTGTGTCGGCGCCGGTCGCCGAAGTGTTGCCGTTGCAGTTGCCAGCGACGGCGGAGGGGGCGATGCCCGATGGATCCGCCGCCATGCCCGCGCCCGCCGCGGAAACGCCGGTCCCGCCAGTGGCTTCGCCGCCGCCCGCCGCGCCGCCGCCCGCCGCGCCGCCCCCCGCCGCGCCGGCGGAACCGGCCGTGCGAACGGCGCCGGGCGCCAACGTCTTGCGCTTCGAGCCCGCCCTGGATGCCTGGGTTCAGGTCGTGGATGGTCGCGGCAACCGCTTTTCCAAGCTGGTCCGCGCCGGCAGTGTCGAATCGTTCGCGGGTGAGCCGCCGTTTCGTCTGGTGGTTGGCGAGGCCGCCAGGGTGCGCATGACCTACAACGGTCACGATATCGATCTGACGCCCTTCATCGGCCAGAAAGTGGCCCGGTTGACGCTGGAATGAACATGAGCACAGTCATCGTCCGGCGGCCGACCCGCCGGGTTCTGGTCGGCCATGTCGCGGTTGGTGGCGGCGCGCCGGTGGTGGTGCAGTCGATGACCAACACCGATACCGCCGACATCGCCGGCACGGTCGAGCAGGTGCGCGAGTTGTGGCGGGCGGGTTCCGAACTGGTGCGCATCACCGTCAACACCGAGGAGGCCGCGCGCGCGGTGCCGGTGATCCGCGAGCGACTCGACGCGGCCGGTTGCGACGTGCCGCTGGTGGGCGATTTCCATTTCAACGGCCATCGCCTGCTGAAGGCGGTACCGGAATGCGCCGAGGCGCTCGCCAAATTGCGCATCAATCCCGGCAACGTCGGCCGTGGCGCCAAGCGCGACGAACAGTTCGCGACGCTGATCGAGGCTGCCGCCCGCCATGGCAAGGCGGTGCGTATCGGCGTCAACTGGGGCAGCCTGGACCAGGAGCTGCTGGCGCGCATGATGGACGACAACGCGCGCCTGGCGAAGCCGCGCGAACCGGATGAAGTGATGCGCCACGCGCTGATTGCCTCGGCGCTCGACTCCGCCACCCGCGCCGAGGCGCTCGGTCTGCCCGGTGACCGCATCATCCTGTCCTGCAAGCTGTCCGGCGTGCAGGATCTGATCAAGGTGTACCGCGATCTGGCCGCGCGCTGCGATTACGCCCTGCATCTCGGATTGACCGAGGCGGGCATGGGCAGCAAGGGCATCGTCGCCTCGACGGCGGCGCTGGCCGTGCTGTTGCAGGAGGGCATTGGCGACACCATCCGCGTCTCGCTGACGCCGAGGCCAGGCGAATCGCGCGCCACCGAAGTCCAGGTCGCGCAGGAAATCCTGCAAACCATGGGCATCCGTTCGTTCACGCCGCTGGTCACCGCCTGCCCGGGCTGTGGCCGTACCACCAGCACGGTGTTCCAGGAGCTGGCCCAGAACATCCAGACTTGGCTGCGCACGCAGATGCCGGCCTGGCGCGAACGTTACCCCGGTGTGGAGACCATGAACGTGGCGGTGATGGGCTGCGTGGTCAACGGCCCCGGTGAAAGCAAGCATGCCAACGTCGGCATCAGCCTGCCCGGCACCAACGAGACGCCGGTGGCGCCGGTCTACGTCGATGGCGAGAAGACCGTCACCCTCAAGGGTGACCGGATCGCCGAGGAATTTCAGGCGATCGTCGAGGACTATGTGCAACGAACTTATGGAAATGGATGAGTGAATCGCCGCGAGCCAGGCGCGGAAGCCGAAATCCCCGCCGTTGCCGCTCGCCATCCACCACCCGCCGCTCAACAAGATGACCAATACTCTCCGCGCCGTGCGCGGCATGAACGACATCCTGCCGACCGAGACGCCGCGCTGGCGGCAATTCGAGGACATCCTGCGCGCCCTGCTGGCGAGCTATGGCTACCGTGAACTGCGTACGCCGATCCTTGAGCAAACCGGCCTGTTCAAGCGGGCGATCGGCGAGGTCACCGACATCGTCGAGAAGGAGATGTACACCTTCGTCGACGAACTCAACGGCGAGTCCCTGACCCTGCGTCCGGAAGGCACGGCCAGCGCCGCGCGCGCGGCGATCGAGCACAACCTGCTGTTCGATGGCGGCAAGCGGCTCTGGTACGCCGGCGCCATGTTCCGCCACGAGCGGCCGCAAAAGGGACGTTACCGGCAGTTTCACCAGATCGGCGTCGAGGCGCTCGGTTTCACCGGGCCGGATCTCGACATCGAGCATCTGCTGATGACCGCCCGCCTGTGGAAGCGGCTCGGTGTCGACGCCCTGGTGCGCCTGGAAATCAACTCGCTCGGTGGCGCCGACGCGCGCGCGCGCCATCGCCAGAAACTGATCGCGTATTTCGAGGCCAATCAGGCCCTGCTCGACGACGATGCCCGCCGTCGTCTGCACAGCAATCCGCTGCGCATCCTCGATACCAAGAACCCGGCCATGCGCGAACTGGTGGATGCCGCGCCACGTCTGCTCGACGAGCTCGACGAAACCGCGCTGGCGCATTTCGGAGCGGTGCGTCAGGGCCTGGAGGATGCCGGCATCGCCTACACCGTCAATCCGCGTCTGGTGCGCGGGCTCGATTACTACAACCACACCGTGTTCGAATGGATCACCGACCGGCTCGGCGCGCAGGGCACGGTGTGCGCCGGCGGACGCTATGACGGTCTGGTCGAGCAACTGGGTGGCAAGCCGGCGCCGGCCTGTGGCTACGCCATGGGCGTGGAACGCCTGCTTGCCCTGATGGAAGAGGCCGGCGTCGCGCCGCCGGCCGAAGCGCCGGATGTCTACGTCGTCAACGTCGGCGAGGCCGCCGGCCGGTTCGCCTGGCGCGCGGCCGAGGCCCTGCGCGATGCCGGACTCGACGTGGTGCTGCATGGCGGTGGCGGCAGCTTCAAATCGCAGATGAAGAAGGCCGACGCCAGCCAGGCGCGTTATGCCGCGATCATCGGCGACGACGAAGCCGCGGCCGCCGAGATCACCGTCAAACCATTGCGTGGCGATGGCGAGCAACGCCGCCTGCCGCTTTCAAATCTTCACTCCTTACTCCCGACTTCCAAGGATTAACCGATGGCATTCGATCTTGAAGAACAGGAAAAAATCGACGAGGCGAAAGCCTGGTGGAACCGGCACGGCAACAAGGTGATCTGGGGCGTGACCCTGTTCCTGCTGCTGGTCGCTGGTTGGCGGGGCTGGGAAACCTGGACCCGCAATCAACAGGCGGAAGCGTCCATGCTGTTCGACCGCGCCGTCCAGGCCGCGCGCCAGAACGATACCCAGGGCGCCAAGACGCTGGCCGCGCAGATCATGGATAACCAGTCCTGGTGGCAGCCGGGTTGGCGTGCCTATGGCGCGCCGGCCGCCTGGCTGGCCGGCCGGATCAGCCACGACGCCGGCGACGCCAAGAGCGCGCGCGCGCAGTATGAATTCGCGCTGGCGCACGCCGTCGACGAATCGACCCGGCAGATCGCGCGCCTGCGTCTGGCCACGTTGCTGCTCGACCAGGACGAGCCGGACGCCGCCCTCAAGCAGCTTGAAACGCCGTTCGAACCGGCCTTCCTGGGCCTGGCCGCCCAGCTCAAGGGCGATATCCACGTCGCCCGGGGGGATGCCGATCAGGCGCGCGCCGCGTACAAGCTGGCGCTGGAAACCCTGAGCGAGGCCAGCGCCTTCCGCTCGTTCGTCGAAGCTCGACTCGACAGCCTGGGAGGCTGACATGATCCGACGCGCGTGGTGTTCGGCGGCGCTGGCCACGATGCTGGTGTTGCCGGGTTGTTCGACGGTGGGCGGCTGGTTCGGTAGCTCCACGAAAACGGCGGCGAAGCCCGCCGAACTGGTCGATTTCAAACCACGCGCGGCGCTCGTCCGGGCCTGGAGCGCCCAGGTCGGCCCGGCTGGCTCCCATCATTTTTCACCGGCCAGCGATGGCCAGGCGTTTTTCGCCGCCGGCCGCGATGGTCGTGTCGTCAAGCTGGATCCAGAAACCGGCCGCGAAATTTGGCGCGTCGATGCCGGCCAGCCATTGTCGACCGGCGTCGGCGTCGGCGACGGCCTGGTGCTGGTGGGTACGCCGAAAGGGGAACTGCTGGCCTATCGCGCGAATGATGGCGCGCCGGCCTGGCGGGCTCGCCTGAGCGGGGAAATCCTGGTGCCGCCCGATATCGCCAACGGCATGGTCGCCGTTCGCGCCAACGACGGCAGGGTATACCTGCTCGACGCCGCTGATGGCCGCCAGCGCTGGCAATACGGCCGCACGCCGCCGGCCCTGACGCTGCGCGACCAGGGTTATCCGTTGCTCGGCGAACAGGCGCTTTATGTCGGCCATCCCGGCGGCAAGCTGAGCGCGCTGGCGCTCAACAACGGCGCGCCACTATGGGAAGCCAACGTCGCCCTGCCGCGCGGTGCCTCCGAACTGGAGCGCATCGCCGACGTCACCGGCCCGCTCGGCATGGACGCGCGCATGGTCTGCGCCGCCGCCTATCAGGGACGGATCGCCTGTTTCGACCGGCAGACCGGCAATGCCGTCTGGGCGCGTGATTTCTCTGCGCCACGCGGCGTCGGTCTGGGTGCCCGGATGCTGTTCGCGGTCGATGAACTCGGCGCGATCTCGGCGTTCGACAAGGAACGCGGCGCGCATCCCTGGAAGCAGGACAAATTGCGTGATCGGCGTCCATCCAGCCCGGTGCCGGTGGCCGACCGCTTCGTCGCGGTCGGCGATTTCCAGGGGCAGGTGCACCTGATCGACGTCGAGGACGGTGCCTTCGCCGCTCGCGCCGCCACCGACGGTTCGCCCATCCATGGCGTGATCCTGCCGCTGCGCGCCGGCCTGGTCGCGCAGACCGCCAACGGTGGCATCCATGTCTTCAAAATCGAATGATGGGTTGCCGGGCGGTGCCCACCGCCCACTTCTCGCCAACGAGCGCATCCTCCGATGAAACCCACCCTCGTCCTGGTCGGCCGCCCGAATGTCGGCAAATCGACGCTGTTCAACCGTCTGACCAAGACCCGCGACGCGCTGGTCCATGATCTTCCGGGCCTGACCCGGGATCGCCATTACGGCCAGGGCCGCGTTGGCGGCAAACCCTATCTGGTCGTCGATACCGGCGGTTTCGAGCCGGTGGCGGACACCGGCATCCTTGCCGAGATGGCCAAGCAGACCTTGCAGGCGGTGGCCGAGGGCGACGCGGTGATTTTTCTGGTCGACGCCCGTGCCGGCATCACCCCCCAGGACAAGCTGATCGCCGAACGCCTGCGCCGCGGCGGCCGGCCGGTCCACGTCGCGGTCAACAAGGCCGAGGGCATGAACCGGAACGTGGTCACCGCCGAGTTCTTCGAACTCGGCCTGGGTGAACCGGTCGCCGTGTCCGGCGCTCATGGCGAAGGCGTGCGCGAGTTGATCGAGCTGATCATGGAGGGATTTCCGGACGCCGCCGAGGAACCCGAAACCGATCATCCGAGAATCGCTATCGTCGGCCGCCCCAATGTCGGCAAGTCCACTCTGGTCAATACCCTGGTGGGCGAGCAGCGGGTGATCGCCTTCGATCAACCCGGTACCACGCGCGATTCCATCCATGTCGACTTCGAGCACGGTGGCCGCCATTACACGCTGATCGACACCGCCGGCGTGCGCCGCAAGGGACGGGTGATCGAGGCGGTGGAAAAGTTCTCGGTGATCAAGACCTTGCAGGCCATCGAGGACGCCAACGTCGTGGTGCTGGTGCTGGACGCGCGCCAGGAGATATCCGATCAGGATGCCCACCTGGGTGGATTCGCGCTGGAAGCGGGGCGCGCCCTGGTGGTGGCCGTCAACAAGTGGGATGGCCTGGACGCCTACCAGCGTGACCGGATCAAGCAGGAGCTGACCCGGCGCATGGAGTTTCTGTCCTTCGCCCGCTTCCATTTCATTTCCGCGTTGCGTGGCGATGGCGTCGGCGGCGTGCTGAAATCGGTCGACGAGGCCTACGCGGCGGCCATGGCCAAGTTGCCGACCCCGCGTCTGACCCGCGTCCTGCAGGAGGCCGTCAGCCAGCACCAGCCCGCCAAGTCGGGGCGTTTCCGGCCGAAACCCAAATACGCGCACCAGGGCGGCAGCAACCCGCCGGTCATCGTCGTCCACGGCAATCATCTGGAAGGCATCGGCGACGCCTACAAGCGTTATCTGGAAAACATCTTCCGGGTTGCTTTCGATCTGCGCGGCACCCCGCTGCGGGTCGATTTCAAATCCGGTCACAATCCGTTCGAAACCCGCGTGGCCAAGCCGGTCACCCCGCGTCAGGCGCGCACCGCCGAACGCATCCGCAAGCGGAGCCCCCAGGCGAAAGGTTGAGGCCGATCCCGCCGACCATCCGAGGTATCCATCCATGCAGTCCGGTCCCAGAGAAATCGTCACCCCGTTTCGCCAGATTCCGCTCGATGTGCCCGAGGGCATGAAGCCGAACGAATTTTTCAACAGCGTCGAAAACCTGGCCGATCTGGTCCACAACAACGGTCTGCTGCAGAACCCGGAAGGCCTGTTGCTGTACCGCAAGGCGCTCGGCCACAGCAATCTGTTCGATACCTCCATCATCTACAACACCTCTCAGACCATCCTCGACCCCCTGGGCCGGCCGGTGCGCCGCACTCAGGTTCCGGACCACGTCAAGAATGTCTGGAACCGGATGAATCAGGTCATCGTCGAGTACATGCTGGAGCGCTATCCGGATCCGGATCGCCATCTGGTCCTGGCCGGCGAGGCCAGCCTGGACGCCACCTGGCCGCTGACTTCGCCGGGCGTGCCCAGCATCCGGATGCTGCACAACCATTTCATCGTGTTCGACAAGCAGGAGCTGGCCGACGCCCCGATCGCCGACGCCAACAATCCGAACCTGACCGACGGTGGCCAGCATTCGCTGTTCCAGGCCTACATGCGCGACGTCTACCGCGCCTTCATGGACGAGCTGGACCTGGAAATCCTGCGTCCCTGCCAGGCCGGCTCCTGCAAGATCGCCCTGACCGGCTACCCGCAGGGGCTGCCCAGCTGGGAAGTGAGCGGCGGCGCCGCCGCGCTCAAGGAAGTGCGTTTCTGGAAGGAATACGACACCCTGCTCAAGGGCTTCATCGACTTCTACCGAACCTTCTTCGGCCAGGTTTCCACGCGCAACGCGCCGATGCCGCGCGACATCCATTTCCCCGATCTGGTGGAGAACAGGCTGCTGTTCAACAACGATCTGCTGAAGACCGCCAAGATGGTGCGCGACCGTTGCATCACCGACGCCAAGTACGCCAACGCCATCCGCTGGCAGCCGGCCTTCAAGCAACTGATTTACCGCAACGACGCCGGCAAGCTGATCGTCACCATCAGCCAGAACTCGATCGGCAACGCCATCACCGAGCTGCTCGGCGTGGTGGTCAGGCGTGTGCCGGATGCCGACGCCTACGGCGCCGCCGAGCCGGCCCTGATCGCGCAACTGCTGGAAGTGCGCCGCCGGCTGGTCGAGGCCGACCTCGGCAGTGCCATCGCCACGCCGTACTGGCCGGCGTCATGATGCGCGCGTATCCGATGAACCATTCGGCTTGAACTAAATCAAGAAGCGTGGCCCGGCCATCATGTACTCGGCCGGCAACAGCGATAGAATCGCCCCCCTGAACAGAAATTCCACAAAGGAAAAACCATGAGCAAAGGGCAGTTGCTACAAGACCCATTCCTCAACGCGCTGCGCCAGGAGCAAGTCCAGGTCTCCGTCTATCTGGTCAACGGCATCAAGTTGCAAGGCCAGATCGAAAGTTTCGACCAGTACGTCGTTCTCCTTAAGAACGCGGTTACCCAGATGGTCTACAAACACGCCATTTCCACCGTCGTGCCGGCCCGGCCGATCACGGTTCAGCATCGCTCCGCCGCCGGCGAGGACGCTTGATCGTTCCCGTTTTCATGATTCGCCGCGCCGATGTTTGAACGCCCGGATCGGGGCGCGGCGGTCGTGCTCGCCGCCCTCGACTTCGGCGACCCGGGTTACCAGGAAAGCCTGGAAGAACTCAAGCTGCTGGCCACCAGCGCCGGACTGCAAGTCGTTGGCGTGGTCGAGGGCCGGCGCGCGCGGCCGGATCCGGCGCTGTACGCCGGGTCCGGCAAGGCCGACGAGATCGGCGAGGCCGCGCGCGCGGCGGATGCCTCCCTGGTGATCTTCAATCATGAGCTGTCACCGGTCCAGGAGCGCAACCTGGAGCGCCGTCTGCAATGTCGGGTGCTCGACCGCACCGCGCTGATCCTGGAAATCTTCGCGCTGCGCGCGCGCAGCAACGAGGGCAAGTTGCAGGTGGAACTCGCCCAGTTGCGCCATTACTCGACCCGGCTGGTGCGTGGCTGGACTCACCTGGAACGGCAGAAGGGGGGGATCGGCATGCGTGGTGGGCCAGGCGAGACCCAACTTGAGCTGGACCGGCGCATGATCCTGAACCGCATCCGCAACATCGAAGGACGGCTCGACAAACTGGCGAAAAGCCGGGCCATCCAGCGCCGGGGCAGACAGCGCGGCGGCGTCCTGTCGGTTTCCCTGGTCGGATACACCAACGCCGGCAAGTCGACGCTGTTCAACACCCTGACGCATGCCGGAGCCTATGCCGCCGACCAGCTGTTCGCGACGCTCGATACGACGTCGCGCAAACTCTGGTTGCCCGACGCCGGACAGCAGGTGGTGCTGTCCGACACGGTTGGTTTCATCACCCGGCTGCCGCATACCCTGGTTTCCGCGTTCCATGCCACCCTGGAAGAGGCGACGCATGCCGATCTGTTGCTCCATGTCGTCGATGCCGCCAGCGCCAACCGACAGCATCAGATCGAGGAGGTCGAGAAGGTGCTTTGTGAAATCGGCGCGGAACATGTGCCGCGTATCGAGGTCATGAACAAGCTCGATCTGACTGGCGCCGAGCCGCATGTGGCCCGGGATGAGTATGGTAAGATCGCGGCCGTTTGGCTGTCGGCCAGAACGGGCGCGGGAATCGATCTGCTTCGGTCCGCTTTGGCCGAGGTTGCGCGTGATGCTAAAGGCACGGTGAAAAATGACGCAAAAAGCGTGGCGGCCGAAGATGCCGGACTTTCTCAAGATTAACCGGGTGTTTTCCCGGAGACCCATCCAGATGGCCTGGAACGACCCGCAATGGGGTGGCAAGGGCAATGGCGGCGGCAATCGCAATGCCGGAGGTCCGCCGGATCTCGACGAACTCTGGAAAAACTTCAATAACCGCCTGAACGGACTGTTCGGCAGGAAAGGTGGGGGGGGCGACGGCGGCGATACTCCGCCCCCGCGCATCGGTGGCGGCCCCGAATTCTCGATTCCCGGCGGCGCCGGCCTGTTGATCGGGCTGGCGTTGGTGGTCTGGCTGGCGTCCGGCTTCTACATTGTCGATGCCGGCGAGCGTGGCGTCGTGCTGCGCTTCGGCAAGTTCGTGGAAACAACCATGCCGGGGCCACGCTGGCATCTGCCATACCCGGTTGAATCCGCCGAGGTGGTGAATGTCGATTCGGTGCGCACCGTCGAGGTTGGCTACAAGAACAACGTCCAGGCCAAGGTGCTGGGCGAGTCCCTGATGCTGACCGACGACGAGAACATCGTCGACCTGCAGTTCTCCGTGCAGTACATCCTCAAGGATCCCGAGGATTACCTGTTCAGCAACCGCCATCCGGACGATGCGGTCAAGCAGGCGGCGGAGACGGCCATGCGTGAGATCGTCGGCAAGTCCAAGATGGATTTCGTGCTCTATGAAGGCCGCGCCGACATCGCCGAGCGCGCCACCAAGCTGATGCAGGACATCCTCGATCGCTACAAGACCGGTATCGCCATCAGCAAGTTGAACATGCAGAACGCGCAGCCACCCGAACAGGTCCAGGCCGCGTTCGATGACGCGGTCAAGGCCGGTCAGGATCTGGAGCGCCTGAAGAACGAGGGCCAGGCCTACGCCAATGACGTCATCCCGCGCGCGCGCGGCGTCGCCGCCCGGCTGATGGAAGAGGCCGAAGGCTACAAGCAGCGGGTGATCGCGCAGTCGGAAGGCGAGGCCTCCCGCTTCAAGCAGGTTCTGACGGAATACGCGAAGGCGCCACAAGTCACCCGGGAACGTCTGTATCAGGATGCCATGCAGCAGATTCTTACCAATACCACCAAGATCATGGTTGACGACAAGGGCGGCAACAACCTGCTTTACCTGCCGCTCGACAAGCTGATGAGCCTGACCCAGAGCGGTCAGTCCGGGACCATGGCGCCGCAGGAAGTGCCGCCGCAGACGGGGACCGCCACCCCGCGTGTCGAGGATACCTTCCGCTCGCGTGATGCCTTCCGTGCTCGTGACCGGGAGGCGCGGCCATGATGAAGAATCCCGCCGCCCTGGTGGTCGCGCTGGTCGTCGGCCTGATGTTGCTGTCGCAATCGCTGTTCACGGTCGATCAGCGTCAGGCCGCCATCGTCTTCCAGTTGGGGGAGATCGTTGGCATCAAGAAAGAACCCGGCCTCTACTTCAAGTTGCCCTTCATCCAGAATGTGCGCTATTTCGATACCCGCGTGCTAACTCTGGATACCGCCGACGCGGAACGTTTCATCACCTCGGAGAAGAAGAACGTCCTGGTCGATTACTACGTGAAATGGCGCATCCAGGATGTCGAGCGTTTCTACGTCAGTTTCGCCGGCGACGAGCGCCGCGCCGTCAACCGCTTGCAGCAGACCGTCAACGATGGCATGCGCGCCGAGTTCGGCCGCCGTACCGTGCATGACGTGGTATCCGGCAACCGCGATACCGTGATGGCCCAACTTTCGAAGTCGGCCGATGCCGATGCCCGCCGGTTCGGCGTGGAAGTGATCGATGTCCGCATCAAGCGGGTGGATCTGCCGACCGAGGTCAGCGAGTCGGTGTATCGGCGCATGGAGGCGGAACGCAAGCGGGTCGCCAATGAACTGCGTTCCACCGGTGCCGCCGACGCCGAAAAGATTCGCGCCGACGCCGATCGTCAGCGCGACATCATCGTCGCCGAAGCCTACCGGGATGCCCAGCGCATCAAGGGTGAGGGCGATGCCCGCGCCGCCGCCATCTACGGTCAGGCATTCGGCCAGAACGCCGAGTTCTATGCCTTCTACCGCAGCATGGAAGCGTACAAGCAGAGTTTCGCGAACAAGAACGATGTCATGGTCCTGCAACCCAACTCCGAGTTCTTCCGCTACCTGAAGTCGCCTCGGGGGGGTGGCAAGTGATTCGCCGTCGTGGCGTTTGAGGTGGTCGACCCGGATGACGCGGCATGAACCTGGGCGAAATCCTGTTCCCCGCCATCGCCCTGATGCTGGTTCTTGAAGGCATCCTGCCGTTTCTTGCTCCGACCGCCTGGCGCGAAACCTTTACCCGCATGATCCAGCTCAATGATGGCCAGATCCGCTTCATCGGATTCATATCCATGATCGCCGGACTGGTTCTGCTGATGTTGACCCAATGACCACCGCCTGGCTTCTCCCCGAATATCTCGAAGACATCCTGCCGCCTTTCGCGGGCCAGGCCGAACGCCTGCGCCGCCGCCTGCTCGACCTGTTCGACGTCCATGGTTACGAACTGGTCTGTCCCCCCCTGGTGGAATACCTGGATTCGCTGCTCACCGGCGCCGCGCGCGATCTCGATCTGAAGACATTCAAGGTGGTCGATGGCCTGTCCGGCCGGATGCTCGGCGTGCGCGCCGACATGACGCCGCAGGTCGCCCGCGTCGATGCCCATCTGGCCGGCCGTCAGGGCGTCGCCCGTCTATGTTACGCCGGCCCGGTGCTGCGCACCCGTCCGGACGGTCTGCTCGCCAGTCGGGAGCCGTTCCAGATCGGTGCCGAACTGTTCGGTCATGCCGGCATCGAGGCCGATCTGGAAGTCCAGGCGTTGCTGCTCGACGCCCTGGCCACCGCCGGCCTGCCCGGGATCCGTCTCAGCCTGGGCCATGTCGGCCTGTTCCGCGCGCTGGTCGCCGAATCCGGTCTAGATGGCGAGCGCGCGTCCGCGCTGTTCGTGGCGTTGCGCGGCAAGGACGTGCCCGAGGTCGAGATACTGACCGACGCGCTGGCGATGCCCTGGCGCGAGGCATTCCGGCGGCTGCCCGAACTCTATGGCGGCGCCGGCGCGCTGGCCGAGGCTCGTCGGCTATTGCCGGAAACGCCGGCGGTGGGCACCGCCCTCGACGATCTCGAGCGTCTGCTTGCAGCCGCTGGCGGCGCGGCGGTATCGATCGACCTGGCCGATCTGCGTGGTGATGGTTACCACAACGGCGTGACCTTCGCCGCCTACGCCGGTGGCCAGGCCCGCGCGGTGGCGCTGGGGGGGCGTTATGACGGCGCCGGCGCGGTGTTCGGCCGTGCCCGCCCGGCGACCGGATTTTCGCTCGATCTTCGCCAGATTCTCGACTGCCTGCCGGAACCGGCGCCGGTCGGCGGTATTCTGGCGCCGCACGGCGACGATGCCGGATTGCGCGTGAAAATCGCCGAACTGCGCGCCGCCGGCGAGCGGGTCGTGGTCGAACTGCCCGGGCAGGCCGCGTATCGCGCCGAGTCGGGCTGTGATCGGGAACTGGTGATGGACGCGGGCGGCTGGACGCCACGTCCGTTGTGACTTTGGCTGGCCGCGCGCGCGGCCGCGATTTCGGGCTTTGTACAAGGGAACAAGCATGAGCAAGAACGTGGTGGTGATCGGCACCCAGTGGGGTGACGAGGGCAAGGGCAAGATCGTCGACTGGCTGACCGACCGCGCCCAAGGCGTGGTGCGCTTCCAGGGCGGCCACAACGCCGGCCATACCCTGGTGATCGGCGGCAAGAAGACCGTCCTGCACCTGATCCCGTCCGGCATCCTCCGCGACGGCGTGCGCTGCTACATCGGCAACGGCGTGGTTTGTTCGCCGGAGGCCCTGATCGAGGAAGTCGAGATGCTCGAACAGGGTGGTATCGACGTCGCCAGCCGGCTCACCATTTCCGAGGCCTGCCCGCTCATCCTGCCGCACCACGTCGCCCTCGACCACGCCCGCGAGGCCGCCAAGGGCGCCGGCAAGATCGGCACCACCGGCCGCGGCATCGGCCCGGCCTACGAGGACAAGATCGCCCGCCGCGCCATCCGCATGCAGGATTTGCTGCACCGCGAGCGCTTCGCCGCCAAGTTGGGCGAGGTGCTGGACTATCACAACTACGTGCTCAAGCATTACTTCAAGTGGGAGACCGTCGACTTCCACAAGACGCTCGACCAGGCCATGGAGCTGGCCGAGAAGATCAAGCCGATGATCGGCGACGTGCCGCGCAACCTGTACGAGGCCAACAAGCGCGGCGAGAACCTGCTGTTCGAGGGTGCCCAGGGCACCCTGCTGGACATCGACCACGGCACCTACCCGTTCGTCACGTCGAGCAACTGCACCGCCGGCGGCGCCTCCACCGGCTCGGGCATGGGGCCGTCGTCGATGCATTACATCCTCGGCATCACCAAGGCCTACACCACCCGGGTCGGTTCCGGTCCGTTCCCGACCGAGCTGTTCGACGACAACGGCAAGTGGCTGGCCGAGAAGGGCCATGAATTCGGCGCCACCACCGGCCGTCCGCGCCGCTGCGGCTGGTTCGACGCCGCCGCGCTCAAGCGCGCCATCCAGATCAACGGCCTGACCGGCATGTGCGTGACCAAGCTCGACGTGCTCGACGGCATGGATACCATCCGCATCTGCACCGGCTACAAGCTCGACGGCGAGGTCTGCGACATCCTGCCGGTCGGTTCGGAGATGCTGGCCGATTGCGAGCCGATCTACGAAGACCACCCGGGCTGGAAGGAAAGCACGGTGGGCGTCAAGACCTTCGAACAACTGCCTGCCAACGCCCAGGCCTACCTGAAGCGCATGGAAGAGCTCTGCGGCGTGCCGGCGGACATCATCTCCACCGGTCCCGACCGCGAGGAAACCATCGTTCGCCGTCACCCGTTCGAATAAACCGGGAGCGATCCAGACACCGGTCGGTCGAGAACGCGGCGCGCATGCGGGCGGCAATGCACGGGCGATGGACGCGTGGATGGCTTGGCGTCATTGTCGCCGCGTTGCTGGCCGGCTGTTCCGGACCGGTCAACAGTCCCTACGCGCCAGGCGAGACTGAACGGACGGTGTTGTTCACGGCGTTCGGCGAACGCCCCAAGCATCTGGACCCGGCGCGCTCGTACAGCGAGGATCAGTACCTGTTCATCGGCAACATTTACGAGCCGCCGCTGCAATACCACTATCTCAAGCGTCCCTATCAACTCGAACCCCTGACGGCGGCGGCCATGCCGAGCGCGCGCTTCTTCGATGCCGCCGGCCGGGAGCTGCCGGCGGACGCGCCGGCCGCCATGGTCGCGCGCTCGGAGTATGAAATCCGCGTGCGCCCCGGCATCCGCTATCAGCCGCACCCGGCTTTCGCGCGCAAGGCCGACGGCTCGCCGCGCTATGTGCCGATCGATCCGCGCGAACTCGCGGGCATTCGCCGGTTCCAGGATTTCGCCGAGACCGGCACGCGTGAACTGACCGCCGAGGACTTCGTCTATCAGATTCGCCGGTTGGCGCATCCACGCGTGCAATCGCCCATCCTCGGCCTGATGTCGGAGCACATCGTCGGTCTCAAGGAACTGGCGGCGACGCTCGCGGAGGAGGCCAAGACGCTGCCCAGGGATGCCTATCTGGACATCGGCCGGCCGGCGTTCGAGGGCGCGGTGGTGGTCGACCGCCATACCTACCGGGTACGCATCCGCGGCAAGTATCCGCAGTTCCTGTACTGGCTGGCGATGCCCTTCTTCTCGCCGGTGCCGGAGGAGGCGGAACGCTTCTACCGCCAGCCGGGCATGGCCGAGCGCAATTTCTCGCTGGACTGGCAACCGGTCGGCACCGGCGCGTTCCATCTCGCCGAGAACGATCCCAACCGGGTCATGCGTCTGCGCCGCAATCCGAATTTCCGCGAGGATTTCTACCCATCCGAGGGTGAACCGGCCGATGCCGGCGCCGGCCTGCTCGCCGACGCCGGCAAGCGCCTGCCGCTGGTCGACGAGGTGGTGTTCACGCTGGAAAAGGAGGACGTGCCCTACTGGAACAAATTCCTGCAGGGTTACTACGACGCTTCCGGGATCAGTTCCGACAGTTTCGACCAGGCCATCCGCATCGGCGCCGACGGCAAGCCGGACCTGTCGCCGGAGATGCGCGAGCGCGGCATCGCCCTGTCGGTGGCCGCGCGCCCGACACTCTGGTATCTGGGTTTCAACATGGCCGACCCGGTGCTCGGTGGCACTGCCGAACGCGCCCGCAAACTGCGTCAGGCCATTTCCATCGCCGTCGATTACGACGAATTCATCTCGATCTTCACCAATGGTCGCGCCGAGCGCGCGCATGGCCCGCTCCCGCCTGGCATTTTCGGCCATCGCGAAGGCGCGGCCGGCATCAATCCGGTGGTGTTCACGTGGGACGCCGAGCGCGGCGAGGCGCGCCGGCGCGATCTCGCCGAGGCCCGGCGGCTGCTCGCCGAAGCGGGGTACCCGAATGGCCGCGACACCGCCACCGGCAAGCCGCTGACCCTGTATTTCGACACCATGGCCAGTGGCCCGGAGGCGAAATCGCGGCTGGACTGGTACCGCAAGCAGTTCGCCAAGCTCGACATCCAGCTGGTGGTGCGTTCGACCGACTACAACCGTTTCCAGGACAAGATCCAGAAGGGCAATGCCCAGATGTTCGAGTGGGGCTGGAACGCGGATTACCCGGATCCGGAGAATTTCCTGTTCCTGCTGTACGGCCCCAATGCCAAGATTCAGGGCGGCGGCGAGAACGCCAGCAATTACCGGAATCCGGAATTCGACCGCTTGTTCGATCAGATGAAGAACATGGACAACGGCCCCGAGCGCCAGGCATTGATCGATCGCATGGTGGAGATCGCGCGCGCGGACGCGCCCTGGGTGTTCGCCTTCCATCCGCGCAGCTTCGGCCTGCGCCATGGCTGGGTGATGAACGCCAAGCCCAATCAGATGGCGCATAACGCGCTCAAGTACCGGCGCGTCGAACCGGCCGCGCGCGTCGCTTATCAGACGCGCTGGAACCGGCCGGCCTGGTGGCCGCTGGCGGCCAGCGGCGCGCTGCTGGTGGCGGTGGTTTGGCCGGCGTTGCTCGGTTACCGGCGCCGGCAACGGGCGACCATGCGGGAGGCGGCGGATGCTTGATTACATCCTGCGCCGGGTGCTGTATGCCTTTCCGATCCTGCTCGGGGTGAACCTGCTGACCTTCGGGCTGTTCTTCATGGTCAACACGCCGGACGACATGGCGCGCATCCATCTCGGCGCCAAGCACGTCACCCAGGAGGCGATCGAGACCTGGAAACGCGAGCATGGCTATGACAAGCCGCTGTTCTTCAACGCCGAGGCGCAAGGCGTGGCGAAGGCCGCCGATACGCTGTTCGTCGAGAAATCGCTGAAGCTGTTCCTGTTCGAGTTCGGCGCCGCCGACGATGGCCGCGACATCGCCCGGGAGATCCAGACGCGCATGTGGCCGAGTCTGGCCATCGCGCTGCCGACCTTCCTGGTCGGCCTGTTGTGCTATGTCAGTTTCGCGTTGCTGCTCGCCTTCTTCCGTGGCGGCGCGCTGGACACCGGTGGCGTCGTGTTGTGCGTGGCGTTGATGTCGATTTCCGGCTTGTTCTACGTGATCGGCGGTCAGTACCTGATGGGCAAACTGTGGAACTGGTTTCCCATCTCCGGCTACCAGCCCGGTTGGGCGGCCTGGCCGTTCCTGGTGATGCCGGTGATTGTCGGTCTGGTCGCGGGCATCGGCGATTCCACGCGTTTCTACCGCGCGCTGTTCCTGGAGGAGATCGGCAAGGACTACGTGCGCACGGCCCGCGCCAAGGGCTTGTCGGAACCGCGCGTGCTGTTCCGGCACGTGCTCGGCAACGCCATGATCCCCATTCTTACCGGGGTCGTCGTGGTGATTCCGCGCCTGTTCCTCGGCGGTCTGATCATCGAGTCGTTCTTCGGCATCCCCGGCCTGGGCAGCTACACCATCGACGCCATCCAGGCGCAGGATTTCGCCATCGTCCGCTCCATGGTGTTCCTGGGCTCGGTGCTGTACATCATCGGTCTGGTACTCACCGACCTGTCCTACACGCTGGTCGATCCGCGCGTGAGGCTGGAATGAGGATCAACCGCCGGAAGTGGGAAGTAGGGAGTGGGGAGTCGGGTACGGCATTCCTCCACTCCCCACTCTCTACTCCCCACTTTCCATCCAACCCATGAAACCGGTCATCCTCTGGTCCGACGCGCTGCTGTTCCTGATGCTGGCGGTGATCCTGCTGCTGGTCTGGCTGTTGCGCGACCAGGAGTCGCTGCGCGCGCCCTGGCGGCGGGTGATGCGCGGCCGGATGGGCGCCGCCAGCGCCGTCATCCTGGCGGTCTACGTAGGTATCGGCCTGCTCGATTCGTTGCATTACGTCGAGCGCCTGCCGGATGCCGAACCGGGCCAGGCCGCGCAGTACAGCGGCGAGGTGCGCTCGGCGCTGGACGCGCTGCTGACGCCGTTGCGCGAGCAGGTCGAGAAGACCTATTCGGCGCCGTTCGCGACTCATCTCTATGTCAAGGAGGCGGTGACCGGGCCGGATGGCGTCGACATTCGCGATTACCCACGCCTGCGCCACGGCGGCGCGCATCTGGTCGATCCGGTCGCCGGGTTCTGGCCGGACGTGACGTGGCGTGGCTTGCTCGGCCTGCTCGGTGGTGGTGTCGCCTGGGGGCTGTTATGGCTGACGCTGGGCCGTTCACCGGGCAGCGCCTCGCCCGGCCGGAGCGCCATGTGGACGACCCTGCTGGCGATGTTCTGCGTGACCGGCCTGCTGGTCGCGCTGGCGCCGCATTACCACGTGTTCGGCACCGACAAGGTCGGCCAGGACGTGCTGTATCTGTCGCTCAAGTCGATCCGCACCGGCCTGATGATCGGCACCCTGACGACGCTGATCATGCTGCCGTTCGCGCTCACGCTGGGCATCGCCGCCGGCTATTTCGGCGGCTTCATCGATGACGTCATCCAGTACCTCTACACCACTCTCAACTCCATCCCTGGCGTGCTGCTGATCGCCGCCGCCGTGCTGGTGGTTCAGGTGCAGATCGAGACCCATCCACAATGGTTCGAGACCGCCGCCGCGCGCGGCGACGCGCGCCTGCTGGCGTTGTGCGCGATCCTCGGGCTGACCGGCTGGACCGGTCTGGCGCGCTTGCTGCGCGGCGAGGCGTTGAAACTGCGCGAGCTCGAATTCGTGCAGGCGGCGCGCGCCTTCGGCGTTCGTCATGCGCGCATCCTCGCGCGCCATCTGCTGCCCAACGTCATGCATCTGGTGTTGATCGCCCTGGTCATCGATTTTTCCGGCCTGGTCCTGGCCGAGGCGGTGCTGTCCTATGTCGGCGTCGGCGTCGATCCGGGCATGAACAGCTTCGGCAACATGATCAATGGTGCTCGCCTGGAGCTGGCGCGCGAGCCGGTGGTGTGGTGGCAGCTCGCCGCCGCCTTCGTGTTCATGTTCGCGCTGGTGCTGTCGGCCAATCTGTTCGCTGACAGCGTGCGCGAGGCACTCGATCCCAAGGCGAAAAAATGAGCGGGGGCGCGATGAAGGGGCTTGTGGTCGACAACCTGCGCGTCGAATTCCCCGGTGGGGAGCGTTCGTTGGTGCCGGTCGACGGCGTGTCCTTCGCGATCGGTGCCAACGAGTGCGTGGCGTTGCTCGGCGAATCCGGTTGCGGCAAGTCGATGACCGCGCTGGCCCTGATGCGATTGCTGCCGGAAGGCGCGCGCGTGGCCGCCGGCCATGCGCGTCTGGACGGACAGGATTTGCTGGATCTGTCGGAACAGGCCATGCGCGCGGTGCGTGGTGGTCGACTGGCCATGATTTTCCAGGAGCCGATGACCAGCCTCAATCCGGTCATGACCGTGGCCGAGCAGATCGGCGAGGCGCTCGCCATGCATCGTCGCCTGACCGGCGCGGCGGCCAGGCGGGCGGCCGCGGAATTGCTGAAGGCGGTGGACCTGCCGCCGGAACGGCTGGATGCCTATCCCTTCCAGCTTTCGGGCGGTCAGCGCCAACGCGTGCTGATCGCGATGATGCTGGCTGGCGAGCCGGAGGTGCTGATCGCCGACGAGCCGACCACCGCGCTCGACGTCACCGTGCAGGCCCAGATCCTCGGCTTGCTCGACCAGTTGCGCCGCCAGCGCGGCATGGGCCTGCTGCTGATCACCCACGATCTCGATGTGGCCCGTGACATGGCCGATCGCGTCGCCGTCATGTACGCCGGCGAGATCGTCGAATCGGCGCCGCGCGACCGGCTCTACGCGTCGCCGCGACATCCCTATACCCGCAAGCTGTTCGCCGTGCTGCCGCGCCTGGACCGGCGTGGCGAGCGTCTGGACAGTCTGCCCGGGCGGGTGCCGCCAGCCGACGCGGTGTTCCCGGGTTGCCGTTTCGCCGAACGCTGCCCGAACGTATTCGCCCGTTGCCGGACGGAGGCGCCGGCCGCGCGCGAGGTGGCGCCCGGCCATTGGCTGCGCTGCCATCTGGAACCGGAAGAGGGGCGCCCGGCGGCCGCGAACCCGGGATCGGGGGACGTGGTGGCATCGGTACTGACGCCGGCGCCGACGCCGCCGAGCGTGGAATCCCCGGTTCTCGAAGTCCGCGATCTCGCCGTCCATTTCCCCATCCGAAAGGGTTTGTTGCGACGCGTGGCCGGCCGGATCAAGGCCGTGGATGGCGTCAGTCTGAGTATCCGATCCGGCGAAACGCTGGCGCTGGTCGGCGAGTCAGGCTGCGGAAAAACCACGCTGGCGCGCGCCGTCCTGCGCCTGATCGAGCCGACCGCCGGCGAGTCCTGGCTGGACGGCGAGGCGCTCGGGCCGTTGCGTGGCGAGGCGCTGCGGCGCAAGCGCGCGAAGATGCAGATCGTGTTCCAGGATCCGTTCTCCTCGCTCAATCCGCGTTTGCGCGTCGGGGAAATCGTGGAGGAGGGCATGGCCGCGCTGCTGCCGGAGCTGGATGCGCGAACCCGGCGCGATCGGGCCAGGAGCCTGATCGACCAGGTCGGCCTGCCGCTGGACGCGCTGGATCGCTATCCGCATGAGTTTTCCGGAGGCCAGCGCCAGCGCATCGCCATCGCGCGCGCGCTCGCGGTCGAACCGAGGCTGTTGATCCTGGACGAACCGACCAGCGCGCTCGATGTCTCGGTGCAGGCGCAGATTCTCAATCTGCTCGCGGATTTGCAGGTCAGGCACGGGCTCGCCTACCTGTTCATCACGCACAACCTGTCGGTGGTCGGTTATCTGGCGAGCCAGGTCGCGGTGATGCGCGCCGGACGCATCGTCGAGACGGGCGAGACGCGGACCTTGCTGACCAATCCGCGCGAGGACTACACGCGCACGCTGCTGGAATCGGCGCCGGGGCGCAACCGGACACGCGCCGGCACCGGCGTCGCCGGATGAGGCGACGGTCGCGTCAGCTGGATATTTCCGGAATCGCCAGGACGCTGCCCGGCATGAGGGGGTCGACGTTTTCGTTCAGGCGACGCAAGTCCGCGATCCTGACGTTGTGCAACTGGGCGACCCGATCCAGGGTATCCCCGGTCTTGACGGTATAGGTCCGCCGGCCGGGTTCCGCTCGCGCCTGCTTTTTCGCTGTCGGCGTGGCCTTGCCGACGGTTCCCGGCACGACCAGGGTCTGCGCCACGGTCAGTTGGCCCTTGTAGGTCTTGACCGGATTGTGTTCCCGCAACCAGGCCAGGCTGACGCCGAATTTCCTGGCGATGTCGGCCAGGTTTTCGCCTTTGCGCGCCGAATAGGTGCGCAGGCGCTTGTCCGCGCCTTTCTGATGAAGGTTGAACTGAAAGGTCTCGATGCGGTCGGCCGGCAGCAACAGGACGCCGCGGGTATCGGTATGAATCACCCGGCGCTTGAAGGCCGGGTTCAACAGCAGAAATTCGTCCAGACTCATTTCCGCCAGCTTCGCGGCCTGGCGGGCCTCAATCGGATGCTGGAGGCGCACCTGCATGAAATAGCTGTCGTTGGCGATCGCATCGAGGCGTAGTCCGAAGCTTTCAGGATCGCGCACGATGTTGCGCACCGCGACCAGCTTCGGTACGTAATGTCGGGTTTCGGTGGGCAGGCGCAGGCTGGCGTAATCCCGCCTGCCGCTCGCGCGCTGGGCACGCTGCACGCAGCCCTCGCCACAGTTATAGGCGGCCAGTGCCAGTTCCCAGTCGCCGAACATGGCATGCAGATTACCCAGGTAATCGAGCGCGGCGCGCGTGGATTGCAGGATGTCTCGGCGGCCGTCGAACCATTCGTTCTGTTTCAGGCCGTAGACTCGGCCGGTGGCGGGAATGAATTGCCAGATGCCGGAAGCCTTGGCGGGCGATTCGGCTTTCGGATCGAACGCGGATTCGATGATCGGCAGCAGCGCGATTTCCATCGGCATGCCGCGTTTCTCGACTTCCTCGACGATGTGGAACAGGTAAGGACGGCTGCGCTCAATCACGCGTTCGAGGTGGGCGGGGCGTTTGGCGTACCACTGCTCATGGGCTCGGATCAGGGCGGGGTTGGGTTCTCCCAGACTGAAGCCGGCGCGGATGCGTGCCCACAGATCCTCTTCCTGGAAGGCTGGCGATACCGTCGTTTGGGTCAGCGCGTAACTGACCTTGAGGCTGGGGCGGGTGGAGTTGGTTTCGGCGGAACCTGGGAGCGACAGCAGCGCGAGAGGCAGAATCAGCGCGAGTCGACGGGCCTGAGCTTTGAAAATAACCATCCGGTGATCACGATAAAATCGCAACTTGTTGATGTGATTGGCGAATTTTATCGACGAATGGTGCCGGACTCAAGTTCGCCGGGCGGTTGCGGGGAATGAGGGCGTGTCGCTCAGGCTTCGTCCTTCCAGGCACGTACCACCGTGAAAGTGTCGACGCCCGCGTTGACGGGGTATCCGGCATGGTTCGAGGCGGCGTTCACGACTGTATCGACATTGCAACGCAGGAATGGATTGGTCACGCGTTCGGTCGCCAGGTCGACCGGTAGGGTCGGTCGGCCGAGTTTGCGCGCGGACAGGGCTTCGGCATGGCGCCGCTGGAGATCGGCGTTGTCTGGCTCGACTTCGAGCGCGAAGACGATGTTGGCCAGCGTGTATTCGTGGGCGCAGTGCATCAGGGTGGCGCCGGGCAAACCGGCCAGGCGCGTGAGCGAAGCGTGCATGTCCGCCGGCGTGCCTTCGAACAGACGTCCGCAACCACAGGAAAACAGGGTGTCGCCACAGAACAGATGGCCGAAGCCGTGGTAACAGACGTGGTCGAGGGTATGCCCGGGCGTCGCCATCGCGGTCACGACCAGATCGAGGCCGGGCAGGACGATGTTGTCGCCGTCCGCGACTTCATGCGCTGGCGCCGCGCCCCGGGTCGGGCCGAATACCGGCACGGATGCCCGCGCCAGCAATTCCCGGATGCCTCCGACATGGTCATGGTGGTGATGGGTGACCAGAATGCCGGCCAGCGAGATGCCGCGCCGATCAAGCCACGCTAGAATGGGCGCCGCTTCGCCCGGGTCGACCAGCGCCGCCCGGCGGCCATCGTGGATGGCCCAGGCATAGTTGTCCCGCAGGATGGGGATCGCTTCCACGTGAATCATGATTTCATTGTCGAGAGAGAGGCTGGCCGGGTCAATCATGCGCGACTGGTATGACAGCGACCTCGGCCGTTACGTGCTGGCCCGCGAGCAGGCCTGGTTCGATGCCACCTGCTGCGACCTGTTCGGTTTCGTCGCCGTGCAGGTCGGCGAGTGCGGGATCGATTTCCTGCGCGCCAACCGCATGCCGCATCGTTTCCGGGTTGGTCCCGATGCCGGCGATACCCACGCCGACCCGATGGCACTGCCGTTCGCCAGCCAGAGTCTGGATCTCCTGGCGTTGCCACACCAACTGGAGTTTTCCGGCCATCCTCACCAGGTTCTGCGCGAGGCCGAGCGGGTGCTGCGTCCGGAAGGCCGCCTGCTGGTCGCCGGTTTCAATCCGCTCAGCCTGTGGGGCATGCGCCGGCGTCTGGCCGGCGCCGACGCTGGCCATCCCTGGGATGGCCGTTTCATCCATCTGAACCGGCTCAAGGATTGGCTCGCGCTGCTCGGCTTCGAGCCAAGCGGCGGACGCATGGCCTGTTACGCGCCGCCCATCGACCGACAGTCCTGGCTCGACCGTTTCGCGTTCCTGGAGGCGGCTGGCGATCGCTGGTGGGCGCTGGGCGGCGGCATCTATCTGATCCATGCGGTCAAGCGCGTGCACGGCATGCGCCTGATCGCGCCCAGGTGGGAAGGCAAATGGCGGGCCAGCCCGGCCTGGGTACAACCAACCAGAACATCGCAATGAACAACGAACAAGACAAGATCGTCGATCTGTATTCCGATGGCGCCTGCAAGGGCAATCCCGGCCCTGGCGGCTGGGGGGTTCTGCTGCGTTACGGCGGGGTGGAAAAGTGCCTGAACGGCGGCGAACCGGAAACCACCAACAACCGCATGGAACTGACCGCCGTGATCGAGGGTTTGAAATCGCTGACGCGGCCCTGCCGGGTCCGCGTGCATACCGATTCGCGCTACGTCCAGCAGGGTATATCCGAATGGCTGCCGAACTGGATCCGACGCGGCTGGAAAACCGCCGCCGGCGGCGCCGTCAAGAATCAGGATCTGTGGCGCGCGCTGGCTGAGCAGGCCGGGCGTCATCAGGTCGAATGGCATTGGGTCAAGGGCCATGCCGGGCACGACGGCAACGAGCGCGCGGACGCGCTCGCCAACGCTGGCGTGCCTGGCGCGCGGGGGACACGCTGATGCGTCAGATCGTGCTCGATACCGAAACCACCGGTCTGGATCCGGCCAACGGCCATCGGGTCATCGAGATCGGCGCGGTGGAGATCCTCAACCGGCGCATCACCGGCGCGACCTACCACGTTTACCTGAACCCCGACCGCGACAGCGATCCCGGCGCGCTCCAGGTGCATGGCCTGACGCGCGAATTCCTCTCGGACAAACCGCGCTTCGCGGATGTCGCCACGGAGTTTCTGGAATTCGTCCGCGAGGCCGAGCTGGTGATCCACAACGCGCCGTTCGATACCGGATTTCTCGATGCCGAGCTGGCCCGGCTGGATGCCGGCCCGCTCAAGCAACATTGTTCCGTACTCGACACCCTGAAACTGGCCAAGGAACTGCACCCCGGCCAGAAGAACAATCTGGACGCGCTGTGCAGGCGTTATGGTGTCGACAACGCCGGTCGGACCTTCCATGGCGCGTTGCTGGATTCGCAACTTCTGGCCGAGGTGTTCCTGGCCATGACCCGTGGCCAGGAAACCCTGGGTATCGATGTCGCCGCGCCGGTGGTCGAGCAGGCGGTGGCGCCGCTGCGCGGTGGTCGACTGCGCGTGGTGCGCGCCGACGACGGTGAACGCGCCGCCCATGCCGCCTATCTCGCGGATCTGGCCGGGGAGTGTGGCGGAGCCCCGGCCTGGTAGCTGGCCCGTGCTGGCGGCACGTGCCCTATGTCGAAAGTCATATCGACAAAAGGCCGGTTCAAGGGCGATATTCGACGCATGCCGCGCCGGCATCCGGCGCGAAACAGAACCGGGGACATAACGCCATGATTTCGTGGGAGAAGGCTGGGATGCCGGAGGCGCCAGGGAGGACGGGCATTGCCCGTTCCGCGCGCGCGTCCTTCGTCATCACCGCCCATTTCCCGGGATTTTCCGCCTGGCTGCTTGCCTTCGTGCTGTTCGGGTTCCTTGGCCTGGCGCGCGCGGATGGCGTCACGCATCTGATCCTCGGCGACGCCGGCGCGGCATTCGAGGAGGCCGCCGACGCCTTCGTATCCGGATGGCGCGCGCGCGCGCCGGTCCGGCGTTGGCGTCTGGAGGAACTGACGCCGGCCGGTCTTGCCGAGCTTTCGCGCGATTCCGGAGATCTGCTGGTGCCGATCGGCATTCGCGCCAGTCGTTACGTTGCCGAACACCACGCCGGGCGCACCCCGGTTCTCGCCCTGATGACGCCGCGCGCCTCGGCGGAGCGGCTGCCCTGGCCGACCCGCGCGGGGCCGCGCTGGGTCGCTCATGTCCATATCGATCAGCCCCCGGAGCGCTCGCTGGATTTGCTGCGGGCGGTATTCCCCGAGGCGAAACGGATTGGCCTGATCGTGTCCGCCGAGAATGCCGGGGTGTTGCGCGCGCTGTCGGCGGAAGCCGGCCGCCGCAAGCTGCGGCTGGTCAGCGAGACCATCGACGCCGCTGACAAGCTGGCGCCCGCCCTGCGCCGGGTGCTGGGCGACAGCGACGTACTGCTGCTGGTGCCGGACAGCTTGGCGATCAACGCCGGCAATGCCCAGAACGTGCTCCTGACCACCTATCGGTTCCGCGTGCCGGTGATCGGATTCTCACAAGGCCTGGCGAAGGCGGGCGCGGTCGCGGCGGTATATTCGTCTCCGGCCCAGATCGGCCGGCATGGCGCCCTCCTGGCCCGCCAGTGGATGGAAACCGGCGAGACTCCGGCCACGCAGCATGCCGGGGATTTCTCGATTGCGTTCAATCGGCACGTCGCCCGTTCGCTGGGCGTGAATCTGGGTGACGAGGACCTCATTCGCCGCAATCTCGGAGCCCGTCTTGAATAACCTCGGCATCCGTCACCGCGTGCTGATCCTGGCCTTGTTGCCGCTGGTCCTGGCGACCGGCGTGCTGGCTTGGTATTTCATGCATTCGCGCCACGCCGAACTCGACCGCGCGCTGGAAGAGCGCGCGTTGACGATGGCCATGCAACTGGCCAAATCCTGTGAATTCGCGCTGTTCTCCGGCCATCTGGACGAACTCGACCGCCTGGCGCGGCCGTTGTACCGACAAGGCGATGTGCGCGTTGTCCGCATCGCCGATGCCCGCGGGCGCGATCTGCTCAGTCTCGGCGCTCCCCGCCTGGCGCCACGCTGGCACGATGGCGGACCGGTGCTGGAGGCCGGCGACCAGGGCGCGATCATGGTCATGGCGCCGGTTCGCCAGCAGACCCTGGCGCTCGACGACAGTTTCGTCGAGCAGGGTGACAGCCTGCTTGGCTTCGTTGCCCTGGAGGTTTCGCGCCAGACCACGCGCGAACGTCAGCGTCGCATGCTGATCATGGGCATGCTGATCGCCGGCGCCGGCGTGCTGTTGGCGGGCGCCCTGGCCTGGCGGCTCGGTCGCGACATCGTCGAACCCATCGGGCAGTTGACCGACGCGCTTGGTCGGATCGGCGACGGTGACCTCAATGTCCGCGTGCGCGTCGATACCGGTGGCGAATTCGCGTTGCTTGCGCAGGGGGTCAACCAGATGACGGCCGAACTCAAGCAATCCTACGAAAGCCTTCAGGAAAAGGTGCGGGCGGCCACCGCCAAGCTGACCTGGCAGGCCAGCCACGATGCTCTGACCGGCCTGCCCAACCGCACCGGTTTCGAGGATGCCCTGCAATGCGCCTGGCGGGAGGCTCGTCGCGATGGCCATCGGCATTGCCTGCTGTATCTCGATCTCGACCGCTTCAAGGTGGTCAACGACACCAGCGGCCATCAGGCCGGCGACGAATTGTTGCGCCAGCTGTCGACACGCATGCGCCATGTGCTGCGCGCCAGCGACGTGGTCGCGCGCCTGGGGGGCGACGAATTCGGCATTCTGCTGACCCATTGCGAGGTCGCCACCGGCGAGGCGCTCGGCGAGAAGCTGCGCCAGTCCATCGATGCCTTCCGCTTCGCCTGGCAGGGACGCGTCTATCAGGTTGGCGCCAGCATCGGTCTGGTCGAGATCGACGCGCATTGGCCGGATACCGCCGGCATCCTCGCCGCCGCCGACGCCGCCTGCTACGCGGCCAAGGATGCCGGCCGCAACAAGGTCCGCCTGTACCGGCACGGCGACGAGGATGTCTCTCGCCGGCGTGGCGAGATGGAGTGGGTCAACCGACTGACCCGGGCGATGGACGAGGGACATCTGCAACTGCATTTCCAGCCCATCGTCGCGCTCAACCGCGTGGATGACGAGCCGCATTACGAGTTGCTGCTGCGCCTGCGCGACGACCTGAATGGCGGCCTGATCCTGCCGATGGCGTTCATTCCCGCCGCCGAGCGTTATCAACTGATGCCACGCATCGATCGTTGGGTGCTCGACCATGCATTGGCCCGTTGCGCGGACGGCGTCGCGCCGGCGGATATCGTGATCGGCATCAACCTGTCCGGCGCCTCGCTCAGCGATACCGGTTTTCAGTCGTACATCCGCGAACGCATGCGCGCGCACCCCGACGCCGCCACGCGCATCTGTCTGGAAATCACCGAGACTGCGGCCATTTCCAACCTGGATTCGGTGCGCGAGCTGATCGCGGATCTCAAGTCACTCGGGTGTCGATTCGCGCTCGACGATTTCGGCAGCGGGTTGTCCTCGTTTGGCTATCTGCACAGCCTGCAAGTGGATTACCTGAAAATCGACGGCGCCTTCGTGCAGGACATGGCTCGCGATCCGGTCGACGCGGCGATGGTCGAGGCGATCGTCAAGGTCGCGCGCATCATGGGTTTGCGCACCGTCGCCGAATTCGTCGAGGACGCCGAGACCGCCGAGGCGCTACGCCAGCTTGGCGTGGATTTCGCCCAGGGCAACCATTTCGCGTTGCCGGCCCCTCTCGATGTCTTGTGCGACCGGCTTGGCCGGCCCGCGAAAGGGTAGCCGGGTTCCGGGTGGAGATGATGTCCGGGACTGCCCCAAGGGCGGGCCCCGTTCATGGGGCGGTTGGGGGGGCGATCCGGGAAGCCGCGATTCGATAGCCGCCGGCTTCGATGGCGGCGTGGATGGCGTCAGCGTCGGTGATGGCCGGATCATGTTCCAGGCGGACGCGCCCGGAGGCCAGGTCGATTTCCAGGACATGCACGCCGGGCAGCGCGGACAGCAGGTTTTTCATGCCGCCGACGCAGCCCATGCACTGCATGCCGGTCACGTTCAGATCCAGGGTGTTCATGCGCTGTCGATGCGTCGGTTGACGTTGAAGAAGTCGGTGACGCGACCGTCGGCGCCATACAGTCCGCGACTCGACGAAGCGCTTTGCAGCACCTGCATGGCCGCCTGGGTGCGCCGCATCTGTTCCTCGATCAGGCGGGCGTTGACCTGGTTGAGACGGGCGGCTTCATGCACGCGTTGTTCCATCGCCTGCCAGGCCGGCGTCGGCGGCAGACCGCCAAACGCGCGCGCGCGCAGGGCAGGCAGGCCGATGTCGGCGGGCAGGTCGAGGCGACGCGCGAGTTCCGCCCAGTGGCCGCCGATGTGATCGGCCAGCCGGTTGCGGGTATCGGTCAGCTCGGCCAGGCGGTCGGCGTTGCCGATCGCGAGCGCGGCGGATTCCTCGGCCAGCAGTTCGAGCAGGGCATCGAGTTCGCGACGCAAGTTGTCGATGTGGGGATCGAGCGGGATCATGGCGATTCGGTCTGGCGCTGGATGAGATCGATCGATTCGTCGATCAGGCCGTCGGCGACGGCCTCCTCGTCGACCACGAAGCGACCCTCGGCAATGGCCTGGCGAACCGCCGCGATCCGGGCCGTATCGGTGATCTCGATGGCGGAAAGATCACGCTCCAGATCACGCAACCGCTCGGCGGTGGCGGTGAGATGGACGTCGTCGCCGACAGTGACGATGAGCGGAACCGCGGTGGTCTCCCTGGTGGGCGCCCTGCCGCTTTCCCTGCCGCGCGGGGGCGCCACGTTCTTGAGATGGTTGTCGATCTTCACGACCTGCTCCGAGACTCGGGACGAGGCTATATCGGCAGGCATGCCCCGGTCTTTAACCGGCATCCCGATCCCGATCATGGCCGCACCTCGATCCGGCCATCGGCGCCGGCGATTCCCTGGATGACACGGCCGGAGGCGGTCTTCACGCGCACGCGCTCGCCGGCGGCGGCATTGTTCATGGCCACGCCTTCCTGGGTGACGTCGAAACCGTCGCCGCGCGCGACCACGACGACCCGGTTGCCCGAACGGATCACGTTGGGCAGGGCCAGCATGCCGATGTCGATCGCCTGACCGGCCGCCAGCGGACGAGTCACGCGCGCGCCGGCGGGCAATTCGCGCGGGTAGCGGTCGGGCGACTGGAGGTATTCCACCTCGCGGAGCTCGACATCGCCGGCTCGTGGCGGGTGACGCGCCGGCAGTGGCCGGGTGGCGACCAGGGCGGGACCGCTGAGCCGGCTGTCGAACGTCATGTACAGCGTCCATTCGGTCGTTCCATCCGCGCAAACGGCGCCCAGGCTGCCGCGCCCCCAGAGTCTGGCGTTGGTGGCCAGGAAAAAGCGCGGGCCGGCGCAATGGGCCAGATGCAGACGGGCATCGATCGGACCGATGGTGACGCGCGCGCGCGCGTCCGGATGCGCCTCGCCGATCTGGCCTTCCAGCCAGATCGCGGCTTGCGCGCGCAACGCCTGAAAGTCCTGGCGCTGGGCGGCCAGGGCCGGCGACGAGAGCAGGAGGATGCTGATCAGGAACGGCGCGAACAGGACTTTCATGCGGGGGGTGGGCAAAGGCGACGGGATTTGAGATAACCGTGTTGACGCCGACATTTTCCCCGAGTTCAACGCCATTCGTCATGACCAAAGCCAAACCCCCGGCGGAAATCGCCCGTGAGGCGATCCGCCTGCTCGCCACCCGGCGGTTGCCGCCGACCCCGGAAAACTTCGGTCGCGCCTACGCCGAAGTCGCCGGCGAGATGCCAATGCCGAGCGCGCCGGCAACGCCGGCGGCGCATCCGGAAGAACCGGTCTGGCCGGATTTGCTGCGTCGCCTGATCAAACAGTGGGACGCGCGCCAGCCCGGCCTGACACCGACCCGCAAGCGCGAGGCGCTGGAGCGGGTGCTGATCAACTTCGGCCACGATGGCGCCGGCCTGCACGACAAGCTGGACGCGTTGACCCAGTCCTGGGCGCGTGGCGCCATCGAGTCCGAGGGGCAACCCGCCGCCGCCGAGCCCGAGGTGGCGACCGCGCCGGATGCCGAACCCCCGGAGCCGGCCGGCGCCGACTGTACCCCGCTGGTCCGGACGCTGGCCGACAACCTGCTTCTGCTCGCGGACGATTGCGACGCCCGCTGGCCGGATCTCGCCCGCCGGGCCAGCGACCTCGGGCGTGCCCTGCACGGCCGCCCGGGCCTGGAGGCCGAACAGTACGAACGCTGGTCGGCGCTCTGGCGCGAATTGCTGATGCGCGTCGGCGACGATCACGAAATGTCGGCCGGACTCAAACGCCTCATGGGGCTGCTGTTCCTCAACATCGGCGAACTGGTCGGTGACGAGGACTGGCTGTCCGGCCAGCTCGCCGCCATGCAAACGCTGATGTCCGGCGACCTGCAACCGGAGGTCATGCTCGAGGCCGAACGCGGGTTGCGTGAACTGGCCTACAAGCAAGGCGTGCTCAAGGGCAGTCTGGACGAGGCCAAGGCCAAGCTGAAGACCCTGGTCGCCACCTTCATCGACCGGGTAGGCGAAATGTCGAGCAGCGCCGATGGCTATCACGCCCGCATCGGCGCCTATTCCGAGCGGATCAGCCAGGCCAGCGATCTCGCCGAACTGGGCGACGTGGTCGGTGGCCTGTCGGCCGACGTCGGCGCGCTGCGCGATGCCTTGCGCCGCAACCACGGCGAACTGGACGCCGCCCGCCAGCAGGCCGAGCACGCCGAGACCAGGATTCAGGAACTCGAACGCGAACTCGCGCAGGTTTCCAATCTGGTGCGCGAGGACCAGCTCACTGGCGCGCTCAACCGGCGTGGCATGGACGAGGCGTTCGCGCGCGAACTTTCGCGGGCGACCCGACTGGGCGCGCCGCTGTCGATCGGCCTGCTCGACATCGACCATTTCAAGAAGCTCAACGACCGTCTGGGCCATCAGGCCGGCGACGAGGCGCTACGTCATCTGGCGCGGGTGGTGCGCGGCTTGTTGCGGCCGACCGACAGCCTGGCCCGCTACGGCGGCGAGGAGTTCCTGATCCTGCTCGCCAACACCGGTATCGACGAAGCCGAGCAGGTGCTGACGCGCATTCAGCGCGAACTGACCCGGCAATTCTTCCTGCACAACAACGAACGCGTGCTGATCACCTTCAGCGCCGGGGTCGCCGAAGCCACCGTCGAGGACGACGAAGCGGCCGTGCTCGCGCGCGCCGATGCCGCCATGTACCGGGCCAAGCAGGCAGGACGCAACCGGGTCGAACGCGGCTGACCGGGGGCGGTCGGGTCCGGCCATCCTTGCCGGCCCCGGGTTCGGCAATTCTTGCCGAATTGCCCGGCTGGTCTTCGAGCGCCGCCGTCTTCCGCCAGCGGGACGCCATTCCGGCGGGGTCGATGACGATGGCATGATGGTTGCTTTGAATTGGGCAGGAGACTGCCCATGCTCAACAAGATCGATCAGGAAATCGCTTTCGTCCGGACCGCGCTCGATCTGCGCGCCCGCCGCCAGGAAATGCTGGCGGCCAATCTGGCCAATGCCGATACCCCCAACTACAAGGCGCGCGACATCGATTTTTCCGCCGCGTTGAAGGCGGCGATGGGTTCCTCGTCGTCGCTGTCGATGAGCCGGACCCACGCGGGGCACCTGCCGCCGACGTCCGGGGATGCCGGTGCCGCCGACAAGCACGTCCGCTATCGCGCGGCGGTGCAGCCCAGTCTGGACGGCAATACCGTCGATACCGATGTCGAGCGCGCGCATTTCACCGAAAACGCCATGCATTACCAGTTCCTGCTGGACCGTGCCGCGAGCACGTTCCGCACCATGGGCCGGGCGCTCGAATCGCAGCGCTGATCACATCCGGAGGTTGTTCATGTCCCTGGCTAACGTTTTTCACATCGCCGCTTCCGCGCTGAACGCGCAGTCCATGCGCCTGAACGCGGTGGCGTCGAATCTGGCCAACGCCGATTCCGCGCACGCTTCCACCGGCGAGGGCTACAAGGCCAAGCAGGTCATGTTCCAGGCGGTGCCGGTTTTCGGATCGTCGACCTGGGCGCCCGGCGTGCGCATGAAGGAAGTGGTCGAGGATGAACGGCCCGCGCGTCTGGTCTACGACCCCAAGCACCCGCTTGCCGACGACGGCGGCTATGTCGCCTATCCCAACGTCGACGTGGTCGAGGAAATGGTCAACATGATTTCCGCGTCGCGTTCCTATCAGACCAATGCCGAGGTGATGGCGACCGCCAAGAGCCTGATGCAGCGCATCCTGGCCGTCGCCCAGAATTAAGGAGAGCCGTCATGACCACCGCTGTCGACAACAACAATCACGCCGCCCTGGCCGCCGCCCTGAGCGGTCGGACCGAGCGTTCGGTCGGTGACGGCACGTCCGTGACCGAGATGAGCGATCGTTTCCTGAAGCTGCTGGTCACCCAGCTCAAGAATCAGGATCCGATGAACCCGATGGAAAACGCCGAGCTCACCACCCAGCTCGCCCAGATGTCGACGGTGGAGGGTGTCAACCGCCTCAACGACACCATGGACGGGCTGGCTGCCCAGTTCCGCGCCAGCCAGGTGCTGCAGGGTTCCGCTTTGCTTGGGCGCGCGGTGCTGGCCGAGGGGGACGGCATCATCCTGACCGAGGATGGCGCCATGGGCGGCATCGAGCTGGATGGAGTCGCCGACAAGGTGGAAGTCCGGATTTATGACGAGAACGGCGCCGCCGTGCGCACGCTGACGCTGGGCAAGCAGGAGGCCGGACTGGTGCGTTTCGCCTGGGATGGCCTGGATGCCGCCGGCGAGGAGTTGCCGGCCGGGCTGTACAGCTTCAAGGTGACGGCCACGGCGGATGGCGAGGCGGTGAAGGCCGCCACTTACACGTTGGGCGAGGTGTTGAGCGTCGCCTTCGGCGATGGTGGCATGGAAGCGGAAGTGTCCGGAGTCGGCACGCGGACGCTCGAAAAAATCCGGCAAATTTTCTAAGGAGCAACAAAAATGGGCTTCCAGCAGGGATTGAGCGGTCTCAGTGGCGCGGCCAGGAATCTGGACGTGATCGGTAACAACATCGCCAACAGCACCACGGTCGGCTACAAGTCGGCCATCACCCAGTTCGCCGACGTTTACGCGACTTCGCTGACCGGTACCGGCGGTCTCCAGATCGGCATCGGCACGCAGGTCGCGGCGGTGGCGCAGCAGTTCACCCAGGGCAGCACCAGCATCACCAACAACCCGCTCGACGTCGCCATCAACGGCGAGGGTTTCTTCCGGCTGAGCGGTGGCGGCGCGGTGACCTACAGCCGCAACGGCCAGTTCCAGCTCGACAAGGATGGTTACATCGTCAACAACACTGGCCTGCGCCTTACCGGCTACGGCATTGACGCCACCGGCAACATCGTCGCCGCCGCGCCGGCGGACATCCGCATTTCCTTCGCCGATATCTCGCCCAACGCGACCACCACGGCGGACATGGTGCTCAACCTCGATTCCCGCCAGGATGTGCCGACGGTGGCGCCGTTCAACCCGGCCAACGCGCTGTCCTACAACAACTCGACCTCGATCACCACCTATGACAGCCTGGGCAACCCGCATGCCCTGACGCTGTACTTCGTCAAACTGGCGACGCCCAACGACTGGGAAGTCTACGGCGTCCTCGATGGCGCCCTGCCGTCCACCGTGTCGCTCGGCGGTGGCGCCGCCGGCGCGCCACTGGCGCTCAACTTCAACAACAACGGTCAGCTCACCACGGCGATGCCGCTGACGGTGAGCGCGCCGCTGACCAACGGCGCGGTGACGCCGTTGGCCTTCGACCTGAGTTTTGGCGGCAGCACCCAATACGGCAGCAACTTCGGCGTCAACGCGGTCAGCCAGGACGGCTACTCGTCCGGCCGCATCGCCGGTGTCACCATCGCCGCCGACGGCGTCATCCTCGGCCGTTATACCAACGGTCAGTCGAAGACGCTGGGCCAGATCGCGCTCGCCAACTTCGTCAATCCGCGCGGTTTGCAGGCGATGGGCAACAACCAGTGGACGGAGACCTCCGAGTCCGGCCAGCCGACGGTCGGCGCTCCCGGCAGTGGCACGCTCGGCGTGGTGCAGTCGGGCGCGGTGGAGGATTCCAACGTCGACCTGACCTCGGAACTGGTCAACCTGATCATCGCCCAGCGCATGTACCAGGCCAACGCGCAGACCGTGCGCGCGCAGGATCAGATCCTGCAAACCCTGATCAACCTGCGTTGATCCGGACTGACCGGCTGGAGCCGACATGGACCGCGTGATCTACATCGCCATGACCGGCGCCCGCGAGGTCACCCGCCAGCAGGCGGCGGTCGCGCACAACCTGGCCAACGTGTCCACGCACGGATTCCGCCAGGAACTGAGTGTGTTCCGCGCCCTGCCGGTGGTCGGCGAGGGCGCCCGGACCCGGGCCTTCGTCGCCGAGACGACGCCGCGCACCGACTTCACGCCCGGGGCCATCCAGGTCACCGGCCGGAATCTGGACGTGGCCGTTCGCAATACCGGCTGGATCGCCGTGCAGGATGCCAGTGGCCAGGAGGCCTATACCCGCATGGGTCACTTCCAGGTCGGCCAGAACGGCATCCTGCAGACCGGCAACGGCCTGACCGTGCTCGGCGATGGCGGCCCGCTGGCGGTGCCGCCCGACCAGGACGTACTGATCGCCAAGGATGGCACGGTTTCCAGCGTGCCGGTCGGCCAGAACCTGAACGCGGTCGCCGTCGCCGGCCGCGTCAAGCTGGTCGATCCGCCGGAAGCCGATCTCAAGCGTGGCGAGGATGGCCTGTTCCGGCTGGCCGACGGTCAGCCCGCGCCGGCCGACGCCGGCGTGGAGCTGGTGGTCGGCGCGCTCGAAACCAGCAACGTCAATCCGGCGGAAACACTGGTCAACATGGTCAGTCTGTCGCGCCAGTTCGAAATGCAGATGCGCGTGCTGCGCGCCGCCGAGGAAAACCACCGCAGTGGCGACAAGGTGTTGTCGGCCAGCGCCTGAACCGAGGAATCATCATGATCCGTTCCCTGCACATCGCCCGTACCGGTCTGGAAGCCCAGCAGACCCAGCTCGACGTGATTTCCAACAACCTGGCCAACGTTTCCACCAACGGTTTCAAGAAATCGCGCGCGGTATTCGAGGATCTGCTCTACCAGATCATCCGCCAGCCCGGCGCGCAGTCCTCGCAGCAGACCCAGTTGCCGTCCGGTTTCCAGCTCGGCGTCGGCGTGCACACGGTGGCCACCGAGCGCATCCACCAGCAGGGCGGTCTGCAGCAGACCAACAACCCGCTCGACATCGCCATCAATGGCCGGGGTTTCTTCCAGGTGCAGATGCCGGACGGTTCGGTCGCCTACACCCGCGACGGCGCCTTCCAGACCGACAGTCAGGGCACCATCGTCACCGCCAGCGGCTATCCGCTGATTCCGAACATCCAGGTGCCGCAGAACGCGCTGGTGATCAGCATCTCGCGCGATGGTCTGGTCAACGTCACGATACCCGGCAATCCGAATACGATCAGTCAGGTCGGCCAGATCCAGCTCGCCTCCTTCATCAATCCGGGCGGCCTGCAGAGCAACGGCGAGAACCTGTTCGTCGAGACCGCCGCTTCCGGCCCGCCCCAGATCGGTAATCCGAGCGAGGAGGGGGTGGGTGTGCTCAACCAGAACTTCATCGAAACCTCCAACGTCAACGTCGCCGAGGAACTGGTCAACATGATCGTGACCCAGCGCGCTTACGAGTTGAATTCACGCGCGATCACCACCTCCGACCAGATGCTCCAGCGTCTCACCCAGATCTGACGCGCGCGCCCGGTTGACCGGGCGCGGGTGTCCGCATCGCTGGCATGTCTCTTGCTGAATACCCGGCATGCATTGCTGGAATCGGAGACCCGCCATGAAGAAATCCCAGGAAAACCGGTCATTGGGCGCCCACGCGCCGGCCAAGTTTGCCGCTCCGTTTGCCGCGTCCGTTGCCGCCCTGGTGGTCGTCACCCTGGCCGGCTGCGCGGCGCAAACCCCCGCCACCGCGATCACCCAGCCGTTCGGCGTGCGGCCGTTGCCCCAGGTCGTCGCCAGCGAAAACAACGGCGCGATCTTCCAGGGCGGCCCCAGCCAGGCACGGCCGGCGCTGGCGCTGTTCGAGGACCGCAAGGCGCGTTACGTCGGCGATACCCTGACCGTCAATCTGGTCGAGAAGGTCGAGGCCAAGCGCAAGTCGGAAGTGACCGACGAGCGCAAGGCCAACGCCGATCTGGACATTCCGAGCCCGGTCCTGCTTGGCTCCACTCGCGGCATCGGCGCGACTTCCTGGTCGCCGGCCGCTTCCAACAAGCAGGAATTCAAGGACAACGAGACCAATTCCAGCAGCGTCACCGGTTCGATCACCGTCACCGTGGTGGAGGTGCTCGCCAACGGCCACATGGTGGTGGCCGGCGAGAAGCAGATCGCGATCAACAACGACACCGAGTACATCCGCCTGGCCGGCGTCGTCAATCCGGCCCAGATCACCGCCGCCAACACCGTCAGCTCGACCCAGCTCGCCAACGTCCAGTTCGAGTCCAAGAACAGCCAGGGCATCGACCGTTCGCAGCTCAACAGCATGATGGCGCGCTTTTTCCTGACCCTGCTGCCGTTCTGAGGCCGACCATGACCCGACTCGTTTTCGCCCTGTTGTTCGCGCTGCTGGCGCAACCGGCCCTGGCTCAGCGCGTCAAGGACATCGCCACCATCGACGGCGTGCGGCCGAACCCGCTGATCGGCTACGGCATCGTCGTCGGTCTCGACGGCACCGGCGATTCCAGCCTCGACCTGACCAACCAGAGTCTGGCGACCATGCTCGGCCAGCTCGGCCTGCAACAGGACGCCAGGTCGATCAAGTCCAAGAACGTCGCGGCGGTGACCGTGACCGCCGTGCTGCCGCCCTTTGCCCGGCCCGGCCAGCAGATCGACGTCACCGTTTCCAGCCTCGGCAACGCCAAGAGCCTGCGCGGCGGCACCCTGCTGATGAGCCCGTTGAAGGGCGCCGACGGCCAGGTCTACGCGCTCGCCCAGGGCAATCTGCTGGTCGGCGGCGCCGGCGCGTCCGGCGGCGGTTCCAGCACCCAGGTCAACCATCTGTCGGTCGGCCGAGTGCCGTCCGGCGCCACCGTCGAACGCTCGGTGCCGACGCCGCTCGGTCAGGGCGATTTCGTCCACCTGGAACTGAAGGAAACCGATTTCACCACCGCCGCGCGGCTGATGGAGGCGGTCAACCGGGCGTTCGGCGACGGTTCCGCGATCGCTCTCAACGGCCGCCTGATCCGGGTGAGCGCGCCGGCTGATCCCGGCCGCCGCGTGATGTTCCTGTCGCGCCTGGAAAACCTCTCGCTCGACCCGGGCACGCCGACGCCGCGCGTGATCGTCAACGCGCGCACCGGTTCGGTGGTCATGAACCAACTGGTCACGCTCGAAAAATGCGCGATCGCGCACGGCAACCTGACCGTCACGGTGTCCGCCGATACCGCCGTGTCGCAGCCGAACCCGCTCGCCGGCGGCGAGACCGTGGTCACCCAGGCCGCCGACGTCCAGATCAAGAGCGACAAGGGCGAGCTGATGGTGCTGCCGGCATCGGCCTCGCTCAACGACGTGGTCAAGGCGCTCAACGCCATCGGCGCCACGCCCCAGGACCTGCTCGCCATCCTCCAGGCCATGAAGTCCTCGGGCGCGCTCAAGGCCGAGCTGGAGGTGATCTGATGATCCATGCCGCCGAACGCCTCGCCGTCGACGTCGCCGATGCCCAGGCGCTGAAGGCGCGCGCCGCTTCGGGCGACCAGGAAGCGTTGCGGGCGGCGGCGCGCCAGTTCGAGGCGATGGTGGTGGCGCAGATGCTGAAGACCATGCGCGAGACCCGCTTCTCGGACGAGGACGATCCGATGACCGGTGGCGACGGCGTCAAGCTCTACCGCGATCTGCTCGACCAGCAATGGGCGTCGCGCATCGCCAGTGGTCGCGGCCTCGGTTTCGCCGACATGATGATCCGGGCGATGGAGCGCCCGGCCAGCATCGAGGCCGCGCCGGCCAGCGACACCACTGGCGCGGCCGTGCCGACCGCCCGGTCCGCCGCGGCGAGGGCATCCGCCGCAAGTTTCCTGGCTGGCGCGGAGGACGAGGCGCCAGCGGCCACGATGGCGGCACCGGTTGCCCCATCCATCCCCCGCGCCGAGGCCGCCGGCACAGTGGCCGAGCGCAAGCGCGCCTTCCTGGAGGCCATGCGTCCGCACGCCGAGGCGGCCGAAGCGGCGACCGGCATCCCGGCCCGCTTCATCCTGGCCCAGGCCGCGCTCGAATCGGGCTGGGGCGAGCGTGAAATCCGGGCCGCCGACGGCAGCGCCAGCCACAACCTGTTCGGCATCAAGGCCGGACGGAGCTGGGGTGGCGCGGATACCGAGGTGACCACCACCGAATACCGTCAGGGCGTGGCCATGAAGCTGACCCAGCGCTTCCGCGCCTACGAGGATTACACCGCCGGCTTCAGCGATTACGCGCGGCTGCTGGAGTCCCGCTACGACGCCGCCGTGGCCGGCGCCCGCAAGGGCGATGCCGAGGCCTTCGCCGAAGGTCTGGCGGCTGGCGGTTATGCCACCGATCCCGCCTACGCGGGCAAGTTGAAATCCGTGATCGCCAGCGTGGCGATGGCGGGCGTCTGAACGAGAGGCTGGCGACAGAAGGTCGCCGACGCCGCTGACAGGAGGTTGCCATGGCATCCGGAATCTTGGGAATCGCGCTCTCGGGCCTCAATGCCGCGCAGGCGGGCATGCGCACGGCCGAGCACAACATCGCCAACGTCAACACCGTCGGTTACCGCCGCCAGGAAGTCCAGTTCGCGGCGGTCAAGCCCGACTATGGCAGTACCGCCTATTTCGGCAACGGCGTCGGCACCGAGGCGGTGCGCCGGATCTACAACCAGTTCCTGGAAAACGAGGCCATGCTGAGCCGGGCTCAGCTCGCCCGTCACCAGACCTATTCGACCTACGCGGCGCACGCCGACAACCTGCTGGGCAGCAAAGGCACCGGTCTGGCCGGCGCGCTCGACAGTTTCTTCTCGGCGGTCAACGAAGTCGCCAACGATCCGACTTCCAGCGCCACCCGCCAGATCCTGCTGGCGGCCGGCAACAATCTGGCCGGCCGCTTCAATCTGCTCGGCGCCAAGTTGCAGGACGCGGTGAATTCGACCAACAAGGAACTGGCCACCCTGGTCGACCAGGTCAACGTGTTGTCCTCGCGCATCGTCGGCCTGAACGGCGAAATCAGCCGGGCCGAATCGATCAATGGCGGTTCCGCCAACGACCTGCGCGACCAGCGCGACCAGGTGCTGAGCGAATTGAACGATCTGGTCAACCTGACCATCGTCGAACAGGCCGATGGCGCGCTCAACGTCTTCATCGGCAGCGGCCAGGCGCTGGTGGTCGGCAGCACCGCCTACCGCATGTCGACCGCGCTCGACGCCGGCGACGCCAGCCTGCGCGTGCCGGTGCTCGATGTCGGTGGCACCACCATCAACCTGGATACCAAGCTGCTGACCGGCGGCAGCCTGGGCGGGCTGCTGGCGGTGCGCGAGGAAGTCCTGCTGCCGGCCCTGCGCGACCTCGGCCGCATCGCGATCGGCGTCGCCGAACAGTTCAACAGCGTGCATGCCGCCGGCTACGCGCTCGATGGCGTCACCACCGGCATCGATTTCTTCGGCGCCGCCGCCGGCATGCTCAACGCCCCGATCGGCCATCCGGGCAACTCCGGCACCGGTGTCGCCAGCGCCAGCCTGCTCAACGCCGGCCAGTTGGCGTCGAGCGAGTACCAGCTCAGTTACGACGGCGTCAATTACACGCTGACCCGGTTGTCCGACGGCGCCAGCCGGACCGGTTCGCTGGCGCAGGTGACCGACCTCGACAACGACGGCTTCGACGACCAGGGTTTCACCCTGGCGATGGCCGGCGCGCCGGCGGCGGGTGATACCTGGAGCCTGCGTCTGACCCAGACCGGCGCCAGCCTGTTCTCGATGAATCCGGGTCTGACCAGCGCCGACCAGATCGCGGCGGCGGCCGTGGCCGGCGCGCCCGGCGACAACGCCAACGCCGTGGCGCTGGCGGCGCTGCAATTCGACAAGCTGCTGGACAACGGCAACGCCACCTTCGCCAGCACCTACACCCAGACCGTGAGCCGGACGGCGGCGCTGGCCGCCTCGGCGGACTGGAACGTTTCCGCCTTCTCGGCGCTGACCGAGCAGGCGGAGAACGCGCGCAAGTCGGTTTCCGGCGTCAGCCTGGACGAGGAAGCCGTCAATCTGATCCGCTTCCAGCAGGCTTACCAGGCATCGGCCAAGGCCATGCAGGTGGCCTCGCAATTGTTCAGCGACCTGATCGGCATCCTGAGGTGACCATCATGCGAATCGACAGCTTCTCCTTCTATTCCGCCGCCCTTTCCGGCATGCGCCAGAACCAGGAGGCGATCGCCCGGCTCAACCAGCAGATCGCGACCGGCAGCGCGCTGCTGGCGACGCGCGACGATCCGGTCGCCGCCGAGAAGATCATGGACCTGACCAACCGGGTCGCCGCCCACACGCAGTTCGCCGCCAATCAGGACAAGGCCGAGATCGCGCTCAAGTACGAGGCCACCGTGCTGTCGCAGATGAACAAGTTGCTGAGCAACGCGCGCGGCGTGCTCACCAACATCAACCCGGATCACGACCCGGACCTGCGCGATACCCACGCCCAGCACATCCTGGGCGTGGCCAGGCAGTTGCAGGGACTGGCCAATACCCGCGACGCCGGCGGCAACTACATCTTCGCCGGCTTCAATACCGGCACCCAGCCCTACGCCAGTCCGCTTGACGGCACCACCGCGACCACCTACGCCGGCACCGCGCTGCCCGGCGGCACGCGTTCCATCGACATCGAGGTCGGCCGGCCGGTGCAGGTCACCGACAACCTCGACAGCGTCTTCCAGGCCGGCGTCGCCGGCAACGATCTGCTGCTGGGCCTGAGCGAGGCCGCGCTCAAGCTGCCGCTGTCGCCGCCCAATCCCAATGCCATCACCCAGGCCGATCTGGACGGTTATCTGGCGCTGATCGATCAGGCACTGTCGGATCTGGGCCGGATCGAGCACCGCATCGCCGGCGCCCTGACCGAGATCGCGGACACCCGCGTCACCACCCAGGCCCTGCTGCTTCAGGAAAAGACCGCGCTGGGCGATTTGAGCCGGGTCGATGAAGCCACCGCCATCGTCGAGCTGCAACTCCGGCAGACCGCGCTGGAAGCGGCCGGGCGCGCGTACGCGCGTACTTCCGGGTTATCCCTGTTCAATTACCTGGGCTGATTCCGCCGTCGGCTCCGGCCTCGGCCGCGGCGGCGCGGAACGGACATCCATGTCCTGGTGGTGGAAGACGATGGCGCCACCCCCCGCCGACTTGGCCGTGTACATCGCCCGGTCGGCGCGGTTGAGCAGCGTGTAGGGATCGGTGGTCTCGTTTTCGGAGACAGCGATGCCGATGCTGAGGCTGGCCGGTTCCGGCATGCCCCATGCGCTGAAATCGTGTTCGCCGATTCGGCGCAGGCAACGCTCGGCGACGGCGCGGGCGTGCTCCGGATCGGTGTCGCGCAGCACGCTGGCGAACTCGTCGCCACCGATCCGGTACAGCCGGTCGCCGGCGCGCAGGGACGATTGAAGGGTGTCGGCGATGGCGCGGATGACGAGGTCACCGACCGCGTGGCCATGGTTGTCGTTGATCGTCTTGAAGCGGTCGCAGTCGAACAGCATCAGCGCGGTGTCGCCCGCGCGTCGGTCGCGCGCCAGCGCGTGACAGTCCTGGTCGAAGGCGCGCCGGTTGAAGACGCCGGTCAGCGGATCGCGCAGGGCCTGATCGCGCAGATCGAGATTGCCGCGCTCCAGGCGCAGGCGCAGTTCGCGCAGGCGCGCCTGGTTGTCGTTGAACGAGCGGCGCACGTTTTCCAGTTCCAGCACCGGCAGCGGCGCCATGTCCAGGTTGGCATCGGCGCCGCCGCCATCGGTCGAGCGCAGGGTGTCGATGCGCGCCGACAACCGGCGCAGCGGTCGCGCCAGCAGATGATGCAGCAGCCAGCCGGCCACCAGCATGCTTGCCAGGATCGCCAGGATCAGCCGCCGTTGCGAGTCCGCCAGCAGGTCGATGAAGGTGTCGCGGTACGGCGTCGTCCGGACCTGGTGACGCAACACCGTGGGCAGGCGATCGGGGTGGATGGCGCCGCCGGCCGCCGGGTCGATGGCCAGGCTGTCGGGATCGGCGTAACGAAAGGCCCGCGCCTGGCGCAGGCCGACCAGGAAGTCGTACTTGAGACCCAGGTAACCGAGCAGGATGGCGTGGCCAGGATCAGCGTGCACCGGCTGGAACAGGTAGAGCCAGTCGCCGCCGTCATGGACCAGTTCGACGCGTGTCGTCGGCGTCGGCAGGGTCAGCGGCATCGGCTCCGGCCCGGCGCTGCCGTTCAGGATGGCGCCGGTGCGGTCGTAGAGGGCGACCGCCCGGACCTCGGCGGGAATCATGCCGGTATCGCGCGCGCGTTCGTCGCGCCACAGGCTGTAGTACTCGGAAAACACCAGTTGCTGGCGGGTTTCGTCCCAATCCGTCAGCGCCTGGCCGATCTGGCGGACGCGGCGCGTGATGTCGGTGACCGCGTCGCGGATCTCGGCTTCGGCGGCGGCGCGCTCGTGTTCGCGAATGTGGCGGTCCGCGCGCGCCAGCTCCAGCCAGAAATAGCCGCCCAGACCCGTCACCAGCAGGCTCGCCGCGAGCAGGAACAGCAGGGACAGACGGCCAATGCTGAGCGGTTTCATCGTGGCGTGGCCCGCAATTCCCGGACCAGGTGGTCGAGCAGATCGAATTCATATGCGCCGTCCATGAAATGGTTGGCGCCTTCGATCACCCGGACCCGCGCGCGCGTCGCGCGCAGGCGGTCGAGCCAATCCGGGCCCAGTCGTTCATCGCGGCCGCCCATGATGAAGACGAACGGCGCGCGCGTCCGGCTGGCCGTCTTCAGGATGCGGTCCGGCGTCCATTCCAGATACGACAGCAGGCTGTCCGGCGCGGCGCGGAAGGTCTTGCAGAACGAGAACGGGTAACTCGCCGGCGCGCGGTCGCCAGCCCTGATCCGCTCGCGCAGCCGGGCGATCTCGTGCTCGCGGGCCACATCCTTGCGGTTCCAGATGCCCTCGATGATGCTGATGCCGATGAACTTGCGCACCGCAGGATCCGGGCGGCCGGCCGCGTACGCCAGCAGGTTGGTGCTGCCCAGACTGTGGCCGACCAGGACGATGGCTTTGGGATCCAGCGCCTTCAGCCAGTCGATCCAGGCGCTGATTTCAGCCGTCGCGCCGTCCATGTCGTGGGTATGCACGGCTTCGCAGGCCAGGCTCTGGCGCCGATGGGTCACGCCCAGGGTCAGGGTCGGCGCGAGCACGCCGTAACCTTCGCTGGCGAGCCCCTCGGCCAGTTGGTGGATGATGGGGAAGTCATGGGTCTGCAGGAAGCCGTGCAGCAACAGCACGACCGGTTTGTCCGGGTCGCCCGGCCGGAATTCCGCGCGCGCGACCATCGCCCCCGGCTTGACGCCAGCCGCCACCAGGGCCAGTTCGACCGGCGCGGCGCCGACGCCGGTCGGAGCGACCAGCGCGGTCAGCAGGGCGATCATCCGAACGGCCCGGTTTGGCATGTTGTCTCCTGTCATCCTCTACACTCGCGCCATGAATCTGGACGAGATTTTTTCCGACCAAGGGCTATTGTCTAAGGTCGTTCCTCATTATCGCCCGCGCCGCCAGCAACTTGAGATGACCCGCGTCATCTTCTCGACGCTGGAGAAGCGCGGCCGTCTGGTCGCCGAGGCTGGCACCGGCACCGGCAAGACCATGGCCTATCTGGCGCCGGCCATGCTGTTCGGCGGCAAGGTCATCGTCTCCACCGGCACCAAGACCCTGCAGGACCAATTGTTCCATCGCGACCTGCCGGCCATCCGCGAGGCCCTGAACCTGCCGGTCGGCATCGCGCTGCTGAAGGGGCGGGCCAATTACGTCTGCCCCTATCACCTGGAGCGCGCGCTGTCCGAGGCTCGCCTGCGCGAGCGCGAGCATGTCCGCCACCTGCAAGCCATCGCCCGTTACGCGGCGGCCACCGACAGTGGCGACCGCATGGCCTGCGCCGAGGTGCCGGAAGATTCGCCGGCCTGGGCCTGGGCGACCTCGACGCGCGACAACTGCCTGGGCGGCGATTGCCCGGCGCACAAGGACTGCTTCGTGCTGAAGGCGCGCAAGAAGGCGCTGGAAGCCGACCTGGTGGTGGTCAACCATCACCTGTTCTTCGCCGACGTCTGGCTCAAGGACGAGGGCGCCGGCGAACTGCTGCCGGCCAGTAACGCGGTGATCTTCGACGAGGCCCATCAGTTGCCGGAGACCGCCAGCCTGTTCTTTGGCGAGACGGTGACCACCGGCATGCTCGTCGACTTGTGCCGGGATGCCCGCGTCGAAGCCTCGATCAGCGCCGCCGATTTCGCCGAACTGCCGCGCGCCGCCGGCGAGCTTGAACTGGCCGCGCGCGACGCGCGCCTGGCGCTCGGGCCGGCGCAGGTCCGGCTGCCGGCCGAGCGTGGCCTGGCGCGGCCCGAGTTCCGCGCCGCTGTCGACGTCCTGGCCGGGCGTCTGGCGCGCCTGGACGCATTGCTGGAAAGCCAGGCCGAGCGCGCCGAGGAACTGGCGCGCCTGCATACGCGTTGCCGGGAAGCGGCCGGCCGCCTGGAAAAATGGCTGGCGCCGATGGCGACGCCGGTGGTCGACGCCGATCCGGACGCGTCGACGGGCGGCGGCATCGTCCGCTGGCTGGAGGCGGCCACCCATTCCGTGCTGTTCCACGCCACCCCGCTCGATGCCGGCGAATTGTTCGCCCGCCAGATCGAGGACGACCCGCGCGCCTGGATCTTCACGTCCGCGACCTTGTCGGTGCGCGGCGACTTTTCCCATTACCTGCGCCAGATCGGCCTGCGCGAGGCCGACACCGGGCTCTGGGACAGCCCGTTCGACTATGCCAGCCAGGCGCTGCTGTACGTACCCGAGAACATGCCCGATCCGAACGCGCCCGGTTATACCGAGGCGGTGGTGGCCGCCGCCTGGCCGCTGATCGAGGCGCGCGCCGGCGGCGCCTTCCTGCTGTTCACCTCGCTGCGGGCGATGAACGAGGCCTATCGGCTGATCCAGGAACGCATGCGCGCGGCCGGCCACGTCTTCCGTCTGTTGCTGCAAGGCGAGAAGAGCCGCAGCGAACTGCTCGACGAATTCCGCGCGCTCGGCGACGCCGTCCTGCTCGCCAGCCAGAGCTTCTGGGAGGGCGTCGACGTCGCCGGCGAGGCGCTGTCGCTGGTGGTGATCGACCGGCTGCCATTCCAGCCGCCCGACGATCCGGTGCTGGCCGCGCGCATCGACGCGCTCAAACGGGCCGGCGGCAATCCGTTCTTCGACCACCAACTGCCGCGCGCGGTCATCAGCCTGAAGCAGGGCGCCGGCCGCCTGATCCGGCGCGAGAGCGATCGCGGCGTGCTCGCCATCTGCGACCCGCGTCTGGTCGACAAGCCCTACGGTCGGCGCATCTGGCAGTCATTGCCGCCGATGAAGCGCAGCCGCCGGCTGGACGAGGCGCTGGCCTTCCTGACCGGCTCCGGATCGTGACCGGCAAGCGACTGGCGCGGATGGGCGCGCTGGTGTGCATGGTCGTGGCCGGCGGCGCGTCGGCCGATCCGGGCGCTCGTGAAATCCTCCAGGTCGCGCCGCTGGCCGGTTTCCAGCACCACGCTGGCGGCGCGCTGTTTCCGCTGATGCGGATTGGCGACCGCCTGAGTCTGACGCGCGAGCCGGACAATCCATACGATTCGCGGGCGGTGCGGGTCGACTGGCATGGCGCCCAGATCGGCTACGCGCCGCGCGCCGACAACGTCGATCTCGCCCGCCTGATGGACCGCGGCGTCGCCGTCGAGGCGCGCATCCTGCACCTGCGCAAGAGCCGCGACCCCTGGCTACGGGTACTCATGGAAATCCACCTGGCGGAACCGCCGCGCTGAGACGGGTCGTGCGTGTCGGCGCGCCGGTTGGGTAGAATCTGCCTCCCGCCCTGTCCGTCGTTCCCACCTTGAACTTCCTTGCTTTCGATACCGCCACCGAATGGTGCACCGCCGCGCTCTGGCGCGACGGCGATTGCGTCTGGCGCGAAGCGCACGCCGGCCAGCGCCATTCCGACCTGCTGGTGCCGATGCTGATGGAACTGCTGGCGGAAGGCGGCCTGGCGCTGCGCGATCTCGATGGCCTCGCCTACGGCATGGGGCCGGGCAGTTTCACCGGCCTGCGCATCGCCTGCGGCGTCGCCCAGGGCCTGGCATTCGGCGCCGGTCTGCCGGTGCTCGGCGTTTCCACGCTGGAAGCGCTGGCCGAGGAAACCTGGCGGGCGCGTGGCGCCGAAACCGTGGTTGCCTGCCTGGACGCGCGCATGAACGAGGTCTATCTGGCCGAGTACCGGCGCCGCGCCGACGGCGTCTGGGATTGTCCGCTCGGGCCGCTGGTCGCTTCACCGGCGCTGGTGGCGCGACCGGGCGCCGGTGGCGTCGGCGCCGGCTCCGGCTTCGCCGCCCATCCGGAGCTGGCCGTCCGGCTCGGGCTCGACCATGTCGATGGCGACGCGCTGCCGCGCGCGCGCGCGCTCGCCGCGCTCGCCGCGCCCCGGTTCGCGCGCGGCGAGGCGGCGCCGGCGGAAACCGCCGAACCGCTTTACATCCGCGACAAGGTCGCGTTGAAGATCAGCGAACGTCGTTGAACCGGCATGAACGCCATCCTCAAGCCGCTCGATTTCCGCTTTCGGCCGATGGCTCACGAGGACATCGAGGCGGTGGTGCGCATCGAACGCGCCGCCTATCCGTATCCCTGGACCCTGGGCAATTTCCGCGATTGCGTGGAATCCGGCTATTCCTGCTGGGTGGCGGAACTGGAAGGCCGCATCGCCGGCTACTGGATCATGATGATGGCGGTTGGCGAGGGCCACATCCTCAACTGCTGCGTGGCGCCGGACTGGCAGGGGCGCGGCTTCGGCCGGCAGCTGCTGCGCCATCTGATCGAAACCGCTCGCGACCACGCCACCGAATGCCTGTTCCTGGAAGTGCGGCCGTCGAACGCGGCGGCGGTCTGGCTGTATCAGCGCCTGGGCTTCGAGACCATCGCCCTGCGCCGGGGCTATTACCCGGCGGATCAGGGCGCCGAGGACGCGCTGGTCATGCGTCTCGACCTGTGAGGCCGGCGCCATGAGCCTCGGACGCGAACACCGGCTGCGCGAGCTCGGCCTGTGGCCGCTCTGGCGCCGGCGCGGGCCGGACGGAGCCGCGCGGACTGAACCGGAAGCCGTCGACGCCGCGCCAGCACCCGCCACCCCGATCCTGATGACCCCGGCGCCCGTCATGCCCGTGCCGGCCGGCGACATCGCCGAACTGGATTGGGACGGCCTGAACGCCGCCATTCTGGAATGCGCGCGCTGCCCGCTCGCCGCCAGCCGGACCCGGGGCGTACCCGGCGTCGGTGACCTCCATGCCGAATGGCTGGTGATCGGCGAGGCGCCGGGCGCCGACGAGGATCGCCAGGGCGAACCCTTCGTCGGCCAGGCCGGCAAGCTGCTCGACGCCATGCTCAACGCCGTCGGCCTGGCGCGCGGACGCAACGTCTACATCGCCAACGTGCTCAAGTCGCGTCCGCCCGGCAACCGCGATCCGCGACCGGAGGAAGTCGCCGCCTGCCTGCCGTTCCTGGAACGCCAGATCGAACTGATCCGGCCGCGCGTGATCCTCGCGCTCGGCCGCATCGCCGCCCAGAACCTGCTCGCCACGGACACGCCGATCGGCCGCCTGCGCGGCCACGTCCACAATTTCCGGGGCGTGCCCATGGTGGTGACCTATCATCCCGCCTACCTGCTGCGCAATCCGGCGGACAAGGCCAAGGCCTGGGAAGACCTGTTGCTGGCGGTGCGCACCCATCGCGCCGCGAGCGCGCCGGCGGCACCCTGAACCCTCATCGAACGCGGAGAAACCCCATGCGCGAATTGCTGACCGTCCTGATTTCCCTGTGGCTGGCCGTCAGCCTGTCCGGCTGCGGCTACAACACCCTCCAGGCCCAGGACGAGGCGATCAAGGCCGGCTGGTCGGAGGTGCTCAACCAGTATCAGCGCCGCGCCGACCTGGTACCCAATCTGGTCAACACGGTCAAGGGCTACGCCGCGCACGAGGCGCGCGTGCTCACCGAGGTCACCGCCGCGCGCGCGCGCGTCGGCCAGATCGCGGTGACGCCGGAACTGCTCGACGATCCGGCCGCGCTGCAACGCTTCCAGGCCGCCCAGGGCGAACTCGGCGGCGCGCTGTCGCGCCTGCTAGCGGTCGCCGAGAACTATCCGCAACTCAAGGCCGACGCCGGTTTCCGCGATCTTCAGGCGCAACTGGAAGGCACCGAGAACCGCATCACCGTCGCCCGCAACCGCTACATCGAGGCGGTGCGCGAATACAACGTCACGGTGCGCAGCTTCCCGAGCAACCTCACCGCCATGGTGTTCGGCCATCAGGCCAAGGCCAATTTCGCGGTCGAGAACGAGAAGGCCCTGGCCGAACCGCCCAAGGTCGATTTCGGTGGCGGCGAGCCGGCGCCCGCGCCCGGTTACGACAGCGGCCGCTGAACGTCGGCGGCCGGCCGGCGGCGTCGGTTCCGGGGGGCGGTTCAGGGCGCCGGCTCGGCGCGCAGCCGGTCGATCAGCGCGCGCGTCTCCGGAGTGTCCCATTCCAGCGCGGTGTTGACCGAATAGCGCACGCGGCCGGCACGGTCGAGCAGGAAGGAGCTGGGGAAGGCGAACACGCCCCAGCGCGCCGAAGTCCGACCGTCCTGGTCGAGCAGCACCGGGAAATCGACCGCCACCCGTTTCATGAAGGCGCGCACGTGCGCCGGCTCTTCCTTGAAGTTGATCGAGACGATGGCGAATTCGGCCGGATCGTAGGCCGCCGCCAGCCGGTTCATCGACGGAATTTCATGCACGCAGGGCGGACACCAGGTCGCCCAGAAGTTGACCAGGGTGACGCGGCCGCGCTGGTCGGCGAGCGCGTGGTGGGCGCCGTCGGCGTCGATCAGCGCGAAATCGGGCGCCGGTCGCGCCGGCCGCTCGACGAACCCGTAGGCGGGCGGCGTCGGCCGGTCGTCGCCGAGTTCGATGGCGACCGGCCGGGTCGGCCGAGGCGTCGCCGCCAGCAGCCGGGCCGCCGCCAGCAGGCGGGTGGGCGTGTCGGCGATGGCGCGTTCGACCGCCGCCGGCACCGGGCCACCCAGTTCCTGGAGGCTCTCGCTGACCGGCTTCTCGCTTTGCATCAGGTAGTAGTCGCGGACGCCGTCGACCAGCCAGGCGTAGGCCGGGCCGCCGCCGCCGCGCAAGCGCTCGAGCAACGCCGGCAGGCGGGCGCGATGGGCACCGAGCGCCGGCTGTATGATCACCAGCGGCAGGTTGGTGGCGGCGACGATGCCGAGCAGCTCCGGCTCCTCGCCGGCCACCGGCGTGCCCCGGTACAGGTTGGGGAAGAACAGCACCGCGCCGGCCACCGCGCGGCTGTCGCCGCCGGCTTGCTGCCAGGCGCGCAGGCCGCGCAAGGCCGGCGCGGCCATGCGGTCGCAGGCGACCAGCACCACCGGCCGGCCGGCGGCGGCGTCGACGGCGGCGCCGAGCAAACGCGCCACCGGCGCGCCATCGAGCGAGCGGATCGCGTCGGCGCTGCGTTCCAGCAGCAGGGAATCGAGCAGATCGACGCGCCAGACGCCAGCGTCGCGCGCCGCCAGCGCGGCGGCCAAGGCATCGGCGCGGCCGCGCTCGCCATACTGGTTGAGCAGCCAGACGAACAGCGGGCCGCGCTGGCCGTCGCCCCAGGTCCTGACTTCCAGGCGGTCGCCGCCACCGACATCGAGGGCGAAATCGGCGCGCGCGCCGCCGACCACCAGTAGCGCCAGGGCCAGAGGCACGGTCAGAACCAGACGGAGACCGGCATTCATACCAATGCGCGCGCGGCCGGCTTTGAGTAGATTGCCCGCTTCACGAATCAGGAGCGCGATCATGAAAACCCTTTCCCTGCTGCTGTCCCTGTTGCTGATGGCCGGTCCGGCGTTCGCCGCCGGCGACTATCTGGTGATCAAGTCGAAAACCGGCAAGTTCGAGGATGTGCGCGACGATCTGGTCATGGCCATCGAATCGCGCGGCATCAAGATCAATCATTTCAACTACATCGCCGACATGCTGGCGCGCACCGGCAAGGATCTGGGCGCCACCCGCCAGGTCTATGTCCACGGCGAGCAGGTGGAGTTCTGCAAATCCGACCTGTCGCGCGCGCAGATGGAGGCCGATCCGGCCAACATCGCGTTCTGCCCGTACATCATTTCCCTCTACACCACGCCCAAGGACGAGACCCGCGTGTTCGTCGCCTATCGCAAGCCGCTGGCGCCGGGCGCGGATAAGGCGACCCGCGAGGCGCTCCGGAACATCGACAAGCTGCTCGCCGAGATCGTCGACGAAGCCACCCGCTGAGCCATTACCAGGACTGCGCGCCGAACATCATCTTGCGCGCGAACAGCCGCTTCAGCGGCGGCGCCAGATCGAGCAGGGCCAGCGCGGCGCCGCGCGCGTGCCGGACCAGGAAGCGGTCGTCGGTGAAGATTTCGACCAGCAGGTCGGTCATCAGGCTGCCGCCGATCACGTCCAGCCGACGCTCGTCGGCATGGCGCCGGGCCAGACCGGCATCGCCCAGGCGCTCGCGCGGGGTATCCAGGATGGTCTGGGCAAGCTTCCAGGCGTCACGCAGACCCAGATTGAAACCTTGCCCGGCGACCGGGTGCAGCACATGCGCGGCATTGCCGACGCGCACGATGCGATGCGATGCGGACGGCGCCGCCAGGCTCAACCGGAGCGGGAAGGCGGCGCGCGCGCCGGCGCTCAGGAATCGGCCCTGGCGGTCGCCGAAGGCGGCGCGCAGGCTGGCCAGGAAGGCATCGTCGGACAACCCCAGGCGGGCTTCGACCTGGTCGCCCGGCGTGGTCCAGACCAGCGCGTAGTCGTGACCGTCGGCGGCGCCGAGCGGCAGCAGCGCGATCGGGCCGTCCGGGGTGAAGCGTTCGTAAGCGCGGCCGGCGTGCGGACGTTCGACGCGCACCGGACAGACCACGGCGGACTGACCGTAATCCTTGTCCTGGCGCAACTCGGCCGGCAGGCTCCTGCCGCCTTCCGAAAGCACCACCAGATCGGCCGTGATCAGACGCTCCGCGCCGTCGCGCCGGTAACGCACGGCGGCGTAGCCGGAAGTGGCGTTCACCGCCTCGACTCGCGCGCCGGTGATCACGTCGGCGCCGCAATCGAGCAACCGGGTGGCCAGCGCGGCGTACAGGTCGCCATATTCGGCGACATAACCGAGCGCCGGCACGCCGACGTCCGCCGCGCTGAGTTCGGCGCGGCCGAGGCCGCCACGCTGGGAAACGTGGATGTGGGTGATCGGCGTGGCGCGTCCGGCCAGGTTTTGCCAGGCGCCCAGACGCTCCAGGATCAGACGGGCGCCGTGCGCCAGCGCGATCGCGCGCGGGTCGGGCGCTTCCAGACGGGCGCGCGCCTCCAGCGCCACCACCGTCAGGCCGCTGTCTTCCAGGCCGGCCGCCAGCGCGGCGCCGACCGGACCGCCGCCGACGATGACCAGATCGGCGTGATCGGGAGCTTCAGCGGCCATCGCGCATCGCCTCCTCGATGGCGGCGACGGATTTCGGCGCCGCTTCGGTGAGCACCCGGCAGCCGTCCTCGGTGACGACGACGTCGTCCTCGATACGGATGCCGATGTCCCAGAGCGCGGGCGGCACGTCATCGGCGCGGCGGATGTAGAAGCCGGGTTCCACGGTCAGGCACTGGCCCGGTTGCAGCGGGCGCCAGGCGCCGGCCACCTTGTAGTCGCCGGCGTCGTGCACGTCGAGGCCGAGCCAATGGCCGGTGCGGTGCATGTAGAAGCGTTTGTAGGCTTCCTTTTCCAGCAGGCCGTCGAGTTCGCCCGCCAGTAGTTTCAGGTCGATCATGCCTTGCGTCAGCACGCGCAGCGCGGCCTCGTGCGGGGCATTCCAGGCATTGCCGGGCCGGGTCGCGGCGATGGCGGCATCCTGGGCGGCCAGCACGATTTCATGGACGTCCTTCTGCGCCGCCGAGAAGCGGCCGTTGACCGGAAAGGTGCGGGTGATGTCGGCGGCGTAGCCGTGGTATTCGCCGCCGGCGTCGATCAGCAGCAGGTCGCCGTCGGCGAGCACGCGGTCGTTGCTGACGTAGTGCAGCACGCAGGCGTTGGCGCCGCCGGCGACGATGGGCGTATAGGCCGGCGCCTGGCAGCCGCCGGCGCGGAACGCGCGCAACAGCTCCGCCTCGATCTGCCATTCGCCCAGGCCCGGCCGGCAGACGCGCAGCGCGGCGCGGTGGCCGGCGGCGGAGATGTCGGCGGCGTGTTGCATCAGGTCGAGTTCGTGCGGGTCCTTGATCAGGCGCATCTCGTCGATCAGCGCATGGGCGTCGGTGATGGCGCCGGGCGCGCCGACGCCGGCGCGCGCGCGGCCGCGCACCGTGTTGATCCAGGCCATCACGCGGGCGTCCCAGGCGGCGTCGGCGCCGAACGGGTAACAGACGCGCGGCTGGTTCTCCAGCAGCGTCGGCAGACGCTTGTCGAGTTCCCCGATCGGATAGGCGGCGTCGAAGCCGAAGGCGGTCCTGGCCGCCTTCGGCCCGTGCCGGTGGCCGTCCCAAATTTCACGCTCCAGGTTCTTCTCGCGGCAGAACAGGATCTGGCGCGCGCGTTTGCCGGCGCGCGCGCCGATCAGCACCAGTACCGCTTCCGGTTCCGGGAAGCCGGTCAGGTAATAGAAATGGCTGTCGAAACGGTAGGGGTAGTGGGCATCGCGGTTGCGGATCGCCTCCGGCGCGGTGGCCAGGATCAGTACGCCTTCGCCCATGGTCTTGAGCAGGCGGGCGCGGCGGGCGCGGTGCGTGGCGATATCAGGTCGCATGTTCGAGCTCCTTGTCGAGCGCGGCCAGCCGTTCCGGCGTGCCGATGTCCCGCCAGCGGCCGGCGTGGTGTTCGCCGGTGACTTGTCCACGCGCCATCGCCGCGCGCAGCAGCGGCGCCAGTCTGGCCTTGGTGCCGGGTTCGATGCCGGCGAACAGTTCCGGCCGGTAACAGCCGATGCCGGAAAAGGTCTGCATGGCGGCGGCGTCCTCGGGGCCGGCGCGGTCCCGGACCCGGCCGGCTTCGAGCACGAAATCACCACCGGCGTGCTGGGGCGGATTGTCGACCAGAACCAGATGGGCGAGGTGATCGGCGTTGTCGGCCATGGCGCGCAGCACCGGCAGCAGGCGGGCGTAATCGAAATCGGCATGGATGTCGCTGTTGGTGACCAGGAACGGCGCGGCGCCGAGCAGGGGCAGGGCGCTGGCGATGCCGCCGGCGGTTTCCAGCGGTTCCGCTTCGGCGGAATAGCGGATGGCGACGCCGAGACCGGCGCCATCGCCCAACGCCGCCTCGATCCGCTGGCCGAGGTGGGCATGGTTGATCACCAGGTCGACGAAGCCGGCGCGACGCAGGTGCTCGATCCGCCAGACGATCAACGGTTTGCCGCCGGCGACCAGCAGCGGCTTGGGCGTGTGGTCGGTGAGCGGGCGCATGCGCTCGCCGAAGCCGGCGGCCAGGATCATGGCCTTGAACGGGGCGGTGGGCACGGTCATCAGAAGGTGTAGCCGACCTGGGCCTGGCGGTTCTCGATCTCGTCGAGCAGACGCAGGAAATCGCCGAGGCCGTTGTAGCGCGCGCAGGTCTTGCGCAGGTAATCCATGACCAGCGGCATGTCCTGGAGATAGCCGTCCTTGCCGTCGCGGTGGCAGAGGCGGGCGAAGATGCCGAGCACCTTGATGTGGCGTTGCGCGCCCATCCATTCGAAATCGCGGTAGAACTCGCCGAAGTCCGCGCGCGCCGGCAGGCCGGCCTTGCGCGCCGCCTGCCAGTAGCGCACCAGCCAGTCGAGCACGCGCTCCTCGTCCCAGCGGATGTAGGCGTCCTTGTAGATCGAGGCGAGGTCGTAGGTGATCGGGCCGTGGACCGCGTCCTGGAAATCGAGCACGCCGGGATTGTCGGCGGCGGTCACCATCAGGTTGCGCGAGTGCCAGTCGCGATGCACGTAGACCCGGGGTTGCGCCAGGTTGTTGGCGAGGATGGCGTCGAAGGTCCGTTCCAGGACGGTCCGCTGTTCAGCGGAGAGCGTGAAGTCGAGATGCCTTGTCAGATACCAGTCCGGGAACAGGTTCAGCTCGCGCAGCAGCAATTCGCGGTCGTACTCGGGCAGCTCGCCGGCGCGACTGGCCTGCTGGATCCTGATCAGCGCCGCGTTGGCGTCACTGTAGAGGCGGTCGGCGCTGGCGTCGTCGAGTGCCATCAGATAGGTGGTGTCGCCGAAATCGGACAGCAGCAGGAAGCCTTCCTCCAGGTTCTCCGCCAGGATTTCCGGGGTGTTGGCGCCGGCCGCGCGGAACAGTCGGGCGACATGCAGGAACGGTCGGCAATCCTCGTGACTGGGCGGCGCGTCCATGACGATGAAGCTGCCGGTCGCGGTGCGGGCGCGGAAATAACGCCGGAAACTGGCGTCGGCGGAAGCGGGGGAAAGATCGAGGAGCGGCTTGGGCAGGGAGTCGGCGACCCAGGCGGCGAGACGTCGCGGGCGTTGCGGGGCGGGTTCCAAAGCTATAATCCGGCGTTCGAAAAAAGCGCCCGAATTCTACTCCATCCCTCCATGCCGCTCTCCGCCGCGCCCCCTTGCAAGCGCCTGTTGCTTCCCCTCTGCCTGGTGGCGGCCTGCGTGGAGGCGTTCGCCGCGTCGCCGGTGGCGTTGAAAGCGGACGCCAGGCTGGCTTCAGCCGCCCCGGCCGGGCCGACCCAGGTCGAGGCCGACCGGTTGGAAGGCCACGCCGAGCGCGATCTGGTCGCCGAGGGCCGGGTGATCCTGAGCAACCCGCGCGAACGCATCGAGGCCGACTGGCTGCGCTACGACCAGATCGAGGACGAGGCGCGCGCGCGGGGGAAGGTGGTGTTCATCCGCGATCGCGACCGGGTCGAGGGCAGCGAGCTCCGGCTCAAGCTGAGCGACCGCCTGGGCGAGATGCGCGACGTCAGTTTCCAGTTGCACAGCGATGACGGCAAGTACGCGCGCGGCGCCACCGACCGTCTGGAATTCGCCGGCCGCGACGTCTACCGCATGGAGCGGGCCAGCTACACCACCTGCCGGCCCGGCGACGACGACTGGTATCTGAGGACCGACAGCCTGGAACTCGATTACGTCGCCAGTCTGGGCTCCGCGCGCAAGGTCAGCATCGAATACCTGGGCACGCCCATCCTGTACGCGCCGTGGATGGATTTCGCGCTTGATGACCGCCGCAAGAGCGGTTTCCTGACGCCGGCCTACGGGGTTTCCAACGAGCGCGGCCTGGAACTGATCGCGCCCTGGTACTGGAACATCGCGCCCAACCGCGACGCCACCATCACGCCACGCCTGATGACCCGGCGCGGCCTCCAGCTCGGCGGCGAATTCCGGTATCTGGAACCGGACTACGGTGGCGACGTCAGCGTCGAGCTGCTGCCCGGCGACGCCGTTGCCAAGCGCACCCGCTACCGTGGTTTGCTGCGCCACCGGCATCGCTTCGACGCGCGCTGGTCGGGCGACATCGAATACGAAACGGTGTCCGACGATCTCTATTTCGCGGAGCTGTCCAACCTGGTCAACCAGACCTCGCGCGTCAACCTGCCACGCCAGGGCAGTCTGCATTACGACGGCGGCTGGTGGCGGGCGAGCGGTCTGGTGCAGCGCTACCAGACCCTGCAGGATCCGAAGGCGCCGATCGTCGAGCCCTACCACCGGGTGCCGCGCCTGACCTTGAGCGCCAGCCAGCCGCGTCTGATGGACCGCGACATGCGTTTCGACTTCGCCGGCGAGTTCACCTATTTCGACCACCAGGCCGGCACCCGGGTGCAGGGCGGACGCCTGTACGCCTATCCCAGCCTGAGTTTCCCGATGCGCACCGCCTATGCCAGCGTGACCCCGCGCCTGGGCTGGCATCTGTCGCGCTACGTCCTGGAAGACGATACCCGCGGCCTCGCCGACAGCCTGGCGGTGGCGCCGGCCGGCGGATTCGAGGACGCCAACCTGAGCCTGCCGGTGTTCAGCCTGGATTCCAGCCTGTTCCTGGAACGCGACCTGCATTTCCGGGGCCGGGATTTCATCCAGACCCTGGAACCCCGGCTGTTCTACGTGTACGCGCCCTACCGCGAGCAGTCGCGGATCCCGGTGTTCGACAGCGGCGACAGCGATCTTTCGTTCGACCAGTTGTTCACCGAGAACAATTTCAACGGCGTCGACCGCTTCAACGACGCCAACCAGCTCACGCTGGCGCTGACCTCGCGTTTCCTCGACCACGATACCGGCGTCGAGCGCCTCCAGGTCACCTTCGGCCAGCGCTACTACTTCTCCACGCCCAGGGTCGCGCTGCCCGGCCAGAAACCGCGCGAGAGCAAGGCCACCGACCTGCTCGCCCAGATTGGCGGCCAGGTGACGCCACGGCTGCGCTTCGGCGCCGGCGTCCAGTACGACACCGACAGTGGCGACCTGGTCAAGGCCAACCTCGGCGGCGGCTGGCGTGACGGCCCCGGCCGCGCGATCAACGCCGACTATCGTTACACCCGCGACTCGGTCGACCAGATCGATGTGTCGTTCCAGTGGCCGCTGGCGCCGAACTGGTACGGTCTTGGCCGCCTGAACTATTCGATCCGGGACCGCAGCCTGGTCGAGGGTCTGGCCGGCTTCGAATACAACGCCGGCTGCTGGACCCTGCGTGGCGTCCTGCAACGCCTGGCGACCACCGAGAACAAGGACACCAGCGCCTTCTTCCTGCAACTCGAATTGCGGGGTCTGACCAAGCTCGGCCCCAACCCCCACGACGTCCTGAAACGGAGCATCAGCGGTTATGTCCAGAGTAGCGAGTTCATCCAAGATCCCCGGAACGGTTTCTGAGCGCCCGCGCAAGACCGTCGCCGCGCTGTTGCTGAGTCTCTGCCTGACCGGCGCGGTTGCCGCGCCGGTCGAGATCGACCGCATCGTCGCCGTGGTCGACAACGGCGTCATCACCGAATACGAACTTCAGCGCCGGGTCGAGCGCGCCCTGCGCCAGATCGCCGAACAGCGCGCGCCGGCGCCGCCGCGCCGCCTGCTTGAACGACAGTTGCTGGAGCGCATGATCACCGAGAGCGTGCTGATGAAGATCGCGGAGGACACCAACATCCGCTTCGACGGCGTCGCCCTCGACCGCGCCATCGCCCGCATCGCTCAGCGCAACAACCTGTCGCCGGAGGCGTTCCGGGAGGCGCTGGCCGCCGATGGCGTCGATTTCGACGAATTCCGCCAGCAGATCCGCCAGGAAATGACCATTTCCCGGCTGCGCGAGCGCGAGGTCGAGAACCGCGTGGTGGTCACCGACGCCGAGATCGACAATTACCTGGCCAATCAGGCGCGCGACGCCGACCGCCGGGACGAATACCGTCTTGCCCACATCCTGGTGCTGACCCCGGAAGGCGCCAGCCCGGAACAGCTCGCCGAGCTGCGCGCCAAGGCCGACCAGGCGCGGGCGGAGCTGACCGTCGGCGCCGATTTCACCCAGGTTTCCGCGGCCTATTCCGACGCCCAGAACGCGATTCAGGGCGGCGACCTCGGCTGGCGGGGCGAGGCCCAGCTGCCGAGCCTGTTCGCCGATGCCGTGCGCGACCTCAAGCCGGGCGAGATGACGCCGGTGCTGCGCAGCGGCAATGGTTTCCACATCCTGCGGCTGCTCGACAAGCGCGGCAAGAACGTGCAATTGGTGGTGACGCAGACGCGCGCGCGCCACATCCTGGTCAAGACCAATGAAGTGGTCGGTGACAGCGAGGCGCGCAACCGCCTGCTGCAACTCAAGGAACGCGTCGAGCACGGTGGCGATTTCGCGGCGCTGGCGAAGGCGCATTCCGATGACCTTTCCGCCAGCCGGGGCGGCGAACTGAACTGGCTGAATCCGGGCGATACCGTGCCCGAGTTCGAGCGGGCGATGGACGCGCTCAAGCCGGGCGAGGTGTCGGCGCCGGTGCAGTCGCCGTTCGGCTGGCATCTGATCCAGGTGCTGGAACGGCGCGATCAGGACGTCACCCAGGAGCGCCAGCGTCTGGAGGCCAGGCGCGCCATCCGCGAGCGCAAGTCGGAGGAAGCCTTCGAGGATTGGGTGCGTCAGGCGCGCGATCGCGCCTACGTGGAAAAGCGCCTGGACAACGAGTCCTGACGGAAACCACCGACATGGCCATCGAGGCCCGACTGGAATGGCGCGCCGCCGGCATCGCCGGCGTCGACCGCCTGATCGTGCCCGACGCCGCCGCGCGCTCGGATGGGCGCTGGCAGCGCGCGGCCGGGCAGGCGCTGGCCGAGGGCGAGGCCGAACTCGATCCGGCGCCCTGGCTGCAACCGGCCGGACTGGACGTGGTCTCGTTGCCGCGCGCCGGCATCCGGCTGGCCACGCCGTTGCTGCCCGGCCGCCACTACCCCCGTCTGGCTTTCCCCGGCCTGGCCAGCGGCCCGCGCGATGTTCGCCCGGTGCGCGTGCTGGCGGTCGACGACGAGCGTGTCCGGGTTGACCCCAACCATCCGCTCGCCGGTCGGGCCGCGCGTCTGCGACTGCTGCCGAGCCGCTTCGAAGCCGCGCCCGGCACCCGCCTGATCGAGCTGTTCGATGGTCCCGGCCTGCAAGCGCCGGCGCCACCGGGTCTGGCCGACGACGCCTATTTCCGGCTGGAACATCTGGCCCGCCAGGACGAAAGCCCGGATGGCGATTTCTACGCCGGCGCCCGGCTGACCCATCATCTCGACGCCGCCTGCCGGGGCGCGCTGACCACGCTGCATGGCCGCTTTCTCCAGCCCGGACAATGCGTGCTCGACCTGATGGCGAGCTGGGATTCGCATCTGCCGGCGGCGCCGGCGGCGATTCACGTCGCCGGCCTCGGCCTCAATGCCGGGGAACTCGCCGCCAATCCACGCCTGGCCGAGCGCGTGGTCAAGGATCTCAATGCCCGGCCGGAACTGCCCTGGAATGACGCCCGTTTCGATCTGGCGATCTGCGTCGCCGCGATCGAATACCTGATCCAGCCGCGCGCGGTGCTGGCCGAGCTGCGCAGGGTGCTGAAGCCCGGCGCCTGGCTGGTGGTGAGCTTCTCCGACCGCTGGTTTCCACCCAAGGCGGTGCGGATCTGGAGCGAACTGCATCCGTTCGAGCGCGTCGCCTGGGTTGCCAGCCTGTTCGCCGGCGTCGGTTTCGTCGATGTCGCCAGCGAAAGCCTGCGCGGTCTGAAACGGCCGGAAGACGACAAATACGCGGCCCAGCGCGCCCATGCCGACCCGTTGTTCGCGGTCTGGGCGCGCGTGCCGGAATGAAGCCGGGGTCGACCCGGACCAGGAGCCAGAACATGAACCTGAACCGCAAGGTCACCGTGTTTTCGGTGATCATGGCCAGCGCGCTGGTTTCCATCCTGACCCTGATCAGCCTGTACTCCTTCCGCCAGTATTCCCTGATCGCAGCCACCGAGCACGTGCGCACGGCGGCCGAAATCATCCGGGTCAATCTCACCGAGGCCATGATCCACGGCGTCATCGACCGGCGCGAAGGTTTCCTCGGCCGCCTGCGCGAGGTGGAGGGCTTCAAGTCGGCGCGGATCGCGCGCGCACCGGAACTGGAGCAGCAGTTCGGCCCGGGCACGCCGCGCGAGGTGGCGATGGATGACGTCGAACGCCGGGTCATGGAAACCCGCGAGCCGGATTACCGCTTGCTCGACAGCGCCGGCGAAACCCTGTTCCGCGGCACCATCCCGTACGTCGCCAGTTCGCACGGCCTGCCCAACTGCCTGCAATGCCACGAGGTCAATGAAGGCACCGTGCTCGGCACCGTCAGCATCACCTTTTCCATCGATCACCTGAAGCGGCGCGCGCTACTCACCGTCTCCGGCATCAGCGGTGTCGTGCTCGCCTTCGCGCTGGTCGCGTGGTATCTGTTGCGCCGCTATTCGCGACCGGTGTCGGAAACCGCGCGCGACGTCGAGCTGGCGGTGCAGCGCGCGCTCGACGGCAATTTCCGCAGTCAGGTCCAGGCCCGCACCCGCGACGAGATCGGCAACATCGCCGACAACCTGAACCGGCTCATGGCGTTCCTCGCCCAGGGCCTCGACCACATCGCCATCCGGGTCGGCCGGCTGATCGAGCGCGAGCCGGTCGACGGCGAGAACCAGCTCAAGGCGACCCGCGAGATGGTCGACATCCTGTCGCGCGCCGCTCGCTTCAAGCAGGCTATCGAGGAGGACGAGACGCGCGCCGAGATCCACGGCCGGCTGGCGGGTGTGCTGCGCGACGAATTCTCGGTCGAGGAGTTCAGCCTGTACGAGGTGACCGCCGACAAGAACCAGTTGCGGCCGTTGCTGGTGGATGGCGTGGCCGACGCGCCCTGCCGCTGGTGCGATCCGGAAATCCTGGTGCGCGGCGAGGCCTGCCGGGCGCTGCGCACCGGCCACGCGGTCGACGGGCTCGCCAACCCCGGCCTGTGCTATGCCTTCCGGCCACCCGCGGTAGCCGCCGATCGCGGCCACATCTGCCTGCCGATCATGCAGTCCGGCAGCGTTGGCAACGTGCTCCAGATCGTCGCGCCGCGCGCCGCCGAGACCACTGCCACCGGCATCATCCCGTTCGTCAATCTGTACCTGCGCGAGGCGGCGCCGGTGCTGGAATCCAAACGCCTGATGGAAACCCTGCGCGAGGCCAACCTGCGCGATCCGATGACCGGCCTGAACAACCGCCGTTTCCTGGAGGAATACCTGGATACCCTGCTGGCCCAGAACCAGCGACGCAAGACCCATCTGTCGATCCTGATGCTCGACCTCGACTACTTCAAGATGGTCAACGACAGTCACGGCCACGACGCCGGCGACACCGTGCTCAAGGCCTTGGCGCGCGCGCTGCGCGAATCGGTGCGCGGTTCCGACATGGTGATCCGCTACGGCGGCGAGGAATTCCTGATCCTGCTCCAGGAAACCGGCGCCGAGGCGGCCATGACGGTGGCCGAGACCATCCGCGCCCGGGTCGAGAGCCTGAAGATCCCGATCGGCGCCGGCACCACGCTGCAAAAGACCATCTCGATCGGTGTCGCCGATTTCCCGGAAGACAGCCCCACTTTCTGGCAGGCGCTCAAGTTCGCCGACGTCGCCCTGTATCAGGCCAAGGAAACCGGTCGCAACCGGGTGGTCCGCTTCGTTCCCGCGATGTGGGACGAGACCCAGTCCTACTGAGCCGGCCAGGCGCGCGCCCGTCATGCTCAACGCGATCTGGATCGGCTTCTTCCTGACCGCGTTCGGCGCCGCGCTGCTCCAGTATTTCGCCGGCGACGCGACGGTGTTCGCGGCGGTCATGAAGGCCGCCTTCGACGCCGCGAAAACCGCCTTCGAGATCGCGCTCGGCCTGACCGGGGTCATGTGCCTGTGGCTGGGCGTGCTCAAGATCGGCGAGCGCGCGGGTTTTCTCGACGCCCTGGCGCGCGCGCTGGCGCCGCTGTTCGCGCGGCTGTTCCCGGACGTGCCGCGCGGCCACCCGGCGCTCGGCTCGATCACCATGAACATGGGCGCCAACCTGCTCGGGCTGGACAACGCGGCGACCCCGATCGGCCTCAAGGCGATGCGCGAGCTCCAGGATCTGAATCCGGACAAGGACACCGCCAGCAATGCCCAGATCCTGTTCCTGGTGCTCAATGCCTCGTCGATCACGCTGTTGCCGGTGACCATCTTCACCTACCGCGCGCAGATGGGCGCGGCCGATCCGACCGATGTGTTCCTGCCGATCCTGATGGCCACCTACTGCTCGACCCTGGCCGGCTTCCTGTTCGTCGCCGCCGTCCAGCGCCTGCGCGTCGACCTGGTCGTGCTCGCCTGGCTGCTTGGCGTGTCGGCGGTGGTCGGCGGCCTGGCCTGGTGGTTCGCCAGCCTGCCGGCGGCGGACATGAGCGCGCGTTCGTCGACCTTGAGCAATTTCCTGCTGCTGGCGCTGGTGATCGTGTTCCTGCTCGGCGCCATGCTGCGCCGGGTCAACGCCTACGAGGCGTTCATCGAGGGCGCCAAGGAGGGGTTCCAGACCGCCGTCACCATCATTCCCTATCTGGTCGCCATGCTGGTCGCCATCGGTATGTTGCGCGCCAGCGGCGCGCTGCCAGCCTTCGTCGAGATGGCGCGCATCGGCGTGCTCGCGCTCGGCTTCGACGCCGCCTGGGTCGACGCGCTGCCGACCATGCTGATGAAACCGCTGTCCGGCAGCGGCGCGCGCGCGATGATGATCGAGACCATGCAGGCGCACGGTGCCGATTCCTTCGCCGGCCGCCTGGCCGCCATCGTCCAGGGCAGTACCGAGACCACCTTCTACGTGCTTGCCGTCTACTTCGGCGCGGTCGGCATCCGCCGGGTGCGTTACGCCGTCGCCGGTGGCTTGATCGCGGACCTGGCCGGCTTCGCCGCCGCCATCGCGGTCGCCTACCTGTTCTTCCGCCTCTGACGCCGCCGGCCGGCATGCGTGGAAATCAATCCTAAAGTTCGGGGCCCTGGCGACGATATGCCCTTGTCGGCGGCAAGGCCGATCCATCCATCACGAGGAGATTGCCATCATGTTGAAACGCATCAGCACCCTGTTCTTCATCGGCTTCCTGAGCGCCGGCGGCGCCTGGGCGGTGGAGGAAACGCCGATGACCTTCCCGGCGCCCGGCAAGTTCGCCGACGTCAACACCGCCAAGGCCCAGTTCGACCAGGGCGCGGTCTTCGTCGACGCGCGCGTCGCCGGTGAGTACGTCGACAAGCGCATCAAGGGCGCCATCAACGTCGTCTACCGCGAGACGCACGCCAAGGTCTCCAAGCTCGACCCCGCCGACCGCTTCGACGCGGCCAAACTGCCGGCCGACAAGAACAAGGCCCTGGTCTTCTACTGCAACGGTTCGCCGTGCTGGCGCGGTTACAAGGGCGCCGCCGCCGCCATGAACGCCGGCCACAAGAACGTCTACTGGTTCCGTGACGGCTTGCCGGCCTGGATCGCCAAGGGTTATCCGACCGAGTGAGCGGGGGTGAGGAGAAGACGGGCATGAAACTCACCATCAAGATTTGGCTCATCGGCGTGGCCGCCATCGGTGTGGTGGCCACGTTGCTGCTGGGAGGCATGGTCGTCCTCACCGCTACGCGTGGGATCAGCGATCTGGAAGCCGTGCGCAACGAGGTCATCGCGCCGGTTGCCCTGTTGCGCGCCGTGGAGTCCCACATCAAGGAAACCCGGCACCGGATTTCCGGCGTCGCGCTTGGATTGCTGCCGACCGTCGGCTCGGCCAACCATCTCAAGGAGACGCGCGCGGCGTTGCCACAGGATTGGGAGCGCTTTCTGACCGTGGCCGGCGCCGAACGGCTCGGCGAGGAGGAGCTCGCCGAGGTGGACCGGATGAAAGCGGGCATGGCCGCGTTGCCGGCCTTCTTCGATCAGGTCGACAAGGCCTACCAGACCAGCGATCTGGAAGCCATCAAGTACCTGCTGGAGGACGATTGGCCACAGGTTCACGCCAGTCTGCTCAAGCCGCTGGAGATCCTGATCCCGTATTACGAGGTGTACGCCGAGGAAGTGTTGTTCACCGCCGAGACCCATGCCGCTACGGCGCGCATCCAGGTGCTCGTCATCCTGCTGATCTCGCTGGTCGGCGTCGCCGTCGCCAACTACCTGCTGGTACGGCGTATCGGTGCCCGCATCGCCGTCGCCAGCGATCTGGTCGGCCACATGTCGCGCCTGGACTTCTCCCACCGTGTCGAGGCCAAGGGCGAGGACGAACTGGCCGATCTCGTGCGCCAGCTCGCCGACATGCAGGAACGCATCAAACCGGTGGTCGGCCAGGTGCTGGAAAACGCCGAGACGCTGGGCAACCTGGCGCGCGAGCTGGCCAGCGTCAGCAACAACGTCGCCCGCGCCAGCGGCGACCAGTCGGAATCCGCCTCGGGCATGGCGGCGGCCATGCAGGAGCTGTCGGTGTCGATCGATCAGGTCGAGGAGCATGCCCGCGAGGCCGGCACCGTCACCGAGGCCTCGGTGACCCAGTCCGATGAAAGCGGCCGCGTGATCCACGAGGCCGCCGGCGAGATGGGGCGCATCGCCGACGCCGTCAACGCCACCGCCGCCACCATCCGTGAACTGGAGGACTTCTCCAGTCAGATTTCCAGCATCGTCAATGCCATCAAGGACATCGCCGACCAGACCAACCTGCTGGCGCTCAACGCCGCCATCGAGGCGGCGCGCGCCGGCGAACAGGGGCGCGGTTTCGCGGTGGTCGCCGACGAGGTCCGCAAGCTGGCCGAGCGCACCGCCAGGTCGACCCAGGAAATTACCGCCATGATCGGCAAGATCCAGCAGGGTACCCAACGCGCCGCGCAGGAGATGGAGGCCGGCGTTGCACGTGTCGGTGGCGGTGTCGAGCTGGCGCATCGCGCCGGGGATTCGGTGACCGACATCCGCGCGGCTTCCGGTCGCGTCATTGGCGCCGTCAACGAAATCCACGCCGCGCTCAAGGAGCAATCGGCTTCCGCCCGCGACGTCGCCGCCAAGGTCGAGAAGATCGCCCAGGGCGTCGAAGCCAACAGCGCCGCCGTCAGCCAGGTCGCCGCCACCGCCGACCGCCTGCAAGGCCTGGCCGGCCAGCTGCACGATCTTGCCGGCCGGTTCCGCATCGGCTGACGCCGTCCGGCGGCGATGCCGCCCGAATCCGCTCAGCCCGGCCCCGGCCGGGCTTTTTTTCGTAAAGCAGGCGGGCGGGACATCGGCCGGCCCTGCGAATCCCATTTCAATAAGATGCCCCAACCCTGGCTACACGGCACGCCCCACCGGATCCAGGCGTGGCAATGCCCGTCCCGATCCATGGCTCGCGCGGCCAAACTGATGCGACATTCCTTCATCTGCCTGAGCGCCGATCCGGTCTATGCGCGCATGCACGCGGGGCCGGGGGGAAGGATTTATGCCGCGTTCCTGGACGATCGCGCCCGCGTGCTCGATCTCCGGGAAAAATCGGAGGGTTCGTTCCAGTTGTGGTTGCGCGTCAGTCGTACCCGGCTAGGCAGGCTGCGCGCGGGCATCGGCAGCTACCCAGGGTGGTTGGTCGATTGCGCGAACGGTGGGTTGTTGCGCTTCCTGCCAGACCAGCGAAATCGGGAACTGCGCGATGTGCTCGCCTGGCAGGCGGTGATCGACGACCCGGCGGGGAGTCCGGCAGAGCGTCTGGCGGCCGGCCGTCATGTCGAGAACTTCACGCGTCGATGGATCGAGACGGTGATCGCGCCGGCGCGGTCGCTCGGCTATGACGCGGTGATCTGTCCGGAACGGGAAGTCAGATTGAACCGGTCAGCCAGCACGCGGCTGTTCGTGTTTGATCCCGGGTTCCTTTCACCCCCGGAGCCGGTCGAGTCGACGATCCGCTAGCCCGCCAGAATGTTCGGCCCCGGCCGGCCGATGTGCCAGCCCTGCATGTAGTCGATGCCGGCGGCGCGGGCCTGTTCCAGCACTTCCTCGCTTTCGACGAATTCCGCGACGGTGCGGATGCCGAGTTCGCGGGCGAGGGTGGCGATGCTGCGGACGAAGGCGGCGTCGCGCTCGCTCTTGACCATGTTGAGCACGAATTCGCCTTCGATCTTCAGGAAGTCGATGGGGAAGTGCTTGATGTAGTGGTAGGACGAGAAACCGGAGCCGAAATCGTCGACCGCGAGCAGGAAGCCTTCCATCTTCAGGGCGGCGACGAACTTGGTGAGCAGGCTGATGTTCTTGATGGTTTCCCGTTCGGTGATCTCGAACACGATGCGGTCCGGGGCGACGCCGTGGCGGATCACCATGGCTTTCACCTCGGGCAGGAATTCGGACAGCACCATCGCGCGCGGCGACAGGTTGATGAACAGGTAGCCCGCGTAACCGGTCCGGGCGACCTCGGCCATGGCTTGGTCCATCACCTGGAAATCGAGCTTGTGGATGACGCCCATCTTCTCCGCGAGCTCGATGAATTCGCCGGCCTCGAACAGGGCTTCGTCGGTCTGGATGCGCGAAAGCACCTCGACGGCCGCCAGCTGGCGGGTGCCGCCGTGCATGATCGGCTGGAAGTAGGGGCGCACCAGACCCTCGTCGAGCGCGCGCAGGACGATCTGGCTCTTCTCGCCGATCTTGCGGTAGGCCTCGGCGACATCGACGTCGCTGGGCAGGGCCACGCGGTTTTTGCCTTCGTTCTTGGCCTTGTACATCATGTTGTCGGCGAGCAGGAACAGATCCTTCTTGTCGTCGCCATGGTCGGGGTAGATGGCCAGGCCGACCGAGACCGAAGCCTTGGCGCGGCCGCCGTCGGGCAGTTCCACCGCCAGGTTGGCGGCGGCCTCGACCACGCGGCCGGCGACGGTGTAGGCATCGGCCTCGCTGACTTCCGGCAGCAGGGCGACGAACTCGTCGCCGCCGTAGCGGGCCAGGATGTCCTCGTTGCGCAGCGCGTGGCGGACCACGTTGGCGAATTCCTGCAGGAAACGGTCGCCGACGTGGTGGCCGTAGGTGTCGTTGATCGACTTGAAGTTGTCGAGGTCGATCATGAGCAGGCCGAAGCTCTGCTTGTGGCGGCTGGCGCGGCTGATCTCGTATTCCAGCAGTTCCCAGAACACGCGTTGGTTGTACAGGTGGGTGAGCGGGTCGCGGGTGGCGTAATACTCCAGGTCGCGGGTGTACTTGTAGATCGCGCGCACCGATCCGATCACGTTGAGCAGGGTGGACAGGATGCTTTCCATGACCAGCGCGCGGGTATCGTCGCGCACCATCTCGGATTGCACGCCGATGCCGACGATGCCGCCGATCTTGGGCGCTTCGACCAGCAGCGATTTGGTCTGCAATTCCATGTCCCGCGCGTTCAGCGGCGGCATGTCGCGGTCGGGTTCGGCGACGGTGTGGTTGATCTGGATGCCGTGGATGCCGCGCAGGTAGGGATTGGTATCCAGAATCGCGCGGACACGTTCTTCCATCTGCGTGAGTTGTTCCGGCGACGGTCGGTGCCGCCAGAAGATCTCCAGACTGAACAGTTCGTCTTCCACCTTGAACACGCAGAACAGGGTGTAGGCATCGATGACCTTGCTGATTTCGATCAGCAGCTCCTTGACGTACTCATGCCAGTCCTTGACCACTTCCGAGGTGATGATGAATTTCTCCATCAGCCGGATTTCGAATTCGAGCAGATCCTTGTCGACGGCGACGTTGCGCAGCCGGGTGCCGAGCTGTGCGATCTGCTCGAAGATGTCGTCGAGTTCGCGGAAACCGATGCTGGCTTCGGTCGGGCGCAGGCTGGTGAGGTCGGAGACCCGGTTCAGGTTGTCGACGTTGTCGCGCAGCCGGCCGACGGCGTCGTCGATGCGCCGGTTGATGCGCCAGACCACCAGGAAGGCGACCACGAACGGCAGCGGCGCCAATGCCAGCAGGCTGAAGAAGAAGCGTTTTTCCGCCTTGGCCAGCGCCGGCCGGGTGTCCTGGCGGACATCGATGGCGCCGAGCACGTCGCCCACGCGCGCGTTGTCGTGGCAGGACAGGCAGCGCGCCTCGGCGACCAGCGGAAAGACGTGGCGAACGAAGTCACCCTCCAGCAGGTCGGTGGCGGCGCCGTCGGTCAGCGCGCGTGTCAGCGGGGTGTCCGGCGCCGGCTGGTCGAAATGGCCATAGCGCTCGGCGACAGCCTCGCCGCGGTGGATGGCGATGGTGGTCGGCGAGTCGACCAGCGCGGTCTGGGTGGCGTCGATGAAGCCGAGCAATTCATCCCGGCTCCAGCCCTGGAACATCAGTTGGGTCATCGAATGCCAGGTCGAGCGCGCCAGCACCGCCGCCTGTTCACGCGCGGAATCGCGGATGCCGTCTCGGAACGCGTAGGTGAACACCAGGTAGCTGCCACCGAAGAAGATCAGGGAGACGGCGACCGAGGCGGTCAGGATGAAGCTGTGCAGGGTTTTCATGGTCCTCCTCGGACACGGTCCCCGGTTACCGTGCCTGTTATCGCGACAAGTTCGGATGGCATGCGGACATCGGAAGGATGTCGCGCGAATCGCGGGCCATCGTGCCGAATGCGGCCGGCAATATCAAGACCACTTTGTCACTAATCCCGCGCCTTGGACGTGTCGGCGTTCGGGCCGACGGCGGACTCGGTGGGCGTTGCCGCGACGCCCAGCTCCAGGCGCGCCGGAATGTCGGCGCCATCGCCGGCATGGGCTTCGATGGCGCCGGCGCGGACGCGTGCCGCCGGCGCCCCGGCCGCGATCAGGCCGGACACGATGGCCTGGGCGCGGCGTCCGGCCAGGGCCTGGAGATCGGCATCCCCGACCTGTTCGCGCTCGAACAGGCGGCGGTACAGCAGATCGTGCAGGTCGGCGCCGGCCAGCTCGGCGAGTTCGTCGCCGGACAGGGGCGGCGGCGGCTGTTCCCGGACCAGCAGGTTTTTCAGTCGGGACATCAGACGACCTTCCTCGGCTTTCTTCGCGGGGTCCGGATTGGCCTGACGCCATTTCGCCGACAGGGTTTCCCAGTCGCGCGCGCCGAAACGCTGGGCGTACAGGCTTTCGAGCGCGGCGCGCGCCTTCGGATTGGCGGTGGAGATCGGTCCCGGCTCCTCGTCGGCGGCCAGGCGCAGGCCCATGGCTTCGGCGATGGCGCGGCGCAGCCGGGTTTCCCGCATCGCCGGGCGGTCGCGTTCGGCCGACCAGACGCCATGCACGGTCAGGGCAAGGCCGGGACGTTTGTTCAGGATCTGGCCGATGGCGCCGAATTTTTCCTTCTCCGGCGGCGTCAGGCCGGCCTCGCCCGGCTCGAACACGATCTTTTCCAGTTTCTCGCCGTCGCCGCCGAACAGCGCGCCGAGGGCGCGGAAGGGCGCGGTGACCAGCTTGGTCAGGATGTTGCCGATGGCCTTCCAGATGATGCGGCCGTAGCTGAACTGGGGATCGTCGAGGCTGCCGGAAACCGGCAGGCCGAGGTCGATGACACCGTTGCTGTCGCGCAGGATGGCGATCGCCAGTTCCAGCGGCAGGTGCTTGATGTCCGGACCTTCCAGCCGCTCGCCCAGGGTCAGGCGGTCCATGACGATCTGGTTCTCGCCGAGCAACTGGCGCTGCTGGATCTTGTATTCGAGATCGAGCGAAAGTTTGCCGGAAGCGATCTTGTAGCCCGCGAAGGTGGCGGTGTAGGGCGTCAGCCGGTTCATCTCGACATTGCGAAACACCGCCTTGATGTCCATGAAGTCGGTCGGGTCGAACAGGTCGAACTGGCCGACCGCGCGCGCCATGCCGTGGTCGTCTACGCGGCCATCCAGTTCCAGCTCGGCGCGCTGGCCGGTTCGGGTGGAGATGCCGTTGAGCGTGGCCGTGAAATCATGCACGCGGGTGCCGAACGGCAGCGCCAGCGACAGATCTGCGAAGTCGAGTTCGCCGCGTTCGACGCGAACCCGGTCGATGTCGAGGCGGAACGCCGGCGGCGGCGCGCCGGCTGGCGCGGCCGGGGTGGCGGCCGGGGTGACGACCATGTCGACCGGCGGGGATTCGGGTGTCTTCAGGATGTTCTTCAGGTTGACGGTCTTGTCCGCCTGGATCACCAGCTTGGCGCCGAGCTGGTCGAGGCGCAGCTCGGCGATGGCGAGGTGGTCGAGGCTGGCGCGCGCGCTGTCGCTGGCCAACATCCGCCAGGCCAGGAAACGCTCGCCGCTTTCGGTCTCGTTCAGGAGCAGGTCGGTGACCGAGAAGCCGCCACGGAAATCGAGCTGACGGGCGCGCGCGGCACCACCGTCGTAACGCAGGCGGCCATGCAGGCCGGCATGGCCGGAGGCGAACCGGAGGTTGGCGGCCTGGGACAGCCAAGGTTGCGCCGGCGCCAGCGCCAGCCGTTCCAGTTTCAGACGCAGGTCGGCGGCGGGCGCGGCCGGCGTCAGCTTGCCCTCGACGCGCAGGCTGCCACCCTCACGGATGGTGGCGCTCAGCCGCGTCGGCAGCGGTGCCTCGGGATCGTCGCTGATGCCGTCGATGCCAAGCTCGATCCGCTCCAGGGTCAGGCCACCGGCGGGGCGAACGCTTTCGTCGCGCGCGCCGATCTCGAATCCGGACAGGCCGAGATGCCCGATCCGGTAACGCCAGGCCGGCGCCGTCCCGGCGTCGGATGGCGCGGGTGGCGCCACCGACGTCGCGCCGACGCGGGTGAGGGCGGCGAGCAGCGGTATCCGGCCATCGGCGGCGCGCGTCAGTTCCAGCTTGCCGTTGACCAGTCCGATCTGGTCGAAGCTGGCGGCGCGCTCGCCGAGATCGATCATGCCCCCGGTCACGGCCAGGCCGCCCAGCACGAACAGTGGTGCCGATCCGGCCTCGGCGAGCAGGCGCAGGCCGGACAGGTCGATGCCGATGTCCTCTACGCGGGCGAGCATCCGGGCGCCGCCGAGCTCGGCGTGGGCGGCCAGGCCCAGGCGCAGGTTGCCGAGTTCGAGCACGAGCGGCTTGGCGAAGCCGGCATCCTCCACGCGCAGACCGATGCCATCGAGCGCGAGACGCTCCAGGTTCAGTCGCCAGGCCGGGACGGTCCCGGTCGTCGGGGACGCGGCGACGGTCATCGGTGCCGGGGCTTCCGGCGGGGTGGTGGCCGGATCCGCGGGCGGAGCACCGGCGAACCAGTCCCCGATGTCGAGACGGCCGTCGGTTTCGCGCTTGAGCCGGAGCTGACCACCGCCCAGGTTGATCTCGCCCAGATCCAGGCGGCGTTCGCCGAGGTCGAAGCGGCCGCCGGCCAGCGTGATCCGGTCGAGCGCGACGGCCGGCGTCGGGGCCTCGACGCCGCGCAGTTCCAGCTCGGCCAGCTCGAAACCGATGTCGTCCAGGTTTAGCGAGAACTCGCGGTCGGCGTAGCCGGCCCGGTAATTCAGGGACAACGCGGCGACACCCTTGGGTGGCGCCATGCGCAGGCGCGCGCGCAGATAGGGCCAGAGCCGGTCGAGCGCGACCCGATCGATGGCGACGCGACCCTTGGCGGCGACGGGGTTCAGCGTCAGGTCACCCTGCCAGCGGATGCGCGCGCCCGGCTCGGTGGTGGCTTCGATTGCATAGGCGCCGACGTCGTCGGGCAGGGTCGACAGATCGCTCAGGTTGAGATCGAGCGGATCGAGCGCGGTCTCGAAGCCGACCCGGTGATCGACCAGGTCGACGCGGCCGCCGGCCAGTCGCAACTGCCGGATCAGCAGCCGTGGCAGGCTGTCGTCGGTCGGTGGTTCGGGATTCCGGAAGGCATCGACCAGCGCGCTCCAGTTGAGCCGGCCGTCCGCGCGCAACGCAAGCCACGCGCGCGGACCGGTCAGGTCGATGGCGTCGAAGCCCCAGGCCCCGCGCAACACGCCGGTGCTGTCGAAATCGACCAGCAACTCCTCGAACGCCAGCAGCGGCGCGCCGTCCGGCTCGTCCAGGGCGACGTCGCCCAGACGCACCGACAACGCGAACGGATGCAGGCTGGCGGAGCCGATGCGCAGGACATGCCCGCTCCGCTCGGCGACATATTTGGGCGCGGCCCATCGGACCAGCGGCTCGAATGCCAGCCAGGCGAACAACAGCCAGGCGCCGAGCAGGCCCAGGCCGATCAGCACCGGGGTTTTCAGCAGCAACGAACGTAAGCGGGCGGGCATGGATGATCCCTGGCGCATGACCTCGTCCTCACGCGGGTCGCCGGACCACTTCGATGATCCGGTCGCGGTCGGCCGCCGTCATGTCCGGGAAGATCGGCAGGCACAGGATTTCGGCGGCGACCCGGCGCGCCACCGGCAGGTTGTCCGGTTGCGCGCCGGGGGCATCGCGGTACATCGGGAAATCGCTGATCAGGGGATGGAAATAGCGGCGCGCCAGGATGCCGGCCTCGCGCAGGCGACGGTACAAGCCATCGCGGCCACCGGGATGGTCGACGCCGACCCGGATCGGGAAATAGCCGTGGTTGTCGGTCGCCAGCGCGGATGGTGTCGGACAGGCGATGCCGGGCACGTCGGCGAGGCCGGCCCGATAGGCGGCGGCGATGGCGGCGCGCGCGGCGATCGCGGCATCCAGCCGGTCCAGGTGGAGCAGGCCGAAGGCGGCCTGCAATTCGTTCATTTTGGCGTTGATGCCGACGTCGACCACCTCGGTTTCGCTGGCGAAGCCGAAATTGCGCAGCCGGTCGACCCGCCGCTTGGTCTCGGCGTCGGGCGATACCACGGCGCCGCCCTCGAAGGTGTGGAACACCTTGGTGGCGTGGAAACTGAGCACCGCCATGTCGCCGCGCCCGGCCAGCGCCGGCGTGGCGCGCGCGCCGAACACATGGGCGGCGTCGTAGAGCAGCGGCAGGCCGCGCGCGCGCGCCAGCTCGTCGAGCGCCAGGGCGCATGGCCGGCCGTAGACGTGCACCGGCAGCAGGCCGCCGGTGCGCGGGGTGATCGCCGCTTCGGCGGCGGCCGGATCGAGGTTGAGGCTGACTGGATCGATGTCGGCGAACACCGGGGTCAGGCCGGCCCAGCGCAGCGCGTGGCTGGTGGCGACGAAGGAAAACGGCGTGGTGATGATCTCGCCGCGCAGGTCGAGGGCACGGATCGCCAGCATCAGCGCCAGGGTGCCGTTACCGGTCAGGGACACGTGGCCGACCCCCAGCCGCTCGGCCACGGCGGCTTCCAGACGGGCGTGGAACGGGCCGCCATTGGTGAGCTGGCCGCTTGCCCAGATCTGCTCCAGGTAGGGCAGGAAGTCGGTCAGCGGCGGCAGCAGCGGCCGGGTTACGGTGATCCGGGTCATCGCGCCGCCTCAGGAAAAATTCCAGAGCCGGGTCGGTGGCGGCTGCGGCACCGGCGTGAACGGCAGCGCCCGCCAGCCGCCGCCATCGTCCGGAAACGGCCGGCCCAGGAACTGGTCGCGCCGGAACGCCGCGTGCAGACCCAGACGCAGCCAGACCTTCCTGGAGATTGCGGATGCCCTGCATGCCCAACTGGCGGATCGCCGGATCCTGCTGTTGCTGGTCGGCATGGATGCGGAACTGGCTGAGCGGCGCGCGCAGATAGACCGCGTCGCCGCGCAGCAGCAGGGTCGACCACATCGCCATGTCGATGACGCCGCGCGCGACGACGCCGTCGAAACAGAAGTAGTCCGGCTTGCCGACGATCAGGTCGGCCTTGCGGAACATCGTCGTGCTCGGTTCGCCGACCACGTTGAGGCCGGCCATGAGCATGACGTTGAGCAGGCTGGCGCCGTGCAGGATGCTGTCCGACTCGACCAGCGGCCGGGTCGCCGGCTGGTCGGGCAGCGGCGCGCCGTGTTCGTCGACGCGCGCCCGGTAGGAAGTGGCCAGGGCAATGTCCGGCGCGCGCCGGAAGGCGTCGACCAGACGTTCGACGCAGTCGGGCGCGAGCACGTCGTCGTGGTTGAGGTACTTGAGGAATTCGCCCTCGGCCTCGTCCAGGCAGCGGGCGTAGTTGGCGCGCCCCTTGAGCCGGGTCGGGTTGCGCAGGTAACGGAATCGGCGCAAGCGTTGGAGACGCTGGCAGATCTCGCCGATCCCGGCGTCGGGCGAATCGTCGCAGACGACGACGTCGAGGTTGTCGTAACTCTGATTCAGCGCGCTGGTCAGCGCCGCTTCGAAGAAACGCGGGGAATAGGCGGGGATGGCGATGGAGACGCGCGGTTCGCCGTCGACGCCGCGCGCCGGCTTGATCCAGGCCGCCGTCGCGCCGTCCGCCTCGGCCGGCGCCGGGGTCAGGCCGAGCAGGTCCGCGAAGTGGCGGATGGCGGCCAGGTCGAGCTCGGCGCTGGCGACGATCTCCAGGCGCCCGCCGGGCATCAGCGCGCGCCGCGCCTCGATCAGCAGCAGCAACGCCTCGGCCGGCGACAGGGGCTCCAGCGCGCCGCTCAGGGTCAGGCGAGGCTGGCTACGGTCGGCGTGGGGCAGGGGCAGGGGCTGGCGTCCTTGCAGTCGCGTCGGATCGTTCATGTCCGACTCCGGAGGACGGGTGGACGGATTGGGCAATACCGGTTGTTCATTCCAGGCTGGGATCGAGTTCGGAGGGGCCGACCAGTTCTTCCATCGGTGTCTTGCTGGCCAGGATGAACAGGTGGTTGTGGCGATCGAACAGCAACATGCCACGCGTTTCCCGGGTCAGCGGTTGCCAGGCGAAGCGGCCGGTCTCGAAGAAACGGCGCATGCCATCGGACCAGGTGTAGCGGTGGCCGGCCACGTAATAGAGCCGGAAGCCGGCATCCTCCAGCATGTCCAGGATGCGCATGCGGGTGATGCCGGGCGTGTATTTCTCCAGATAGACATTGGGATGCAGTTCCAGCAGCAGGTAGCGCAGGCTGCCGCGCAGGGTCTCGGTCATGCCGCCGAGCATCTTGCCCTCGAAACCATGCACGTCCATCTTGGCGACGTTGGGCCGAAAGCCGAGCCGCCGGCTGACGCTGTCGAATGTCTCCGCCATCAATTCCAGGCCGGTATCCGCCACCGCCGACACCGAGGTGCCGTTGATGCGCACCGGCTCGGTCCGGTCGGACAGCGTGGCATGGATGATATCGACATTGTCGACGCCGTTGAGCGCGATCCCGCGGCGCAGGATCTCGACATACTCGGGATTGCTCTCGACGCTGTGGACGCGTGCCCGGCCGGCCAGCAGCCTGGCGCAATAGAAGGTGTAGTAGCCGATGAAGGCGCCGAGATCGACGAACACCGGTTCCGGCAGGGAGTCGAGGATGCGCGTCAGCAGCGCGACCATGACCGCCTCGTAATTGCCGTTCTTCTGGTAGACCGCCTGGAAGTTGCGCGCCGAGGGGTTGTCTTCCGGGATCGGCAACTGGAATTGGACGCCCTGGACATCGAGCCGCAGGATGGAGTCGTTCATGAAGGTTCCTTGATCGCGAGAAAGCCGACGAATGCGTAGGCCCGGTAGATCACCTCGATACGGGTGAAACCGGCCGCGCGCAGCTGGCGCAGGTTGTCCTCGAACGAGATCGGCATGGCCACGCCCTGCAGGGCATGGGCTTTGTTGATGATGACTTCCGCGCTGAGGCCCTGGCGAGCCTTGAACTCGAAATACATCTGCGTGAGGATGTCCTGGACGCGGGCGTCGCCGCCCAGGGTTTTTTCGTAGATCACCAGAGCGCCACCCGGCCGCAACACGGCATGCAGGCGGCCGAGCAGGGCGGCGCGTTCGGGCAAAGGGATGAATTGCAATGTGTAGTGGGACAGGATGAGCGCGGCGTTGTCGAAAGGGAAGTCGAGCGCGTCGGCCTCGATCGCCTGGAAGCGAGGATCGCCCGCCAGTCCACGGCGGGCTCTCTCGATCATGCCTGGTACCCGGTCGAGGCCGATATAGCGGCAATCACGCTGGGGCACCCGCGCCAGCACGGCCCTGGCCAAAGCGCCGGTGGCAACGCCGATCTCGTAGGCGGTCGCGTTGCCGTGCAGGAAGAAACGCGCGAGTCCGGCGATGAACTCGCGCTGTTCCTGGCAATGCGGGATCGACTGCGCGATGTGGTCCTCGAAGGATTCGACGCTGTCGGCGAAATTCCAGCTATCCCCGGTAAGCATGATGTTGTTGCCGACATCCACGGCGGCATTCCCTTTCCCAGGCGCGACGCGGTGCGCCCGAAGCGGTCGTAGTGTAACCTCGCGTGACCCCGCAATCGTCATTTCCAACCCGCAGCGTACCCATGTCGCTCGCTCCATCGGTTCTCGTCACCAGCGTCGGCAGTGGCGTCGGTTACGGTGTCCTCCATGCCTTCCGCCGCGCGGCGCGGCGCTACCGTGTGATTGGCGCGAATTGCGAGGCGGTGGCCGCCGGCAACTTCCGTTGCGACCGCTTGCATCTGATGCCCCCCACGAGCGACGCCGACGCCTATCTGGAAGCGCTCGATCGGGTGCTGGCGCGGGAGCGGCCGGAGTTGCTGGTGCCCGGTCACGATTCCGAACTGCCGTTATTGGCCGGACATCGCCATGCGCTCGAACAGCGCCATGGCTGCCGGGTCGTGGTCGCTTCATCCGAGGTGATCCGCGTCAGCAATGACAAACTGGAAAGCGCGCGGTTTTTCGGCGAATGTTTCGCCGCTACCGTCGCCGCCGACGATGCCGACGGTATCGAACGGTTGATCGCCGAGCGCGGTTTTCCACTGCTGGTCAAACCCCGCTTCGGTTACGCCTCGCGCGGCGTGCGGTTGGCGTTCGACCGGGCCGGCCTGGAAGCCGCGCTGACGGCGGCGACGGGGCCGGCCATCGTCCAGGAATATCTGGCGCCAGCCGGCATGGCGACCCGGGCCGGCGCCATGGATGGCGACCGGCTGCGTCAGGACAACGAATATTCGGCGCAGGTCGTGGTTGGCTCGGCCGGGCGGCCGCTTGGCTTGTTTCTGAGCCGCAACACGCTCTGGCATGGATTGCCGTTCACCGTGGAAACCCTCCGCCAGCCGGCGCTGGAGTCGGTGGTGCTGGCGATGACGGCGCGCCTGGCTGGGCTCGGCCTGATCGGCCCGTGCAATTTCCAGGCGCGCGAGACGCGCGACGGCGGCTACGCGTTCTTCGAAATCAATGCCCGTTTCACCGGCATCACGCCGGTGCGCGCCGACATGGACTTCAACGAGTGCGACGCCGTCCACCGTCATTTCGTCGATGGCGAGCCGGCGCCGCCGTTGCGCTGCGAACCTGGACGATGGGCGCGTCGCTACCTCAGCCATGACCTGTTCGACGCGCGCGATCTCGCCATTCTGGAACAGACCGGAACATGGCCCGCATCCACCTGACCGGGGCCGGCGGTTACCTTGGCGATGCCCTGCGTCGACGTCTGGAAGCCGACGGTCACCGGGTCGAGCCGGCCGACTACCGGTTGCCCGAGGGGCCGGTCCGGCGTGTCGAGGCCGACCTCCTGATCCATCTCGCGGCGGCGGGTGGCGGCAGCCATCATCTGCGCAGGCCAGGCGGCGAGGATCCCGGGCTGGCGCGCGCGGTCAATGTCGACGGATTCGCCAACCTGCTCGACCGCCTGGACGGCCGGGTGCCCCGCGTGCTGTTCTTCTCCAGCAATGCCGTCTATGGCGACGTGCCGCCACCGCATGTCGCGGACGAGACGCGCCCGCCGGCGCCAACCGGCGCCTATGGCGCGGACAAGTTGGCGGCCGAACGTCTGGTGCGCGCCAGCGGCCTGGATTTCGTGATCCTGCGACCTTGCGGGGTGTTCGGGCCGTCGCCGGGCGGGAATTACGGCGGCAGTTTTCTCAACGTGGCGATCGACACGGCCCTGCGCGAAGGCCGGCTACCCCTGTTGGGGGGCGACCAGGGCATCGACAGTCTGTTCCTGGATGACCTGGTGACGGTGGTGGCGCGCTTGTGCGCCGACGAATGGCGCGCCGGCGAAACCTACAACGTCGCCGGTGACATCGTTGCCGTGCGTGACCTGATGACGGTCCTGGCGGCCGTGCTGGCGCGCGGCGGACGACCCTGCCGGCTCGACCCCGGACCCTGGTCGGGCGGACCGGCGGTGTTGCTCGATACCCGCCGGCTGCGCCGCGACCTGCCGGGCTGGCGGCCGACGCCATTGGCGGTCAGTCTGGAGCGTCTGGTTCGGGCGCGATTGGCCTGAACGCGCGTCGACGAAACCGGAAGAAAGGTTCGGATTGGACGCGCCCACCCGCCGGATGGCCGAATACGCGGTCGGGCTTCGCGCCGAACCGCCACCGCCGGCCGCGATCCGCGCCGTCACCCGTCACCTGATCGATTCGATCGCCTGCGCGCTGGGCGCGCTGGCCGCGCCGCCGGTCGGCGTGGCGCGACGCATCGCGGCCACCGCCCGATCCGATTTCGGCGCTCGGTGATCGGCTCGCCGGCGCGCACCACGCCGGAATACGCGGCGTTCGCCAACACCGTGATGGTGCGCTACCTGGATTACAACGACACCGGCATCGGCGGCCATCCCAGCGACATGATTCCGGCCGTGCTCGGCGGCGTGGTTGGCGGCGGCATGATCCTGGATCTCGACCTTGCCGCCATGGCCAACGCGATTTCCCTGGCGATCACGCCGAACATTCCGATGCGCGTCACCCGCACCGGCGAACTGTCCGACTGGAAGGGCTGCGCCACCGCGCATTGCGCGCTGTCGGCGGTGCTGGCGGCGCGATGGCCGGAGCGCGGTCGAATCGACCGGCCTGAAGTTTTATCCGGCCGAGTACAGCGCGCAGGGGCCGATCGGCGCGATCCTTGCGCTGCGGCCGTCGGTGGCGCGCGTCGAGGATGTCGTCCGGATCACGGCCGCGCTGCATTGGGGGGGGGCTGGCATGAGATCGGTGGTGGCCAGGGCGATCGCGCCAGGAGGCCGGGCCGCCCAAGGGCCACCCGTTCAATCCGCTCAGCGACGCCGAGCTGGAAGCCAAGTTCCGGCGCCTGAGCGCGCCGGTGCTGGACGAGGCGGGCACGCGCCGGTTGCTCGATAGCCTGTGGGCGCCCGAGCTGGCCGACATCAATGTGGTGACCGACCAGCTCCGGGCGATCCGTCCGCCGGCGTGAGCGGCGCCGCCCGCCAGCGTCCGGCCGCCGTCAGTTCGGCGAGCGAGGCGGCGTCGACGCAGCGGCTGACCAGCAGACGGCTGACGTTGTTGGCCGGTGTTCGAGTCATTGCCACCGGCGGCCGCCAGCCCAGCCAGTCGGTCAGTGTCTCGCCGACCTCGTCGAAGCCGAGCAGTTGGCGCGCGGCGGTGGCGCCGGTGAAACGGCCGTTGTACTCGTAGATCGCCAGCCCGCCGTCCGGCGCGCGCTGGCACTGGATGTTGAGCGGGCCGCGCCAGCCGTCGGCGGCGAACGCGCGCGCGCAGCGCCAGGCCAGTTCATGGGCGTCGCCGGCGGTTTCGATGGCGACCCGCTCGCTGCGGCCCTGGCGCATGGCGTTGCCGGTGACGAAGACGCCGCCGACTTCGCCGGCGCGGGTGATGCGCGCCTGCAACGAAATCTTGGTTTCCTCGAAGCTGTGGAACAGCGGAATGCCATCCTCGGCGAGCCCGTCCAGCCAGGCGCGCACGACGGCGGGATCGCCCAGATAGCGCTGGACGACGTAGTCGGGTCGCCCGGCCAGGCGCGCCAGCCGGGCGTCATCGGGAATCAGGCGGACACCGCGCGAGGCGAAGCCTTCGCGCGGTTTGGCCAGCAGTGGATAGCCGTGGCTTCGCGCGAACCCGCGCAGCGCGTCGATGCCCCGGTCGCAGGCCAGGGTGGCGACGAAGGGCAGGTCGAGCCGGGCCGACAGGCGCGCGCTGTCGTCCTTGTCGAGCAACGCCCGCGCGATTTCCGGATCGCCGCACAGGCTGCGTTCGCGCAGTTCCGGCCGCGTTCGCGCCAGATCGGCCAACCAGGCGACGTCGTCGTCGCGACAGGGCACGATCAGGTCGGGCTCGGCCTCGGCCAGCACCTGATCGAAACGTCGCGGGAAGGCGGCTGGATCGGCGCGCAACCCGGGCGTCAGCCAGACCGCGTCGAAATCGAACAGCGCCGGCTCGTCGGCGAGGCTGTTGGTGGCCAGCAGGCGCAGGCCGGCGCGCCGCCCGTCAAGCGCGCCAAGCAGGTTCTGGCCGACCAGGCTGGCGCCGGAGAGCAGGAGGACGCGGCGAATCGTCATGCTGAAATTCCGTATTTCGAGGCGAACACCGGATCGCGCTCCAGATCGAGCGCGCGCAGGGCGTTGCGATAGAGGATGCGATCGAGCACTTCCGGCTTCCAGTCGATCCGGAGAAAGGCTTCGACATAGGGGCCGATCGCGGTCAGCGGATAGGAGCTGGCGAACAGGAAACGTTCGGAAAAACCGAGCAGGTTGGCGTTGATCGCCTTGACCCAGTCTTCGTGGCCGAGGTGGAAGAAGTAGATGTCCGGTGCCAGCCAGACGTTGTCGCGTCGGCTGGCCATGACGATGGCCTCGCGTACGTAGGGATAGCAGCCGTGCCCGCAAATGATGCGCAGGTCGGGAAAGTCGTCGGCGACTTCCTCGATATGGCGAGGGTTGGCGTAGTCGACCAGGCGGCCACCGAGCACGCCGGAAGTCTGCGGAATGACCGCCAGGCCCAGTTCGGCGCAACGTTCGTAGATCGGGTACAGACGACGGTCGTTGGGCGGACAGCCGGGCGCGCGGCCAGGTTCGATGCAGATCGCCTTCAGGCCGAGTTCGCCGGCGCAGCGTTCCAGCTCGGTCGCCGCGTCGTGCAGGGTATCGCTGACGTCGATGCCGGCGACGCCGAGGAAGCGGCCGGGGTGGGCGCGCTGGACCCCGGCCAGCAGATCGTTCGGCGTGGTGCGCGCCGGCAGATCGAACCGGCCCAGGCGGGCACCGGGGTTGTGGCCGGATACCGATACCGCCGTGGTGACGCCGGCGGCGCCGATTTCCGCGAAGAAGGCGTCCACCGAGGCTTCGGCCAGCGCCGGCACCCGGTCGAGCCGGTTCAGACGCGTCATCCGGTCGAGGAAATAGTCGGCGCTGCCGGCGGTGGTGATCCGGCAGCGAAGATCGATGATCATATTCATGCCTCCCGGATCAGTGCCGCTATTCGACCTCGCCCTCGAAACCTGCCTGCGCGAGTTCGGCGGCGCGCAGCACGGCGCGCGCCTTGTTGCGGGTTTCCATCCATTCGCTGTCGGGCACCGAGTCGGCGACGATGCCGGCGCCCGCCTGCACGTGCAGCATGTGGTCCTTGACCACGGCGGTGCGGATGGCGATGGCGACGTCCATGTCGCCGTTGAAGCCGACGTAGCCTACGGCGCCGGCATAGACGCCGCGCTTGGTCGGTTCCAGCTCGTCGATGATCTCCATGGCGCGAATCTTGGGCGCGCCGGAGACGGTGCCGGCCGGGAAGGTGGCGCGCAGCACGTCCATCGCCGACAGCCCCGGCTTGAGCGTGCCCTCGACGTTGGAGACGATGTGCATGACGTGGGAATAGCGCTCCACGGTCATGTTCTCGGTGACGCGCACGCTGCCGGTCTCGGCGACGCGGCCGGTGTCGTTGCGGCCGAGATCCATGAGTTGGACGTGTTCGGCGCGTTCCTTGGGGTCGGCCAGCAGCTCGGCTTCCAGGCGCAGATCCTCGGCGCGGGTGGCGCCGCGCGGCCGGGTGCCGGCGATCGGCCGCACGGTGACGCGGCGACGCCCGGAATCCGCTTCGCTTTCCAGCCGGACCAGGATTTCCGGCGAGGAACCGACCACGTGGAAGCCGCCCATGTCGTAATAGAACATGTACGGCGACGGATTGAGGCCGCGCAGCGCGCGATACAGCGACAGCGGGTGGGCGTGGAACGGCTGGCTCATGCGCTGCGACAGCACCACCTGCATGATGTCGCCTTCCAGGATGTAGCGCTTGGCGCGTTCGACCGCCGCCTTGAAGGCGTCCTCGCCGAATTCGGACACGGCTTCCTGGCCGTTGCCCTTGACGTCGCGCGGCGGCACGGCCGGCCGGTGCAGTTGCCGGGACAGTTCGGCCAGGCGCTGGTGCGCCTTCAGGTAGGCCTGGTCCTCGAGCGGGTCGGCGTAGACGATCAGGGTCAGCCGGCCGGTCAGGTTGTCGATCACCGCCAGCTCGTCGCTGAGCATGAGCAGGATGTCGGGAGTGTTGATCCGGTCCGGCTTGCGCGTGCCGGCCAGCTTCTTCTCGATGTAGCGGATCGTGTCGTAGCCGAAGTAGCCGCACAGACCGCCCGGAAAACGCGGCATGCCGGGCACCGGCGCGGCCTTGAAGCGGTTCAGGAAGTCCTCGACGAAGGCGAGCGGATCGGCGCAATCGCACTGTTCGACCGGCATGCCGTTGGTCTCGATGCTGGCGAAGTGGCCATGCACGCGCAGCACGGTGCGCGCCGGCAGGCCGATGAACGAATAGCGGCCGAAACGTTCGCCGCCGACCACCGATTCGAGCAGGTAGGAGTAGGGCTGGTTGGCCAGCTTCAGGTAGAGCGACAGCGGCGTGTCGAGATCGGCCGGCAGCCGTTTGATCACCGGGATGCGGTTGTAGCCCTGACGGGCCAGTTCCTTGAATTTCTCTTCGTTGAACATGGTGGGTTCCTTGGACGCTGATTGTTCTTGCCCTCGCGCGGCAAGCCGCGGCGGGCGGGCGATGGATGGTTACCCGCCTATCGCCATCGCGTTCCGGTCATGCTCAACGGCGTCATTTCATTTCCTGGCGATCAGTTTCGCGGCCTCGGTCAGGCTGGGCACCACCGCGTCCAGGTCCAGCTCGGTCACCGGCCGGCCCCGGTTGTAGCCGTAGGGCACGCAGAACACGTGGCTGCCGGCGGCGCGCGCGGCCTGGGTGTCGTTGAGCGAATCGCCGATCAGCAGCAGTTCGTCCGGTTCGCAATCGAACACCGCGCAGGCATGCAGCAGCGGCAGCGGCGAGGGCTTCTTCTCCGGCAGGGTGTCGCCGGACAGGATCAGTTCGAAGTAGTCGAACAGGCCGGTGTCCTTCAGCAGCGGATGGGTGAAACGCTCGGCCTTGTTGGTGATGCAGGCCAGATGCACGCCGCTGGCCTGGATGGCCTGGAGGCCTTCGACCACGCCGGGGAAGGGCCGGCTCTTGCGGCTGACCCATTCGGCATAGTGCTTTTCGTAGATGGGCAGCGCCTGGGCGAACAGCTCCGGGGCCGGGTCGGCGTGCATGTCCCGGGTCAGCACGCGCTTGACCAGGCGGGAGACACCGTTGCCGATGTAGGTCTTGACCTCGGCCAGATCGATCGGCGGCAGGCCGAGATCGGCGGCCATCGCCATCGCGGCGTCGGCCAGGTCCGGCGCGGTGTCGAGCAGGGTGCCGTCGAGATCGATGACGACGGCTTTCACGGGTAGGGGGGCGGTCATGGTGAGTAGGAAATGGGTAGTAGGGAGTAGGGCGGTGGGCAGTGGGCAGGGATTCCTACCCCCACTTCCCACTCCCCGATTTTCAAACCTTCGCCAATTCCGCGCGCATGGCCGCGACCACGGTGTCGTAGCGGTGCGGGTCGCCGTCCTTGGCGGCACCGAAGATGGCGGAGCCAGCGACGAAGGTGTCGACGCCGGAACGGGCGACTTCGGCGATGTTGGCCGGGCCGACGCCGCCGTCGATCTCCAGGCGGCAGTCAATGCCAGCGGCGTCGATCATGGCGCGTACCTTGCGGGCCTTGTCGAGCACGTAGGGGATGAACTTCTGGCCGCCGAAACCGGGGTTCACGCTCATCAGCAGCACCATGTCGAGCTTGGGCAGGGTGTACTCCAGCACGTCCAGCGGCGTGGCCGGGTTGAACACCAGGCCGGCCTTGCAGCCGCTGTCCTTGATCAGGCCGATGGTGCGGTCGATGTGCTCGGAGGCTTCCGGGTGGAAGGTGATGTAGGTGGCGCCGGCCTTGGCGAAGTCGGGGATGATGCGGTCCACCGGCTTGACCATCAGGTGCACGTCGATGGGCGCGGTGACGCCATGCTTGCGCAGGGCTTCGCAGACCAGCGGGCCGATGGTCAGGTTGGGCACGTAGTGGTTGTCCATCACGTCGAAGTGCACGATATCGGCGCCGGCGGCCAACACGTTGTCGACTTCCTCGCCCAGCTTGGCGAAGTTGGCGGAGAGGATGGAGGGGGCAATCTGGAAGTCGGCCATGTCGGGTTTTCCTGGTCGGGTTGTGAACAAAACCGGCATTTTACCCGCCGTCCCGGCCACTGGACAGGCCGGGCCGAATCGTGTGCAATGCCCGCTCCGCCTCAGTTTCCCCGCCTTCGATCATGGCCGACAGCAGGAAGTACCACATCACGGTCAGCGCCCGGACGAATTTCATTCCCGAACAGTCGGACGAATCGGTCGACCGCTACGTGTTCTCCTACACCATCACCATCGCCAATACCGGCCAGATGTCGGCGCAACTGATTTCCCGTCACTGGATCATCACCGACGCGTTGCAGAAGATCCAGGAAGTCCGCGGTCTGGGCGTGGTCGGAGAACAGCCCCTGCTGAAACCGGGCGAAAAGTTCGAATACACCAGCGGCACCGCCATCGCCACGCCGGTTGGCGCCATGCGCGGCAGTTATCAGATGGTGGCCGAGGACGGCAGCCAGTTCGAAGCCGAGATTCCCGAATTCATCCTCGCCGTGCCGCGCGTGCTGCATTGAGCGGGCCGGAGCGACCCGCCGCGAGCCGGTCGCCGCCCGATTCGATCGAGCCTCGCCAGGTTCGGCGCGATCCTCCAGGTATTTCCCCATGCGACCGTTTTTCCTCTCCGTTGTCCTGATTCTCCTGCTTGCCGGCTGCGCGGCGCCCGGCGGCAAACCGGTGACGCCGACCGAACCGGTTCCCGACCGGCCACCGAAGCCCGCCGTCGAGCCCGCGCCGATGCCGGTTCCGGCGCCCACGCCTGTTCCAGTCCCGGCACCAGCGCCGGTGCCGCCACCAACACCAACACCGGAGCCGGCTCCCGCTCCCGTGCCAGCTCCGACCCCCGCGCCGGTTCCCAGCCCGGTTCCCAGCCCGGTTCCCGCGCCACCGCCCACGCCCACGCCGGAACCCCCGCCACCAGTGGAACCGGCCAAGCCGGCGCCATTGGCCATGCCCTGGCTGCGTCCGGCCGGCTGGGATCAGCTGCCGGGCTGGCGCGACGACGAACATGCCCAGGCCTGGCCGGCGCTGCTCCAGTCCTGCCGCGGCCTGCGCAACAATCCGTCCTGGCAGCCGGTCTGCCAGGCCGCTTCCCGCTTGCCAGCGACGATCGACAACGATGTCGCGCGCGGCTTCTTCGAACACCACTTCCGGCCCTGGCGGATCACCCAGGCCGAAGGTGGGGGAGATGGCCTGGTCACCGGCTATTACGAACCCCTGCTGCGCGGCAGCCGGACGCTGACGCCCAAGTACCGTTATCCGCTGCACGCGGCGCCCGAGGATTTGCTGGTGGTCGATCTCGCCACCGTTTACCCGGAACTCAAGAGCCTGCGCCTGCGTGGCCGCCTGCAAGGCAACCGAGTCGTGCCCTATTTCACCCGTGCCGAAATCGATGCCGGCGCCGATTCCGTGCGCGGTCGCGAACTGGCCTGGGTGGATGACCCGGTCGAACTGTTCTTCCTGCAGGTGCAGGGTTCCGGCCGCCTGCAACTGGAGAACGGCGAGATCATGCGTGTCGGCTACGCCGACCAGAACGGCCATCCCTACCGGTCCATCGGCCGCTGGCTGGTGGAAAAGGGTGAGCTGACCCTGGACAAGGCTTCCATGCAGGGCATCAAGGATTGGGGCCGGCGCAATCCGGAGCGGCTGCCGGAGTTGCTCAACGCCAACCCCAGCTACGTGTTCTTCCGTGAGCTGCCCAACCACAAGGGCGGTCCGCTCGGCGCGCTGGGCGTGCCGCTGACGCCGGAACGCAGCATCGCCGTCGATCCGCGCGGCCTGCCATTGGGCGCGCCGGTCTGGCTGGCGACCACCCGGCCGAATTCGAGCGAGCCACTCAACCGCCTGATGCTTGCCCAGGACACCGGCGGCGCCATCAAGGGTAACGTCCGCGCCGACTTCTTCTGGGGCTTCGGTGACGACGCCGGCAAGCTGGCCGGCGCCATGAAGCAGCGCGGCGCCATGTGGGTGCTGTTGCCGCGCGATTTTCCGCTGGCGATGGGGAACGGCGGCGATGGCGGCAATGCCGGTAATGGCAGGTCCGGTTCCTGAACCCCGGGCATGGATTTCCGGCGCGCGCTGAATGAACTGATCGAGCGTCACCGCCGTGGCGAGTTGAGTGACGAAGCGTTCGCTCGCGCCAAGCTGGCGCTGCTGGAAGACGGCGCCGACCGGTCTCCGGCGCCGGCCCGGACCGAGCGGCGTCGGCTTCGGCCGATGGCGATCGTGGTCGCGTTGTCGCTGGTGATCGCGCTGGTCCTGAGCCTGCTCCCGATTCGTTGAGCGGTCCGCCCCAGCCGGGTCGGCACGTCGGCCCGCGAACATGGCAAACTCGCGTCGACCTCTCGTTCTCATTCTTGCCGCGCGCCCAGACCGCATCCCCATGACCGCCACCGTTTCCGACCACGCCACCAGACCCGTCCGGCTCGGCCTGATGACGCCGCTGACCGGGCTGGTCGCGTTGTATGGGCCGGAGATCAGCCGGGCGGGTCGGCTTGCCTGTGACGAAATCAACGCCGGTGGCGGTGTACTCGGCCGACCGCTGGAGCTGATCGTCGAGGACGACGGCAGTCTGCCGGAAACCGCGGTCCCGGCCGCGCGCCGGTTGGTCGAGGAACACGGCTGCGTCGCGCTCATCGGCAACCTGCTGTCGAATTCGCGCATCGCCGTCGCCAGTCAGGTGGCCGAGCCGGCGCGGATACCCTACCTAAATTTCTCGTTCTACGAAGGCAGTATCGGCTGCCGGCATTTCTTCCATTTCGCGGCGCTGCCCAACCAGCAGATCGAGCGCATGATCCCGGCCATGGCCGCGCGATATGGCCCCAAGATGTATTTCGCCGGCAGCAATTACGAATGGCCGCTGGGTTCGATCGACGCGGCCAAGCGGGCGCTGTTGGCGATCGGTGGCGAGGTGGTCGGCGAAACCTATCTGCCGATCGGCATCGACGACGCGCGCGCGATCGACGACCTGCTGACGCGGGTGGCGCGCTCCGGCGCCGACGTCTTCGTGCCGTACTTCGCCGGTGCCGACCAGATCACGTTGCTCACCCGCTTTTACGAAATGGGCCTCAAAGGCCACATGGCCGTGGTCATGGGCCATTACGACGAACTGATGGTCAGCCGACTGGCGCCGGAAGTCCGCGCCGGCCTGTATTCCAGCAATACCTATTTCATGTCGGTGGACACACCGGAAAACCGGGCCTGCCTGGCCCGGCTGGCGGCCTTGCCGGAAGTTTCCGGAGTCTGGCCGGACGGCGACGGCGTGCTCACCAATTTCGGCGAGGCCACCTGGCTGTGCGTGAAGGCGTTCGCCCAGGCGGCGGAAACCGCCGGCGGACTGGATCCGGATGCCTTGGTGGCGGCGCTGGAACGGGTCCGACTGCGCGCGCCGCAGGGCGAGGTGCGCATGGATCCGGCCAGTCATCATGCCTACGTCAATACCTATCTTGCCCGCTGCGAGGCCAACGGCTCCTTCACCATCGTCGAGTCGTTCGGCCGGATCGCTCCGGTGATTCCGGATCGTTACCTGGCCAATTTCTTCCAGGCCCGGACAGCCGGCGAGGGTGCCGGGCCGGTTGTGCCTTCCCGCCCGACGGGCGCGCCCCGGGTGCCGGTCGACCGCCGCGTCGACCACATCCTGGCGCTCGCGGACGCGGCCGTGATCGCCGCCGACGAGCAAGGCGTCATCGTCCAGGCCAACCGGGTCGCCCGCGAGATGTTCGGCTACGGCGTCGACGAAATGCTCGGCCTGTCCGTGCATCAACTGGTGCCGCCGCAATTCCGCAACCTGCACGTCGAGCACGTCCGGCGTTTCCTCGCCAGTGATCAGGCCGAGCTGCCGATGGGCCGGCGCGGCGAGGTGTCCGGTTATCGCAAGGATGGTTCGGTGTTTCCGGCCAAGGCCTCGATCGCGCGTTTCCGGAGTGGCGACGAATGCCTGCTGGTGGTCACGCTCCAGGACATCAGCGAGCGCAAACTGGCGGAACAGGCGCTGACCTGGCGCGCCAGCCACGACCCGCTTACCGCGCTGCCCAACCGGGCGCTTATCCGGGATCGCCTGAGCAGCGCGCTGGCCCGATCGAAACGTGGGCAAGGCCAGGTGGTGCTGTTGTTCATCGATCTGGACGGTTTCAAGCTGATCAACGACAGCCATGGCCACGAGGCCGGCGACCGCTTGCTGGTCGAGGTCGCCGAGCGTCTGGTCGCCAGCGTGCGTCCGGGCGATACGGTGGGCCGGCTCGGTGGCGATGAATTCGTGGTGCTCGGCGAGCAGGTCGAGGATATCGATGCCCTGTCCGGCCTGGCCGAGCGTCTGAACGCGGTGTTGCGCGAACCAGTCCGCCTGGATGGCCACGATCATTTCGTCAGCGCCAGTATCGGCGTGGCGGTCGGTCACGGCGCCAGCCATTCCGCCGAGGACATGCTGCGCAACGCGGATGCCGCGATGTACGCGGTCAAGGCGCGTGGTCGCGATGGCTGGCAGTTCTTCAGCGAGGATCTGCACCGGGAAGCGGCGCGACGTCTGGCGATCGCCAACGGCTTGCGTGGCGCCGTCGAGCGGGGCGAATTGCATGCGCTCTACCAGCCCATCGTCGCCACCGACAGCGGCCGGATTCGTGGCGCCGAACTGCTGGCGCGCTGGCGGCCGCCGGATGGCGAGGTGTCGCCGGCCGCGTTCATCCCGATCGCCGAAATGTCCGGCGCCATCCAGGCCATCGGCGTCTGGGCCTTCGATCAGGCCTGCGCGATGGAAGCCCGACTGCGCCAGCGCTGGGGCGAGGAAGCGCCTTACATCTCGGTCAATCTGTCGACCCGCCAGCTCGACGATGACGATCTGGTCGAGACCTTCTCCGGCTGTCTGCGCGCGCGCGCCGCGAATCCCGCCCGCATCGTGCTGGAAATCACCGAAACCGCGCTGATGTCGGATGTCGATTCCAATCTGCGCGTGTTGCGCGGACTCGCCGATCTCGGATTGCGCGTCGCGGTCGATGATTTCGGTACCGGCTATTCGTCGCTGGCCCAGTTGCTGCGGCTGCCGGTCGATACCCTCAAGATCGACCGCGAGTTCATCTCCGGCATCGACAAGCGTCCGGACAGCCGGGCGATCACCACCGCCGTGGTCGGCATGGCGCGCGCGCTCGGCCTCAGGCGGATCGCCGAGGGTGTGGAAACGCCGGCGCAGCTGGCGGAGCTGCGCGCGATCGGTTGCGAATACGCGCAGGGTTTCCTGTTCCATCGGCCGCAGGCCGAGGCCGACTTCCTTGCCGCCGTCGAACGCGGCGAGGTCCGGCCGATCGAATCGCCCACCCCGCCGATCCATTTCCTGCTGTATGTCAGCCGCGCCCGCCGGCCCATGGGCGAAACCGAACTGAACGAGCTGCGCGAACGCGCGCGCGTGCTGAATGCCGCCAACAACATCACCGGGTTGCTGCTTTACCAGGACGGTGAGTTCATGCAGTGGATCGAAGGTGGTCGCGAGGCCGTCGAGGCGCTGCATGCCCGTCTGCGCACCGATCCCCGCCACCATGACCTGCGCGTGGTGATCACCGGGGATGCGCCGCGCCGGGTGTTTCCGGACTGGGGGCTCGGCCTGCGCGATCTCGATCCACGTCCCGGTCAGCCCGATTTCGGCCCCTGGACGCGACGACACTGGCGTTTGTTCGACCTGGCCGAGGACGCGCAGGTCGCGTACGCGCTGATCACGGCGTTCGGCCGCGGCCCGGCCGGGCCGATCGCGACCGATTGAACGCGACATGCCGGCCTCCGTTTCGGGCGCGCATGCCCAATGGTTGACCGAGGGCTTCGCCGAATGGCCGGCGCTCGGCGATTTCATGCCCGCGCTGGCCACCCAGTACGTCCGCGACGATGGCGAGCACCTGACTTTCCGGGTGGTGGTCGAGTCGCGTCACCGCAACATTCACGGCAGCGCCCACGGCGGCTTCCTGGCCGCGCTGGCCGATGTCTGGCTCGGCTACAACGTCGGCCGCCGACTGCCGCCGGAGCGGCGCATCGTCACCGCCAATCTGTCGGTCGATTACCTGGCGCCGGTTCATGCGGGCGATGTCCTGGAAAGCCAGATCGACCGTATCCGGATCGGCTCCCGACTGTGCCACGCCTCCGGCGCCATCCTCGGTCCGGAGCGGGTGGTGGTGGCGATGCGCGCCACCTTCGCGGTGATCGAGGCCAGGGTGGAACCAGTCGGGAAGGGTGACCGCGATCGATCGTGACCGTGATCCGGGAACTTGACCGCTTGGTGGGGTCTGACGGGCACCCTTTGAGTCAAGGATGCCGATCACGATGCGCAAGACGACCGCCACTTCCACCCCGGCTACGGAAACGGCCAGTCCGGCCAATCCACCCTGCCCGAAATGTGGAGAACCCCTGTTCCGCATCCCCCGCACCCTGCTGGGCAGGGTGATCAGCCTGCTGGTGCCGGTCCGCCGTTATCGCTGCGAATCGCCGCTATGCCACTGGGTCGGCCATGTGCGTGGCGGCAGCCGTCGAGAACGGTGATCCGGCGGCGGGCTGGGGGCGCGGACAAGTTCGGTATCGTAGTCGCTGCGCCAAAACTCCCGCGATTCGTTGCCATCGCCGCCCGGCATAGTTGCCGGCAGTCAAGTTCAACGTTTCCTCGGCGGCAAAAGATCGGTGATGGTGCCTTCCGCCATTTCGGCGGCGAAGCAGAGGGTTTCCGACAGGGTGGGGTGGGCGTGGATGGTCAGCCCGATGTCCTCCGCCGTGGCGCCCATCTCGATGGCCAGCACGGCTTCCGCCAGCAACTCCCCGGCGTTGATGCCCACCAGGCCGGCGCCGATGACCCGGCCGCTTTCCTTGTCCATGATCAGCTTGGTCATGCCCTCGGTGCGGGCGATGGACAGGGCCCGGCCGCTGGCTGCCCAGGGGAAGGCGCCTTTTTCGATCGCCAGGCCCTTGGCCTTGGCTTCGGTTTCGGTGACGCCCACCCAGGCCACTTCCGGGTCGGTATAGGCGACCGAGGGGATGACCAAGGCCTGGAATTCCACCTTGTGGCCGGCGATGACCTCGGCCGCCACCTTGCCTTCGTGCACCGCCTTGTGGGCCAGCATGGGCTGGCCGACGATGTCGCCGATGGCGAAGATGTGGGGCACGTTGGTGCGCATCTGCTTGTCCACGGCGATGAAACCCCGCTCGTCCACCGCCACCCCGGCGGCTTCGGCGCCGATGCTCTTGCCGTTGGGGCGGCGGCCGATGGCCACCAGCACCCGGTCGAATTTCTCGGTGGTGATCGTTTCTCCCGCTTTCAGACTGACGTGGATGCCGTCCTTCTTCGCTTCCATGCCGGTGACGCCGGTGTTGAGCAGGATCTTTTCGAAGCGCTTTTCCATGCGTTTGCGCAGGGGCTTCACCAGGTCCGGGTCGCAGCCGGGGATGAGCTGGCCGCCCAGTTCCACCACGGTGACCTTGCTGCCCAGGGCGTCGTAGACCGTGCCCATTTCCAGGCCGATGATGCCGCCACCGATGACCAGCAGACGCTTGGGCACGTCGGCCAGGGCGAGGGCGCCGGTGGAACTCATGATCCGTTCGTCGTCGGGCTGGAAGGGTAGTTTGATGGCCTCGGAGCCGGCGGCGATGATGGCGTTATCGAAGCTGAGGGTCTTGGTGCCTTCCGGACCAGCGACTTCCAGGGTGTTGGGGCCGGTGAACTTCGCTACCCCATGGACCACCGTGACCTTGCGTTGTTTGGCCAGTTGGGCGAGGCCGCCGGTGAGCTTGCCGACCACGTCGTCGGCCTTCCAGGCGCGCAACTTGTCCAGGTCCACCTTGGGCTTGGCGAAGGTGACGCCATGCTCGGCCATCTCTTCCGCCTCGGTGATCAGGCGGGCGGTGTGCAGCAGCGCCTTGGACGGGATGCAGCCGACGTTGAGACAGACGCCGCCGAGACTGGCATGCCGTTCCACCAACACCACCCGCTTGCCCAGGTCGGCGGCGCGGAAGGCGGCGGTGTAGCCGCCGGGGCCGGCGCCGAGGACGAGGACTTCGGCGCGGATATCCGAGTCGAGAGTCGAGAGTGGGGAGTCGAGAGTGGGGGGGGCAGCCTGGACCGAGACGTTACTCTCGACTCTCGGCTCTCCGCTCTCTACTTTCATTACAAGAATCGGCGAGCCTTGCGAGACCTTGTCGCCGACCTTGACCAGCAGCTTTTCCACGACGCCGGCGCGCGGGCAGGGGATGTCCATGGCGGCCTTGTCGGACTCGATGGTGATCAGCGAAGCGTCGGCCACGACCGTGTCGCCGGGGGCGACCAGGATGTCGATGATGGCGACGTCCTTGAAGCCGCCGATATCCGGGACCTTGATTTCGATTGAAGTGCTCATTTGAATCTGTCGATAGTTGAGAGCCGGGAGTCGAGAGTATGGCCGAATCGAGCTTGTTTCTCTCGACTCAGCACGCTCGGCTCCCGACTGAAGTTACAACAGCAGCCGGCGCACGTCGGACAGCATCAGGCGCAGGTGGCTGGTGAAGCGGGCGCCGTCGGCGCCGTCGATGACGCGGTGGTCGTAGGACAGCGACAACGGCAGCGTCAGGCGTGGTTCGAAGGTTTTCGCCTTGTCGTTCCATACCGGCTTCATGGCGCCGCGCGAGACCCCCAGGATGGCGACTTCCGGGCAGTTGATGATGGGCGTGAAGGCGGTGCCGCCGATGCCGCCCAGGCTGGAAATGCTGAAGCAGCCGCCCTGCATTTCCTCGATCTTGAGCTTGCGTTCGCGCGCGCGCGCCGACAGGTCGCCGAGTTCGCGGGCGATGTCGAGCACGTCCTTGCGGTTGACGTCCCGGATCACCGGCACCACCAGGCCATCCGGCGTGTCGCAGGCGAAGCCGATGTGGAAGTACTTCTTGAGGATCAGGGTTTCCCCGTCCGGCGCCAGCGAGGCGTTGAAGCTGGGGTAGGCGCGCAGCGCGTTGACCACCGCCTTCATCAGGAAGGCGAGCAGGGTCAGTTTGACGCCACGCTTGCCGGCCTCGTCGAGCATGGACTTGCGGAAGTCTTCCAGATCGGTGATGTCGGCCTCGTCGAACTGGGTGACGTGCGGCGCGGTAACCCAGTTGCGATGCAGATTGGCGCCGGACAGCTTCTTGATCCGTGACAGCGGCTGCGAGTCGATGTCGCCGAACTGGCTGAAATCGATCACCGGCGCCGGCGGGATCGCCAGGCCCGCGCCGAGGCCGCCAGCGCCCATCGCTTCCGCGCGCGGCTTGGCCAGTTCGCCCTTGACCCAGGCTTGCACGTCTTCCTTGAGGATGCGGCCGCGCGGGCCACTGCCCTTGATCAGTGGGAGGTCGGCACCCAGTTCGCGGGCGAATCGGCGCACCGACGGGCTGGCGTGGGCCGGTTTGCCGGTGGCGAATTCGGCGCGCGCGGCGACCGGGTCGGGCCGGCCTTGCGGCTGGATCGGCGCCGGTACTTCCGGCGCCGGGCGCGAGGGGGCCGGCACCTCCGCCACGGCGGTGGCGGCCGGCGGCGTGAACGAGGTCACCACCGGCGGCGCCACCGGCTTGGCCGGGGCGGCGCCGGATTGTTCCCGGGTTTCCATCAGCAGGATCAGACTGCCTTCCGAAACCTTGTCGCCAACCTTGACCCGGATTTCCTTGACGGTGCCGGCGAACGGCGCCGGGATGTCCATGGCCGCCTTGTCCGATTCCACGGTCAGCAGCGAGTCGTCGGTGGCGACCTGGTCACCGGCGGCGATCAGCACCTCGATGATCTCGACATCCTTGAAGTTGCCGATATCGGGGACGAGCACTTCCTTGATCGTCATTTGCCCGCTTCCTTACACGTTCACCGGGTTGGGCCGGCCGGCGTCGATGCCGTACTTGCGGATCGCATCGGCGGCCTTGGCGGCGGGGATCGCGCCGTCGTCGGCCAGGGCCTTGAGCGCGGCCAGCACGACGTAGTGGCGATCGACCTCGAAGAAGCGGCGCAGCGCCTCGCGCGAGTCGGAGCGGCCGAAGCCGTCGGTGCCCAGGGTGATGTAGCGGCGATGCACGTAGGGCCGGATCTGGTCCGGATAGGCGCGCATGTAGTCGGTGGCGGCGACGATGGGGCCTTCGCTGGCGTCCAGGCATTGCTCGACGTAGGAAAGCTTCTGCTTCTGATCCGGGTGCAGCAGGTTCCAGCGGTGGGTGTCCTGGGCCTCGCGGCGCAGTTCGTTGAAGCTGGTCGCGCTCCAGACGTCGGCGACCACGCCCCAGTCGGCTTCCAGCAGTTCGGCGGCGGCGATGACTTCGCGCAGAATGGTGCCGGAGCCGATGAGTTGCACACGAGGTTTGGCTTTTTTGCCTTTCCCTACGCCCCCCTTGCCACTTCCTACCTCCGGAAGTTTGTACAGACCCTTGAGGATGCCGGCCTCGGCGCCCTTGGGCATGGCGGGATGGCCGTAGTTTTCGTTCATCACCGTCAGGTAATAGAACACGTCCTCCTGTTCGGTGACCATGCGGCGCAGGCCCTCCTGGATGATGACCGCCAGCTCGTAGTGGAAGGTGGGGTCGTAGGACACGCAGTTGGGGATCATGGCCGCGTGCAGGTGGCTGTGGCCGTCCTCGTGTTGCAGGCCCTCGCCGTTCAGCGTGGTGCGGCCGGCGGTGGCGCCGAGCAGGAAACCGCGGGCTCGGCTGTCGCCGGCGGCCCAGGCCAGATCGCCGATGCGCTGGAAGCCGAACATCGAATAGAAGATGTAGAACGGGATCATCGGCACGCCGACCGTGCTGTAGGCGGTGGCGGCGGCGAGCCAGGACGAGAAGGCTCCGGCCTCGTTGATGCCTTCCTCCAGGATCTGGCCGCCCTTGTCCTCGCGGTAGTACATGACCTGATCGCTATCCACCGGCTCGTAGAGCTGGCCGACCGAGGAATAGATGCCGACCTGGCGGAACAGCCCTTCCATGCCGAAGGTGCGCGCCTCGTCCGGAATGATCGGCACCACGCGCCGGCCCAGCGTCTTGTCGCGCAGCAGGGCGGTCAGGATGCGCACGAAGGCCATGGTGGTGGAAATCTCGCGATCGCCGGTGGTTTCCAGCATCGCCTGGAAGGCCGACAGCGGCGGCGCGTCGAGCGATTCCGCGCGCGGGTTCCGGGTCGGCACGTAGCCGCCCAGCGCGACGCGGCGCTCGCGCAGGTATTTCATTTCCGGGCTGTCCTCGGCCGGCCGGTAGAACGGCAGTTTCTCCAGCTGATCGTCCGGAATCGGGATCTGGAAGCGATCGCGGAAGGCGCGCAGCGATTCCATGTCCATTTTCTTCTGCTGGTGGGTCGGGTTCTGCGCCTCGCCGGCCGCGCCCATGCCATAGCCCTTGACCGTCTTGGCCAGGATCACGGTCGGCTGGCCGGTATGCCGGACCGCCGCCGCGTAGGCCGCGAACACCTTGTGCGGATCGTGGCCGCCCCGGTTCAGCCGCCAGATGTCCTCGTCGGACATGGCGGCCACCATCTCCTTCAGTTCGGGGTATTTGCCGAAGAAGAACTCGCGCGTGTAGGCGCCGCCCTTGGCCTTGAAGTTCTGATATTCGCCGTCGACGCATTCCTCCATGCGCTGGCGCAGCAGGCCCTTGGAATCCATGGCCAGCAGCGGATCCCAGTAGGAGCCCCAGACCACCTTGATGACGTTCCAGCCGGCGCCCCGGAAAGCGGCTTCCAGCTCCTGGATGATCTTGCCATTGCCGCGCACCGGCCCGTCCAGGCGCTGGAGGTTGCAGTTGATCACGAAGATCAGGTTGTCCAGCTTCTCCCGGGAGGCGAGGGTGATGGCGCCCAGACTTTCCGGCTCGTCGGTCTCGCCGTCGCCAAGGAAGGCCCAGACGTGGCGACCGGCGGTATCGGCCAGGCCGCGGTCGTTCAGGTAGCGCAGGAAACGGGCCTGGTAGATGGCCTGGATCGGTCCCAGACCCATCGACACGGTGGGAAACTGCCAGAAATCCGGCATCAGCCAGGGGTGCGGATAGGAAGGCAGCCCCTCGCCCGAGGTTTCCTGACGGAAGTTGGCGAACTGCGTCTCGGTGATGCGGCCTTCGATGAACGCTCGTGCGTAGATGCCTGGCGCGGAGTGGCCCTGGAAGTACACCAGATCGGCGCCGCCGGGGTGTTGCGGGCCCTGGAAGAAATGGTTGAAGCCGACGTCATACAGCGTTGCCGCCGACTGGAAACTGGCGATGTGGCCGCCGACTCCGGGCGCCTTTTCGTTGGCGCGCATCACGCAGGCCACCGCGTTCCAGCGGATCAGGTTCTTGATCCGGCGCTCCATGGCGACATCGCCCGGATGCTTTTCCTGGAGATGCAGCGGAATCGTGTTCAGGTAGGCCGTGGTCGCGTTGTAGGGCAGATAGGCGCCCGAGCGGCGGGCCTTGTCGATCAGGCGTTCGAGCAGGAAATGGGCGCGTTCCGGGCCTTCCTCGTCGATGACGGCGGCGAGCGCGTCGAGCCACTCGCGGGTTTCCTGTGGGTCGATGTCGGGCAGGGAATTCGGCATGAAACGGAATCTCCGAAGCAGGATGGTTGTTCTGGGACGTTGCCGACCGGCGGTCGGCGTGGGCCGCGACTGTCCAACCTTAAGCGGATTCATGGACAATCGGGTTACCGAAACCCGCGAATTATCGGGGCTTGACCGAGGTCGGTCAATTTTCAATAGTAAGGATTGAAGTTTTCAATATAAAGGAATGCTGATGAACAAAACCCCGCCCGGTCTGCCCGTGCTGGCGCGCCTGAGCCGCCACGCCGAGGCCTCGCCCGCGCGTCTGGCGAAGACTCGTCATCTGCTGCACGTGCTGCCCGCTGGCGACGACTGGCATGGCGCGCCCGACGCCGAACGCGCGCTGGCGGCGCTGGCCCGGCGCGGCAAGACCGGGTCGGCGCTGGCGGAGCGGCCGTTGACCCTGGAACTGGATGACGGCCGCCTGTCGAGCTGGCTGCGCCTGGACCCCGGCAAGCCGGCGTTCGATTGGCATGCGCGCCTGCGCCAGGCCCTCAAGCCCCTGCTCGACGAGGACGCCACGGAAATCGGCATCGCGCTGTGGGGGCCGCCTGAATTCCGCGCCCGCGCCGCCGCCGCCGCCGCTTACGTCGGCTGGCTCAATGGCGTCCGCCTGCCGGCCTGGAAACGGGACAAGATGCCGGCCCCGCTCAAGCGACTGGTGCTGCATGGCGCCGGTGGCGAAAGCCTGGATCGGATGATCGATCGCGCTCGCGCGCTGGCCGAGGGCAACAGTCTGTGCCGCGAGCTGACCACGCAACCACCCAACCTGCTCGGTCCGGCCGCCTATCGGGCACGGGTGCGCGCGCTGGCGGCGGAAATGGGCTGGGAGATCGAGGAATACGACTTCAAGCGCCTGGAAAAACTGGGCGCCGGCGCCTTCCTGGCGGTGGCGCGCGGCAGCGGCCATCGCGACGCCGCCATCGTCCGCCTGCGCCTGCGCGGCCGCCGCAAGAACGCGCGCGCCGGTGCCTACGCGCTGGTCGGCAAGGGCATCTGCTTCGATACCGGTGGCCACAACCTGAAGCCGGCGCGCTACATGAACAACATGCACGACGACATGAACGGCTCGGCGGTCGCGCTTGGCATCCTGCTCGCCGCCACCCGCCTGAAGGCGCCGTTCGATCTCGACGTCTGGCTGGCGATCGCCGAGAACCACCTGTCGCCGGCCGCCTACCGGCAGAACGAGATCGTCAGCGCGCTCGACGGCACCCACATCGAGATCGTCCACACCGACGCCGAGGGACGCATGGTGCTGGCCGACGCGCTGGCCCTGGCCGCGCGCGAAAAACCGGCCGCCATCCTCGACTTCGCCACCCTGACCGGCAGCATGGCGGTCGCGCTTGGCGAGCGCATGAGCGGCGTCATCGCCAACCGTGACGACCTCGCCGCCGTCGCCGTCGCCGCCGGCCAGGCCAGCGGCGAACGGGTGGTCGTTTTCCCGATGCCGGAAGACTACGACGAAGCGCTCGAATCCACCGTCGCCGACGTCAAGCAATGCACGCTGGACGGCGAAGCCGACCACATCCTCGCCGCCCGCTTCCTGGGCCGCTTTGTCGGCGAAACACCCTGGCTGCACGTCGACCTCTCCGCCAGCCGCTGCAAGGGCGGCTTGGGCGCCGCCGGCACTGACATCACCGGCTTCGGCGTCGGCCTGGGTCTGGAAGTGCTGGAGCGGCTCGCCGGCGGAGCTTGACGGGCCCGGCCGGGATCAGTCGTTGTACGGTCCCTTGCGGGCGACGCGGGCGGGGTCGATGCCGGCGAAGTATTCGGCGGCGGCGCTCATGCTGGCTTCGTCGAGCGACAGCATGAGCGTGGTCATGGCCGGGTGGAAGCGTTGGACGGTGCGGTAGCTGGCCATGGCGGCGAGCAGTTCGTAGTAGTCGCGACCGCCGATGCGCGGCTGACCGGGGGCTTCCTTCTGGCCGTATTCGCCGTGGCAGGCGATGCAGGTGTGGGCTTGGGCGCGTACTTCGTCGTGGTCGGCGCCGGCCTGGGCGGATACCGGCGTGGTGGCGAGCAGGATGGCGAGCAGGGCGATCGGGAACGGGAGCGGACGGGCGGGGTGTTTCATGGGGCTGGCCGGCGTGCGGGGAGGAAGTTCTGGGAAGGTTTCGAGGCTAACCGGGCCGGCGCGGCCATGCAATCGGAAGCCGCCAGCCGGGTCGAAACCGGGCCGGGCGTGTGCGGCCATGCCATAATCCGCCGGGTTTTCACGATCTTCGCATGCCATGTCCGGCAACACTCTCGGTCTCAATTTTTCCGTTACTTCCTTCGGTGAATCGCATGGCCCCGCGATCGGTTGCGTGGTCGATGGCTGCCCGCCCGGGCTGCTTCTGAGCGAGGCCGACATCCAGATCGATCTGGACCGGCGCAAGCCGGGCACCTCGCGTCACGTCACCCAGCGGCGGGAGTCGGATACCGTCGAAATCCTGTCCGGCGTGTTCGAGGGGCGCACCACCGGCACGCCGATCGCGCTGTTGATTCGCAACGAGGACCAGCGCAGCAAGGATTACGGCAATCTGGCGCGTACCTTCCGGCCGGGGCATGCCGACTACACCTACACGCAGAAATACGGCTTGCGCGACCATCGCGGCGGTGGCCGGTCGTCGGCGCGGGAGACCGCGGCGCGGGTGGCGGCGGGCGCCATCGCGCGCAAATGGCTGAACGAGAAATATGGCACCGTGATCCGCGGTTACCTGGCCCAGCTCGGGCCGATCGAGGTGCCGTTCCGTTGCTGGGACGACGTGCGCGCCGAGGGCAATCCGTTCTTCGCCGCCGATGCCGGTCGCGTCGCCGAGCTGGAGCGCTACATGGACGAGCTGCGCAAGTCCGGCGATTCGGTCGGCGCGCGCATCAACGTGGTCGCGGAAAACGTGCCGGTCGGCCTGGGCGAGCCGGTGTACGACCGGCTCGACGCCGATCTCGCGCATGCCCTGATGAGCATCAACGCGGTCAAGGGCGTCGAGATCGGCGAAGGCTTCGCCTGCGTGGCGCGGAAGGGCACCGAGCACCGCGACGAGCTGACGCCGCAAGGTTTCCTGTCCAATCATGCCGGCGGCATCCTGGGTGGCATTTCCACCGGCCAGGACATCGTCGCCTCGATCGCGATCAAGCCAACCTCGTCGCTGCGCCTGCCGGGCCGTTCGGTCGATCTGGACGGCGCGCCGACCGAGGTGGTGACCGAGGGTCGCCACGATCCCTGCGTCGGCATCCGCGCCACGCCGATCGCCGAGGCCATGCTCGCCATCGTGCTGATGGACCATGCCTTGCGCCAGCGCGCGCAGAACGCCGATGTCGATCCCGTCACGCCATTGATCACCGGCCGGCGCGCCTGAGCGCGGCCAAACCCGATATCCACAACCCGAAACCGGCCGAAAGGAGCGCCGCATGATCGAAAGCCACGATCTCTATCACGATTTCCCGGAATACCAGGACACCATCCGGTCGCTGATGCTGAGCAACGACGAGTTCGTCAGCATGATGAAGGACTACGATGAGGTCGATCGCAAGGTGGCGCGCATCGAGCAGCGGCTGGATCCGGCTTCCGATCTGTACGCGGAGGAGCTGAAATATCTGCGCGTGCGCCTGAAGGACCGGCTCTACCGGATGCTGGTCGAAGCCGGCAAACGCTGATCCACGCCTTGCTACCGTGATCGGCCCGGCGTGACCCGTCGGGCCGATCGCGTTTTCAACCGTCCCCCGCGATGCCTTCCACCCTGCCTTACTGGCGCCTGTCGGCGTTCTACTTCTTCTATTTCGCCTTCGTCGGCGCGATGGCGCCGTTCTGGGGCCTGTACCTGCATTCGCTGGAATTCAACGCTTTCCAGATCGGCGTGCTGATGTCGTTGCTCCAGGTCATGCGCATCTTCGCGCCCAATATCTGGGGCCACATCGCCGACCACACCGGCAAGCGTGTCGCCATCGTCCAGCTCGCGGCGCTGGTCAGTCTGCTGACCTTCATCGGTGTGTTCTGGGCGACCACGTTCTGGCCGCTGTTCCTGGTCATGAGCCTGATCAGCTTTTTCTGGAGCGCCTCGCTGCCGCTGGTCGAGGCGACCACGCTGTCGCATCTGGGCGAACGCACCGACCGCTATGGCCGCATCCGCCTGTGGGGCTCGGTCGGTTTCATCGTCGTCGTCATCGGCCTGGGCATGGCGCTCGACCATGCCTCGATCAAGCTGGTGCCCTGGGTGGTGCTCGGCCTGCTGGTCGGCATCGTGCTCACCGCGCGCATCATTCCGGAAGCCGAGATCGCCCGCCATGATCACGCCCACATCCCGCTGCGCGAGGTACTGCGGCGCCCGCAGGTGATGGCCCTGTTGCTCGCCGCGCTGCTGATGGCGGCGGCGCATGGGCCGTATTACACCTTCTTCACCATCCATCTGGTCGAGTCCGGCTACAGCAAGAGCTTCGCCGGCTGGCTGTGGGCGCTCGGCGTGGTCTGCGAGATCGGCATCTTTCTGATCATGCCCCGGGTGTTCGCGCGGGTGCGCGCCGAAACGGTGCTGCTGGCGACGTTGCTGATCGCCGCCGCGCGCTTCCTGCTGATCGGCTGGCAGGCCGATAACCTGCCGCTGCTGCTGTTCGCGCAATTGCTGCACGCCTTTACCTTTGGCGCCTACCACGCCTCGGCGCTGGCCCTGGTGCATGGCCATTTCACCGGGCGCAACCAGGCGCGCGGCCAGGCGCTGTACAACAGCATCGCCTTCGGCGTCGGCGGTACCGTCGGCAGCCTCTATGCCGGCGCCGCCTGGGATGGGCTGGGCTCCGCCTGGACCTTCTCGCTGGCCTCCGGCTTCGCCGTGCTTGCCAGCCTGATCTTCGCCTGGCGGGGACACGCGGCGGTTGCCGGCAAATCCTGAATCGCGTGTTTTCGCCACGCCGAGTATCCAGTTTCAAAGGTTGTCTATACTTGAGTAGCGTTATCAAGTATTAGCCACCCCGGTCTCGAACCCCGGGCGTGACGCGATGTGCATGAGGCAGCATGCATCTTCACGCTACCGAAGCAATCGCTGCATTCGGAGAGCAGATGATGAATAAAGGAGTCCCGGCGGGGATATCGCCAGTGGAGGATGACTCTTTCCGCAAGGTCGTCGAATGGGCGCCGACCGCGATGGTCATGGTCGATGAAACGGGGCGCATCGTCCTGATCAACGCGATGGCCGAACGGATATTCGGCTATAGCCGCGAGGAGTTGCTCGGGGAGCCGGTCGAGAAGCTGGTGCCCGAACGCTTCGCCGAAAACCATCCCGGCTACCGCGCGGGTTATGCGGTCGATCCACAACCGAGGCCGATGGGGATCGGCCGAGAGCTTTACGGGCGGCGCCGTGACGGTAGCGAATTCCCGGTCGAGATCGGCCTTAAGCCGCTTGAGACTGGCGGTGGTTTCAGGGTGCTCGCGACGATCGTCGACATCACGGGTCGCAAGCGGCTCGAGGAGCGTTTTCGCCGAGTCGTCGAATATGCGCCAAACGCAATGGTGATGATCGATCGCGACGGTCTTATCGTTCTGGTCAACGCGCAAACCGAACAGCTTTTCGCTTACCCGCGCGAGGTCCTGATCGGTCAGCGGGTGGAAATGCTGGTGCCGGAACGCTTGCGCGCCGAACACGCGCGTTTTCGCGGCGGATTCTTCGCATCGCCGCAGGCGCGTCCGATGGGGGTCGGGCGTGATCTGTACGCGCGCCGCGCCGACGGTAGCGAGTTCGCGGTCGAAATCGGCCTCAATCCGATCGATACCGAGGATGGGGTCATGGTCTTGGCCTCCATCGTCGACATCACCGAGCGCCTGCGCCAGCGCGAGAATCTGGAAAATGCGCTACGGGAAAAGACCGTGCTGCTCAATGAGGTGCACCACCGGGTCAAGAACAACCTGCAGGTGATATCCAGTCTGCTCAACCTGCAGGCCGCGCAAGCTGGCGATGCCAGTCTGCGTGCCATGCTCACCGAGAGCCAGGGCCGGGTGCGCGCCATGGCGCTGACCCATCAACTGCTTTACGAGCGCAAGGACTATACGCGCATGGATTTCGGCGAATACCTTGATCGCCTGGCGCAGTTGCTGCTTGGTAGTTATCGCGAGAGCGGCGCTCACATCGTCCTGCGCAAGATCATGCCCGAAGAGCCGCAATTCCTCGATTTCGAACGCGCCATTCCCTGTGGTCTGGCGGTCAACGAGCTGGTGACCAATGCCTTCAAGCACGCATTTCCCGATCGGCGCGGTGGCGAGGTTCGCCTCGAATTGCATGTCGGGGACGGTGAATACGAGCTGGTCGTCGCCGACGATGGCGTGGGCCTGCCCGAGAACTTCGATCCGGTGAATGTGAATTCACTCGGCCTGCAACTGGTGGCGCTGTTCGCCGAGCAGCTGGGTGGGCGTTTCACGGTGGAGCATGGCCAGGGTGCCCGTTTTACATTGCGCTTTCCCTGCGACCCAGAACCCGGGAGGTCATCATGAACTCAGTCAAGTCAGTCAACCTGATGCTGGTCGAAGACGAGCGCGTCGTCGCCTTCGATCTCAAGAACCAGTTGCAATCCCTGGGTTATCGGGTGGTGGCGATGGTCGGCAGCGGTGAGCAAGCCATGCGATCCATCGCCGATGCCGGCCCCGATCTCGTGCTGATGGATATCCATCTGGAAGGCGCCATGGACGGTATCGAGACGGCAAGCGAAATCCAGGCGCGCCATCAGATTCCCATCATCTATCTGACCGCCTACGCCGAGGACGAAACCCTACACCGGGCGCTCGCCAGCCGGCCGTTCGGCTATCTGGTCAAGCCATGGGATATCCGTGAACTGCATGCATCGATCCAGATGGCGCTTGCCCGGCGTGAAATCGAGCTTGCCGTGGAACGGAGCGAGCTGCGCCTCAAGCTGGCGATGGATGCCGCCTCGCTGGGCGTCATCGAATGGTTGCCGAAGGCCGATCGCCTGCATGGCGAGGGTCACCTGGACATGCTGTTCGACGACCGCGAGGTGCCGATCGAGGAATCATGGGAGAGCTTCCTCGCGCGGGTTGATGCTGGCGATCGATCCAGCTTCGCCGCCGCGCTGGAGAGCGCTCTGGCTTCCGAACACGGCCATGGCATCGAATTCCGCACCGCGCGGCGCAATACGGGGCCGCACGTTATCGAGGCCAGGGTCAAAGCCTTCCGGAACGCAAACGTCGAGCGGCGGCTGGTGGGGGTGTTGCAGGACGTCACCGAACGCCGCCAGATGGAAGACCGTCTGCGCCAGTCCAGTGTGGTGTTCGATACCTCGGCCGAAGCCATCGTCATTGTCGATGCTGACCGCCGCATCGTCTGCGCCAATGTCGCCTTCGAGCGGATAACCGGTTACGGCGTGATCGAGGCCATCGGCTTCGATGCCGACGTGCTGCTTCGCGTGCAGCGCGGTACGCAAGACAACGCAAGCTTCTTCGCGGCGCTGGCGGCGGAAAGCGAAGGCTACTGGCAAGGCGAGGTCGTCTGTCAGCGTCACGGTGGCGCGCGTTTCCCGGCCTGGCAAAGCATCAGCGTGGTACGCAACGCGGCGGGGCAGCCCAGTCATTTCGTGATCGCCTTTTCCGATGTCAGCGGCATGCATGCCGCCGAGGAAAAATTGCGTCACCTCGCCCATCATGATCCGCTGACCGGGTTGCCCAACCGCTTGCTGCTGGAAGACCGCCTGGACCAGGCCATCGAGGTGGCGCGCCGCCAGCAGCAGGGCTTCATGCTGCTGTTCCTGGATCTCGACAGCTTCAAGGTGGTCAACGACACCCTCGGCCACAGCGTCGGCGACGAGCTGCTGCGCATCGTCGCCGGCCGCCTGCGCGATTCCCTGCGGGGCTCCGATACCATCGCCCGCCTGGGCGGCGACGAGTTCGTCATCCTCGCCGGCGACAACACCGCCGAATATGCCGCCGACCTGGCGAAGAAAATCCTCGCTACGGTGCACGCGCCATTCGATCTGGCCGGCGAGCGCATTACCGTATCCGGCAGCATCGGCATCGCGGTCTATCCAGACCATGGCGGCGATCGCCACCTGCTGATGCGCGCCGCCGATATCGCCATGTATTCGGCGAAGGAAGCCGGGCGCAACCGTTATCGCTTCTATTCCGAGGACATGGCCGAACACAGCAACGAACGTTTGATCATCGAGCAGGGTCTGCGCCGCGCCATCGAAGAGGATCAGCTGGTCGTTCACTATCAGCCACAGGTCGATCTCTCGAACGGGCGCATCTTCGGGGTCGAGGCACTGGTGCGCTGGATGCATCCGGAGCTGGGGATGATTCCGCCGACGCGCTTCATTCCAATTGCCGAAGCGAGCGGGGTGATCGACAGCCTCGGGCACTGGGTTCTCGAGCGGGCATGCCGCGAGATCCTGGGTCTGTGCGACGCCAGCGGCAGGCAACTGCGTTTGGCGGTCAACGTCTCGGTACGGGAATTCATGCGCGAGGACTTCGTCGGCGCCGTGCGTGATACGCTGGTCGCCAGCGGTTTCCCCGCCACGGCTCTGGAACTCGAGATCACCGAGAGCACCCTGCAGGCGCATGAACGCAGCGTCGTGATCATCGGCGAACTGAAAAGGCTCGGCGTCTCGATCAGTATCGACGATTTCGGCACCGGCTATTCCTCGCTGAGCGTGCTGCGGGATCTGCCGATCGATCTGATCAAGATCGACCGTTCGTTCATCCATCATCTGCCGGAAGCGCGGGACGAGATCGCAATCGTCGAGGCGGTGGTCGCACTCGCCGCGTCGCTGCGCATGGAGATCATCGTCGAAGGCATAGAACGCCCGGAACAGTCGGAACTCCTGCAACGACTGGGATGCGGCGGCGGGCAGGGCTATTTGTTCAGCCGTCCGATCACGCATGCCGCGCTGGTGGACATGCTCGCCACGCGAACGGACATGAGAGTCGTTTTTCGGGATGTGGCTTAGTATTTGCGTGACGTGCGCGGATGCCGGCATCGTTGGTGCCCAGGGCGGGGAGCTATCCAGCGGTGGGAAATCCAGTGCTTCGGTTTGATGGCTCAATGGAATCCGCGCGGGATGGATCGCGGTACCGATCGGTGTTTTTCGGTCAAGGGCTCGTCTTCCATCATGAAATCATCAGGTTATGGTATCCGCGGCCTGCGTGCCTGGCGATGACGGAATTGTTCATCCCGGCGGTATCCCGATTTCCGGGGCGCGGGCGTGGTCCAATCCGCCGACATGAATCCGACGAGCCCATTTCCGCGCCCGCGTCGCGCGGCATCCAGATTGATCGCGATCCTGCTGATGGTCGCGGCACAGGTATGGGCGGACATTCCCGGCGATGCCGGCGAAATCCGGCCCCCGGACGTGGCGACGCGACCGGTGGATTTGATCTCCGAACTGGCGAAACCCTGGCAGGCGGGCGGGGCGATCGCGTTGTATGCCACCGCCGACGGCGAGCCGCGCGCCGGGCGATTGGCGTCGCCACCGCGCGACGCGGATGAGGAACTGGCGCGCCGCGAGGAGCATTTCGCCCTGGCGCGCAAGATCAACCTGGTGACCGTGCCTGCCGTGCCGGGTATCGCGCTGCCGCTCGATCAGGCGCAGATTGATCTGCTGCGTCGTTTCGCCCTGAGCGACGCCGGCGCCGTCTGGTTTCGCGAGGTGGCCGACGACACCTTGCGCCTGTTCAACCAGGGATACCTGGAATACGACGAACCATCGTGGCGCGCCGCCGTTGCTGGCGGCGAGTCCTTGCGCCTGTCGGCGCTGTTGACCGGACGCCTGTCCGAGGCCGGGTTGTTTTCCCAGGAAGTCGCGCTGTTCAGGATCTTCGCTTTCGAGGGTACCGGTGCCATGGCGGCGGCGGCCAGCGTGCGCCTGGGCTTGCGCGGCTTTCGTTGCCGCTTCCCGCTCAGCGATGAACTGGTCGATCCGCAAGCCGTGCTGTCGCACGAGTTCGGTCACACCCGCTACGGCGATCCGCGCAGCGCGGGACTGTCACATGGCGAGGCGCTGACGGTGGCGCGCTACGAGAATCCGGTGCGTCTGCGCAATGGCTATCCGCCACGCGGCGTCTATTACCTGCGCATCGATGCGTCATCTCCTACGTTCTCGCGCGACGCGCTGCTGGCTCGGGCGCTGGCTTGGTGGCATGGGCGGGACGATGGTCAGGGCGCGCCACCACCACATGGCCTGTACTGCGATTGTGGCGAGTCACAGCCCGATCCGCGCGAGTGCCGGTTCGATCAGAACGTGTCCAATGGCTCTGGGTGCGTGCCGCGCTGGCTTGCGATCGAGGTGCGTCCGCCCGAGCCTTGAACCGGCATGACCGCCTGGCGATAAAGGGGCTCGCGCGCGCGCCTGGAGGGGCGCGTCGGCCTGATTGACGCGCGCCCGCTATGTCATAATGACCAACTTTTTATCGATCTCGTCGTCACTCAAGCATGCAGCCTCGTACCCTCTACGACAAACTCTGGGACGACCACGTGGTCCACGTGGAGCCGGATGGCACCACGCTGCTTTACATCGATCGCCATCTGGTTCACGAGGTGACCAGTCCGCAGGCCTTCGAGGGGCTCCGGATTAACGGTCGCAAGCTCTGGCGGGTCGCGTCGGTGCTGGCCACGCCGGACCACAACGTGCCGACCAGCGACCGCGCCGCCGGCATCGCCGACCCGGTTTCTCGCACTCAGGTCGAAACCCTGGATGCGAACTGCCGTGATTTCGGCCTCACCGAGTTCGCGATGGATGATCGCCGGCAGGGCATCGTCCACGTCATCGGCCCCGAGCAGGGGTTCACCCAGCCCGGCGTCACCCTGGTCTGCGGTGATTCGCATACCAGCACGCACGGCGCCTTCGCGGCCCTGGCATTCGGTATCGGTACTTCCGAAGTCGAACACGTCATGGCCACGCAATGCCTATGGCAGAAGAAGTCCAAAGCCATGCTGGTCAGGGTCGACGGCGAACTGCCCCCGGGCGTGACCGCCAAGGACATCGTGCTCGCCGTGATCGGCCGCATTGGCACCGCCGGCGGGACCGGCCATGCCATCGAGTTCGGTGGTTCCGCGATTCGCGCGCTGTCGATGGAAGGACGCATGACCCTGTGCAACATGGCCATCGAGGCCGGCGCCCGTGCCGGTCTGGTCGCGGTCGACGAGCGCACCATCGAATACATGCGCGGCCGTCCGGGCGCGCCCGCCGGCGAGAACTGGGAACGGGCGGTCGCCTACTGGCGGACCCTGACCAGCGACGAGGGCGCGGCTTTCGATGCCATCGTCGAACTCGACGCCACCGCCATCCGGCCGCAGGTGACCTGGGGAACCTCGCCGGAAATGGTGACCGGCATCGATGGCCGGGTGCCCGATCCGGCCGAAGCGCCGAACCCCGTCAAGCAGGCCGACTGGACACGCGCGCTGCAATACATGGGCCTGAAAGCGCATACCCCGATCACTGAAATCGCCGTCGACAAGGTGTTCATCGGTTCCTGCACCAACTCGCGGATCGAGGATCTGCGCGCCGCCGCCGAGGTGGCGCGCTGGGGTTTGCGCAACGGCCGCAAGGTCGCGGCCGGGGTCAGACAGGCGCTGGTGGTGCCGGGCTCCGGCCTGGTCAAGGCCGAGGCCGAGGCCGAGGGACTCGACCAAGTGTTCATCGAGGCCGGGTTCGAATGGCGCGATCCTGGCTGCTCGATGTGTCTGGCCATGAACGCCGACCGGCTGGAGCCGGGCGAGCGTTGCGCCTCCACTTCCAACCGCAATTTCGAGGGCCGCCAGGGGCAGGGCGGCCGGACTCATCTGGTCAGTCCCGCCATGGCGGCGGCGGCGGCCATGTTCGGACATTTTGTTGACGTGCGTGAGGTGATGCGATGACTCCGAGAAACTGGATTATCCTGGGCGTGGTGAAACTGGCGCTGATCGCGGTGGCCATTGGCGTGGTGTTCAGCATCTACGGCTGCAATACCGTGCGTGGCGTCGGTCAGGACATCGAAAAGGCCGGCGAGGCAATCCAGAAGGCGGGCAGCAAGTAATGCAGCCGTTTACCCGTCTCGATGGCCTGGTGGCGCCACTCGACCGCGCCAACGTCGATACCGACGCCATCATCCCCAAGCAATTCCTGAAGTCGATCAAGCGCACCGGCTTCGGCCCCAATGCGTTCGACGAATGGCGTTACCTGGATCATGGCGAGCCGGGCATGGACAATTCGAAGCGGCCGTTGAACCCGGATTTCGTGCTCAACCAGTCCCGCTACCAGGGCGCCTCGGTGCTGCTCGCGCGGGAGAACTTCGGTTGCGGCTCGTCGCGCGAGCACGCGCCCTGGGCGCTGGAGGACTACGGCTTCCGGGCCATCATCGCGCCCAGTTTCGCCGACATCTTCTACAACAACTGCTTCAAGAATGGCCTGTTGCCCATCGTGCTGCCAGCCGAGGTGGTCGAGCAGTTGTTCCGCGAAACCGATGCCGCCGAAGGCTATCGTCTGCTGATCGACCTGGAGGCGCAGACGGTTGCCACGCCGGATGGCGACGTGTTCGCCTTCGAAGTCGACGCCGAGCGCAAGCATCGGCTGCTCCATGGTCTCGACGATATCGGCATCACGCTTCGCTTCACCGACCAGATCAAGGCTTACGAAGCACGCCGCAAGCAGGAAGCGCCCTGGTTGTTCGCGTGATCCCAGTCTGAAAGGAATCCAATGAAAATCGCGGTACTGCCGGGTGACGGCATCGGTCCCGAGATCGTCGCCCAGGCGGTCAAGGTGTTGAACGTCCTCAAGTCGGACGGCATGAAGATCGAGATGGAAGAGGCGCCCATCGGCGGCGCCGGCTACGAGGCCGCCAAGGACCCGCTGCCCGAGGCGACCTTCAAGTTGTCGCGGGAGGCCGACGCGGTGCTGCTCGGCGCCGTTGGCGACTGGAAGTACGACACGCTGCCGCGCGACATGCGCCCGGAGCGCGGTCTGCTGCGCATCCGCAAGGGCCTGAACCTGTTCGCCAATCTGCGCCCGGCGCTGCTCTATCCCGAACTGGCTTCGGCTTCGACCCTGAAGCCGGAAGTGGTGTCCGGCCTGGATCTGATGATCGTGCGCGAACTGACCGGCGACATCTATTTCGGTCAGCCGCGCGGCATCTCGATGCTGGAAAACGGCGAGCGGGAAGGCATCAACACCATGCGCTATTCCGAGTCGGAGATCCGCCGCATCGGCCGCATCGCCTTCGACATCGCCATGAAGCGCAACAAGAAGGTCTGCTCCGTGGACAAGGCCAACGTGCTGGAGACCACCGAACTGTGGCGCCAGGTGATGATCGAGATCGCCAAGGATTATCCCGAGGTCGAGCTTTCCCACATGTACGTCGACAACGCCGCCATGCAGCTGGTGCGCGCGCCCAAGCAGTTCGACGTGATGGTCACCGGCAACATCTTCGGCGACATCCTGTCGGACGAGGCTTCCATGCTCACCGGCTCCATCGGCATGCTGCCCTCGGCGTCCCTGGACGAACACAACAAGGGCATGTATGAACCCAGCCACGGTTCCGCCCCGGATATCGCCGGCAAGGACATCGCCAATCCGCTGGCGACGATTCTTTCCGTCGCGATGATGTTCAAGTACACCTTCAACGATGAAGCGGCCTATAACCGGATCGATGGCGCGGTGAAGAAGGTGATCGCGTCCGGCAAGCGCACCGCCGACATCTCGACCGAAGGCTGCGAGAAGGTGTCCTGCTCCGGCATGGGCGATGCTGTCGTTGCCGCGATGTAATGAAACTCAGTCGAGAGTGGAGAGTTAAGAGTGGAGAGTGCACGGCACCCCATCTCTCGGCTCTCTACTCTCGGCTCTCGACTATCCAGGAGTTGAAATGAAAAAAGTAGGTCTGATCGGTTGGCGTGGCATGGTGGGTTCGGTCCTGATGGGCCGGATGCGGGACGAAAAGGATTTCGACCACATCGAGCCGGTGTTCTTTACCACCTCCAACCCCGGTGGCAAGGGTCCGGACATCGGCAAGGACGTGCCGCCCTTGAAGGACGCCATGAGCGTCGACGAACTGAAGGCGATGGACATCATCATCACCTGCCAGGGCGGTGACTACACCAAGGAGGTGTACCCGAAGCTGATGGTCGCCGGCTGGAAGGGCTACTGGATCGATGCCGCCTCCGCCCTGCGCATGGAGAAGGACGCCATCATCATCCTCGATCCGGTGAACAAGAACGTGATCGAGGACGGCATCGCCAAGGGCATCAAGACCTACGTTGGCGGCAACTGCACGGTGTCGCTGATGCTGATGGCCATCGGCGGCCTGTTCGAGAAGGGTCTGATCGAGTGGATTTCGCCGATGACCTACCAGGCCGCCTCCGGCGCCGGCGCCCGCAACATGCGCGAGCTGATCCAGCAGATGGGCGCCGTGCATGGCGAGGTCAACCACCTGCTCGCCGATCCGGCTTCCGCCATCCTGGAAATCGACCGCAAGGTGACCGACTTCATCCGTTCCGAGACCTATCCGCTCGACGCCTGGCCGGTGCCTCTGGCCGCCAGCCTGATTCCGTGGATCGACGTGCAGCTGCCGTCCGGCCAGTCCAAGGAAGAGTGGAAGGCCCAGGTCGAGTGCAACAAGATCCTCGGCCGTTCCGACAACCCGGTCCCCATCGATGGCCTCTGCGTGCGCGTCGGCGCCATGCGCTGCCATTCCCAGGCGCTCACCATCAAGATGACCAAGGACGTCCCGCTGGACGAGATCCACGGCATCATCGCCGCGCACAACAACTGGGTGAAGGTGGTGCCGAACGACCGCCAGATCACCATGGAGCAACTGACCCCCGCCGCCGTCACCGGTACCCTGACCGTACCGGTCGGCCGCATGCGCAAGCTCAACATGGGCCCCGAGTACCTGTCCGCCTTCACGGTCGGCGACCAGCTCCTATGGGGCGCCGCCGAGCCGCTGCGCCGCATGCTGCGCATCCTGCTCGAAGGTTGATGGCGTTGTCCGGCGACGCGGTGGTTTCCCGGTTTGATCTGGCGGTTCTGGGCGCCGACGAGCCACTCGGGGAAGTGGTCCTGGCCCGGTTGGGCGAAAACGACATTCAGATCGGGGAGCTGTTTCCCCTGACGCTCGATGAGCCCGAGGGCATCGTCAGTTTCGCCGGCGTCGAATGGCCGTTACTGGCGGCCGCCGATTTCGATTTCCAGCGAGCCCAGGCGGTGCTGGTGACCTCGCGCGCGCCGGCTGTGAACCGGCTGGTCACCGATCTCCGGGCGCGATATCCGACCATGCCGTTGCTCGCCACCTCCGAGATTCCCCCGGCTCCGGCCGAGGCGGTCGCCAGGGTGCTGCGGGCCCTGGCTGGCTGTTGCGAAATCGAGGCGGTCGACGCTTTCGCGACCCTGCCGGTCTCGGTCGCCGGTAAGGCGGCCGTCGAGGAACTCGCCAACCAGACGATCGGACTTTTCAACATGGAAGAGCCGGATCCGGAAATCTTCCCGCTGCGCGTCGCGTTCAACCTGATCCCCGACTATCCAGGCAGCCGCGCGGGCTACGACGAAACCCGTCTCGCGCGCGCGGTCGTCGATCTGGTCGCCGGCCCGGCTCCTGTCTTTACCTTGATCTGGTCACCGCTATTTCATGGCGCCACGGTCGCGCTGCACGCGCGTACCCGACGGCCCGCCGACCTCGACGCCGCGCGCGTCGCGCTGCGCGCGCGCGACGGAATTACCTTGATGGAAGCCGATTTGCCGGCCGCCACGCCCACGCCCGCCACCGATGCCCAGGACAGCCCGGACGTATTCGTCGGGCGGGTTCGGGCCGACGCCGACGGCATCCGAGTCTGGCTGGTGTTCGATCCCGCCGGGCTGGAGGCCGCGCGCATGGTCTCGGCGGTAGAAAATTGGATTGATAAGCCCGCGAATTCGGTGCTAACGTAGGAAACCCTTCAATAAATGCGCCTAACCCCATGAGAAATTTCAGAAAATTCCATGGATTCGGCGTCCCGGGGACATTCTTCCATCTGACGCGGGTTAGAGGACAAAAGGCGAAGCGATGAATAAATCCATGAAAATCAGTGGGTTGATGTGGGCGCTGCTGTTGGCTTGGGGAAGTGCCAGCGCCGCGGGACTGGGCAAGTTGACCGTCCAGTCCGCGCTTGGCCAGCCCCTGCGGGCCGAGATCGAACTCCTCTCGGTCGGCAAGGATGATCTTGCCAGTCTCGAAGCCCGTCTCGCCAGCGCCGAAGCCTACCGTCAGGCGCGCATGGATCGGTCCGGCGCGCTCGGTAACCTCAATTTCTCGGTCGAACAGAATCGCGGCGGCAAACCGGTCATCCGGCTGAGCTCCGCTACCGCGATCACCGAACCTTTCCTGGATGTGCTGATCGAGCTGAACTGGAGCTCGGGCCGCATGGTCCGCGAATACACCCTGTTGCTCGATCCGCCTGCCGAATTCCGCCAGGCCGAACCCGCGCGCGCCGTCGCCGTGCCTGAACTGGCACGCTCCGAAGGCGCGGCGCCGGAATCCGCGCCGCGCCGCGCCGACGCGACCCGGGCCCGGACAACCGGCGCGCCGGCCACGCCGAAAATCTATGGACCGATCCGCTCCGGCGAGACCCTGCGCGGCATCGCCGCCAAGCTCAAGCCGGCCGAGGTCAGCCTCGAGCAGATGATGGTCGCGCTCTATCAGAACAACCCCGGTGTCTTCCAGGGCAACAACATGAACCGGATGGCCAGCGGGCGCGCGCTTGCCGTTCCCGAAACCGATCTGGTCGCCGCCAATACCCAGGCCGAGGCGCTGCGCGTCATCCGCGGCCATGCCGCCGAATGGCATGCCTATCGTGGTCAGGTCGCCGGCATGGCGGCGGAGGCCGCGCCGGCGCGGCCGGATGATGTCGCCAGCGCGGGGCGTATCGAGAAGCGCGTCGAGCAGACGCCAGCAGCGGCGCCATCTTCCCGGGACGTACTCAAGCTGTCCAAGGGAGAGCCCGCCGGCACGCCCGGCAAACCCGACGGCAAGACGCTGGAAAAACTCCAGATGATGGAGGAGGAGCTCGCCGCCAAGGCGCGCGCGCTCCAGGAAGCCCAGGACCGGGTCAGCCAGCTCGAACGCACCGTCAGCGACATGCAGTCGCTGCTTGACATGAAGGCGCGGGAAGCCGCCGAGGCGGCCGCCGCGCCGGCGGTGGAACCGGAGACGCCACCGGCTCCGCCGCCGGCAACCGAACAGCCGGCGCCAGCGACACCGGTCGCGCCGGTGGCCACCGATCTGCCTCCGCCGATCGAGGACAACTCGTCGAGTTGGCTGTCCACCTTCATCAGCAACCCGATCTACATCGGAGGCCTGATCGCGGCGGTACTGTTGTCGGTGCTGCTCTGGCTGATGATGATGGGCAATCGCCGGCGCCAGGGCTTGACCAAGTTCGAGGACAGCATCATGACCGGCGGCGAATTCAAGAATAACGCCGTCTTCACGCCACCGCCGTCGACAGGCGCCGCCGCCGGCGTCAGCACGGAAGGCAGCATGTTGCTGACCGATTTCAGCCGCCTGGGCATGGGCGCGATCGACAGCCACGAGGTTGATCCGATCGCCGAGGCCGAGGTCTACATGGCCTACGGCCGTGATGCCCAGGCCGAGGAAATCCTCAAGGAAGCGCTGGCCAAGGATCCCAACCGGCACGAGATCGCGCTCAAGCTCCTGGAAATCTACGCCGCCCGCAAGGACACCACGGTGTTCGAGACCACCGCTAGCGAGCTGTACGCCGGACTGGGCGGACAGAACACTCCGATCTGGTCGCGCGCAGCGGAGATGGGACGATCGATCGATCCGGACAACCCGCTGTACCGGGCCCAGGAAGAGGCGTCGGCCGCGCCGGTCGCCGCGGGAATCGTGGCGGCCGCTGCCGCTGCCGCTGCCACTGCCGCTGCCTCCGAACCTGAACCACTCGCGTTCGAGAGCGCGCCGGTTGAACCGGAACCCGCGCCGACCGAGGAGGCCGCCATGCTTGAGGCCGAGTCCGGGCAGGGCCTGGAGTTCGACCAGGCGCCGGAACCCGAGCCCGTGGCCATCGAAATGACGGAACCCGAGCCGACGATGGCCGATGACGACAGCATCCTCGAATTCGACGCCGACACGCTGTTCACGGCGACCGAGCCGGAGGCCGGCCCGGCGCCCGCGCGGGAACCGGAAGAGACCGGGGCATCCCTGCCCACCTTCGACGTCACCGAGGCAGGCGAGACCGAGGCGACCCCGGTCGTCGAGGAAGCCGCCGGGGGCCTTGATCTGCCCGACCTCGATTTTCCGGCCGATACCGTCGGTTCGACGCCACCCAGGCTCGATCTCGATGGCATCGACCTGGAGCTTCGGGAGGAAATCGGGGAAACGGCCGAGCCGGTCGGCGAGGTCATGGAGGAGGCTACCGATTTCGACATGACGGCGTTCACCGAGACGTCGCCCGAGATGCCGGTCGAAGCGCCCGCCGAGACCGAGATTCCGTCCGATGCGCTGGAAACCGCGTTCGAGTTCGACGCGGCCCCGGTCGAGATCGAAGCCATGCCGGTGGAGGAGTTCGTGGAGGTGGCCGCGCCCGCCGAAGCCCCGATGGAGGAGATCGAGGCGCCGGTTCTGGACCAATCGATGCGCGAGGAGGTCAACACCAAGCTGGATCTGGCCCGGGCCTATCTGGAAATGGGTGATCGCGAAGGCGCCCGCGAAATCCTCCAGGAAGTGGTCGACGAGGGAGACGCCGATCAAAAGGCCGAGGCCGACAAGCTGATGGCCGAGGTTGGCTGATCCGGACACGGATCGGCGGTGCCGGGCGCGAGACGCGCGAGCGGTGTTGCACCCGGCCAGTCGTATCGTTCTCTACCTGATGGCAGCCCTGGCGATTCCGGGGCTGCCATTTTTCATGCTGATCGTGCTCGCGGTGTCCGCCCTGTTCATATTGCTGGCCATGCGCCGCTCTCCACACGTCCTGATCTGGCGCATGCGCTGGCTGCTGGGAATACTGGTGCTCGGCTATGCCTACAACCTGCCCGGCGAAGCCTTGCTGGCGTCGGCCGGCGAGTGGTCGCCAAGCCGGGAAGGCCTGACGCATGGCGCCGGGCAAGCCTTTCGATTGCTGATCATGCTGGCATGGCTGGATATCCTGGTGCTGTCCTTGGCCGGGGAATCTCTGCTGACGGGTCTGTACGCGCTGGCCCGGCCGCTGGCCCGCATCGGTTTGTCTCCGGACCGGCTGGCATTGCGGCTTGGCCTCACGTTGCGCGCGATCGAGAGACTGGAGCGCGGGACCGGCAATCTCCGACGCCTGTCCGAGGCTCCGCCTGATCCTGGTTTGCCGACCAGCATCCGACTGGTCGACCATCGTGCCGGCGTCGTGGACACGCTGGTGCTCGGGACGGCCCTGCTTGCCGTGCTGTTGTTGTTCGCCGGATCATGGCCGAACGCATAGCGCTCGGTCTGGAATACGATGGTCGGGTGTTCCGGGGCTGGCAGACCCAGCCCGGCGGCGTCACCGTCCAGGACCATCTGGAAGCCGCGCTGGCGCGCGTTCATGGCGCGCCGGTCAGAACCATCTGCGCCGGTCGCACCGATGCCGGCGTGCACGCCACCGCCCAGGTCGTGCATTTCGACGCGGAATCCGTCCGCCCCGAACAGGCCTGGGTGCGCGGCGTCAACAGCGCGTTGCCGGATGGCGTCGCGGTACTCTGGGCGCGCAAGGTCGAGGCGGATTTCCATGCCCGCTTCGGCGCGCTGGAGCGGACCTACCACTATTTGCTGCACAACCACCCGGTGCGCCCCGCGCTGATGGCTGGGCGCGTCGGCTGGCTGCATGGTGAACTGGACGTGGAGGCCATGGCCGCCGCTGCCCGATACCTGCTTGGCACGCATGATTTCTCGGCGTTCCGCGCCGCCGAATGCCAGGCGAAGACGCCAGTGCGCGAACTGCGCGCGGCCAGGGTTCGTCGCCATGGCCACCTGCTGATCTTCGAATTCCGCGCGAACGCTTTCCTGCACCATCAGATCCGCAACATGGTCGGCGCCCTGGTCTGGGTTGGCCTCGGCCGCCGCCCGCCGGACTGGCTGGCCGAGGTGCTGGCCGCGCGTGATCGCGCCCGCGCCGCCGCGACCTTCGCCGCCGACGGTTTGTACCTGACCGGCGTCCGTTATGCTCCCCGCCACGCGTTGCCCGAGGATGGTGGCCACTTTCCGTTCATTTCCCACTTTTCCGGAAATTCCGATCCGTCATGACCCGAGTCAAGATCTGTGGCATCACCCGTATCGGGGATGCCCTGGCCGCCGCCCACGCCGGCGCCGCCGCCATCGGCCTGGTGTTCCATCCGGCCAGCCCCCGCCATGTCCAGCTCGAACAGGCCGCCGCCATCGCGCGCGTGCTGCCGCCCTTCGTCGGCACCGTCGCCCTGTTCGTCAATCCGGAGCCGGCCGCGGTCGAAGCCGTGGTGCGCCAGGTTCGGCCCGACTGCTTGCAATTCCACGGCGAGGAATCCCCGGAATTCTGCCGAAGCTTCGGCGTACCCTATCTGAAAGCGTTGCGGGTGAGGCCCGGGGTCGATTTGCTACAATCCGCCACCCGCCATGCCGACGCCCGCGGTCTACTGCTCGATGCCTGGAGCGAGGCCGCGCACGGCGGCACCGGTGAGCGTTTCGACTGGCGCCTGATCCCCGCCGGCATGCCGTGCCCGATCGTCCTGGCCGGTGGCCTGACCGCCGCCAATGTCGGCGAGGCGATCCGCGTGACGCGGCCTTGGGCGGTCGATGTATCCAGCGGTGTCGAGGCCGCCAAGGGCATCAAGGATGCCGCGAAAATCGCCGAATTCATGAAGGAAGTTCAGCATGCAGATGTCAGCAATGGCCAGTGACCTGCCCGACGCGCGCGGGCATTTCGGCCCCTATGGTGGCGTGTTCGTCGCCGAAACCCTGATGGCCGCGCTCGACGAGCTGCGCCGGGAATACGAGGCCGCCCGCCAGGATCCCGATTTCCAGGCCGAGTTCCGTCACGAACTTCGCCACTATGTCGGTCGTCCCAGTCCGATCTACCACGCCCGGCGCTGGTCGGAAAAACTCGGTGGCGCGCAGATCTACCTGAAGCGCGAGGACCTCAACCACACCGGCGCGCACAAGATCAACAACACCATCGGCCAGGCCCTGCTGGCCCGGCGCATGGGCAAGAAGCGGGTCATCGCCGAGACCGGCGCCGGCCAGCATGGCGTCGCCTCCGCCACCGTCGCCGCCCGCTATGGCATGGAGTGCGTGGTCTACATGGGTGCCGACGACATCCAGCGCCAGTCGCCCAACGTCTACCGCATGAAACTGCTGGGCGCCACCGTGGTCGGTGTCGAATCCGGTTCGCGCACGCTCAAGGACGCGCTCAACGAGGCGATGCGTGACTGGGTCACCAACGTCGAATCCACCTTCTACATCCTCGGCACCGCCGCTGGCCCGCACCCCTACCCGATGCTGGTGCGCGATTTCCAGTGCGTGATCGGCGAGGAATGCAAGGTGCAGATGAACGAGATGCTCGGCCGCCAGCCGGACGCGGTGATCGCCTGCGTCGGCGGCGGCTCCAACGCCATCGGCATCTTCCACCCCTACATTCCGGTCGAGGGCGTGCGCCTGATCGGGGTGGAGGCGGGCGGCCACGGCATCGCCAGCGGCCAGCACGCCGCGCCGCTCAACGCCGGCACACCCGGCGTGCTGCACGGTTTCCGCTCCTACCTGATGCAGGACGCCAACGGCCAGGTCATCGAGACCCACTCGGTCTCCGCCGGCCTCGATTACCCCGGCGTCGGCCCCGAGCACAGTTATCTGAAGGACATCGGCCGCGCCGAATATGTCGCCATCAACGACGACGAGGCGCTCGCCGCCTTCCACGACCTGTGCCGCTACGAGGGCATCATCCCGGCCCTGGAGTCCAGCCACGCCCTGGCCCACGCCGTGAAGATCGCGCCGGACATGGACAAGGACCGGATCCTGCTGGTCAACCTGTCCGGCCGGGGCGACAAGGACATCAACACCGTCGCCCGCCTTGCGGGCATCGAGCTCTGACATGTCGCGTATCGCTTCCACTTTCTCCACGCTCAAGTCGGCCAACCGCAAGGCCCTGATTCCATTCATCACCGCCGGCGATCCGGCGCCGGACCGGACCGTGCCGCTGATGCGCGCGCTGGTTGCCGGTGGCGCCGACATCCTCGAACTGGGCGTGCCGTTTTCCGATCCGATGGCCGATGGCCCAACCATTCAGCGCAGTTCGGAACGGGCGCTGAAGCACCGAGTCGGCCTCAAGGATGTGCTGGCGATGACCGCCGAATTCCGCCAAACCGACGCGACCACTCCGGTGGTGCTGATGGGCTACGCCAATCCGATCGAGGCGATGGGCTGGGACGCCTTCTGCGCCGCCGCAAAGGCGGCCGGGGTTGATGGCGTGCTGACCGTCGATTACCCGCCCGAGGAATCGGACGAGTTCGCCGCCCGATGCGCGGCGGCCGGGCTGGACAACATCTACCTGCTGGCGCCGACCACGCCGGAGGCGCGGGTCGCCGCGATCACCCGGCAGGCGCGTGGTTTCGTCTATTACGTCTCGCTCAAGGGCGTCACCGGCGCCGCCAACCTGGATCTGGACGAGGTGGCCGCGCGGGTCGGCATGATCCGCGCCAGTGCCGGCCTGCCGGTCGGGGTCGGTTTCGGCATCAGTGACGCCGAGACCGCGCGCAAGGTTGCCGACGTGGCCGACGCCGTCGTCATCGGCAGCCGCATCGTGCGCGAAATCGAGCAATCCGCGCCCGAGTCGATGCTCGACAACGTCAGGAATTTCGTGGCCGGCGTACGCGCCGCCCTGGACCGATAAGGAAGCGATCATGAGCTGGTTCCAGAAACTCATTCCGCCCAAGATTCAGCGCCGCGAATCGGCCAAGAAAGTCGTGCCCGAGGGACTGTGGAGCAAATGCCCGAGTTGCGACGCCGTGCTCTACGCGGCCGACCTCGAAAGCAACCAGCACGTTTGTCCACATTGCGGCCACCATCATCGCGTCGGCGCCCGCAAGCGGCTCGATCTGCTGCTCGACGCCGATGGCCGCAACGAAATCGGCGCCAACGTTCTGCCCATGGATTTCCTCAAGTTCAAGGACAGCCGCCGCTATACCGATCGCCTGGCCGACGCCGGCCGGGATACCGGCGAGCAGGACGCGCTGGTGGTCATGGAAGGGCAGGTACTCGGCCAACCGATGACGGCGGCCGCGTTCGAGTTCCGTTACATGGGCGGTTCCATGGGCTCGGTGGTCGGCGAGCGTTTCGTGCGCGGGGTCGAGGCTTCGATCCGCGGCAAGAAGCCGTTCGTCTGTTTTTCCGCCAGCGGCGGCGCGCGCATGCAGGAGGGCCTGACCTCGCTGATGCAGATGGCCAAGACCTCGGCGGCGCTGACGCATCTGTCCGCCAACCGGGTGCCGTTCATCTCGGTGCTGACCGATCCGACCATGGGTGGCGTATCCGCCAGCTTCGCCATGCTCGGCGACATCATCGTCGCCGAGCCCAAGGCCCTGATCGGTTTCGCCGGCCCGCGCGTGATCGAACAGACCGTGCGCGAGACCCTGCCGGAAGGATTCCAGCGCTCCGAATTCCTGCTCGAACATGGCGCCATCGATCTGATCGTCGACCGCCGCGAGATGAAGGCGACGCTGGCGCGGTTGTGCGCGCAGTTGATGAACAAGGCGGCCTGACCGCTTCCGTGACCGCGCCGGAACCGCTCGCGGCCTGGCTGGACCGGCTCGAACAGCGCAATCGCGAAGCCATCGTGCTCGGTCTCGACCGGGTCGCGGCGGTGCGCGACCGACTCGGGCTGACGCCGGCTTTCCCGGTCATCGTGGTCGGAGGCACCAACGGCAAGGGGTCGGTCTGCGCTTATCTGGAAGCCGTGCTGATCGCCGCCGGCTATCGGGTCGGCTGCTACGGCTCGCCGCACCTGCTGCGCTACAACGAGCGCGTGCGCATCGATGGCGCGGAATGCCCGGATGCCGAACTGGTGGCGGCGCTGGACGAGGTCGAGAACGCCCGGCTCGGCCCCGGTGGCGAAATCGCGCTGACCTATTTCGAGCAGGGCACGCTGGCGGCGATGTGGTTGTTCCAGCGCGCGCGGCCCGATGTCGTGGTGCTGGAAGTCGGCATGGGAGGACGCCTGGACGCCGTCAATGTCTGGGATGCCGATTGCGCGGTGGTCGCCAGCGTCGATCTCGATCATCAGCAATTTCTCGGTGATACCCGCGAGGCCATCGGCTACGAAAAAGCCGGGATTTTTCGCGCCGGCCGGCCGGCTATCTGCGGCGATCCGCATCCACCCGCCAGCCTGCTCGAACACGCCGTTAGACTGGGCGCGCTCGTTTTGCGGATCGACCACGAGATCCGCTATCGGCCGGATGACGATGGCTGGGTCTGCCAGGTCGCTGATGCCCGTTTCCCCGCGCTGCCCCGGCCGGCCATGGCCGGCGCCCATCAGTTCGGCAACGCCGCCAGCGCCATCGCCGCGCTCTGGAGCCTGCGCGACCGTCTGCCGGTGAGCATGACCGCGCTGCGCGCCGGCTTGGCCAGCGCCCGCCAGCCCGGCCGTTTCCAGGTCATCGGCCAAGCGCCGCTGCGGGTGCTCGACGTTGCCCACAATCCACACGCCGCGCGCGCGCTGGCGGCCAATCTGGCCGACCTCCCGCCCACCGGGCGGATCGTCGCGGTATTCGCGATGCTGGCCGACAAGGATGTCGAACGCGTGGTTGAAGCGGTGGCCGGGCGGATCGATTTCTGGCATCTGGCCGGCCTGTCCGGCGCGCGCGGACTGCCGGCCACCGAACTGGCCGCGCGACTGGCCCGGCTCGGCTTGCCGCACGCCTGTCACGAAGATGTCCCGACGGCATGGATGAACGCGTGCCGGCAGGCGGAACCGGCTGATACAATCCTCGCCTTCGGTTCCTTCCACACCGTCGCCGAGGTCATGGCCCTGCACGCATCCCGACTCCGCGCCGCGCCCGCGACAAATTCCGGTTTCCCTCCGACGCCTCATCATGGCTGACATCAGCGTAACCCAGGAGCAGATGGCATTGCGCCGCCGCGCGCGCCGCCGACTGGTCGGCGCCATCGCCATCGCCCTGACCGCCTTCCTGGTGTTGCCGATGCTGTTCGATCCGGAACCCAAGCCATTGGGGCCGGATGTCGAAATCCGCATTCCGTCGCGAGACACGCCGTTCGACGAAGGCGCGCAGCGATCCGGCGCGCCGGAGCTGGCGCCCGAAGCGACGTTGCCACCGGAACCGCCACCGGTCGCCGCGGAGCCGACCCAGCCTCAACCGGCGGCCAGCGTCGTCCCCGAGGATGGCGGAGCCGAGACCCGGTCGGTCGGCTCGGCGAAGGTTCCGCCGCGCGAGACACCCCGGCCCGCGCCGCCCGTGAAGGTCGCCGAAACGCCGAAACCCCGGGAACCGTCGAGGCCGCCGGATCCGCCCAGGCCGGTGGCGGCGCCACTGGCGCCGGAGGCCACCCGCCTGGCCACCGCGCCAAGCCGGATCGAAAGCAATCTGACCGCGCGCGGCTATTTTCTCCAGCTCGGCGCCTTCAGCAGTGGCGACAACGCCCGCGCCCTGCGGGACAAGGCGATCGCCGCCGGTTTCAACGCGGTCCTGGTCGAAACCAATGGCCAGTATCGGGTCCGCGTCGGACCCGTTGCCGAACACGCGCGCGCCCAGGAAATCCAGGCCAGCCTCAAGGCCAAGGGTTTTTCCTCGGTATTGATTGGCTCATGATCGCGTCCATCCCTTTCCACCAACCCGCCTGTGCGGGATTGCCGCGCGTCGCGCCGGCGGCCCCGCGTTCCTGATCGAGGCTTCCGTATGTGCGGCATCGTCGGCATCCACTCCAGCCAGCCCGTCAACCAGTTGCTCTATGACGGCTTGCAATTGCTGCAACATCGCGGCCAGGATGCCGCCGGCATCGTCACCATGGATGGCAGCATGTTCCACATGCACAAGAGCCTGGGCATGGTCCGCGACGTCTTCCGCACTCGCGACATGCGCAACCTGATCGGCAATGTCGGCATCGCCCATGTCCGCTATCCGACCGCCGGCTCCGCTTCCAGTCCGGCCGAGGCGCAGCCGTTCTACGTGAACTCGCCGTTCGGTATCGTGCTTGGCCACAACGGCAACCTGACCAATACCGAAAGCCTGTTGCACGAACTGTTCGTCGATGATCTCCGTCACGTCAACACCGGTTCCGATTCCGAGGTCCTGCTCAACGTGCTCGCGCACGAGTTGCAGGAAGCCGTGCATGGTCACCGTCTGACCGCCGCCGACGTGTTCGCCGCCGTCTCCGGCGTGCATCGTCGCTGCAAGGGCGCCTACGCGGTGGTCGCCATGGTCGCCGGCTTCGGCCTGCTGGCTTTCCGCGATCCCAACGGCATCCGGCCGCTGACCATCGGCCACATGGATGGCGAGTCCGGCCCGGAGTGGATCATCGCCTCCGAGAGCGTGGCCATCGAGGCCATGGGTTATCAGGTCCTGCGCGACGTACGTCCCGGTGAAGCCGTGCTGATCACCCAGGCCGGCGAATTGCTCGACCAGATGTGCGCGGAGCCGCAACAGTTCACGCCGTGCATCTTCGAGTACGTCTACTTCGCCCGCCCCGATTCGGTCATGGATGGCACCTCGATCTACGAAAGCCGGCTGCGCATGGGCGAATACCTGGCCGAGAAAGTCCGGCGCGAATTCAGCCATCTGAACATCGACACCGTCATCCCGATTCCGGACACCAGCCGGCCGTCGGCGTTGCAACTGGCCTTCAGGCTCGGGCTGGATTACCGCGAGGGCTTCATCAAGAACCGCTACATCGGCCGCACCTTCATCATGCCCGGCCAGGCCACGCGCAAGAAATCGGTGCGCCAGAAGCTCAACGCCATGCCGCTCGAATTCAAGGGCAAGAACGTGCTGCTGGTGGACGACTCCATCGTGCGCGGGACCACCAGCCGGGAAATCATCCAGATGGCGCGCGATGCCGGCGCCAACGCCGTGTATTTCGCCTCGGCCAGCCCACCTGTGCGCTTCCCGAATGTCTACGGCATCGACATGCCGACCCGCGACGAACTGCTCGCCAACGGCCGTACCGACGAGGAAATCGCCACCGAGATCGGCGCCGACGCGGTGATTTATCAGGACCTTCCCGACCTGATCGCGGCGATCCGCTCGGTCAACCCGGCCATCGAGCGTTTCGACGCATCCTGCTTCGACGGCTGCTACGTCACCGGTGATGTCACCGAGGATTACCTCGCCCGCCTGGAAGGTCAGCGCAACGGCGAGATTCCGACCACGCCGGCGCCGGCCACGCGTCAGATGAATCTCAACCTGGCTTCGGTATGAACGGACCGGACGACCGCGATTCCGCCGACATCGCCGGCCTGCGTCCGGAAACCCTGGCGGTGCGCGCGGGCACGCGGCGCAGCCAGTTCCAGGAACATTCCGAGGCGATGTTCCTGACCTCCAGCTTCGTCTTCGGTAGCGCCGCCGAGGCCGCCGCCCGTTTCTCCGGTGAACAGCCCGGCAACATCTACGCCCGCTTCACCAATCCCACCGTGGCCATGTTCGAGGAACGCCTGGCCGCGCTGGAGGGCGCCGAGCGCTGCGTCGCCTTCGCCAGCGGCATGGCCGCCATCCTGGCCACGGTCATGGGCCTGATGCGCTCCGGCGAACACATCGTCGCCTCGCGCTCGATCTTCGGTTCCACCGTCCAGTTGTTCCAGAACATCCTCGGCCGCTTCGGCGTGGAAACCACCTTCGTCTCGCCAACCGATCCGGCCGAGTGGGAAGCCGCGACCCGGCCGAACACCCGGCTGTTCTTCGTCGAATCGCCGTCCAACCCGCTTACGGAAATCAGTGACCTGCGCGCCCTGGCCGACATCGCCCACCGGCACGGCGCCTGGCTGGCGGTCGACAACTGCTTTTGCACGCCGATCCTGCAGCAACCCCTGAAGTTCGGCGCCGATCTGGTCATCCACTCCGCCACCAAATATCTGGACGGGCAGGGCAGGGTGCTGGGCGGTGCGGTGCTGGGCGCGCGCGCGCTCATGGAGGGCGTCTACACCTTCCTGCGCACCGCCGGCCCCACATTGTCGGCATTCAATGCCTGGGTATTGCTCAAGGGTCTGGAAACCCTGGGCCCGCGCATGCGCGCCCATGCCGACCATGCCCTGGAACTGGCCACCTGGCTGGAATGCCAGCCCGGCGTGAGCCGCGTGTTCTATCCCGGCCTGCCCTCGCACCCCCAGCACGCCCTGGCCATGGCCCAGCAATCGAACGGCGGCGGCATCGTCGCCTTTGAAGTCGCCGGCGGCCGCGATGCCGCCTGGCGGCTGATCGACGCCACCCGGCTGCTGTCCATCACCGCCAACCTGGGCGACACCCGCACCACCATCACCCACCCAGCCTCCACCACCCACAGCCGCATGACTCCGGAGCAACGCGCCGCCGCCGGGATCGGCGACGGCCTGGTGCGCGTCGCCGTGGGCCTGGAACACCCGGAAGACCTCAAGCAGGACTTGCGACGGGGACTTGCGACGCGCTGACCTGAAAACCACGACCGCGCCACTTGCCCAGTCCCTGCCAGATCTTCATTCCCACGCCATTCCGCGCGGCTGGAATCCAGCCCGTCATCAATCCAGATTTCTTTCTTGACCAGGGGCGCGGAACGGCAAGGAAAAATTCCTTTGCTCCCCGGCACGCTGTATTCATATCGCGCCAAACATATTCAGTGAGATCCTTGGCCATGCGCTCGCTCCCCCGTGGATCCCAGGCACATAAATGAACATTCACGTTCGTGAATTCGAGGAAAGTGATCGCGAAGCTCTTCGTGGTTTGTACGTTGCGTCTCGAAACGCCACATTCACATGGAATGCCATCAACTCACATCAAGCCAGTGATTTCGATGCGCACACGGAAGGCGAAAGAATCTTGGTCGCCGTGGTCGACGGAAATATTCTTGGTTTTGCATCAATTTGGGAGCCAGACAGCTTCGTGCATAACCTGTTTGTTCATCCATCGGCTACACGAAGGGGGGTGGGCAGGGCGTTGCTGACCAGCTGCGCCAAGTATTTCTCTGAGCCGCCGACTCTCAAATGCGTCAAGGCGAATGTCAACGCGGTGCGGTTCTATAAGGCTCTGGGCTGGAGAGTCGTTCAAGAAGAGATTGGGCCGGATGGCCCCTACTTGCTGATGACCCATCCATGTGATCGGGATACAAGTCGCATGTCCAACCCGGTACTCCTCGTGAACGTCACGCGATAAAGGCGCGAAGCACCGGTAAATTCCATTCGTCGCGCGTCAAATGCCCGCGGGTGCATCAAACACGCTCCCCGTGCTCCTGGTTGAACCCTACCGTTGGTGTTTCTGGCTTCGGCTATCCAGTCGATTATTCAGGCTGAACGGATGCCCGCGTCGATTCCTCTTCAGGCCGTGAATTCCCGGAGCGCGCGCCGGTCGGGTACGGTGATCGTGCGTCCGCGTACCTGAATCAGGCCTTTTTCCGATAATTCCCCGAGCACCCGCGAGAACGTTTCCGGCGCCAGGTTGAGGCGGGAGGCGATGGTTTGCTTGCTCACCGGCAGGCTGAGGCTGAAGCCGGGTTCGTCACCGGGGGGTTCGGACTGGATCAGGAAACACACCACGCGCTGGACGCTGCCACGCAGCATGCAGGTTTCCATGTCGCCGAGCAGTTCGTGCAGGCGCGTGGACAGGCTGGCAAGCATCTTGCGACAGAGCATGCTGTTGCTGTCCAGGCTGTCGACGAGCACGCGCCGGGAGACCAGCAGCACGATGCTGTCGGCGGTGGCCTGGGCATTGACCGGGTAGGGCCGTTCCAGGAAGACCACGGCTTCGCCGAAAGTGTGGCCGGGACCGCACATGTGCACGACCTTTTCGGTGCCTTGGGCGGATGGCAGGGACAGCTTGATCTGTCCCATCACGACGACGTGCATGCCTTCCGGCGCATCCCCCTTGTGGAACAGCATTTCGTTCTTGCCGACCCGGAATTCCCGGCTGCCGGCGGAGATCTGTGCCAGTTCGTTGGCGGACAGACCGCGAAACAACGGTTGTCGGGACAGGATTTCATCGATCGCGTGACGGGTTTCGAGGATCAAGCGGGTCTCCTTTTTGTTTAGGGTCCGAATTAGGACATCGGCACCCCCCGGGCAAACTTGACCATTGTCAAAGTAATTAAAGGACGTGCTTGTCAGGATTTGCTCCGTGAACCAGCGAGGAGTGTGATCGTGAATCTCTCAGGCATTTTGGTGGTGGCGAAACCGGATCGGCGGGAGCAGGTGGTGGCGGAGCTGAACGCGCTGGATGGCGTTGAGGTGCATCAGGTCGATGCCGATCTCGGACGCATTGTCGCGGTGCAGGAGGCGGCTGACATCCACGCCGAGATCGAGGGCGTCAAGCGCATCAAGGCGTTGCCCGGCGTGGTCATGGCGGAGATGGTCTACCACTACATCGCCGAGGATGAACGCAGTTATGAAGCTTTGCCGGCGGAACTCCAGGATGACAAGGAAGGCTTCGATTCCTGCGTTGTGCCCGCGTATCTGAACAGTTGATCGAGTCTAGGAGGCTGAGATGGGACTTTCGCGTCGTGATTTTCTGAAGACCAGCGTTGCCGGGGCGACCGCCGCCACGGTTGGCATGTCGATGTCCGAACAGGTCGAGGCCGCGGTCAAGGCTTCGGAAGCGGGCTGGCAGTGGGACAAGTCGGTCTGCCGTTTCTGCGGCACTGGCTGCGGCATCATGGTGGCCACCAAGGACGGCCGCATCGTCGCCACCAAGGGTGATCCGGACGCGCCCGTCAACAAGGGCCTGAACTGCGTCAAGGGCTATTTCAACGGCAAGATCAACTATGGCCAGGATCGTCTGACCCAGCCGCTGCTGCGCATGACCAACGGCAAGTTCGACAAGAAGGGCAAGTTCACGCCGATTTCCTGGGAACAGGCGCTGGACATCCTGGAAGAGAAGATGCGCTGGGCGATGAAGGAAAAGGGTCCGCACGGCATTTCCATCTTCGGTTCCGGCCAATACACCATTCATGAGGGCTACGCCGCCGCCAAGCTGATGAAGGCCGGCTTCCGCTCCAACAACATCGATCCCAACGCGCGCCACTGCATGGCCTCCGCCGTGGCCGCGTTCATGCGTACCTTCGGTATCGACGAGCCGCCCGGCAACTACGACGACATCGAGCACACCGATACCGCCGTGCTATGGGGCGCCAACATGGCCGAGATGCACCCGATCCTGTGGTCGCGCATCACCAACCGCCGCCTCACGCACAAGCCGATGAAGGTGGTGAACCTGTCGGTGTACGGCAATATGTCGTCCGACATCGCCGACCTGGAGATCATCTTCAGCCCGAGCGGCGATCTGGCCATCCAGAACTACATCGCCCGCGAGATCGTCAAGCGCGACGTGCTCGACTGGGATTTCGTCAGGAAGCACACCATCTTCGCCACCGGCGTCACCGACATCGGCTACGGCTTCCGCCCGGCCAACGCGGAGAAGTTCCACACCGCCGCCGAGATGGAGATCGTCAAGAACGAGCAGTCGCACGTCATCGACAAGTGGGAAGCCATCGCGCAGCGTCGCAAGGAAGGCGAGGTGGTGGCGCAGAAGAACATCGGCACGCCGGTGCGCCACTGGCATATCAGTTTCGATGACTTCAAGGCGGCGCTGGAGCCGTACACGCTGGACTTCGTCGCGGAAGTCGCCAAGGGTGATCCGGACGAGTCGATCGAGGACTTCAAGGCCAAGCTGCAACAACTCGCGGACATGTACTGCGACCGCAAGCGCAAGATCGTGTCGTACTGGACCATGGGTTTCAACCAGCACCAGCGCGGCACCTGGGTCAACGAGCAGTGCTATATGAACCACCTGATGACCGGCCGCATGTCCAAGCCGGGCGACGGTGCCTTCTCGCTGACCGGCCAGCCTTCCGCCTGTGGCACCGCGCGCGAGGTCGGCACCTTCGCGCACCGCCTGCCCGCCGACATGGTGGTGGACATCAAGAAGCACCGCGATCTAACCGAAAAGCTCTGGAAACTGCCGGCCAATACGATCAACCCGAAGGTGGGCAGCCACTTCGTCAAGATCATGCGCGACCTGGAGGACGGCCAGATCCTGTTCAACTGGGTGCAGGTCAACAACCCCTGGCAGAACACCGCCAACGCCAATCACTGGATCAAGGCCGCGCGCGAGATGAACAACTTCATCGTCGTCAGCGATGCCTATCCGGGCGTATCCGCCAAGGTCGCCGATCTGGTGCTGCCGGCGGCGATGATCAACGAGAAGTGGGGCGCCTACGGCAACGCCGAGCGGCGCACCCAGGTCTGGCGCCAGCAGATCAAACCGCCGGGACAGGCGCGCGGCGATCTGTGGATGATGCTGGAGCTGGCCAAGCGCTTCAAACTGAAGGATGTCTGGGGCGAGCAGCCGATGCCCGGCCTCAAGGCCGAGGGCTTCCCGGACGGCAAACTGCCGAGCGTGCTCGATGAGGCGGTGAAGATGGGGTACAGCCCGGAATCCACCCTGTACGAAGTGCTGTTCGCCACGCCGGAGAACAAGAAGGTGAAGTGGCCGGACCGCATCGCCAAGGGGCGCGGCAACCACATCGCCGAACTGCTCGGCGACGGCTGGTTCCCGGAAAAGGCGTTGTTCGAGGAATACCGCCAGTTCGGCATGGGCAAGGCCCACGATCTCGCGCCGTTCGACGTTTATCACGACGACAAGGTGCGTGGTCTGCGTTGGCCGGTGGTGCAGAAGGGTGGCAAGTGGGTGGAGACCAAGTGGCGCTTCAACGAGCAATACGACCCGTACGTCAAGAAGGGCGAGGGCTTCAACTTCTACGGTGACTTCGCCAAGGCCATTCCCACCGGCAACCTGGACGGCGTCACCGACCCCAAACCGGTGCCGCTTGCCGGCAAGGCCAAGATCTTCTTCTGGCCCTACGTCTCGCCGGTGGAAAAGCCGGATGCCAATTACGACTTGTGGCTATGCACCGGCCGCGTGCTCGAACACTGGCACTCCGGCACCATGACCCGGCGCGTGCCGGAACTGCATCGCGCGGTGCCGTCGGCGGTGTGCTGGATCCATCCCAAGGACGCGGAAGCGAAGGGGCTCAAGCGCAATGATCTGGTCTGGGTCGAATCCCGTCGCGGCAAGGTCAAGGTGCGCCTGGAAACCGGTGGCCGTAACCGCATGCCGCGCGGCATGGTGTACGTACCCTGGTTCGACGAGGGCGTGCTGATCAACAAGGTCACGCTGGACGCTACCTGCCCGATCTCGAAAGAGACCGATTTCAAGAAGTGTTCGGTGAAGATCTACAAGGCGTGATGAACAAGTGGCAAGTGGCAAGTGGCGAGTAGCGAGTCGCTGAAGGGCCGCGCCGCGGGCGCGACCCCAAGCTACGAGCCACCAGCCACAGGCTACCAGCGACCCACCGACGACCATGTCCGAATCCAACGTTTCCC
>DYFK01000004.1:0-26359 GCA_020725265.1 Hydrogenophilus sp. | reverse complement strand
CGACCATGTCCGAATCCAACGTTTCCCGCCGCGATTTCCTGGTCAGGATGGCCCAGGGCGCCGCCCTGGCCGGCACCGGCGGCCTGCTGTGGGATCACCTGCTGCGCCAGGAGGCGCGCGCGCATCCCTACGCGTTGCGTCCGCCTGGCGCGCTGACGGAGAACGATTTCAACGCGGCCTGCATCAAGTGCGGCCAGTGCGTCATCGATTGCCCACCGCTGATCCTCAAGCTGGCGCCGGCCGGTGGCGATCTGCCGATCGGCACGCCCTATTTCGAACCGCGCACCGGCCCCTGCGTCATGTGCCCGGACATCCCGTGCATGAAGGCCTGTCCGACCGGCGCGCTGTCGACAGAGCTCAAGCGCATCGAGGACGCGCGCATGGGGCTGGCGGTGATCGATATCGAGAACTGTTTGTCCTGGAAGGGGCTGCGTTGCGAGATCTGCCACCGCGAATGTCCACTCAAGGGCAAGGCGATCACGCTGGAGACGCATCCGCGCCAGCTTTCCAAGCACGCCATGTTCGTGCCGCTGGTGCATTCCGATGCCTGCACCGGCTGCGGCATCTGCGAAAAGGCTTGTCCGACCGAGGAATCGGCCATCCGCATCCTGCCGCACAAACTGGTGCAGGGCAGGATCGGCGAGCACTACCGCCTGGGCTGGACCTTCGACACCGAGATCACGCAGGAATACAAGGTCGCGCCGGATGCCGCCGCGCCCGCCGCCGGCAAGAAGGAGCCAGCGGGGGGGCTCGATTACCTCAACACGGGTGATCTATGAGCACGCCCGAGACGCATCCGATGCCAACCGGCCTGTGGGCCTGGCGCTACATCATCCTGCGCCGCGTCAGCCAGTTCGGCATTCTGCTGCTGTTCTTCGGTAGCGCGCACTGGGGTTGGCACGTGGCCAAGGACACGCCGCTGCTCGCCGGCAACCTGTCGGCCTCCGAATTCATCGGTCTGATTCCGCTCGCGGATCCGTTCGCCGCGTTGCAAATCTTCCTGACCGGCCATGTGCTGAGTCAGGAGGTCCTGATCGGGGCCGCCATCGTGCTGAGCATCTATCTGCTGATCGGCGGACGCATGTTCTGCGCCTGGGTATGTCCGGTGAATGTGGTCACCGACGCCGCCGGCTGGTTACGCAACCGGCTCGACATCAAGCCGATCTTCCATCTGAGCCGGAGCCTGCGCTATTTCGTGCTGGTGGCGACGCTGGTGATCACGGTCATCACTGGCCTGGCGGCGTTCGAGTGGGTCAGCCCGATCGGCATGGCGCACCGCGAGATCATTTTCGGTCTGGGCATGGGTTTCACCGCCTTGCTGGCGATCTTCCTGTTCGACCTGCTGATCCTCAAGCACGGCTGGTGTGGCCATCTCTGTCCACTCGGCGCGTTCTACGGCCTGCTGGGCAAGACCGCGCAGTTGCGCGTGCGTTTCGACAAGAACACCTGCACGCATTGCGGTGAGTGCGCCAAGGTCTGCCCCGAACCACAGGTGCTCAATCTGAAGAAACTGGAGGAACGTGGCCTCGTGTATTCCGGCGAATGCAGCAATTGCGGCCGCTGCACCCCGATTTGCCCCGAAGGTAGCCTGATGTTTGATTTGAAACCCTTGATCCGCGGCCATAACGCGCAGGCGGACACCATTGCCGTTCAAAGGAGGACGAAATGAGGAAGAGAGTAGTGTTGAGCCTGGCCCTGGCTTCCATCCTGTCCGTGTCCGTGTCCGCGGTGGACGACCAGGCCATCCCCGATGACGCCCTGGGCCTGTCCAAGACCAGTGTCTATGATGTCCCGGATCCCGACCTGATCACCTACAACGATGGCGATCCCGGTTCCAACGAGTTGCTCGCCACGTCCTATCACACGGCGCCGCCGATGATCTCGCACCATGTCAACGACATGCTGCCGATCACCCGTGAATCCAACTTGTGCAAGGACTGCCACGTTCAGCCGGATCTGATCGGCACGAAGATCGAACCCGGCATGCCGGTGCCGGCGCCGCGCAGCCACTACGTCAACGTCAAGCGTGGCCAGCTCTACATGGGGCGCTACAACTGCGTGCAGTGTCACGCGCCACAGGCGAAGGTGGATGTGCTGGTGAAGAGCACGTTCAAGCTGCCCGGCAAGAAGTGACGCTGGGGCGGACCGGCCTCGGCCGGCCCGCCGGCGCCCAAAGCGAACGGCCCGCTTTCAGCGGGCCGTTGCATTTGTCGTTCAGGAGGCGGATCAGTCGCCGGCGGGCTGGCGGGGCGGAGCCTCGCGCGGCGCCAGGTTGATCTGCTTGGCCGGCGAGATGGTGGAGATGGCATGCTTGAATATCGCCTGTACCGCCTGATCGTTGCCACGCAGCAGAACCATGTATTGATCGAAGGACTCGATCTTGCCAACCAGCTTGATACCGTTGACCAGGAACACCGAACAATGCACGTGCTCCTTGCGCAGGGTGTTGAGAAACTGGTCTTGTAGGTTCTGACGCTCGCTCATTTTGCCGATGGATTCCAAAAAGGGTCCGGCATCATAGCACGTGAAACCCGGGGCGATTCGTCAAGTCTTGCGGAATCTTGTCAGTCCCCTCATCTTCGGTGGGTTTTCGCATTTTCGCGTCCGCGCCCGACCATGAAATACAAGGACTATTACGCCATTCTCGGCGTCGCCCGCGATGCCTCCCGGGAAGAAATCAACAAGGCTTACCGCCGGCTGGCGCGCAAATACCACCCCGACGTATCGCGCGAGGCCGGTGCCGAGGAAAGAATCAAGGAGATCAACGAGGCACGCGACATCCTGGGCGACCCGGACAAGCGCGTGGCCTACGATCGACTTGGTCACCATCAGTCCGGCCAGGATTTCCGCCCACCTCCGGGCTGGGCGGGCGGTTCCGGTCGTGGCACCGATTTTTCCGGTATGGATTTTTCGGACCTGTTCTCGCAGCTGTTCGGCGCCGGCCGGGCTGGCGCCAGCTATTCGCGTGGGCGTCCGCCGACGCCGGGACGGGATGTCGAGATGGGGTTGGAATTGACCTTGGAGGAAGCTTTTCACGGGGTCGAGAAGCGCATCGATACACATGCCAACGGTAGCGTCAGGCTGCGGATTCCACCCGGTACCCTGCCAGACAAACGGTTGCGCCTGGCGGGCAAGGGCGCGCCGTCGTCGGACGGGGGGGCGCCCGGCGACCTGCTCCTGCGCATCCGGTTATCGCCGCATCCGGTGTATCGCCTGGAGGGCGCGGACATCCATCTGGATACCCCGATCACGCCTTGGGAGGCCGTGCTCGGCGCGACCTTGCTGGTGCCGACTCCCGGCGGCAACGTTCGCGTGCGGGTTCCGGCGGGCGCCCGGAGCGGCCAGAAATTGCGTCTGGCCGGGCGTGGCATGCCTGTGGCCGATAACGCCGGCGATTTTCATGTCGAGCTGCGCGTGGTCGTGCCGGCCGAGTCGAGCGAGGCCGAGCGCGCGCTGTACGAACAACTGGGTGTGATTTCCGGTTTCGATCCGAGACCCGGCTTCCCGCGTGAATGACCATCGCCAGCGGCGTGGGTGGCGTTCGCGCTAAAGTAATGCGACCCCGCGCCGAAACCGGAAACATCCCCCAACCATTCCGACCCTGCCGCCATGCTGGATAGTTTGACCTTCACCGGACGAGAACTGCTGATCGCCATCGTGCTGGCGACGGTGGTCTATCTGTTCGAGGTGTTGCTGTTTTCGCGGCGGCGGGACGCCGGCGGCCGGGTCGCGCGCGCGCGCGTCGAGGCGCTGGAGGCCGAGCTGGCCGCGGTCAGGGCGCGCCTGGATGCGCTCGAAGCACGCGCGCCGGCGGGCGGCGTCGAGGAGCCGGCGGAAAGTACGCACGCCGAGGCGGCACGCATGGCCAGGGCGGGCGCCGGTGCCGATGAACTGGTCGCGTTGCTGGGGATTTCCCGGAGTGAAGCGGAACTGATCGTTGCCCTGTACGGGAGTGGCGGATGAATCTGGCGGCGCTGCCGGAATTGCTGCTGGCGCTGGTGCGCGGCCAATCGGCGGCGCGTCCGGCGACTGGCGAGGGTTTGCCGTTCAAGCCTGGCCAGGTATACGAAGGCAAGGTATTGGATGCGCTGGGCAATGGCCGCCATCTCGTCCAGGTCGCCGATCGCCGGTTGGACATGGCCATGCCGCGTGAGGCGCGCTCCGGTGACAGTGTGCGCCTGACCTTCCTGCACGCCGGGCCACGCCCGACATTCCTGCTCCATCAGGCCACGTCTTCCGCGCAACCGGTCAGCCTGTCCCAGGCCGCCCAGCAGGTCGGCGCGCTCATGCGCATGGCGCAGGCCGCTGGACCGACGAATCCGGTTGGCAATCCGGTTCCCGGCGCGGCGGGCAACCCCGCGCCGGCGTCCGCGACCGTCATGCCCACGGCGGCCGGCGCGGCCACGCAACCCCCGGTGGGAACCAGGATGGTGGTGACGGCCGCGTCCACGGCCACGCCCACGCCCACGCCCACGCCAACACCCATGCCCACTCGAGGCTTGCCCATCGTGGTTCCCGGCCCGGTGCCAGGCGCCGCGGTTCCGGTGGCGCCAGGGCCAGCGCCGGTGGCCATGGCGAATCCACCGCTGGCTTCGGCCGGAAGTGCGCTCGCGGCTGGTATTGCCCATGCCATGTCACGACCGGACCTGGCGGCCGCGCCGGCCACGCGCGCGCCCGCCATGCCGTCGCCGGGGGTTACCTCGTCGGCGGCGACGTCCCAGTCACAAAACCAACCGGGGCCGGGACAGATCGCCGCCGCCAGCGCCCAGGTCCGCGCCAACGTCATTGCCAGCGAGACGCTGCTGCAAGGTTACGGCGCCGCCGCCCGCGCCAATGCCGCGCCGCCGCCGGGTGTCAACAGCGGCTTGCTCGGACAGGCGGTGGAGGCGGCGCGCGCGACGTTGTCGACGCGCGCCACCCTCGATGCCGCCCGTCTGGCCGAGACCAGCGACCCGGCCCGTGCCGCTTTGCCGGCGCGTCTGTCGCGGGTGGTCGGCGAAAGCGGTCTGTTCTACGAATCCCATCTGGCGCGCTGGAGCCGGGGCGCGAGCCCGCTCGACGCCATCCTGCGCGAGCCGCAGGCGCGCCTGGCGCGCGCGGAAACGGCCGGCGCGAGGCTGGCCGAACTCGGTGGCATGCCCGAGGAGGCCGCGCGTCTGGCCGGACGCCAGTTGCTGATGCTGGAAGGTCAGCCGTTCTTCTGGCAGGGCCTGGCCTGGCCCGGTCAGGCCATGGAATGGTTGATCCGCGAGCATGCCGAGGGGGGCGAGGGCGGCGCCGATGGCGAGGACGATTCCGATTGGTCGACCGAGCTGAAATTGTCGTTGCCGCGCCTGGGCTCGGTGCATGTCCATCTGGGGCTGGCTGGCGAGCGTGTGCGACTGCGTCTGGCGGCCACCGAGGAACCGACCCGGGAGGCCATGCGCGTGGCCTTGCCCGATCTGGTCAAGGGGCTGGAGGCCGCCGGTCTGAAGCCGGTGTCGCTGGCCGTGGAGTCCGGTCGTGACGACTGACCAGCGCGCCGAGGCAGTGGCCCTGTCCTACGATCCGGGCGATGGCGCGCCGCGCGTCGTCGCCAAGGGACGTGGCCTGATTGCCGAGGAGATCATCGAGCGCGCGCGCGCCGCCGGTGTCTATGTGCACGAGTCGCCGGAGTTGTTGTCGTTGCTCATGCAGGTGGACATGGACGAGCGCATTCCTCCCGAGCTGTATGTCGCGGTCGCCGAGCTGCTGGCCTGGCTGTATCGGTTGGAACGGGGCGAGGCGTCGCCTCCGGCCTGATCGACGCCGGAGTCAGGCGCGGATGCGCAGCACCGCCAGCAGATCCTGTTCGAGCGCGATCCGGCTGCCGGTGTTGGCGAGCGATTCACCGCGCAGCACGAAAACGTCCTCGACACGGTCGCCCAGGGTGTTGATGCGTGCCCCGAGTACGCTGATGTCGTGCCGGCAGAGCACTTCGGCGACCCGCGCGAGCAGGCCGGGGCGGTCACCCGCGGTCAGGGTCAGCGTGTAATCGCGTGGGCTATCGCTCGCCGCCAGGCCGATTTCCGGTTCCAGCGGAAATGCCTTCAGCCGGCGCGGTAGGCGGCCCGCCTCCGGAATGTCTAGCGGGCGGCTCGGATCGGCGAGCAGTTCCGCGGTCAGTTCGTGCTCGATGTAATTCAGGAAATCACGGTAGGCGACACGCGGGTGCTCACGATCGACTGCGTAGAAGCTGTCGAGCGCGTGACCGTCGCGGGTGGTGTGGACGCGCGCCGACAGAATGTTGTAGCCGATGCGCGCGAAGAACGCGCAGATGCGCGCGAACAACGCCTTCTCGCCGGGCGCGAAAACCAGGGCCTCGACGCCTTCTCCGACCGGTGCCAGACGGGCGCGCACGACCAAGGGTTCGCGTTCCAGGACCGGTAGCAGCCGACGCGTCTGCCAGGCGATGTCGCGGGCGTCCTGGCGCAGGAAATAGACGTCGTCGAGACGTTCCCAAAGCACCCGCTCGGCTTGTTCGCGAAAGCCATACAGACGCAACTGCGCGCGTGCCTGTTCCTTCTTTTCCTCGACGCGGTCCACGCGTGGCGTGTCGCCTTCGAGCAGCCCGCGGGTGGCCAGATAGAGTTCGCGGGTGAGCTTGTCCTTCCAGGCGTTCCAGACCTTGGGGCTGGTGCCGCGGATGTCGGCGACGGTCAGCAGGTAAAGCGCGGTGAGACGACGGATGTCGCCGCAGCGGTGGGCGAAGCCGGCGATCACGTCGGGATCGGAGATGTCCTGTTTCTGCGCGGTCTGCGACAGACTCAGGTGCTCGGCCACCAGCCAGGCGACCAGTTCGGCATCGGCGCGTGGCAGGCCGTGGCGGCGGCAGAAATGGCGGGCATCGCGCGCGCCCAGGCTGGAATGGTCGCCACCACGGCCCTTGGCGATGTCGTGGAACAGCGCGGCCAACAGCAGCAGATCCTGGCGATCGAACTCGCGCATCAGACGATGGGCCAGCGGAAATTCATGGGCCAGTTCCGGCACCGCCAGGCGGCGCAGGTTGCGCAGCACCATCAGGATGTGTTCGTCGACCGGATGGATATGGAACTGGTCATGCTGCATCTGGCCGGTGATCCGGCCGAACAGCGGCAGGTAGCGGCCGAGGATGCCGAGCCGGTGCATCAGCCGCAAGGTCAGGGTGACGCCGCGCGGCTGGCGCAGCAGTTCCAGGAATCGCCGCTGATTGTCGGGGTCGCGCCGGAAACGGCTGTCGATGCCGCGTCCCGCGCGCGACAGCGCGCGCAACAGGCGTGGCGTGCAGCCGTTCACGTCCGGCTCGCGCGCCAGCACCAGGAAGGTCTCCAGCAGCAGGTCTGGACGGCGTTCGAGTAGGTCTTCCTCCGCGTCGAGCAGTTTGCCGCACGCGCGGAAGCCATCGACGCCGGCCAGCGCGCGTGGTGCTGGCAGTGGCAGCAAGCGGGTGCGCAGTTCGCCGAGTCCCAGTTCGTTGATCAGCCGGATGTGGCGGGCGGTCTGGTAATAGCGCTGCATCAGCCGTTCCGAAGCGCGGCGCGGGCCCTGGCCGGCGAGACCGAGGTCGCGCGCGATGCGTTCCTGGAATTCGAACAGCAGGCGGTCCTCGCGCCGGTTGGCGAGCAGGTGCAGGCGGATGCGCAGATGCGCGAGCAGGCGCAGGTCGGCGCTGGCGGCGCGGGCCTCCTCGGCGTTGAGCAGGCCGGCGCGCGCCAGCGCCGGGATGCTGTCGCCGAGACCGGCGGCGCGCGCGGTCCAGATCAGGGTCTGGACGTCGCGCAGGCCGCCCGGGCTTTCCTTAAGATTGGGTTCGAGCAGCAGGGCGACGTCGTTGTGGCGGCCATGCCGGGCTTTCTGTTCCAGCGCTTTCGCCTCGAAGAACGCCGCGGGGTCGGTCGCCGCCGTCAGTTCGACTTGCAAGTGGCGCGGCAAGGCGCGGCTGCCGGCCAGCCAGCGCGCTTCCAGCAGATTGGTCCGGATGGTGATGTCGCGCGCGGCCTCGGCGACACATTCGGACAAGGTGCGGACGCTGTGGCCGATGGGCAGGCCGACATCCCAGAGCAGGGCGATCAGGGGTTCGAAGCGGGCATGTTCACTGGCGGGCAACGCGTCATCGAGCAGGAACAGGACGTCGACGTCGGAGTGCGGATAGAGCTCGCCGCGGCCATAGCCGCCAACCGCGATCAGGCTGGCGCGCGCCGGCGGCGCATGCGCGGCCCAGATTTCCGCCAGGGTCCGGTCGACCTGTCGCGACAAGCCGGCGAGCAGGCGGCCGGCGGCCGGGCGCGCCAGGTAATCCCGGAACAGTCCGGCACGGGCTTCGGCGAGCGCGTCACGCCAGGCGGCGACGCGCGCGAACGGCAAGCTCATGGCAGACTCATGCCGCCGCTTTTTCGCTCAGGAACAGGGGCAGGGCGGGCGCGCCAGCGGACTGCGTGAGCACTTCGTAACCGGCCTCGGTGACCAGCACGGTGTGTTCCCACTGCGCCGACAGCGAGTGGTCCTTGGTCACCACCGTCCAGCCGTCGCCGAGCATGCGGATGTCGCGTCGGCCGGCGTTGATCATCGGCTCGATGGTGAAGGTCATGCCCGGTTGCAGGACCGGACCGGTGCCGGCCTTGCCGTAATGCAACACCTGTGGCTCCTCGTGGAACTTGCGGCCAATGCCGTGTCCGCAGAACTCGCGCACGACGGTGTAGCCGTTCTGTTCCGCGTGCTTCTGGATGGCCGCGCCGATGTCACCCAGATGAGTGCCGGGACGCACCACGGCGATGCCCTTCCACATGCATTCGTAGGTGATTTCGGTGAGGCGACGCGCCTGGATGCCCGGTTCGCCAACATAGAACATGCGCGAGGTATCGCCGTGCCAGCCGTTCTTGATGACCGTGATGTCGAGATTGACGACATCGCCGGATTTCAGCTTGCGGTCGCCGGGCACGCCGTGACAGACCTGATGGTTGACCGAGGCGCAGATCGATTTCGGATAAGGGACGTGGCCGGGCGGGGCGTAGTTCAGCGGCGCCGGCACGCAGCCCTGCGCGTCGACCATGTAGTCGTGGCAGAGCCGGTCCAGCTCGCCGGTTGTGACACCGGGTTTGACGAACGGCGTGATGTAGTCGAGCACTTCCCCGGCCAGTCGGCCGGCGATGCGCATTTGTTCGATTTCTTCGGGGTTCTTGATGGAGATGGACATGATCGGGGCGGCGAACGCGGTGCCTCAGGATAGGCAGGCGCTCGACGGCTGTAAAGTTGATGAAATTACTACGATATCGCGCCGGCGCCGGCTCATTCGGTGGCGCGACGTTCGAACGCGGTGGCGTCGGCCAGGGTGGGGTGATCGCTGACCTCGACCGCGTCGACCCGCGCCGCCGGCGGGCCGTGCCGGGCCCAGTCAATCAGCGCGGCGACGGCTTCCGCCTCGCCCTGGAGCACCGCCTCGACGTCGCCATCGCGACGGTTGCGCACCCAGCCGGTCACGCTCAGGCGGTCGGCTTCCAGCCGCATCGACTCCCGGTAATAGACGCCCTGGACGCGGCCCCGGACGCGCAGATGCCGGGTGACGCTCACTTGATGCGCATGCCCGGCTGGGCGCCGTTGTCCGGCGCCAGCAGGAAGGGGCCGCCGCGCTCGTCGCTGGCGGCCAGCACCATGCCTTCGCTCAAGCCGAATTTCATCTTGCGCGGCGCCAGGTTGGCGACCATCACGGTGAGCCGGCCGACCAGCGTTTCCGGCGGGTAGGCGGCCTTGATGCCGGCGAACACGGTACGCGTCTCGCTGCCGAGGTCGAGCGTCAGCTTCAGCAGCTTGTCGGCGCCCTCGACGTGGGAGGCCGAGGCGATGCGGGCGACGCGCAGGTCGACCTTGCTGAAATCGTCGATGCCGATGTACGCCGGCGACGCGCTTGCCGCTTCCGCCTGGGCTTCGTGCTGCTGACGCTCGGCATGGCGGACGGGTGCCGGTTCCGGCGGCGGCACCATGCTCTGGCGGTTTTCCTCGACCATGGCGTCGATCTTCTTGGGGTCGATGCGGGTCATCAGGTGCTGATACTCGTTGATCGCGTGGCTGGCCGGCAGCGGCGCCCAGACGTCCGTCCAGGTCAGCGGCGGGATGTTCAGGAAGGCTTCCACCTGTTCCGCGAGTTTCGGCAGCACCGGTTTCAGGTACAGCGTCAGGTCGCGGAACAGCGTCAGCGCGGTGGAGCAGACCTCGTGCAGTTCGGCTTCGCGGCCATCCTGCTTGGCCATTTCCCAGGGTTTCCTGTCGGCGATGTAGCCGTTGGCCAGATCAGCCAGGCGCATGATTTCGCGCAGCGCGCGGCCGTAGTCGCGCGCCTCGTAGCTTTGCGCGATGGCACCTTCGGCGAAGGCGCTCTCGAATTCCACCGTGGCGGCGCGATCAACGGCGCCGAGACGACCGCCGAAACGCTTGCTGATGAAGCCCGCGCAGCGGCTGGCGATGTTGACGTACTTGCCGACCAGGTCGCTGTTGACGCGCGCGGCGAAGTCTTCCAGGTTGAGGTCGATGTCCTCCATCGTGCCGTTGAGCTTGGCGGCGAAGTAATAGCGCAGCCATTGCGGATCGAGATGGCGCAGGTAGCTTTCGGCGGTGATGAAGGTGCCGCGCGACTTCGACATCTTGGTGCCGTTGACCGTCAAAAAGCCGTGGCAGAACACGCCGCTGGGCGTGCGGAAGCCGGCGTGGTGCAGTTCCGCCGGCCAGAACAGCGCGTGGAAATAGAGGATGTCCTTGCCGATGAAGTGATACACCTCGGCCTGTGCGTCGGGCGCCCAGTATTCGTCGAAGTCCAGGCCATGCCTGTCGCAGTAGTCGCGGAAGCTGCCCATGTAGCCGATCGGCGCGTCCAGCCAGACGTAGTAGTACTTGCCCGTGCCTTGGCCATCCTCGCCGGGAATCTCGAAACCGAAGTAGGGTGCGTCGCGCGAGATGTCCCAGTCCGACAGGCCGGCTTGCAACCACTCGCCGAGCTTGTTCGCGGCTTCGTTCTGGACATGGCCGGGCGTGCCGATCCAGTCCTTCAGGAAATCCGCGCAGCGTGGGTCGGACAGCCGGAAGAAGTGGTGGTCCGAAGTCCTGCGCACCGGTTTGGCGCCGGATACGGCCGAATACGGTTCGATCAGGTCGGTGGGCTGGTAGGCGGCGCCGCAGACCTCGCAGTTGTCGCCGTATTGATCCTTGGCGTGGCACTTCGGGCATTCGCCCTTGATGAAGCGGTCCGGCAGGAACATTTCCTTGACCGGATCGTAGAACTGCTCGATGGCGCGCACCTCGATCAGCCCGGCATCCTTCAGCCGCGTGTAGATGGTGTCGGCGTAATGGCGGGTCTCGTCGGAATGGGTGGTGTGGTAGTTGTCGAATTCGACGTGGAAGCCATCGAAATCACGTTTGTGCTCGTGCCAGACCCGGTCGATCAGTTGCTCCGGGGTGATGCCCTCCTTCTCCGCGCGCAGCATGATCGGCGTGCCATGGGTGTCATCGGCGCACACGTAGACGCACTGATGGCCGCGCATGCGCTGGAAGCGTGCCCAGATGTCGGTCTGGATGTATTCCACGAGATGGCCGAGATGGATGGCGCCGTTGGCGTAGGGCAGCGCGGAGGTGACGAGAATCTTGCGGGGCATGGACGGGCTCGTTTTCGACGAAGCCCAAAATATTAACCTTCCCGGCCGCGATCCGGAAAAAACCTCGTTGATCTTGGCGATGGGGTTCGATTAGAATGCGCCCCGACCTTAGGCGCGTAGCTCAGCTGGTTAGAGCACCACCTTGACATGGTGGGGGTCGTTGGTTCGAGTCCAATCGCGCCTACCAACACACAGGAATTTCAAGATGACGGTTTTTCGAACTCGCACGATCCAGCGGAACCGGCCGGCGGCCTGAGCCTTATCTTGTCTTGACCTGAAGAAAAGTGCGGCCTGCCCGCACTTTTTTTTTGCCCCGCACGACATCGCAGCACGTATCGAACGATTTCCGGAGCGCGCCATGCCTCAGATCACCTTGCCCGACGGTTCGCAACGAGCCTTCGACCACCCGGTAACCGTAGCCGAGGTCGCGGCCAGCATCGGCCCCGGCCTGGCCAAGGCTGCGCTCGCCGGCAAGGTGGATGGCGAACTGGTGGATACCTCATACCGCATCGACCGCGACGTCCGGCTCGCAATCGTCACCGACAAGGACGCCGAAGGCCTCGATCTGATCCGCCATTCCACCGCGCACCTGCTGGCCTACGCGGTGAAGGAGCTGTTCCCGGACGCGCAGGTGACCATCGGCCCGGTGATCGACGACGGCTTCTACTACGATTTTTCCTACAAGCGTCCGTTCACGCCGGAAGATCTGGTGGCGATCGAGAAGCGCATGGCGGAACTGGCGAAGAAGGACATCCCGGTCAGCCGCGAGGAGTGGGATCGCGACCAGGCGGTGGCGTTCTTCAAATCGATCGGCGAGCACTACAAGGCCGAACTCATCGCAGCCATTCCCGCCGGCCAGACCATCTCGCTGTACCGCGAGGGCGATTTCGTCGACCTGTGCCGCGGCCCGCACGTGCCCTCCACCGGCAAGCTCAAGGTGTTCAAGCTGATGAAGCTGGCCGGCGCCTACTGGCGCGGCGACTCGAAGAACGAGATGTTGCAGCGCATCTACGGCACCGCCTGGGCGAACAAGGATGATCTGGCCGCCTATCTGCATCGTCTGGAAGAAGCCGAGAAACGCGACCACCGCAAGCTCGGCCAGCAGCTCGACCTGTTCCACTTCCAGGACAACGCGCCGGGCGCGGTGTTCTGGCACGCCAAGGGCTGGAGCCTGTTCCAGGACCTGATCAACTACATGCGCCGCCGCCAGGTCGAGGCCGGCTACGAGGAAGTCAACACGCCGGACGTGATGGACCGCGGCCTGTGGGAGATATCCGGGCACTGGTTCAACTACCGCGAGCACATGTTCACCACGCAGACCGAGGACGAGCGCGTGTTCGCGCTGAAGCCGATGAACTGCCCCGGCGCGGTTTCGATGTACGCGCAGGGCATCAAGAGCTACCGCGACCTGCCCATCCGCATGGCCGAATTCGGCAAGGTGCATCGCTACGAGCCCTCGGGCGCGCTGCACGGCCTGCTGCGCGTGCGCCATTTCACCCAGGACGACGCGCACATTTTCTGCACCGAGGAACAGATGGAGCAGGAGTGCAAGGACGTCGTCGCGCTGATCCTCGACATCTACAAGGACTTCGGCTTCGAGGACGTGCGCATCAAGCTGTCCACCCGGCCAGACAACCGCATCGGCTCCGACGAGGTCTGGGACAAGCTGGAAGGCGCCTTGTCCAGCGCGCTCGATCACATGAACATGCCCTACACGTTGTTCCCCGGCGAGGGCGCGTTCTATGGTCCGAAACTGGAGTTCGTGCTGCGCGACGCCATCGGTCGCGACTGGCAGTGCGGCACGTTGCAGGTGGACATGAACCTGCCGGAGCGCTTCGACATCCATTATGTCGCCGCCGACAACAGCCACAAGCGGCCGGTGATGCTGCACCGCGCGCTGTTCGGTTCGCTGGAGCGTTTCGTCGGCATCCTCATCGAGCATTACGCCGGCAACTTCCCGGTGTGGCTGGCGCCGGTGCAGGCGGTGGTGATGAACATCACCGACGGCCAGGCCGACTATGCGCGCGAAGTCACGCAATACCTTAAAAAACAAGGCGTCCGCGTCGTTTCCGACTTGAGAAACGAGAAGATCACCTATAAAATCCGCGAGCACTCGATGCAGCGCGTACCGTTCCAGTTGATTCTCGGCGACAAGGAACGCCAGGAAAACAAGGTGGCGGTGCGCAAACGCGGTGGCGAGGATCTCGGCCAGATGGACTTGGACGCGTTCGTCAGCCTGCTGCGAGGGGGCAAGTGAGGATAACCTGAGGAGCCGACGAAGCTGGTCGGCTCCTCGTTTTTTCAAGGGGCTTGAGATAGCACAGGACAAGGAACCCCGGATCAACGGCGAAATCGATGTGTCGCCGATCCGACTGGTGGGTGTGGAGAGCGAGCAGCTGGGTATCGTCAGTCTGCGCGAAGCGTTGGCCAAGGCCGAAGAGGCCGAGCTGGACCTGGTGGAGATCGCGCCTCAGGCCGAGCCTCCGGTTTGCCGCATCATGGATTACGGCAAATTCAAGTATCAGGAGAGCAAGCGGCAACACGAGGCCAAGCTCAAGCAAAAGCAGATCCAGGTCAAGGAAGTCAAGTTTCGGCCGGGCACCGACGAGAACGACTATCAGGTCAAGCTGCGTAACCTGATCCGTTTTCTCGGCGAGGGCGACAAGGCGAAGATCACGTTGCGTTTTCGCGGGCGCGAAATGGCCCATCAGGAGTTTGGTCTGGAGTTGCTCAAGCGGGTCGAGGCTGATCTGATTGATCTCGGCGTGGTCGAGCAGTTTCCGAAACTCGAAGGCCGCCAGATGATCATGGTTCTGGCCCCGAAGAAGAAAAAGTGATCCGGCAGTGGCCGGCTCATCCCGCCTAGGCGGGAATCCAGCGTTACCCGAGGCGGTCGCCGGCCTCGAAAAAAACCGGTGTCGACAAGTGCCGTCTGGCTGGTCAAGCGTTCCCGGAGGGAACCGCCCGACGGCACCCAGAAATTGGAGCCCAAATGCCCAAGATGAAAACCAAGAGCGGCGCCGCCAAGCGCTTCCGCGTGCGCGGAAGCGGCAGTATCAAGCGCTCGTCGGCGTACATGCGCCATATCCTCACCAAGAAGACCACCAAGCGGAAGCGCCAGCTGCGTGGTATGTCCGAAGTCAACCCCTCCGACGTCGGTCACGTCCGTGACATGATGCCGTACGCGTAAAGGAGATCGAACATGCCTCGCGTCAAACGTGGCGTTACCGCCCGCGCCAGTCACAAGAAAGTCCTCGACGCCGCCAAGGGGTTCCGTGGCCGTCGCAAGAATGTATTCCGGGTCGCCAATGAAGCGGTCATGAAGGCCGGGCAATATGCCTATCGCGACCGCCGTCAGCGCAAGCGCCAGTTCCGCCAGCTCTGGATCGCCCGGATCAACGCCGCCGTGCGGGCGATGGGCATGGACATGACTTACAGCGTGTTCATGAACGGCTTGAAGAAGGCCAATATCGAGATCGACCGCAAGGTGCTCGCCGACATGGCGGTTTTCGATCAGCCTGCCTTCGCCAGGATCGCCGAACAGGCCAAGGCCAGCCTGGCCGCGTAAGCTCGCTGGCCAAGCGCTAGAGGGGAGGCCTGCGAGGGCCTCCCTTTTCTATTTAGAACAACGAGTTGTAGCATGAATCTCGACGAAATTCTCAAGGATGCCGAGCGCGATTTCGCCGCCGTGTCGACGTTGCCGGTGCTCGATCAGGTCAAGGCGCGATATCTGGGCAAGAGTGGCGCCGTGACCGAGCGGATGAAGAGCCTGGGCGCGTTGCCGGTCGAGGAGCGCAAGGCCATGGGCGCGCGCGTCAACCAGCTCAAGGATCACATCGAGGGTCTGCTGCGCGAACGACGCGAGGCCATACAGAATGCCGAGCTGGCTCGCCAGCTCGCCGCCGAATCGCTTGATGTGACCCTGCCCGGGCGCGGCGAGCCGCCCGGAGGCCTGCATCCGGTGACGCGTACGCTGGCGCGGATCGAGCAGCTTTTTGCCTCGATCGGTTTCGTCGTCGCCGACGGCCCGGAAATCGAGACCGATTTTTACAATTTCACCGCGCTGAACATCCCGGACAATCATCCGGCGCGCGCCATGCACGATACCTTTTACCTGGATGGTGGCCGTTTGCTGCGCACGCATACCTCGCCGGTGCAGGTGCATTTCATGCAGGGCCATCCGCCGCCGATCCGCATCATCGCGCCAGGCCGGGTCTATCGTTGCGATTCCGACGTCACGCATACACCGATGTTTCATCAGGTCGAGGGTTTGTGGGTCGATGAAAGCGCTTCGTTCGCCGATCTGAAAGGTGTGCTGGCCGATTTCATGGGCCGTTTCTTCGAACGTGACAACCTGCCGGTGCGTTTCCGGCCATCGTTCTTCCCGTTCACCGAGCCCTCCGCCGAGATGGATATCGGATGCGTCATCTGCGAGGGCGCCGGCTGTCGGGTCTGTTCGCAAACCGGCTGGCTGGAAGTGCTCGGTTGCGGCATGGTGCACCCCAACGTGTTCGGCCATGTCGGTATCGACGCCGAGCGCTTTCAGGGGTTCGCCTTCGGCCTTGGCGTGGAACGCCTGGCCATGCTCCGCTACGGTGTTGATGACCTGCGCCTGTTTTTCGAGAACGATCTGCGATTCCTGAAACAGTTCGCCTGATCCGACACGTCCGCATTCCAACCTGAACCGACGGAATCCTCGCCATGCAATTTTCCGAAGCCTGGCTGCGCAGCCTGGTCGATCCCGACCTGAACACCCAGCAACTCGGCCATCTGCTGACCATGGCCGGCCTCGAGGTCGAGGCCATCGAAGCGGTCGCGCCGGTGTTCTCAGGGGTCGTCGTCGCCGAAATCCTGAAGGCGGAGAAGCATCCCAACGCCGATCGCCTGCAAGTGTGTCAGGTCGCCACCGGCGGTGATGAGCCGCTTACCATTGTCTGCGGCGCAATCAATGCCCGCGCCGGCCTGAAGACCGCTTGCGCGCTGGTTGGCGCGACCCTGCCCGGCGATTTCGCGATCCGGCAGGCCAAGGTGCGCGGTGTTGAATCTTTCGGCATGCTCTGTTCGGCCAGGGAACTTGGGGTCGCCGATGCCGCCGACGGTATTCTGGAATTGCCGGCCGACGCGCCGGTCGGCGCCGATCTGCGTGACTGGCTGGACCTCGACGACCGCCTGATCACGCTCAAACTCACGCCCAATCGCGGTGATTGCCTGTCCCTGCTTGGGCTGGCCCGGGAGACCGCCGCGCTGACCAGCCTGCCGATGGCCGACATCGAGTACGCGCCGGTGCCGGCCGACATCGCCGACGTTCATCCGGTGGAAATCAGCGACACCGCTGCCTGTCCCGCCTATCACGGCCGGGTGATCCGCGACATCGACACGAGCGCCAGGACGCCGGTCTGGATGGTCCGGAGGCTGGAGCGCTCGGGCCTGCGCCCGATTCATCCGGTGGTCGACGTTACCAACTATGTATTGCTGGAACTCGGTCAGCCGATGCACGCCTTCGATCTGTCGAGGCTGCGAGGCCCGGTGCGCGCGCGCATGGCCCGTGCCGGCGAGGCCGTGAAACTGCTCAACGAGCAGGAAGTCCGTCTGGACAGTGACGAACTCGTGATCGCCGACGACACCGGCCCGCTCGCGCTGGCCGGCATCATGGGCGGGCTGGGTAGCGCGGTAGGCAACGACAGCCGCGACCTGTTCCTGGAAGCCGCTCATTTCAGTCCGGACGCGATCGTCGGCAGGGCGCGCCGTCATGGTCTTAGCACCGATTCCGCGCACCGCTTCGAACGCGGTGTCGACCCGGAACTGCCGCGCCGGGCGATCGAGCGGGCCACGCGTTTGATCCTGGAGATTTGCGGTGGCCGCGCTGGTCCGGTGGTTGCGGTTGGCGCCGGCGCGCCGGCGCGCGCCGACATTCCGTTCCGTCCGGCGCGTGCCCGGCGCATCCTTGGCTTCGATCTCGACGACGCCGCCATGATCGCCATGCTCGAACGGCTGGGTATGGTCTGCGTGGCGGACGGCGATGCCTATCGGGTGACCGCGCCGTCGCATCGTTTCGATCTCGTGCGTGAAATCGACCTGATCGAGGAAATTGCACGGATCCATGGCTACGACGCGATTCCGGCCACGCCATTGCGTGGCGCCCACGTCATGCTGCCGGTACCCGAGGGCGCGCGGAGTCCCCTGATGCTGAAGCAGGCGATGGCTGCGCGTGGCTACCAGGAAGTGGTCACCTACAGTTTCGTTCCCGAGGAGCTGGACCGGGATTTCCGGAACGAGGGTGCTGTCCTGCCATTGCTCAACCCGATTGCCAGCCAGTTGGGCGTCATGCGAGGCGGACTGATCGGGGGCCTGGTGCAAACCCTGCGTCACAACCTCAATCACGGTCAGGAGCGGCTCAAGGCGTTCGAAGTCGGTCGCGCATTTCTGTCCAGCGAGGCGGATGGCCAGCCCACCCGTCTGGCCGTGCTGGCTTACGGTCCGGTGCACCCCGAACAGTGGGGTGAGCCGGCGCGCGTGGTCGATTTCTTCGACCTGCGAGCCGATATCGAGTCACTGGCCCGGCCACGAGAGTTGACATTGCGGCGGGCGGAACATCCCGCTTTGCACCCGGGGCAGAGCGCCCAGGTGCTGATCGATGGCGAGCCGGCCGGGTGGCTCGGCGCGCTGCATCCGCGTCTCGCGCTCAAATATGGGCTGGCGCGCGCGCCGGTCGTGGCCGAACTCGATCTGGAGGTGCTGGTCCGGGGACATTGTCCTCGTTATCGGGCGTTGCCACGTTTCCCCGCTGTCCGCCGGGACATCGCCATGGTGGTCGACGCCGGCACCGCGGTCGGCGACATGCTCGATGCCGTGATGGCTTCCAAGCCGACGTTTCTGGCCAGGATTTCCTGCTTCGACCTGTATCAGGGAGAAGGGGTGGAATCCGGGAAAAAAAGCCTTGCTTTCAATATGTTGTTACAACATACTGAGAAAACGCTTACAGAATCCGAAATCGATTCGACGGTCGCCGAGGTAGTCGCTCTGCTTGCTAACAAATATAAGGCCACCCTGCGTAACTGACGGTCTGACCGGTCATCGAACGCTCGGCGGGCACCACCCTGGAGTTTATTTTTCGGTATGACCCTGACTAAAGCCGAACTCGCCAATCTTCTGTTTGAAAAAGTCGGTCTCAACAAACGCGAGGCCAAGGATATGGTGGAAACCTTCTTCGAGGAGGTGCGCACCGCGCTGGAAAAAGGGGACAGTGTGAAGCTCTCGGGCTTCGGTAATTTCCAGCTCCGGGAAAAACCGCAGCGCCCGGGCCGCAATCCGAAAACCGGCGAGGAAATGCCGATTACGGCGCGCCGGGTCGTCACGTTCCACGCCAGCCAAAAACTCAAGGCCATGGTGGAAGAAGCGAATGTCGGAACATCCGCCCAGCTCTGAACTCCCACCGATCCCGCCGAAACGCTATTTCACCATTGGCGAGGTTGGTGAGTTGTGTGGTGTCAAACCACATGTGTTGCGTTACTGGGAGCAGGAGTTCACCGTACTCAAGCCGATCAAGCGGCGCGGCAACCGGCGCTATTACCAGCATCACGAGGTCATGCTGATTCGGCGCATCCGTGAATTGCTCTACGAACAGGGGTTCACCATCAGCGGCGCGCGCAACCGTTTGTTGCTGGAGGCGGGCGAGGCGGAGGAACGAAACCCGGATGAACAGGAGCCAGCCGTGGTGGCGCCGGTGCTGTCACCGGCCGAGATCAAGCGCGAACTGGCCGGGATTCTGGAATTGCTTTCCGTCGGAAAGTCGTAAGCCGCACCCGGACTGGGTGGTATCCACGCGCATGGCCGGCTACCATCAGCCAGGATTATTTCCACCGGCTGTTTACCGCGCGCCCGGCCCTCCCTATAATGCGCGTCGTTCGGGGCGTAGCGCAGCCTGGTAGCGCACCTGCATGGGGTGCAGGGGGTCGGAAGTTCGAATCTTCTCGCCCCGACCATTTTCTTATCTCCCTCCTTCGCGGCGAATGCGAATTCTGCTCAGCAACGACGACGGCTATTTTGCACCAGGACTGGCCGTCCTTGCCGCGACACTATCCTCGCATGGCCATGACGTCACGGTAGTCGCGCCGGAGCGCGACCGCAGCGGCGCCAGTAATTCGCTGACGCTGGACCGTCCTCTCATGGTGCGCAAGACCCCGGCGGGCTTCCACTACGTCAATGGCACGCCAACCGATTGCGTGCACCTGGCCGTGACCGGCCTGTTGCCGGAATTGCCGGACATGGTCATTTCCGGCATCAACCATGGCGCCAACATGGGTGACGATACCGTCTATTCCGGAACCGTCGCGGCGGCGACCGAAGGATTTCTGCTCGGAATTCCGTCGATCGCCGTATCGCTGGCGAATATCCAGCAGGAAAATTTCCAGACCGCCGCCGACTTCGTCCTTGCCTTGGTGGCGCGTACCGCCAGCCAGCCCTTGCCCGGGGATGTCCTGCTCAACGTCAACGTACCCGATCTGCCGGCCGATCGGATCGCCGGTGTCGAGGTTACCCGTCTAGGGCGTCGGCACAAGGCGCAAGACACTGTGAAGACAGTGAATCCGCGTAATCAGACCATGTACTGGGTAGGCGCCGCTGGCGCCGCTCAGGACGCCGGACCTGGTACCGATTTTCACGCGATCGCCCGGGGCTGCGTTTCCGTCACTCCGCTTCAGCTCGACCTGACCCGTTATGGCCAGATGAGTACCATCCAGGACTGGCTGGTCGAATGACGCTGGACGGCATCGGCATGACCTCGCAACGCGCGCGCGCGCGCATGCTCGAACGACTGCGAGAGCAGGGTATCCAGGACCCCATGGTGCTCGCCGCCATGAGCGAGGTGCCACGTCATCCCTTCCTGGAGGAAAGCATCCAGCATCAGGCCTATGACGATACACCGTTGCCGATCGGGCAGGGGCAGACCATTTCCAGCCCCTACATCGTCGCCCGGAGCTGTGAGCTCGCCTGTCGCGGAAATCGGCTCGACCGCGTGCTTGAAGTCGGCGGTGGTTGCGGGTATCAGGCCGCTGTCCTGTCCAGGCTGGCCAAGGAGGTGCTCAGCCTGGAGCGGATCGCCAAACTGATCGGCAAGGCGCGCCAGACATTGCGGCAGCTGCGTATCAACAACGTGGTCATGAAGAATGTCGACGGCAGTCTGGGCTATCCGGCCGCCGCGCCGTTCGATGCCATCGTCGTCGCGGCCGCGATGCCTTACATCCCGGACGCGCTCAAGCAGCAATTGAAGCCCGGTTGTCGTCTGGTGGCGCCGGTCGGCTCCGGCGACATCCAGCGACTGATCGTCGTCGAGGCGCTGCCGGAGGGCGGCTTCACCGAGAAAGAGCTGGAGGCGGTGAAATTCGTGCCGCTGCTCTCTGGCGTCCGTTGAGGGCGGTTCCACTCGGACTGCTGGCGCTGTTGCTCGCGGGCTGCGTCGGCGTTCAGCCATCGGCGCCGATCGCCGATTCCCGTGCCTTGTCCGGTCGAACCGAGGTGACGGTGGCGACCACGATGCCACGCGCGTCCACGCGTCCGCCGCCGGCGGGCCATTACCGGATCCTGCCCGGCGACACCCTGTTCAAGATCGCGTTTCTGCACAACCTTGACGCGCGTGAGCTGGCGGCCTGGAACCAGCTCACCGATCCCGGGCGAATCCGCGCCGGCGATCTGATCCGGCTGACGCCGCCGATGGCGCCGACGTCCTCCGCCCGCGCCATCGCTCTGGCGCCGCCGCCCGCGATCGAGGAGAAGCCGCTGCCAGCAACCGCCGCGCAGGTGACGGCGAATGTCGCCGCCCAGCCCACCATGACGACCGTCGAAGCCTTTGACGGTATGCCCGAACGCTGGATCTGGCCAAGCACGGGACCGTTGCTGGCGCGTTTCGGCGAGGGGCGCAACAAGGGCATCGATATTGGCGGAAAGGCTGGACAACCGGTCCTGGCCGCCGCCGAGGGCGAGGTTGCCTACGCGGGTACCGGCTTGCGGGGCTATGGAAAACTCATCATCATCCGCCACGGCAAGACACTGCTTTCCGCCTACGCTCACAACCGGGCGATCCTGGTGTCGGAGGGGCAGCGGGTCGAGCTCGGTGATCGCATCGCCGAGATGGGTGACAGCGACGCGGAAAAAGTCATGCTGCATTTCGAGATTCGAGAACACGGCAAGCCCGTGAATCCACTCAATTTCCTGCCCGGACAGGGCGGCTAGCGAATGACCGGATCGAGAGCGAGGATGCGAGAAGAACAATTTCTTGAACCGGGCGAGCCGGAACCGGCCGCCAGTGGCGATGCCGACATCGAAACGGCATCGGAGCCAGGCCGTGAAGTCGGTCACGGCGACACCAGTCATGAATTCGACGAGTTGCCCGACGTCACCCAGCTCTATCTCAACGACATCGGCCGTGAAAGCCTGTTGAACCAGACCGAGGAACGCGACCTGGCCTTTCGCGTGCGCGCCGGCGATTTCACCGCGCGCCAGAAGATGATCGAGCACAACCTGCGTCTGGTGGTGAACATCGCCAAGCACTACATCAACCGCGGGCTGTCGCTGCTGGATCTGATCGAGGAGGGCAATCTCGGTCTGATGCACGCCCTGGAAAAATTCGAGCCGGAACGCGGCTTCCGCTTTTCCACCTATGCCACCTGGTGGATCCGTCAGAACATCGAGCGGGCGATCATGAACCAGTCGCGCACCATCCGGCTGCCGGTGCACGTGATCAAGGAACTCAACATCTACCTGCGTGCCCAGCGGCATCTGGAAATGCATGGCGTGCCGGAGGCCGGTCCCGAGGAAATCGCCCACCTCACCGGCAAGCCGGTCGAGGAAGTGCGCCGGGTGCTGGCGCTGAACGATCGGGTCGCCTCGCTCGACGCGCCACTCGATATCGACCCGACGCTGTCGATCGGAGAGGCGATCGCCGACGAACACTCCGAGCGCCCGGAGGACATGCTGCAAACCGCGGAGGTCGAGCATTACGTCCAGGAATGGCTGGCGGAACTCGGCGACAAGCATCGCTGGGTGATCGAACGCCGTTTCGGCTTCAACAACCAGGACGTGGCGACCCTGGAGGAACTGGCCGAGCACTTGGGTGTCACCCGCGAGCGCGTGCGCCAGATCCAGCTCGAGGCACTCCAGATCCTGCGTCGCATCCTGCGTCGCCGCGGGCTGTCCAAGGATGGCCTGTTGTGACGCCGGGCGCCGGTCTGGACTGGAATGCCGTCGACACCGTCCTGCTCGACATGGATGGCACGCTCCTGGATCTGCATTTCGACAACCATTTCTGGCAGGTCCACGTTCCCGGGAAGTTCGCGGAGATGCACGGACTCGACCCGGTCGAGGCGCATGCCGAATGCTTCCGCCGTTACAACGCCAAGGCCGGCACGCTGGACTGGTACTGCGTCGACTACTGGACCGAGCAGCTACAACTCGACATCGTCCAGCTCAAGCACGAACTGGCCCATCTGATCGCCGTGCATCCCGACGTTCCCGAATTTCTGGACGCTCTGCGACGCATCGGCAAGCGCGTCGTCCTGGTCACCAACGCCCACCGCAAGAGCCTCAGTCTGAAAATGGCGAACACCGGACTTTCCACGCGTTTCGACGCCATGCACGTATCCCATGACTATGGTCATGCCAAGGAAGACCCCGCGTTCTGGCAGGCCTTGAATGGTGGCGAACCCTACGATCCGGCACGTACGCTTCTGGTCGACGACAGCCTGCCGGTGCTGCGCGCCGCCCGTGAATACGGCATTGCTCATCTGCGAGCGGTGTTGCGCCCGGACACCCGACAACCCGACAAGGATGTCGGTGAGTTCGCGGCGATCCGGCGTTTTTCCGAGATCATGCCGGTATGACCGGCGGACTCCAGCCCTCGGACCTGGCCGCGCTGCGCCGGGTCTACCTGTTCTCCGGCCTCGATGACGGCGAATTCCTGGAGGCTGTGGCGCACGCGAAGCCGATGCAGCTGAGCAGCGGCCAACACCTGTTCAGCCAGGGCGATCCCGCCGACGCCTTCTACTGGGTCGCGGAAGGCATGGTCCGGTTGTTCCGCGCCTCGCCGCAAGGTGACGAAAAGGTGATCGACCTGATCGGTCCGAACCGCTTCTTCGCCGAGGCGGTGCTGTTCATGGGCCGTTTTCCGGTCAACTGCGCCGCCCAGACCGCCACCCGACTGATCGCCTTCGATGGCCGCGTGTTCAAGGAATGGCTGGCGGTCGACACCAACCGCTGCTTCCGGCTGCTGGCGGCGATGAGCGCGCGCATGCACAAACTGGTCAACGAGATCGACCGGCTGACGCTTCTGAAAGGCGCCGACCGCCTGCTGCAATACCTGCTCGACCATGCCGATCCCGATGAAACCGGCCGCCAGAAGGTGGACCTGGAAGTGCCCAAGCAGGTCATCGCTTCACGCATCGGCGTCAAACCGGAGACTTTTTCCCGTTTGCTGCACAAGCTGACCGATCTTGGCTACATCGAGGTAGTCGGCAACAGCCTGTACATCCGCGACGGCGACAAGCTGCGCGAGGGCGGGTTGGACTAAGCGATGGACCGGTGGACGCGTCAGCGTCCCGGAGCAACGATCAATGCGGCGGCGACGCGCCGGCCTTCGGCGGCCAGGATGTTGTAGGTCCGGCAGGCGGCCGCGGTGTCCATCGCTTCGACGCCGATGCCGGCCCGGATCAGGCAGGCGTACAGCGCCGGTGACGGAAAGCGGCCACGCGCGCCGACGCCGAGCAGCACGATTTCCGGCGCGCGCATCAGCAGGGTGTCGAAATGGCGGGGCGTCAGGCTGTCGAAATCCGTCGCCCAGTCCGGCACGATCTCGTCCGGCAGCACGATCAGGCTGCCTTCGTGGCGAACGCCATTGATCCACAGGTGGCCGGATCCATGGCCGGTGATCTGATTGGTTTCCGGGCTTCGGGATAGTTGCAGTTTCATTCCGGGATGGTCCTTCGCATTGCCCGTGAAATGGGCGCTCGGGTAAGATTACGCGCTTTACAGCGCCCGCCGCAAAGCCGCTCTCAATGGACGAGTTTCCCAGAATCCAACGTCTTCCGCCCTACGTTTTCAACATCACCGGCGATCTGAAAATGGCCGCCCGACGACGCGGCGAGGACATCATCGACTTTGGCATGGGCAACCCCGATCAGCCAACGCCGCCGCATATCGTCGAGAAGATGATCGAGACCGCCCGGCGTGGCGATACCCATCGCTACTCGGTGTCCAAGGGCATCCCGCGCCTGCGCAAGGCGATCAGCAACTGGTACAAGACCCGTTACGACGTCGACATCGATCCGGAAAAGGAAGCCATCGTCACCATCGGCTCCAAGGAGGGCATCGCCCACCTGGCGCTGGCGACGCTGGATCGCGGCGACATCGTGCTGGTGCCGAACCCCAGCTACCCGATCCACATCTACGGCCCGGTGATCGCCGGCGCCGACATCCGCCACATCCCGATGACGCCGGGGGTGAACTTCTTCGAGGAAATGGAAACGGCCATCCGCAACCATTGGCCGAAGCCGAAGATGCTGATCCTCAACTTTCCGAGCAATCCGACCACGCAGTGCGTGGAGCTGGAATTCTTCGAGAAGGTGGTGGCGATGGCGAAGGAGTACGGCATTCTGGTGGTGCACGACATCGCCTACGCCGACATCGTCTTCGATGGTTACCGGGCGCCATCGATCATGCAGGTGCCGGGCGCCAAGGATGTCGCGGTGGAGTTCTTCACGCTGTCCAAGAGCTACAACATGCCGGGCTGGCGGGTCGGCTTCATGGTGGGCAACCCGACCCTGTGCGCGGCGCTGGCGCGCATCAAGAGCTACCACGACTACGGCACCTTCACGCCCATCCAGGTGGCGGCGATCACCGCGCTGGAAGGCCCGCAGGACTGCGTCAAGGAGATTTGCGAGATGTACCGCAAGCGGCGCGATGCGCTGGTCAAGGGCCTCAACGAGGTGGGCTGGAAGGTCGAGGCGCCGAAGGCCACCATGTTCCTGTGGACGCCGATTCCGGAACCCTACGCTGACATGAAGTCGCTGGAGTTCTCCAAGAAACTGCTGGCGGAAGCGCGCGTCGCGGTCAGTCCCGGCGTCGGCTTCGGCGATTATGGCGACGATCACGTGCGCTTCTCCCTGATCGAAAACGAAATGCGCACCCGCCAGGCCATCCGCGGTCTGCGCGACATGTTCAAGAAAGACGGATTACTGAAATGAAACCCATCAACGTTGGTCTGCTCGGCATCGGTACCGTCGGTGGCGGCACCTGGACCGTGCTCAACCGCAACCAGGAAGAAATCAGCCGTCGCGCCGGCCGGCCGATCCACATCACCGCCGTCGCCGACCGCAACGTCGAGCGCGCGCGCGAACTCACCGGCGGCCAGGCGCGCGTCACCGACGACGCCTTCGCGCTGGTGAACGATCCGGACATCGACATCGTCGTCGAACTGATCGGCGGCTACACCACCGCGCTGGAACTGGTCATGCGCGCGATCGAGAACGGCAAGCACGTGGTCACCGCCAACAAGGCCTTGCTGGCCGTGCATGGCGACCAAATCTTCGCCGCCGCGCAGAACAAGGGCGTCATGGTCGCCTTCGAAGCCGCCGTCGCCGGCGGCATCCCGATCATCAAGGCGTTGCGCGAGGGTCTTTCCGCCAACCGCATCCAGTGGCTGGCCGGCATCATCAACGGCACCACCAACTTCATCC
>DYFK01000035.1 GCA_020725265.1 Hydrogenophilus sp. | reverse complement strand
TCACCGCGCCAGCCGCGCCGGCTCCCTTCAGTACGTTCCTGCGCTGCATGTTCATTCGTAATGTCTCCAGTGAAGTTGCGATTATGTCCGTCTAGGCCGGAAGGCCATCGACGCGACATGCCAGACAGCGTCATGAAAAACGCCCATCAGCGCGCGGCGGTGCACAGCCGGGCCTGATATTTTTGGCCTATCCGGCGTCATCCGTAAGGATGACGCCGGATAGGCCGAACATTGACATGAAACCGGATGGGTTGTCATGACCAGAATCATTTGTCCTGTTCAATCCGGTTCAGTTCAGCTGGACGCGGACGCCGAAAGGTACGTCGGCCTTGCCCTTGACCAGCCAGATTACGGGGAAATCCGGCTCGCGTTCAGGGAAGCCACCCTGGGCGTCGGTGAACCAGACCAGCAGGTCGGGACGTTGCTGGGTATGGTTCAGCCAGTCGAATACCGGCCGGAAATCGGTGCCGCCGCCGCCGGCGATTTCGTTGGGCAGGTTCAGGCTTTCCCACATCGCGAAATGCCAGGGGCCGGCCGGATCGAGCTTGTCGTCGCAGGCGTGCAGGGTGACGTTGGCGCGCACCTGGGACTTGAGCGCGTCGATTTCGGTCAGGAATTCCTGGAGTTCGTCGCGGCTGACCGAACCGCTGGTGTCGAGCGCGACGACGACGTCGACGCCCTGGCTGGCCAGACGCGGCATCAAAGCCGCGCCCTCCCGGCGCGACGGCCGCTGGAAGCTGTAGTCATCACGGGCGACATTCATCATGTAGCGGGCCAGCAGCGCGCGCCAAGGCAGTTGCGGCGCCAGCAGGTTGTCGACGAAGCGCATCAGCGAGGGTGACAGCTTGCCGGCCTGGCGCGCGGCCTGGGCGGCGGCGGCGAGTCGGCTCTTCCATTGCTCGTCGAGCTTGTCCGGGTCGCGCGGCGGGGGAGGGGGCGCTGATTCCGGACTGGGCGCGGCTTGCTGGCGACCGTCGTCGTCTCCGGTCCGCTCGGAACGACCGCCGCCGCGGTCACCGGATTCGTCGTCGTCGGATTGGCTGCCGTCGGATTGGTCGCCGTGCTCGCCGCCCTGGCCACCGTCGTCGCGCTCCTGTTCCCGGGGGTCGCCATCGCCGCCATCGGGGTTGTCGTCGTCGAACAGGTGCATGTCCTGGGTTTCCTCGGGCGGATCCTCGTGCAGCACCGGGTAGATTTCCTCCGCCGTCAGACCGCGATAGGCGGCGTTCATCAGGGCGTTGTCCGGGCCGCGCATGCGTTCCTCGTCGAGGATCATGTTGACCGCGTAGTCGCAGGCCACGTCCCAGCGATGTTTCTGGCGATGGTTGCGGCGGTGGAAGTGCGACAGCGCGCAGTGCATGGCCTCGTGGGCGAGCACGAACTGGGTTTCGTCCAGGGTCAGGCGGGCGATGTAATCCGGGTTGAAATAGAAGTTGCGGGCGTCGGTGGCCGTGGTCTTGCACCATTTCGGGTCGGCGGCCTTGAGCGGTAGATGCATGACCAGCGAGCCGAGGAAGGGCTTCTCCAGGATCAGCCGGGTGCGCGCGGCGGCGAGCTTGGTTTCGAGCTGGGCGAGGTCCATGGGGCCGGGATGGAGGTGGATAGTGGGCAGTGGGGAGTAGGTAGTAGGGAGTGGGTCGTGGGGGGGTTATCGGTTGTCCGCCGTTTCCACGGGTTTGAAGTCGTACAGCATCAGTTCGGCGACGCTGTTGGCCCATTCGATGAATTCCGGTACCCGGAACAACGGTTGGCCGACCGCGCGGTGCAGGTCGGTGACCAGCATCACACCCATTTCGCGTTGCGGGTAGCCGCGCGCGTAGCGGAGGATGTTGGACAGTTTGCCGACGTCGCCGGCGCTTTCCCGGGCGCGCCGTACCAGCGCGGCGGCGACGCCGTATTGCAGGTCGATGCCCTTGGGTACGTCGGAGACGCTGCCGTCGAGGATGCCGTCGATGTCGGGCAGGTTTTCCAGGTTGTCGATGAAGGCTTTCAGTTCGACGCCGCAAGCGCGGCCGACACAGGCCTGCAACGCGTCGCCGAGCAGGTCCGGGCGGTCGCCGAACTTGCCGAGCGCGCGGTGCGCGTATTCCCAGGAGCGCGGGCTCGGGAAGGCGACCGGGTTGTGCGCGGCGTCGTAATCGAACAGCAGGTCGGGGCGGAAGCGCAGGAAGCCGAGGATGCGCTCGTCGATGCCGTTGGCCAGTGCCCAGCCGATCCAGTCGTCCAGGTTGGGCTCGACATCGTAATGGGTGAAGCGGTTGGCCAGCGGCGCCGGCATCGCGTAGGTGACGCCGCGGTCGCCCTGGCGGTTGCCGGCGGCGAAGATCGCCCAGCCATCCGGAATCACGTATTCGCCCAGGCGGCGGTCCAGGATCAACTGGTAGGCGGCGGCGGAAACCGTGGGTGGCGCGGCGTTGATTTCGTCCAGGAACAGGATGCCGGCCGGGCCATGGCGGCGGGCGTCCGGCAACATGGCCGGCACCGACCATTCGACGTTGTCGTCCTTGCGGAACGGGATGCCGCGCAGGTCGGTGGGCTCCATCTGCGACAGCCGCAGGTCGATCAGCGGCACGCCGCGCAGGCGGGCGATGCCGGCGATGATCTGGGACTTGCCGACCCCGGGTGGCCCCCAAAGCATCACCGGCGTGTGCTGGCCGGCGCTGCAACTGGTGAATTCGCGGTCGAGGATGGTTTCGATATGGGAGGGGCGCATAGTCAGAAAAAAGCGGTCAAGGGGAAATCCAGTCGTTGCCGGCGCCCGCCGCTTCTTCCAGTCGGGCCGCCACCAGCGCCGCGCGGATGCGTTCCGGTTGCAGGCTGGCCGGCAGCAGCCGATGCACCCTGGCCAGCCAGGCCGGCCACTCGCAGGCTTGCAGCTCCAGGCGCGCGCGGGTCTCCGGGCTCAGGCGCGGCCAGGACAGCAGCAGGGGCGCCAGCCAGCGATGATAATCGTTAATAACCGAGCATTCCAGTCGAGTATTCCAGTTTTCCCGGACCAGCAGTTCCGGGAATGCCGCCGCTGGCAGCTCGCGCTCGCGCCATTCGTGGGGAATGCGCAGGCTTTGCGGGCGGGCGTGGCCGATGCCGTCCTGACCGCGGGTGAACCACTGCGCCATCGGATGTGGCCGCGCCGCCTGATTGACCTGGCGGGCGAGGAAATCGCGGTGCGAGTCGCTGGCCTGGAAGGCGATGTCGTCGCGCCGGGTCAAGGCTTCCGAACGGAACGCGGTGTAGGTGAGCACGAACGGTTGCCATTCCGGGTCGATCCGGTCGGCCGGCGGCGGGCCGCCGACCTGGGCATCGATCAGCGCCAGGGGCTGGCCGCTCTCGCGATCCAGCAGCCAGAGTTCGCAGGTATCGAGAATGGGGAAGGGCAGGGCGGGGCGGGTTTCGAGCGCCGCGATCAGGTCGCCGAGACCTCCCGGTTGGCCGAGCTTGAGACCGGCGCCTTCCTCCCAGACGCCGACCGGGCGCGTCCAGCCATGGCCATCGTCGGCGCGCAGGTGCCAGGTGACGCCGTCGTAGGTATGAGCGCCGGCGTCGCCGATGTCGACATGCTGGACGACGCCGCGATAAGGATTGACGCGGCGCAGCGCGTAGTAGCGGGGATACATGGCGGATCCGGGGCGTTCAGCCGGTCAGCCGCGCCAGTCGGTCGCGGGCGGCGCCAAGCAATTGCTCGACCTGTTCCTGGCCGGGACCGGAAAAGGCGTCGTAATGGTCCTCCAGTCGCTCGATGAGGTCGCGCAACTCCCGTGGGTCGCGGGAACGCCGGACGCGCTCGCCCAGATCGATCAGCCATTTGTCGTCCGCCATGTGTTTGCCTCTAAACTAGCCGCCGCAAACTTCGCGCAATCCATCGTTTCCGTCAAACATGAATTTCTGTACCCACTGCGGCGCGCCGGTGCGCATCGAGGTGCCGGCCGGCGACAACCGGCCGCGCCATGTCTGCACGCATTGCGGCGCGATCCACTATCACAACCCGAAGATGGTGGTCGGCTGCATTCCGGAGTGGGAAGACCGCATCCTGCTGTGCCGGCGCGCGATCGAGCCCAAGCGTGGCCTGTGGACCCTGCCGGCCGGGTTCATGGAAAACGGCGAGACCACCGCCGAGGGCGCGGCCCGCGAAACCCTGGAGGAAGCCGGCGCGCGCGTCGATGAACTGTCGCTGTACACCATGATCAGCCTGCCCGACATCAACCAGGTCTATCTGGTGTTCCGCGCCCGTTTGTTGCATCTGGATTTCGTGCCCGGCGAGGAGAGCCTGGAGGCGGCGCTGTTCGCCGAGCACGAGATTCCCTGGGACGAGCTGGCCTTCCGCACCATTCATCGCACGCTGATGCATTACTACGCCGACCGCCGGCAGGGCAGCTTCCCGCTGCACGTCGGCGACATCTTCCACAAACCCCGGTAATCCGGCGTGAAGTCCCCCGAACTGCTGGCGCCGGCCGGCTCCCAGGCCATGCTGGAAACCGCCCTGGCCTATGGCGCCGATGCCGTCTATGCCGGCCAGCCGCGCTACAGCCTGCGCGCGCGCAACAACAGCTTCCGCGACGAAGCGGCGCTTGCCGCCGGCATCGATACCGCCCACGCACTGGGGCGGCGCTTCTACGTGGTCAGCAATCTCTATCCGCACAACGCCAAGGTCCGGACCTATCTGGCCGACATGGCGCCGGTGGTCGCGCTGAAACCGGACGCGCTGATCATGGCCGATCCCGGCCTGATCGACCTGATCCGCGAAACCTGGCCGGAGATGACGATCCACCTGTCGGTGCAGGCCAATACCGTCAATTACGCCGCCGTGCGCTTCTGGCGCAAGCTCGGCATCCGCCGGATCATCCTGTCGCGCGAGCTGTCGCTCGACCAGATCGCCGAAATCCGCCAGGAATGCCCGGACACCGAGCTGGAGGTGTTCGTGCATGGCGCGCTGTGCGTCGCCTATTCCGGCCGCTGCCTGCTGTCCGGCTATTTCAACCACCGCGACGCCAACCAGGGCACCTGCACCAATTCCTGCCGTTGGGATTTCAAGGTCGACGCCGCCAGTGTCGGTCCGGAAGGCGACGTCTGGCTGCTGGAGGAGCGGGAGCGGCGCCAGGGCAGCCACATGCCGATCGAGCAGGACGAGCACGGCACCTACATCCTCAATTCCAAGGATCTGCGCGCCATCGAGCACGTCGCCCGGCTGGCCGCGATCGGCATCGATTCGCTCAAGATCGAGGGCCGCACCAAATCGCCTTACTACGTCGCCCGCGCCACCCAGGGCTACCGGCGCGCGATCGACGACGCCATTGCCGGCCGGCCGTTCGACGCGAGCCTGCTCGGCGGTCTCGATGGCCTCGCCAACCGTGGCTACACCGCCGGTTTTTTCGAGCGCCACCCGGATCGGGAATACCAGAACTACCTGCGCGGCCATTCCGAATCCGCGCGCAGCCAGTACGTCGGCGACGTGCTCGGTCTGGATGCCGACGGCTACGCGGAAATCGAGGTCAAGAACCGCTTCGCGGTCGGCGACCGGATCGAACTGATCCATCCCTCCGGCAACCGCGAGTTCGTTCTCGACGCCCTGTTCGACGTCCACGGCGGCGCCGTCACGGTCGCGCCCGGTAGTGGCCATCGGGTGCGCATCCGGCTGCCGGGCGACTACCGGGGCGCGTTCCTGGCGCGTTTTCTCCAGCGGTAAGCCGTCGGCTGAGCCGCCGGCGTACCCGTCGGAGAGTGCCAGATGCCTTCGATTTCCGGTATCCGGCGACGCTGCCGAAGGTTCCTGTTCGATCCGAGGTCGCGCGCGTTCTCAATGGTTGAGCGGCGCGCGGAAACGGGCATGCCGTGGTTTCGACATGCCCGCCGCCATTTCCCGTCCGGCTCAAATCTTGAACAAATCCGCCAGTCGGCGCAGCTCATCGGCCATGTTGGCGACTTCCGAGGCGACGTTGGAGGCCTGGGCGCTGGCGGCGGAGCCTTGTTCGGTCATCTGGGCGACGCGCTCGACGTTCTGCGCGATTTCGCGCGCGGCGACGCTCTGTTCGCGCAGCGCGTGGTTGATGTCGGCGACCGCGCGCACGACCTTTTCCGAGGTGGCGCGGATGTCGGCGATGGAATCGCCGGCCTGGTGGGCCAGGCGCACGCCGTCGGCGACTCGTTGCACGCTTGCTTCCATGTCGGCGACGGCGCGCCGGGAGCCGTCCTGGACCTTGCCGATCATGCCGGTGATTTCGCCGGTGGCCTTGCCGGTGCGCTCGGCCAGTTTGCGCACTTCGTCGGCGACCACCGCGAAGCCGCGGCCCTGTTCGCCGGCGCGCGCGGCTTCGATGGCGGCGTTGAGCGCGAGCAGGTTGGTCTGATCGGCGATGTCCTTGATGGTGCCGACGATGGTGGAGATTTCCTCGGCGTAGCGTTCCAGTTCACGCAGCGTCACCGACGATCCGTTCACCGATTCGGCGATACGGCCGATCTCGTCGGCGGTGTGATGGATGACCTCGCCACCCTCGCGCGAGGCATCGCCGGAGACGGTGGCGACCGCGTCGGCTTCGTTGGCGTGTTCGCCGACCTGGTCGATCGATACCGACAGTTCCTCCACCGCCGCGGCCATGCCGGCGGCCGCTTCCGACTGGTTGGAGGAGGCGTTGGCGGCCATGCGGCTGGAATCGGCCAGATGATGCACGGCGGTGTCCAGCCGGCGCGTGCTTTGCTTGATCAGGGCGGCGCCTTCCTGGAGGTTGTTGCGCATGATCGCGAACTGGTCGAGCAGTTGGCCGACTTCGTCGCGGCCGGCCAGCGAAACCGGCTTCGACAGGTCGAAGGCGGCGATCGCGCGCGCCGAGGACACCGCCGCTTCCAGCGGCAACTGGAACGAGCGCACCACGAACCAGGCCACCAGCGGCCAGGCCACCAGCGCGAACAGGGCGACCGCGCCGAGGCCGGCGCGATACGGCGACAGTTCGGCGATGGCGTCCGCCGGCAGGCGCGCGGCGGCGGCGTCGATCGCCAGCCAGCCGAGGCCGACGCAGGCGAGGATGGCGAACATCGAGGTGAAGGTGGACAGCCACAGTTTGGTGCTCAGGCGCAGGTCGAGCAGCCGCTGGACCAGCGCGGCCGGGCCGGTCGGCGCCAGGCGCCCGGCGGACAGACGGATTCTGGGGTTTTCGCGCATGCGCTGGTAGAGCGCGTCGGCGGCGGCGACTTCCTCGCGCGTCGGCTTCACCCGCACCGACATGAAGCCACCGTCCGGCGTCGGCGTCGCGGTCGCCTTGACCCAGTAGTGGTCGCCGTCCTTGCGCCGGTTCTTGACCAGGCCGGTCCAGGCGCGGCCTTCCTGGAGCGTGGCCCAGAGATCGCGGAAGGCTTCCTCGGGCATGTCCGGATGGCGGACCAGGCTGTGCTGCTGGCCGAGCAGTTCCGCGCGGGTGAAGCCGGAGTGCTCGACGAATTCGTCGTTGACGAAGGTGATGTTGCCCTTGCCGTCGGTGCGGCTGACGATGGCGGAATGATCCGGGATCGGGAATTCCCGCTGGGTGACTGGCAGGTTGGTACGCATGACGGTGTGACGCTCCGGATGGGGTTGTTCGATTTGTTCCGGCCGGGCTACAGATGGCCGGTCAAATCCGATATGGTTATCTAAAGTTCGAGTCTATCGACGCACCGTGACATTTCTTTAGGTGAACCCATGAACATCCTGTTCGTTACCTCCGAGGCCGTGCCGCTGGTGAAGACCGGCGGCCTGGCCGACGTTTCCGGCGCGCTGCCGGCGGCCCTGCGTGAAATCGGCGTGGATTGCCGGATGCTGTTGCCGGGCTATCCGGTCGTGCTCGACAAGCTTGCGGACGCCACCGAGATCGCCGCTTTCGATGGCCTGCCGGGTGGCCACCAGGCGCGCCTGCTCGCCGCGTCCATGCCCGAAGCCGGCACGCCGCTGTACGTGGTCGACGCGCCGGCGCTGTTCCAGCGGCCAGGTGGGCCGTATCAGGACGAGAACGGCGTTGATCATGTCGACAACGCGCTGCGTTTCGCGGTGTTCGGCCAGATCGCCGCGCGTCTGGCCATGGCCGCCTCGCCGCTCGACTGGCGGCCCGACGTCCTTCACTGTCATGACTGGCAGGCCGGTCTGGCGCCGGCCTGGCTGCGTCTCGCCGGGGGCGCCACGCCGTGCGTGACCACCATCCACAACCTGGCCTACCAGGGCATCTTCCCGCCGGCGACGGTCGCCGAACTGGGCCTGCCGCCGGAAAGCTTTTCCATCGAGGGCGTCGAGTACTACGGCAACCTGTCCTTCCTCAAGGCCGGGCTGTACTACGCCGACCGCATCACCACGGTGTCGCCGAGCTATGCCGAGGAAATCCAGCGCGAGCCGCTGGGCATGGGCATGCAGGGCTTGCTGACCAGCCGGCGCGCGGATCTGGTCGGCATCCTCAACGGCATCGACACCGGCGAATGGAATCCGTCGTCGGACCTGCGCCTGGCCTGCGAATATTCGGCGCGCGCGCCGGCCGCCCGGAAGGGCTGCAAACGCGCGCTCCAGAAGGAGATGGGGCTGGAGATCGCCGCCGACGCGCCGCTGTTCGGCGTGATCGCGCGCATGACCCACCAGAAGGGGATCGATCTGGTGCTGGAGATCGCCGACGGTCTGGTCGCGCGCGGCGGTCAGCTGGCCATGCTCGGCACCGGCGACAAGACCATCGAGGCGGCGGTGGCGGCGCTGGCCGCCCGTCATCCCGGCCGGGTTGCCTGCCTGATCGGTTATGACGAGGGTCTGTCGCACCGGATCGAGGCGGGCTCGGATTTCTTCCTGATGCCGTCGCGCTTCGAACCGTGCGGTCTCAACCAGATGTACAGCCTGCGTTACGGCGCGATCCCGATCGTGCATGCCACCGGCGGCCTGCGCGATACCGTCGAGGATGGCGTCACCGGCTTCGTGTTCGAGGCACCGACCGGTCATGAACTCGGCCTGGCCATGGCCCGCGCCTTCGACCTGTACGCCGACGCGCGCGCGCGCCGGCGCATGATCCAGGCCGGCATGAGCCGCGATTTCAGTTGGGAGCACAGCGCGCGCGCCTACGCGGCGCTATATGCCGATCTGGTGGCCGCGCGTGCCTGAGCGCCGGCCAGCAGGGCGTCCAGTTCCGCCGCCGGCAGCGGCCGGCCATACAGGAAGCCCTGAGCTTCCTGGCAGCCGTGCCGGCGCAGGAATTCAGCCTGAAGCGGGGTTTCCACGCCCTCGGCGACGACGCGCAGGTTGAGGCTGCGCGCCATCGCGATCACCGCGCGGGCGATGGCGCCATCCTCGGATGCGCCGATGCCGTCGACGAAGGCACGGTCGATCTTGAGTTTGTCGACCGGATAGCGGCGCAGGTATGCGAGCGACGAATAGCCGGTGCCGAAATCGTCGATCGCCAGGCCGACGCCGAGCCGGTCCAGCTCGCGCAGGGTGCGGAGGGTCGATTCCTCGTCGTGCATGGCCAGGTTTTCGGTGATTTCCAGTTCCAGCGCCGAGGCCGGAATGCCGGTTTCCGCCAGCGCCGCGCGCACCCGCTCGACCAGATCCGGTTGCCGGAACTGGATCACCGACAGGTTCACGGCGCAGCGCATGCCGGCATGGCCGGCGTCGCGCCAGGCGCGCACGCGCGCGCACGCCTCGCGCAGCGCCCAGGCGCCGACCGGCACGATCAGGCCGGTTTCCTCCAGCGCCGGGATGAATTCGCCGGGCGCCACCAGGCCACGTTCCGGGTGGCGCCAGCGCAGCAGGGCCTCGGCGCCGGTGACGCGGCCGTCGGCGAGATCGACCTGGGGCTGGTAGTACAGCTCGAATTCCCGCTCGCGCAGAGCCCGGTGCAGCGCGCTTTCCAGGGTCAGCCGGGCCTGGTCGGCGCGGGCCATGCCGGCATGGTGATGGCGGATGCCGTTGCGGCCGTCCATCTTGGCCGCGTTCAGCGCCAGTTCCGCGCGATGCAGGCAGGCTTCCGGGCTGTCCCCGGCGACGTCGTCCAGGCAGATGCCGATGCTGGCGCCCAGGAACAGCTCCTGGTCGCCGATGCGTAGCGGTTCCGCCAGTTTTTCCTGGATTGCCCGCGCCATGCGCGTGGCCGAGGCTTGGTCGGACAGGTTTTCCACGACCAGCGCGAACCGGTCGGCCCACAGCGAGGCGGCGTAACCGCCGGCGCCGGCCAGTTCGCGCAGACGGCCGGCGACCGCCGCCAGTACCGCGTTGCCGGCCAGGCTGCCAAGTCCGGCGTTGATCTGACGGAAGCGGTTGAGGTCGATCGCGAACAGGGCCGGGCTGCTCTGGCGCCCGCTCGCCGCCAGCCGCGCCAGATGCTCGAACAGCGCGTTCCGGTTGGGCAGGCCGGTGATGTCGTCGAGTGGCGCGGCATCGCGGGCGCGCACGCGCGCGGCCCGCAGTTCGCGTTCCAGCGCCGGCGCCAGCCGCGTGTAATTGTCCTTGTGCACGAAGTCGGCGGCGCCAGCGTGCATGGCGGCCACCGCCTGTTGGTCGGAAATGCCGCCGGAAACGATGATGAACGGCAGCTCGCCGTCGTGCCGGCGGACGATGGCGAGCGCGCTCAGGGCATCCAGCGCCGGCAGGTTGTGGTCGCAGATCACCGCGTCCCAGCCGTCGACGCGCATCGCCGCTTCCAGGTCGGCGGCATTGTCGACCCGCGCCGGCTCGACCACCAGTCCGGCGGCGGCGAGCAGTTCGGTCATCAACAGCGCGTCGTCCTCGCTGTCCTCGACCATCAGCAGGCGGATCGGGGTGAGCCGGGTCATGGTCGCGCGTTCAGATACGCTGGCCGGCGAAGGCCATGATTTCGGACGGGATCGCGCGCAGGCCGATCTCGCGCGCGACCGCGCCGCGCTTGGCGGCTTCCTTGGGCATGCCGTAGACCACGCAACTGGCCTCGTCCTGGCCGAGCGTGAGGGCGCCGGCCTGGCGCATTTCCAGCAGGCCGGCGGCGCCGTCGTCGCCCATGCCGGTCATGATCACGCCGAGCGCGTTGCGACCGGCGTAACGGGCCACCGAGCGGAACAGCACGTCGACCGAGGGCCGGTGCCGGTTCACCGGCGGGCCTTCCACCACCTCGACGCGGTACTGCGCGCCGCTGCGCTTGAGCAGCATGTGGCGACCGCCCGGCGCGATCAGCACGCGGCCGGGCATGACCCGGTCGTTGCTGGCCGCCTCGCGTACCTCGACCTCGCACAGGCTGTTCAGACGCTGGGCGAACGGGCCGGTGAAGTTCTCCGGCATATGCTGGACCACGACGATGCCCGGGCAGGTGCGTGGCAACGTGGTCAGCACCGCCTCCAGCGCCTGGGTGCCGCCGGTCGAGGTGCCGATGGCGACCACGCGATCGGTGGTTTCCGCCATCGCCAGGCCGGTCGGCGCCGCCAGCACGGCGTCGGCGTTGAGCTTGGCCGGCACCGCCGGCATCGGCGCCGGCGCGCGCGCCACCAGCTTGCGCGGATCGACGTGGGCGGCGGTCCTGACCGCCGCCAGCAGGTCGGCGGAAGCGTCCTCCAGGAAGTTCTTGAGCCCGATCCTGGGCTTGGTGACGATCGCCATGGCGCCGGCTTCCATGGCCTGCAAGGTGGTGGTGGCGCCCTTCTCGGTCAGTGTCGAGCAGATCACCACCGGCGTCGGTCGCGCGGCCATGATCTTGCGCAGGAAGCTGATGCCGTCCATGCGTGGCATTTCCACGTCGAGCACGACCACGTCCGGCCATTCCTTCTTCATCGCCTCCATCGCGAACAGCGGGTCGGACACCGCCTTGAGCACGCGCACGCCGGGGTCGCGTTCGAGCACGGCGGTCATGACCTGGCGGACCACCGCCGAGTCGTCGACGATCAGCACGCGGATCGGTTTCATGCCGCCTCCCGCGAGGCGCCCGGGCCCTTGCCGCTGTCCGGCGCGACATGGCGCATCCAGACATCGCCGCTGGCGATCTCCAGGATCACCTGGCGATGGCCGTGGCCGCCGACGTGCTCGGCGCGCGCGACCAGACCGTGGGCGTGCAGCAACTGGCGGCCGGCCTGGATGTTGCGGGTGGAGACGTCGACATGCTCGCCGGCGCGTCGGTGGCCGGGAAACATGTTGCCGCCGCCGAACATCTTGACCTGGTACTCGCGCGGCTGGGTGCCGAGTCGGCGGAATTCACGCAGGAACAACGCCATCGCCTCGTCGGCGTAGCGGCCGTCGAGGTCGGCATCGTGATGGTGATGGCGATGGCCGCCACCGCGCGACGGCAGCATGTAGTGGCACATGCCGCCGACGCGCAGGCGCGGGTGCCAGAAGGTCAACGCCACGCAGGAACCCAGCAGGGTGCGGATGCGCGTGTCGGCGTCGCCGAAGTAGAAATCCCCGGGCTGCAGGAAGATGTCGAGCGGCGCTGGGTTGATGGGCGTCACCGCGGTCATGGTTTGCGATAGATGGATGGTGACACCAATCGCAGCGCCTCGGTGATGCCGTTCAGGCTTTCCGAGTGGCTGACGATGAAATGGCCGCCGGGCTTCAGCATCGGCAGCATGCGCGCGACCACCTCGCGCTTGGTCGGCGCGTCGAAGTAGATCATCACGTTGCGCAGGAAGATGACGTCGAACTCGCCCAGCCGGGGCAGCGGCTTGACCAGGTTGATCTGCTCGAAGCGCACCCGCTCGCGCAGCGCGCGGTCGATCAGGAAGGTGCCGTCATGCCGGCCGACGCCCTTCAGGCAGTACTTGCGCAGCAGCTCGCGCGGGATCGATTCGGCCCGGCTCATCGGGTACTGGCCGCGCCGGGCGGTGGCCAGCACACGGGTCGACAGGTCGGAGGCGAATACTTCCCAGGATTTTCCACCCAGCGCTTCGGCCAGGGTCATGGCGATGGTGTAGGGCTCCTCGCCGGACGAGCTGGCGCCGCACCAGACCCGGAACGTGCCCTTGCCCGCGCACTCCGGCGCGATGCGCTCGCGCAGGAAATCGAAGTGCTTGGGTTCGCGAAAGAAGTAGGTCTCGTTGGTGGTCAGCAGATCCACCGCCGTTTGCAGTTCGGCGGCGTTGTCACGCTCGGAGATGAGCCGGAAGTAGTCGGCGTAGCGTTCGACGCCGTGATGCTTCAGACGCTTGGCCAGGCGGCCGCTGACCAGCGGTTTCTTGGCCTCGGACAGGCTGATGCCGGCGATGTCGTAAATCAGATGCCGGAACTGGCTGAATTCCTGGTCGCTGAGCGTCGGTTGCATGGTCCGCTCCGTTCCCTTCAGGCCGCCTTGCGGGAGACGCCGGTGCCGACCGGCAGCTCCGCGAACCAGTTGATGAAGCGGCCGACATCGGCGCCGGTGTAGATCGAGCCGTGCTGTGGACACATCATGTCGATGTCCATCGCGGCGGCGCGCTCGCACCAGTCCAGCTTGGCCTCGTTGGAGCCCATCCAGCGCTGGTGGAAGCCGCGCGCGTGGCGGATGTGGCGGTCGAAATCCCTGACGAACAGCATGTCCTCCTCGGGGGGCGGCAGCGCCGCGCCGACGTCGCCGGAGAACAGGATGCGCGCCTTGGCGTCGTACAGTTGGAAATTGCCCGACGAATGCAGGTAATGCGCCGGCACCGCGCGCAGGGTCAGGCCGCCGAGCGGAATATCCATGCCTTCGTCCGGGATGCTGATGAAGGTCTGGTCGTCGCCACCGAAATGCGGCACGAACGAGCCCCACAGCCAGCTCAGGTAGCAGCGCAGTTCCGGCTTGTAATCCAGCCACAGCGCCAGCGAGGAGATGATGTCGGGATCCTGGTGCGAGGCGAACAGCCGGGTGATGCGGGCCGGATCGAACTCGGCGCTGATCGCCGCGAACACCGCCGGGAAGATCTCGATGCCACCGGGGTCCGTCAGCATCGCCTCGGCGCCGTCCATGACCAGGTATTCGTTGGTGTCGATCAGGTAATCGGCCTTGTCCGGATCGCGCGCGATCACCGCCCACTTGTGGTTGCCGTCCTCGTACAGGTAATTCAGTTTCTTCATGTTCCCGTTCCCGTCAAACGTTCGTTCAAGCCCTTCAGGGTGGTGATGATTTCGGCGATGGTGGTTTCCACGCCTTCCGCGACCTGGCGCAGCGCGGTGGCGCGCTCGCCACCGTAGACCGCCTCGATCTTGGCCGCGCGCGACAGCGCGATGCTCATTTCGCAAAGTGTGCCGGCGCGCTCGATTTCGGTCATCAGGCGCGATACCGCCTCGCCGATTTCGGCGCCGGCCTGGCCGATCTCGGCTTCCTGGTCGGCCAGCAGGCGGCCAAGGTGATCGCGCGCGCGCTCGCCGGCGCGCGCGGCGCGGATGTGGTGGCCATGCATGCGTTCGCGCTTCTTCAACTCCGCCACTTGCATCAGCAGCCGGAAAATCCGGGTGTTGAGCAGATGCATGGCGTCCTGGAGGCGGTTGGAAAACCGTTGCAGTTCGCGCGAGACCACGCTGAAGCCGCGCGCGCTGTCGCCGGCGCGCTTGGCGATCAGCATCGCGTTCATCGCCGACAGGTAGACGCCGCCGGCGATGCCGACGATCTTGCGGATTTCCTGGTTGAGCAGCACCACGGCGTGGAAGTCGGGATGCGCGCGGGTCCGTTCCATGATCACTTCGCCGGCTTCCATCACGCGTTCCCCATCGCCGGCTCGATCCGGAAAAACTCCATCAGTTGCTGGAGCTGTTCGGCCTGGCCGCTCATTTCCTCGGCGGTGGCGGCGAGTTCCT
>DYFK01000015.1 GCA_020725265.1 Hydrogenophilus sp. | reverse complement strand
CGCCCCCCCTTGGACGGTTTCAATCCGCGCCCGGCCTGATGGCCGGGCGATGCTGTCGGCCTTGGGTTCTAGTGAGGATTGACGGTGTTTCAATCCGCGCCCGGCCTGATGGCCGGGCGATGAGGCGCGCGCGGATCGCGTCGTACACGCCGTTGGCGTTTCAATCCGCGCCCGGCCTGATGGCCGGGCGATGCGCATGTTCTCGCACTGTCAGATGGGGGCGAGCCGTTTCAATCCGCGCCCGGCCTGATGGCCGGGCGATGGCGCATGTTCTCGCACTGTCAGATGGGGGCGAGCCGTTTCAATCCGCGCCCGGCCTGATGGCCGGGCGATGATGAGACATTGCAGCAGGATGTCGATGGCAACGATGTTTCAATCCGCGCCCGGCCTGATGGCCGGGCGATGATCATCAGCGCGCTGCTGATGGATAGCCTGCGCAAGTTTCAATCCGCGCCCGGCCTGATGGCCGGGCGATGCGACTTGCCGCTGCCAGACTCGCCGACCAGGGCCAGGTTTCAATCCGCGCCCGGCCTGATGGCCGGGCGATGTCACGCCGGCGCGCAGCAGGGCCTGGGCGGCCTGGTTTCAATCCGCGCCCGGCCTGATGGCCGGGCGATGGCGCTGGTCTTGATCTGGCCGCGTGTATCGGTCCGGTTTCAATCCGCGCCCGGCCTGATGGCCGGGCGATGATGGCCTTGTAGCCCTTGCCGAAGACGGCGTGGCAGTTTCAATCCGCGCCCGGCCTGATGGCCGGGCGATGTTGTTGCGAGCTGTTGGTGTAATCCGCCATGGTCAGTTTCAATCCGCGCCCGGCCTGATGGCCGGGCGATGATCATCAGCGCGCTGCTGATGGATAGCCTGCGCAGGTTTCAATCCGCGCCCGGCCTGATGGCCGGGCGATGTCCGCTTCTGTAACCTGTGGTTCCAGTTGCAGATTCCCTCGAGGTTGCGCGAATGCCTGATTATCGGCAACCGTCTCCCTTTCTCTCCCCGTCGGGTACCTAGTTAAATTGTTAAAGAACAATGCGTTATAAGCCGCGCGAAAGATGGCGCTATTGGCTGTCTCTTGAGGTTCGCGGCTCACACCATGAGCGGCGATTCGAAATCAATGGATCTGAATTCGCCGAATTGCTTGACCCGGATTTCCGTAGGCTCGGTGATCCTGTAGAAGCGCAGGTTGTCTTCCTTCTCGTTGATTTCCGCGAGTAGCGCGCGCTCCAGTTGCTCTAGTTGCATGTCGTTGACCTGGCATTCGAACACCGATTTCTGCACCCGCTGACCCATGCTTTCGCAAACCTTGGCGACGCGGCGCAAGCGTCGCCGGCCTTCCCGAGTTTCCGTGGATACGTCATAAGTAACGATGATGAGCATGCCGTTCCTCCCCCTTGTCCGTCTGCCTATCTGGCCAAGTACGGCAGGTATCCATCCATTTCCCCGCGCATTGCTCGCGCCAGCAGACGGGCCTGGATCAACGGGAGTACTGCGATCGGCATTTTGCTGTCGAACAGTGGATGGGTGATTTCTTCCTGCTTGCGTTCCTGCCAGGCGGTAATGACCTTGCGCCGACCTTTGTCATTGAGCATGACCGCGCCGCCTTCGCGCACGTCGAAATCCGCTTCGGTTATCTGCCCCCGGTTGATCAGAGTGAGTGCGAGCCGATCAGCGAGGATGGCGCGGAATTCTTCCTGCAAATCCAAGGCCAACGCGGCGCGGCCAGGCCGCACCGCGTGCAGGAAGCCCAGTTGCGGATCAAGGCCGACGCTTTCCAGTGCGGACCGGCAATCATTCATGAGCATGGAATACAGAAACGAGATCAAGGCATTGAAACGGTCGAGTGGCGGGCGGCGCGTTCGGCCGTCTAACCGGAACGCTTCGCGGGCCTGAGGTTTGACGATCATGTTCAGCGCATCAAAGTAGCCTCGCGCGGCTTCGCCTTCGATGCCACGTAGGGCATCGAGATCGCCAGCGTCTTTCAGTGCGCGCAACGACGCGGCGAGGTTGTCCACGCAACGGGTCAGTGCGGCGGATTCCTCGGTATCCAAGCTTTCCCGTGCACCACGCATGACTACGGCGCGGCTGTTCTTGAGCTTGCCCGCGATCATGGCGCGAGCGGTTTCCAGCGCGTACCCCCCCTCCCCGGCCAGCCGATGCTGGGCCTGACGTAACAGGATGTTGCCTGATACCGGGCCTTCAAGTCGGGCTTTGAAGCGGCCGTTCTCTTCCAGCAAAACCAGGCTTTTGCCTTCGTCTGCAAGCCGGTGCATGAGCGCAGGCGAGATCATGACGTTGCCAAAGCAAACCAATCCACCGAGATGATGCAGCGGCACTTGCAGCCGTTTCTGGCGTTCCACGTCGATGCGCACGGTGTTGTTGTCCAGATGCGCGTAGGCATTCGGCGTCATCACGTACAAGGTGTTGAGCACGGTGTACACGTTCACTCCTCAGCGGAATACAACTCGGCACGCAGCGCCTGCCGACGCATCGTGGCCGCCACGGCTTCCGGCTGGCAAAGGGCCTGCAACGAGCATTCCCGGCAACGGCCGTCGTTGGCTGGCGCCGGCAGGGCGCTGGATGCCAACATGGCGCGGATGGCATTGGCGGTATCGACCACTAACCGGCGCAGTTCATCGGTGATGACCACGCTACGCCGTCGCCGGCTGCTAGCGTGGTAAATGGCGCCTTCCGGCACCGGCCGACCAAGCATCTCTTCCAGACACAGGGCCTGGGCGGCGAGTTGGATATCGTCATGCAACTTGGCACGCTTGCGACCGTGTTTGAACTCCACGGGATAAACCGAACCGTCCGGATGGAATTCCACCAGGTCGGCCTTGCCGATCAGATGCAGGCGGTCCGACCACAACGGCAATGCGCGCTCCACCTTCACTCCGGCCTTCATTTCGTAGCCCGGCTCGTCGACCAGGTGATGCACAGCCTGGCCGCGCGCAGTGTGGATGTTGTCCTCGAAAGCCTGTTCCAGATGAATCAGGCCACACTGACGCGGGCAGTAGGCCCAGTGTTGCAGGGCGGAGAGGGGAATCGGGTCTGTTTCCATCATCGGCTTGTTGCTACCATGGGCCCATCTGTCTGATTCATTGGAGATTCCTCATGGGCGAGATACTCGACGAACTGGAAAGGCAGGCCATGAAGCTACCTCTCAGGGAGCGCAGCGAGTTGATCCATCGGCTGATTGTCAGCCTGGATGGCGAACCGGATGGTTCGCCGGAGGAAATTGCCAAGGCTTGGGATGAGGAAATCGCTAGGCGCATTGCGGACATGGATGCTGGGAAAACCCAGTGGATTCCAGCGGAGGAAGTCATGACACGCATCCGCAACCGGATTCAGGCCGCCAAGAACGCCCATGAAAGTTAGCCTCTCCAACGAGGCACAGGCCGATTTTGAAGAGGCCACGGACTGGTATCTGGGGGAGTTGGCTTTTGCAGCCGCAGAAGACTTTGCAAGTGCGATTGAGCAGGCATTGACCCTGATGCGGCAGTTTCCGGAAATGGGCGTGCCGGGCGCAGCCAGGACCCGCGCCTTAGCTCTGACGAAATTCCCGTACTCGCTCATATATAGAGTGAACGCCAATGACGTTCGCGTAATTGCCATCGCCCATCACAGCCGCCGGCCGGGGTATTGGGCCGTCCGGCGGTGAGCGTCAACCTATCCGCTTGAGGGAAACACCGGCGGGCATATCACTTTCGTCGACTGCGATTTCATAGTCGTTGAATGAGCGGGCAATGTTGATTCCCTCTTTCAGCTTGGGGCGAATGCGTTCAAACAGCGCATGGGCGGGAGCATTGCCCAGTTCGGAATCGTGCTTGAACACGAACAGGCCGCGCGTTGACATCTCACCCCGTGCGGCGGAACGGTCGTGCTCGAACATCTGGCCGAGGGCCTGCCAGAGCAGGGCGAGATCATCCTCGCCGAAGCCGGTTTGCTTGGCCAGGAAGGACGATACAAAACCGTGAGCCATATAGAGAGCATAGGGGACGGTGTGTTTTCGGCCCATGGTGCGGTTGTCGCCATCCTGCTTCTCGGCTTCGGCCTCGGTGGCGACCGCCATGCGGGTAATGGAGTGTTCTTGGGCGATGATCGGGTCGATGGAACGGGCGAAGGTGAGTTGTACCGGACCACGCACCTGGCCGCAGTTGACGCCGGTGGACATGACGGCGCCGAAGGTGCGTACGTCGAAGAAGTTGCGGCACATCCAGGTGCGGGCATCGTCCACCGCCTCGCCACCCTTACGCTTCTTGTCGTCGCCTGCCAGTAGTTCCTCCTTGCCGATGCCGATGTAGGCGCGCTTATGCTGATTGTTGAGGATGGCTTTTTCCTTTACGTAAATCTCGTAACGGCGGTCAGGTGCACCAAGCGGGCCTTTGAATTCATCGTTGGGGGACGCTGGCTGGTCCTTGTCTTTGGTTAGCGCGACGAAGTTGCGTACTTTGCGTTTAAGGGCAACATCGGTCACCAGACCATGGCCGCTTTCCGCATCCAGACGCGGCAGGTTGCCAGCGTCCGGATCGCCGTTGGGGTTGCCGTCCTTCACGTCGAACAGCAGCACGAAGTCATAGCGATTGGTCAGGCTCATTTGGATTCCTCCTGGTTGTCGGTAGCGGATTCGGATTTGGTGAAGAAGGCTTGGCGCTGGTGGTAGTAGCCTAGGGCGAAGCGGCCTTGGTCAGGCAAAGCAAGATGAGACGGAATGTTGGGGACACCCTCAAGAACCTGACCTATATAGCTGTCAGGCTTGTTGTCCTGGAATGCTCGAAAGAGCATTTTTCTGCCACGTTCGTCCAGTTTGCTTACATGGTGATTCTTCAGCTTCAACAGCAAGGGAAAAACTGTTGCCGGGGAACCGGATGCCGCGCCGTAGTAGCGATCACGGATGGTGGCGTTGAGGCCGGGGCTGGCTTCTTCCTGGATCTTTTCCAGTACGGCGAAAAGTCGCCCAAGCCGATACGCCGTGTTCAGGTTGTCTGGGTCGAGCATGGTCAGATACCTCTCCTGTGATTTGTTGCGACGATTGAGACGGTTGAGATAAGCCTTGATGGCGGCGGCCCGCGCATAGGTCGGTTTCTGCTCGGCCCGGCAGCGCTGTACTGCCAGATTGAGCATCGGCGTGGGGTAGGACAGACCTTCCAGAATGGCGCGCATGACATCCCCCCCAAGATTGGGCGGGATGTTGTCCGCCTTGTTCAGCAGGGCCAGGCCGGTCAGAAGCCGGAACAGGGATAGGTGTTCCGGTTCGTGGGGGGCGTGGACGATACGGATATCCTCGAAATGTTGCTGGATACGCTTGGCCAGTTCGATGGCTGGCGCGGTTTCCCAGAAGCGGATGGCGATGCGCGCGGCGTTGGGCGCCAGGCCGAGGACATGGAAACGGGTCTGGGCATCGCCGACCGTGAATTTGCCCGACTGGATGGCGGCGTAGAGGGCCTTCAAGGCATCTGAGCCGCGGTTCGGGTCGTCCTTTGGTGGCTCGCCGAACAAGTCGGGAAGTGCGGATTCCAGGTCATGAGGTTCTTCGGCCCAAAATACGGTCGAGGTGTCGCCAACCTGAACCCGTTGTTTGGATGCCAACAGATGGTTTAACGCTGTTGTATAGGCGAAGGAGGCACGCTGGCTGATCGGGGCGTTTTCTCCGTTGCGTTCTCGTTTGCCGTAGGACTCGAAGGCCCGTGCATTGAACGAAACGATGTTGCAGCCGGCCGGTTGCCCACCCCATACGCCTTTGATGACGGATTCGTTTGGGGCCAAGGGCACGTTGGTTCCTCCGGTCACCAGGCAGTTTCCTCGAAGCGGGCTACCGTGCTGCGTATTAGTGAGCGCGGTTTCATAGGCGGCTCTCACCGCAGGTCGGGCGTGAACGTATTCGATGTCGGAGGCAAACCGGAAAACCAGGATCGGGTCGCGTTTTTCAAACACTTCCTGAAGCTGGAAGCGTTCGATCAGCGCGTTTACGGAATCCGGAGTGGACTGTATGTGCGAGCAGAACCGGACGACAGCCTGAACGCCTTGATCCTGAGTCGAATCCAGCCATTCCTGGATGGTTGCGATGAAGCTGGAAATTTTTACCTGGCCTTTGTTGCCCGTACCCAGAACGAAGCTGGCGTTGTCCCAAAGCAGATTGGCATCGGCGCCACTGTTGGTGTGCTTCATCGCCTGCTTGCCGATGGCGGGTACCAGCAGGTCGCGCGGCACGGTCTTGCCTTTCTTCTGTTCGCCAATCGATTCGATATTGATGCACTGGCCCTGGTCGTCCAGCACCAAGACGTAATCCACGCCACGCCGCACCCAGCCTTCGCGGGGCATGTCTTCGGAGCGTTCGTAATAGCGGTTAAGCGCTTGCAGAATCATCCCCGTACCTCCTCGCTGTCCCAGGCTGGGACCTCGACAACGCCGTTTTGCAGCATGGCGCGGAAGAAGCGAGGCTGCGGGTCGTTGGGTTTGGCGAAATCCAGGTCATGGAGCATGAAGCCAAGATCGCGGGTTTCAGCGATGGGCGCGGGTTCGTCTTCGATGTTGTCGACCAGGCGGAAGTTGGCGGCAAATTCGCGGCAGCCCAAATAGGGTTGGTTCACGCATTGCCCTTTGCCGGCGCGACGCTCGAACATTTCGTGGTATTTCGCAGCGGAGGCTTCCGGGTCGCGCTCACGCAGGAACTCCAGATCGGCATGGATACGGTAGGCGACATCCCGCAGGAAAAGGCCGGCGCGTTGCTGGCGGTCTTCCTCGATGTAGAGCGCCAGGTCGCCCGTGCCGTTCTTCATCGCGGTTTCCACGTTGCGGGTTGAGACGACCGAGGCCACTTCATTGCGCCGAAGGTTGATCCAGCGTATGGGTTTGAGCACTTCAATCTTGCGGACATGCCAGCGGATGGCCGGCTTCCACAGGATGGCTTCGAAACAGGCCCGCGCGGCGGAAGGTGTCATCACGTCGTAGCTGACGCGCTCGACCTTTATTTCCGGGCGGGTGAAGCAGGCCCAAGGGCCGGCGAGTTCAAGGCAATACGATTTCATATCCCTCCCTAGATAATGGTGTTTGTTGGTGTGGGTGGTGTGCCATCCGGGTTAAAACCCAGATCAGGATGGTAGAGCCAGTCGCTCACTTGGGTGTAGAGGCCGGGAATGGCTTCTTCGATATCGCCTAGGTGAAGCAGCCTGTCAGCGTCACGCCGATGAATATTCACCGTGTAGCGCTGGAGTTTTCGCATCAGCCAACGTTCCGGACCGTGCTTGCGTAGCGTGGTGATCCATTTCTCGGCTTCACTACCTTCGCCTTGGTAGAGCACGATCACGGGCACGCTGTCTTCATCCTGGATTAGGCGGAAGCGTTCCGCAGCGGTGCGGAAGTTGACCGCAAGCGTTTGCCCGTCGACCTTGAGTAGATCAGCGATGCCATGTTCATCCAGATTGCAGGCGTGGTAGAGCCGCTCGAAATACTGGCCAAATAAAGCACGGTCGAGTGGGTTGCCCGTGTGGGTGTGCAGTACGTTACGGCAGGCATCCTCGCCTTTGCGCAGCAAGCCGGGAGGCGCAGGTTTGGGCGGCACGAACACGACGACCTTGCCCCTGTTGAGCTTTCCTTCCCGGTTACAGCGCCCGGCTGCCTGGGCGATGGAGTCTAGGCCGGCCAGGGCGCGGTAGACCACCGGGAAATCCACATCCACACCGGCCTCGACCAGTTGGGTGCTGATGACGCGGGTGGGGATGCCGTCTTTCAGGCGGGCCTTTATGTCGGCGATGACCTGGGAGCGATGCGCGCCGCACATCAGGGCGGACAGGTGCAACGTGTCTTCGGACATGCGCTGCCAGAGTTCCTTGGCGTCCTGCCGGCGGTTGACGATGGCAAGTACCGATTCGTGGGCAGTCAGTTCCTGCGCCAGCGTGTCCCAGTCGGTGGGGGTGTGCCAGTTCGTAGGCAGGCGGACTTCGACCCGTTCCAGGCGGCGGTAGAGCTCGTCCGGGTCGGAAATGATTTCCCGCACGTTGTCGAGGCCGCGCAGGTTTTGGTTGACATCGAAGTATTCGCGCGAGGCCAGGGCCGGCTGGGTGGCGGTGGAGAGTACGACCGTGACGCCGTAGTGGGCGGTGAGCAGGTTGAGTACGTCGAGAATCGGTTGCAGGAATTCCGGTGGCAGCAGTTGCGCTTCGTCCAGTACCACGATGCTGTCGACGATGTTGTGCAGCTTGCGGCAGCGCGAGGTCTTGGAAGCGAACAGGGATTCGAAGAACTGGACGTTGGTGGTGACGATGATCGGGGCGTCCCAGTTCTCACAGGCCAACCGGCTTTGGGCGTTTTCCTGGTTCGGGTCGGATTCGGCGTTGCTGTGATGCTCGATTACGGCTTCGCCGAAAATGCTCCGGAAGATGTCGGCGGTTTGTTCGATGATGCTGGTGTAGGGGATGACGTAGATGATCCGTTTCTTGTCATGGTGCGCGGCATGTTCCAGCGCGAAAGCCATGCTGGACAGTGTCTTTCCGCCCCCGGTTGGCACGGTGAGCGAGAACAGGCCGGGCGCTTCCTGAGCCTTGGCTTGGCATTGTCCAAGGATGGAGGCGCGCAAATGGTTGACCTCGGATAGCGTGGCGTCGGCCGACAAATTGGCCATGTATTGGTTGAATACCGGTAGCAGTGCCTCCAATGACAACTGCCAGTTTCGTTGCTCGAACTGCCCGGGGTTCATGTAGCGCTCGGTGTCGAGGAAATCCGCGTCCACCAAGGCGGAAAACAGCATACGCACCCAAAGCGAAAAACCGGCTCCACCTCCAGGAATGGCCTTCAGGCTGGCATCAAAGCCGCAGGTATCGAGCAATTCGTCAGGGGGACCGGCGGATAGAGATTCATCGAGTTCTTGCCGGCTGTCCTTCAGACTCAGCCGGTATTCCAGGCTGTCGTTTTCGGAATTCCAGTCATAAAGACCGGCGTGATGCCCGGCGATGAGATAAGCCAGTACACGTCCGGCCGGGCCGAATCGGTCGCAGGCCAACACGGCGCCCGCTGTTGAATGGGGGGCTTTACCCGCCTCCCCTTTGATGTGCGCGTCCGCTTCGTAGCCGCTGGCGAGGCGGATGTAGCGCTGGAAGCGATCTCGGAATTTCCCCAGATCGTGCCAGAGCCCTGCCTGAAAGGCCCAGCGCCGCCCATATCCGCTGGAGAAATCGGCGGCTAGTTGAGCAACGCTGGACAGATGGTCGACCAAATCGTGTGGAGGACGCCAATTCCCACCGTCATCCTTTGCGGCATGAGCAATGAAATCGAATTTTCCCGGCATGTCTCTACTCCCTACCCCTGTCACTTCAGTTTCCGCATCGGTTGACCGACCAACTCATGACCAGGTGCGCAGCACTGAACTCATATTGGTGTTTTCTACCTCACCCCATGCTCAAAACCTGAGCCTGACGTTCGGGTTGGGCAATTTTTTCGATGTAAGGCTAGACGGTTTTCCGCACCAACGCCAACCTCCCCGGCGGGCCGGGCAGTTGCCTGGCGATTGGTTAGAATCGCGGTTTTCCCCCAACCTTTCCGCGTACACCATGCACAGCCTTTTCGACACCCTACAGACTTTCGATGCCGGCAACGGCCAGTCCGCTTCCTTCTATTCCCTGCCTCGGCTTGAGCAGGCCGGTGTTGGCGCCGTGTCGAAGCTGCCGGTATCGATCCGCCTGGTGCTGGAGTCGGTGCTGCGCAATTTCGATGGCATCAAGATCACCGAGCAGCACGTGCGCGAGCTGGCCAACTGGCAGCCCAACGCGACGCGCACGGAGGAGATTCCCTTCGTCGTCGCGCGCATCCTGTTGCAGGACTTCACCGGCGTGCCGCTGCTCGCCGATCTGGCGGCGATGCGTTCCGCCGCCGAACGCGCGGGCAAGGACGTTTCGCGCGTGGAGCCGCTGGCGCCAGTGGAAATGGTGGTGGACCATTCGGTGCAGGTGGACGTGTTCGGCAAGCCGGAGGCGCTGGCCGAGAACATGAAGATCGAGTTCGAGCGCAACATCGAGCGCTACCAGTTCCTCAAGTGGGGCATGCAGGCCTTCGAGACCTTCAAGGTGGTGCCGCCGGGCGTGGGCATCGTGCACCAGGTCAACATGGAGTACCTGGCGCGCGGTGTCATGGAGAAGGACGGCGTGTATTACCCGGACACGCTGGTCGGCACCGATTCGCACACCACCATGATCAACGGCCTGGGCGTGGTGGCCTGGGGCGTGGGCGGCATCGAGGCGGAAGCCGGCATGCTCGGCCAGCCGGTGTATTTCCTGACGCCGGACGTGGTCGGCGTGCATCTCACCGGGCGCGCGGCGCCGGGCGTCACCGCCACCGACATCGTGCTGACCATTACCGAGATGCTGCGGCGCGCGAAGGTGGTGGGCAAGTTCGTCGAGTTCTTCGGCGAGGGCGCCGAGGCGCTGCCGGTGACCGACCGCGCGACCATCGCCAACATGGCGCCGGAGTACGGCGCGACCATGGGCTTCTTCCCGGTCGACGAGGCGACCTGCCAGTACTACCTGGCCACCGGCCGCGACGCGGCGCGGGTCGACGCCATGCGCAACTACTACCGCGCGCAGGGCCTGTTCGGCATTCCCAAGGCCGGCGACATCGAATACAGCCAGGTGCTGGAGCTGGACCTGGCCGGCGTCAAGCCGTCGGTGGCCGGGCCGAAGCGGCCGCAGGACCGCATCAACCTGTACGCGCTGAAGGAATCCTTCGAGACGCTGTTCTCGCTGCCCAAGGACCAGGGTGGCTATGGCAAGACCGATGCCGAGCTGCCGGTGAAATACACGCTGGAAGACGGCAAGACCCAGCTCGGCCACGGCGACGTGGTGATCGCAGCCATCACCTCCTGCACCAACACCTCCAACCCGGGCGTCATGCTGGCCGCCGGCCTGCTGGCCAGGAAGGCGGTGGAAAAAGGCATGTACACGCCGAGCCACGTGAAGACCTCGCTGGGCCCCGGCTCGCGCGCGGTGAGCGAATACCTGAAGGCCGCCGGCCTGCTGGAATACCTGGAAAAGCTTGGCTTCGGCGTGGTCGGCTACGGCTGCACCACCTGCATCGGCAATTCCGGACCGCTGCCGGAACAGGTGGAGAAGGCCATCGTCGAGCACGATCTGGTGGCCTGCTCGGTGCTGTCCGGCAACCGCAACTTCGAGGCGCGCGTGCACCAGAACGTCAAGGCCAACTTCCTGATGAGCCCGCCGCTGGTGGTGGCGTTCGCGCTGGCCGGGCGGGTGGACATCGACATGGCCACGCAGCCGATCGGCGAGGGCCGCGACGGGCCGGTCTATCTCAAGGACATCTGGCCCAGCCACGAGGAAGTGGCCGCGCTGCTGCACCACGCCGCCGACGCCAAGGCTTATGCCATCTACCGGGACGTCGGCGCCGACAATCCGCTGTGGGACGCCGTGCCGGCGCCCACCGGCGAGGTCTACGCCTGGGACGGCGCTTCCACCTACATCCAGGAGCCGCCGTTCTTCAAGACCACCGACAAGCCCGATCCGGCGATCCGCGGCGCGCGCGCGCTGGCGATCTTCGGCGACTCCGTCACCACCGACCACATCAGCCCGGCCGGCGGCATCAAGCCCAGCGCGCCGGCCGGCAAGTATCTGGTCGAGCACGGCGTCACGCAGAAGGATTTCAACAGCTATGGCGCTCGGCGCGGCAATCATGAGGTGATGATGCGCGGCACCTTCGCCAATGTGCGCATCAAGAACCTGATGATTCCCGGCAGCGAAGGCGGCGTCACCCTGTGCGACGGCGAACAGATGGCCATCTACGACGCGGCGATGAAATACCAGGCCGCCGGCACGCCGCTGATCGTCTTCGCCGGCGAGGAATACGGCACCGGCTCCAGCCGCGACTGGGCGGCCAAGGGCACGCAGTTGCTGGGCGTGAAGGCGGTGGTGGCGAAGAGCTTCGAGCGCATCCACCGCGCCAACCTGGCCGGCATGGGCGTGTTGCCGATCCAGTTCAAGGATGGCGCCGACGCCGCCAGCCTGGGCCTCAAGGGCGACGAGCGCTTCGACCTGCTCGGCCTGGAAAACGGCATCGCGCCGCAACAGGACGTCACCCTGGTGATCCGCCGCGCCGATGGCTCCAGCCAGAACGTGGCGGTCAAGCTGCGCCTGGATACGCCGATCGAGATTGAGTATTTCCAGGCCGGCGGCATCCTGCCGTTCGTGCTCGGACAGTTGCTCGGCTGATCCCGCCGCCCTTCCCTTCGAAAGCCGGCCGAGCGCCGGCTTTTTTTCGTCCCGGATGCGGTAGCCGGGAAACGCGGCGTCGACAGATGGTCGAAGCCGTCGTAGGGTTCATGGTCAAGCGCGCGCGCCGCGCCATTTCCGGAGGATCGAACATGAAATCGTTGCTGTCATCGTTGTTCGCGGCCGCGCTGGCCTTGGCGGCGGCCATGCCGCTCGGCGCAGCCGAACCGGCCGCGCCCGGGCTGGCCGGCCTGTCTCCCATCGATTCCGCGTGCGTGATCGACGCGAAAAACCACACGGACGATCAAGCGCCCGGCCACCTGCGCACCGCCCAGGTCAGCCAGACCGATTGCTGCAAGGGTCACAAGGGTATCTGCGGTTGCCGCGCCGGCAAGATCGTCTGCTGCGACAACACCATCAGCCCCACCTGCACCTGCCATTCCGATTGGAATCCGGTGTATTGAGCGCGGCCGTGCCGGCGTCAACGCGCGAAACGCGACGGATTCACACGCTTGCGTTTCCGAACAGAAGCGCCCAGGCCTGGCGTGGCGACACCAGGATTCCCGGCCGCGAAGCAAACGCGCCCCAACGATCCAGCCGTGATTCCGCGCAGGCGGGAATCGATTGAAGGCGTAGGCGACCAAGTAGCCGGTGGCATCGTCATTCCCTATACGTACCGGTCGCGGCGCTGACCGCCAGCGGCTTTGCCCGCGATTATTTTCAGCGCGATCCGACCGACCGCGCGGGCGCTCATCCCCGGTCAGCCACTATCCGATTCAGAGCCGCTCGAAGTGCGCCAGCATGCGCCGGCGCTGTTCGGCGTCGGGCAGGCGGCCGAGGCCGGCGCCCATGTTCTCGTCCATGTGTTCGGGGTTGCTGGTGGCCGGGATCGCGCAGGTGACGGCCGGGTGCGACACCACCCATTTCAGGAAGAACTGCGCCCAGTTGGCGCAATCGAACTCGGCCGCCCAGGCCGGCAAGCGGCGCCGGCCAACCCGGCGGAACAGGCCGCCGGCGTCGAACGGCCGGTTGATCACCACCGCCACGCCGTGTTCGGCGGCGAGTTCCAGCACCGGTTCAGCGCGCCGGTCGGCAAGGTTGTAGGTGATCTGGATGACATCCAGGCTTTCGGTGCGGATCAGATCGGCGACCTCGTCGTGCATGCGGCCGTGCGAGGTGGATACGCCGATGTCGCGCACCCGGCCGGCCGCCTTCCATTCGCGCAGCAGCGGCAGATGCGCGCGCCAGTTGAGCAGGTTGTGCACCAGCAACACGTCGAAGCGCGGCAGGCCCCATAGCGCCAGCGAGCGTTCGAGCTGGTCGGGGCCGACCCGGTCGAACGGCGTCCAGACCTTGGTCGCCGCCAGCAGCCGACCTTGATGCGCCAGCTCGGGCAGCAACTGGCCGAGCAGCCATTCGGCGTGGCCGTACATCGGCGAGGAATCGATCATGCCGCCGCCGGCGGCGAAGAAGCGGCGCAGCACTTCCTGGCGTCGGCGGATTTGCGGGTAATCGTCGGCGACGTCGAAACTCAGCCAGGTGCCCAAACCGATCGGCGGCGCCATCGCGCCGCTCGGCAACCGGCGCGCTGGCACCGGCGCCAGCCGCGCGCTGGCGCCGACGGCGGCGGACAGCAGCAGCGCGGGCGGCATGGCGAGAAATCGGCGGCGATCCATGTCGACCTTCTCCGTCACTTGCCCGGCGCGACCCAGACACCGTCCCAGTCGGCGGCCGGCGATTCCGCGCGGAAGGCGCGGACGCGCGCCAGCAGCGCGGCGCTCGGGCCATCGTCCGGCGCGCGCGCCAGGCATTCCGCGAACGCCGCCTCGGCCGGGTCCCATTGGCGCGCCCGGTAATGGCCGAGGCCGCGTTCGTAATCGGCGATCAGCGCCAACCATTCGGGCGTGGCATCGGCGCGCGCGCCGATCAGTTCATGCACCCGGATCGCCTCCTGCTTGCCGGCCACGCGCAGGCTGTCGATTTCGCGGAACAGCAGGGTCTCGCCGGCCTGGCGGCGGGTTTCGTCGCTGACCAGGATGCGCGTGCCGTAGAACTTGTTGGCCTGCTCCAGGCGCGCCGCCAGGTTGACGGTGTCGCCGATGACGGTGTAGCCGCGCACGGTTTCCGAACCGATGTTGCCGACGGTCACCTCGCCGGTGGCGATGCCCATGCGCAGGTCCACGCGCGGCAGGCCGAAGCGCACGCCGAGCAGATTGGGCAGGTCGGCGCGAAAATCGTCGAGCCGGGCCATCTGTTCCAGCGCGGCGGCGCAGCAGAGTTCGGCGTGGTTGTGACGTTCGGTGAACGGCGCGCCCCAGAACGCCATCACGGCATCGCCGATGTATTTGTCGATGATGCCCTCGCGGGCGCGGATCACCTCCGCCATGCGCGAGAAATAGGCGTTCAGGAAGCGCACCACCGCGTCCGGCGTCAGCCCCTCGGACAAGCGGGTGAAATCGGCCAGGTCGGAGAAGAACACGGTCATGGTCTGGTGCTGGCCGCCCTCGGCGGACAGGCGGTTATCCAGGAGCCCGCGCACGATGCGCGGATCGACGTACTTGCCGAAGGTTTCCTTGATCCGCTCCTTCTCGCGCAGACCCAGCACCATGTGGTTGAACGAGTCGGCCAGCGCTGCCAGCTCGTCGCGCGTGCGCACCAGGATTTCCACGCCCAGGTCGCCCGCCTCCACCGCCTGGGTGCCGCCGAGCAGGCGGCGGATCGGCTCGACCAGCGAGCGCGTCACCAGATACGCGAAGATCAGGCCGAGCACGCTGGCGATGGCGGTGAACATCCAGTTCAGCCGGGTCGCCCGCGCCTCCTCCGCCTTGGCCCGCTCGGCGGTGTCCAGGGTCAGCTTGTTGAGCAGGTCGATGACCTTCTGGATTTCCTCGTCCAGGTTGTTCTTCTCGCCAACCAGTGTGGCGCGGACGATGTCGGCGGAACGGCGGGTGCCCTCCTCGGCCTCGATCTGGTACATGCGGAAGGCCGCGTGGAAACGCTGGCGCGCGGTCTGGATGTCCGGCAACTGGCGACCGAGCAGCGCCAGCGTGATCCGGTCCAGCTCGATGTCGGCGCGGGCGTCGGCCTCGGCCAGCATGCGCAGCGACGAATCGACGATCTGGTCGGCGTTGATGCCGCGCTGGTCGAAATGCGCGGATTCCGTCGCCAGCCGCTCCGGGTCCGGCCGGGTCGACTCCAGGCCGGCGATGACCCGTTCCATGTGCACCATCTGCTGGCGCACCAGAATCTCGACGCTGGCGACCTGCTGTTGCAGCGGCAGGTAATAATCGGCCAGGGCGCGCACCTGGTTGTTGAGCTGGCGGAAGTTGAATACCGACAGCCAGGCCACCACCACCATCAGGATCAGCAGCACGGCGGTGATGCTGAAGATTTTCAGACCGATCGGACGTTGCATGTTTTCGGCGCGAACGGAACACGGAAGCCAAGCCTGATGGCTGATGCCGATCCCGTCAACCGGCGGCCGGATAACCGGGAAACCGGCAACCAATTCCGCGCCGGATGGTCGGAACATCCCGCGCATCGATCCCATCGACAAGGAGCTTCCCATGCCTGTCCATCGACTGTTCCACGGCGCCGCGCTGGCGCTCGGCCTGAGCTTCCTGATGACCGCCTGCGCCGACGACCGCGCCGCCGTCGCCGCGAAAGCCGTGGCCGCGCCGACCGGCCCGGTCGAAGCCATCGTGCTCGGCATGGGCTGCTTCTGGGGCGCGGAAAAGCGCATGTCGGAAATCCCCGGCGTGCTCGACGTGGAAAGCGGCTACGCCAATGGCGACATCGAGGGCAGCTACCGCGCGGTGCTCGCGCACGAGAAGGCGGTGCGCGCCGGCCGGACCGAGCAACGCAACCACGCGGAAGTGGTCCGGGTCAGCTTCGACAGCGGCCGCGTCGATCTGGAAACCGTGCTCGCCGGCTTCTGGGAAAACCACGACCCGACCCAGGGCGACCGCCAGGGCAACGACATCGGCAGCAACTACCGGAGCGCCATCTACACCGCCGACGCCACGCAACAGGCCATCGCCGAAAAGACCCGAGACACCTATCAGCAAGCCCTGACCGGGGCCGGGCGTGGCGCCATCACCACCGAGATCGCGCCGCTCAAGGCCTACCACCGCGCCGAGGACTATCACCAGGACTACCTGAAGAAGAACCCGGACGGCTATTGCGGCCTGGGCGGCACCGGCGTCCGCTATCCCGGCGCCAGCCACGCGGAACGCCGGGTCGACGCCGCCACGCCGGCGCCGCTGGACGGCGGCGCGCTCGCCATCGACCGGCAATTGGTGGTGTTCGAAGCCGAGGACTGCGCCTACTGCAAGCTGTTCAAGGCCGAGGTGCTCGACCACTGGCGCGCCGACGTACCCGTGATCGCCACGCTGAACCCGCATCCGCCAACCGGCTGGAAGCTGGAAAAAGCGCTGTTCGCCACGCCCACCATCGTGCTGTTCGAAAACGGCCGGGAAGTCTCCCGTTATACCGGCTACAACGGCGAACAGGCCCGCTTCTGGAAATGGCTGGGGCAACGCCTGCTGACGCCGGAGCAACGCAGGATCGCTTTCGAAAGCGGCACCGAACGTCCGTTCACCGGCTCGCACCTGGACGAAAAGCGTCCCGGCACCTTCGTCGATCCGATCACCGGCGCGCCGCTGTTCCGCAGCGACGCCAAGTTCGACAGCGGCACCGGCTGGCCCAGCTTCTTCAACCCGGTGCCCGGCGCGCTGACCCTGCACGACGACCACAGCCACCGCATGAAGCGGGTCGAGGTTCGCAGCGCCAGTTCCGGCATCCACCTCGGCCACGTCTTCGACGATGGTCCACCGCCCACCGGCAAGCGTTACTGCATCAACGGCAACGTCCTCAAGTTCGTGCCGGACGCGCCGCATTGACGCTGTCCGCGCCGGCGGCGGTCGCCACCCGGGCCCGTCGTTCCGGCTTGGCCAAGTACATGCGGGGGCTCGCCAGCTCGATCAGATGGTAGCTGTCGTCGCCTTGGTCCGGCTATCGGCGCTCGGTCTGGATGGTCACGATCTTCATCAACCACCTGCTGGAGGGCATGTCGTTCCCACTCGCTGAAAATGGGAAAATTATTGAAACCCCTTTGCGCGGCCTTCCGGACCATCCCCTAGTGCATTGCTCCACGCGACCGTCCGTCGTCCGCAACCGCCACCGGTCGCCGGCGTCGACACGAACCAGTCCTGGCCATCCGACCGGAACAGAAACCATGATAGAAATGTGGCTTCACGGGCACGAACACGTTGACCCGACGGCGACGGAAGGAGTTTGGTTTGGCAATGCGCGATCGACGGGGATCACTTTCGGGAGCGGGAATCCGGCTCTTCCGGATCGTGGTCGCCATCTGCTGGACCGTGACCTGGACCCTGCCCTCCCGCGCCGACGAGGGAGTGACGCTGAATCTGGGCGTGTTCGCGTTCCGGCCCCCGGAAATCCTGCAACCGCGCTACCAGCCCCTGGCCGATCATCTCAGCCGGCAACTCGACGGCGCGCGCGTGCGCCTGCTGGTGCTGTCACAGGACGAAATGGAACGAGCGCTGACGGAGAAGCGGCTCGACCTGCTGTTCACCAATCCCAGTCATTACGTGCTGCTGCGCGGCCGCAATCAGCTGACCGGCGCCTTGGCGACCTTGATCAGCATGGAAAGCGGCCAGCCCACCGACCAGCTCGGCGGCGTCATCGTCGCCCGCGCCAGCGGGTCGCCGGTGGCCGGCCCCGGCCAGCTCCGCGACCGGGTCATCGGCGTGCCCGGCGTCAAGTTTCTCGGCGGCTATCAGACCCAGGCCTATGAACTGCTCCAGGCCGGCGTGCGTCTGCCCGACGACGCACGCGCCATGGTCTCGCTCGGCAGTCATGACGAGGTGATCCGGGCGGTGCTCGACGGCCGCGTCGAATTCGGCTTCGTCCGCACCGGCGTCATCGAGGAAATGACGCGCGAGGGCAAGCTCGACCCGGATGCGCTGCGCATCGTCGGCGAGCGGAATTACCCCGGCTTTCCCTACCGGCTGTCCACTCACCTGTATCCGGAATGGCCGTTCGTGGCACTCCCGCATGTCGATGGCCGGCTGGTGCGCAAGATCGCCAGCAGCCTGATGGGCCTGGAAGCGAACCATCCGGTGGCGCGCGCCTCCGGAATCGGCGGCTTTTCTCCGCCCAAGGACTACCTGCCGGTCGAGAACCTGGCGCGCGCGTTGCGCATGCCGCCATACGACGCGACCCCGGAGATGACGCCCCTGGAAGTCTGGGAACGCTGGTTGCCGCTGTGGCTCGGCCTGATCGCGGCGGTCACCGCCATGCTGTCGCTGGCGACCTGGCGCCTTAGCAACCGCAACCGCGCGCTGCTGCGCCTGCGCGCCGAGCAACGCGAGGCGGCGGAAACCCTGCGCCAGAGCGAGGAGAAATACCGGGAGCTGGTGGAGAACGCCAACAGCATCCTGCTGAAATGGAACCGGCGCGGCGAAATCCTGTTCCTCAACGAATACGGCCAGCGCTTCTTCGGTTACCAGGAGGACGAAATCCTCGGCAAGCCGGTGGTCGGCACCATCGTGCCGGGACATGGCGACGATGGCCGCGATCTCGCCGCGCTGATGACCGACATCTTCGCGCGCCCGGAACGGTATGCGCAGAACGTCAACGAAAACCGGCGCAAGGATGGCGGCCATGTCTGGGTTTCGTGGTCGAACAAGCCGATCCGGGACGCCAGCGGCGAAGTCGTCGGGATGTTCAGCGTCGGCATCGACATCACCGCGCGCGTGCGCGCCGAACGCGCGGCCGCCCGGCAAAGCGAATACCGTCAGCTCATCCTGGAGCTGTCCACCGCGTTCATCAACCTGCCGCTCGACCGTGTCGACGCGGAAGTGCGGGCGGCGCTCGGCCGCATCGGCGAATTCCTCGACGCCGACCGGGCCTACATCTTCGCCTACGATTTCGACGCCGGCACCGCCAGCAACACGCACGAATGGCGGGCGCCGGGCGTCGCGCCCCGGATCGGCGACAGCCGCGACGTCCCGATCGACGGGCTGGGCGAATGCGTGTCGCGGCACCGCCGGGGCGAAGCCTTCGTGGTCGCCGACCTCGCCGACCTGCCGCCCGGACCACCACGCGAACTGCTGCAAGCGCGCGGTATCCGCGGGCTGCTCACCCTGCCCCTGATCCGGGAGGGTCATTGCCTGGGGTTCGTCGGCATCGACGCCATCGGCGCCGGCGACGACGCGCTCGACCTGCTCGGCCTGTTCGCGCGGCTGCTGGTCAACCTGAGCGCGCGCCAGCGTTCTGAAGACCAGTTGCGGCAATCCGCGAGCGTGTTCGAGCACTCCCACGAAGGCATCCTGATCACCGACGCCGAGGCCAACATCCTCGACGTCAACACCGCCTTCACGCGGATCACCGGCTATCCGCGTGAACAGGTGCTGGGCCGCAATCCGCGCCTGCTCGGCTCCGGCCACCACGACCGCGGGTTCTTCGCCGAACTGTGGCGATCGCTGCTGCGCACCGGCGAATGGAGCGGTGAAATCTGGAACCGGCGCGCCAACGGCGAGGTGTACGCGGTCATGCAGACCATCAGCGCGGTGCGCGACGAAAACGGCGAACCCCGCCGCTACGTCGGCATGTTCGCCGACATCACGCCGCTCAAGGAACATCAGCGCCAGCTCGAACACATCGCCCATTACGACGCCCTCACCGATCTGCCCAACCGGGTGCTGCTGGCCGACCGTCTGCGCCAGGCGATGACGCGGGCCAGCCGGCGGCGGTCCCTGATCGCGGCCGTCTATCTGGATCTGGACGGCTTCAAGCAGGTCAACGACCACCACGGCCACGCCACCGGCGACGCGCTGCTGGTCCACCTGGCCGGCCACATGAAACAGGCCCTGCGCGATGGCGACACGCTGGCCCGTCTGGGTGGCGACGAGTTCGTCGCGGTGCTGATCGATCTGGAAAGCCGCGAGGCTGCCATCCCGGTCGTCGAACGGCTGCTGACGGCGGCCACCGAACCGGCCCGCGTCGGCGATCTGGAACTGCGCGTTTCCGCCAGCATCGGCGTCAGCTTCCACCCACGGACCGAGGGAATCGACGCCGATGGCCTGCTGCATCAGGCCGACCAGGCCATGTACCTCGCCAAACAGGCCGGCAAGAACCGTTATCGGCTGTTCGAAGCCTGGCCCGCCAATCAGGAATAGCGCGATCCCGGACGGCTCAGACGCCGTTGCGCCACTCGGTATCCTCGCCGTCGAACAGCCGGCTGGCCTCGACCGGTCCCCAGCCGCCAGCGGCGTAGGTGTGGATGAAATCGCGCTCGCGCGCCCAGTACTTGACGATCGGATCGACCACGCGCCAGGCCCATTCCACCTCATCGAAGCGGATGAACAGGGTGCGATCGCCCTCGATCACGTCGAGCAGCAACGTCTCGTAGGCATCCAGCGGGTTCTCGTCGGGCTTGCGGAAGCCGGCGTTGAGCTTGACCACGCGCGTGTTCATGTCCAGGCCAGGCTGCTTGGCGTGGATTTCCATGTGCATGCTCTCCTCGGGCTGGATCGACAGCACGATCCAGTTCGGCTCCAGGGTTTCCAGCGGCGTCTCGCGGAACAGTTGCTGCGGCGGGTGGCGCAGGCGCAGGGCGATCATCGACAGCGGTTTGTGCAGGCGCTTGCCGGTGCGCAGGTAGAACGGCACGCCGCGCCAGCGCCAGTTGTCGATGTAGAACTTGGCGGCGGCGAAGGTCTCGGTGATCGAATCCGGCTCCACGCCCGGCTCGTCCTGATAGCCCGGCACCTCCTGGCCGCCAGCCATGCCCGCCTTGTATTGCGCGCGGAAGGCGTGCGCGTGCACCGCGCGCTTGGGAATCGGCCGGATCGAGCGCAGCACCTTGACCTTCTCGTCGATCAGCGCGTCGGCCTCCAGCGCCGGCGGCGGCTCCATGGCCACCAGGGTGAGCAACTGCATCAGGTGGTTCTGCAGCATGTCGCGCAGCGCGCCGGCCTTGTCGTAGTAGTCGGCGCGCTTCTCGATGCCGAGGTCCTCGGCCACCGTGATCTGCACGTGGTCGATGTAGTTGCGGTTCCACAGCGGCTCGATCAGGGTGTTGGCGAAGCGGAACACCAGCAGGTTCTGCACGGTTTCCTTGCCCAGGTAATGATCGATGCGGAATACCTGCGACTCGTCGAAATAGCGGTGCAGCAACTGGTTGAGCATCTGCGCCGATTCGATGTCGATGCCGAACGGCTTCTCGACGACGATGCGGTGCAGGCCGCGCGGTTTGGAAAGCCCGGCGCCGTCGAGGTTCTTGATCACCGCCGCGAAGTCGCCGGGCTTGATCGCCAGGTAGAACACCACGTTGGAACACACCCCGAGCTTGGGCTTGGCCAGTACCGCCTTGAGGTTCCCGTAGGCGGCCGGGTCTTCCAGCTCGCCACGCAGATAATCGAAACGCTGGACGAAGCGCTCCAGCGGCGGGCCCGCGGCGTTCAACTTGCCGGTCAACAGCGCGCGCACGTTGTCGCGCCAGACCGCGTCGTCCCACTCGCGGCGCCCGAAGGCAACGAAATTGAGCCCCTCCGGCAACTTGCCCGCCAGCTCCAGCCGGTACAGCGCCGGCAACAGCTTGTTGGAAGCGAGATTGCCGGTGGCGCCGAAAATCACGAAGTTGCACGGCGGCAACGGAGTTTCCTGATCGAACATGATTTCCTGGGGGAGTGGAAAGTAGGGAGTGGGTTGGTTTTTCCTACTACCTACTCCCCACTACCTACTCCCCCCCTCACCGCATGCCCGCCAAAACCCTTGCGCATCATCGCCAGCACGCGGTTGGCGTAGTCGCCCTGGCCCTGGCTGGCGAAGCGGCTCATCAGCGCCAGGGTCATCACCGGCGTCGGCACGCCCAGGTTGACCGATTCCAGCGCGGTCCAGCGACCCTCGCCGGAATCCGCCACCACCGGCGCGATGGTTTCCAGCGCCTGGTCGGTCTTGAGGAAATCGGCGCTGAGATCGAGCAGCCAGGAGCGCACCACCGAGCCGTGCCGCCAGAGTTCGGAGATGGCGGCGAGGTCGAGCGCGAACTCGCGCTTGGCGCCCATCAGCGCGAAGCCCTCGGCGAGCGCCTGCATCATGCCGTACTCGATGCCGTTGTGGACCATCTTGGTGAAGTGGCCGGCACCCACCGGACCTGCGTGCAGCCAGCCGGTCTCCGGCGTCGGCGCGAGGACTTTCAGGAACGGCGCCAGCCGCGCGATGTCCCCGCTCTCGCCGCCCGCCATCAGGCAGTAGCCGTTGTCCAGACCCCAGACGCCTCCGGAGACGCCAACGTCGGCGAAGTGGATGTCACGCGCGCGCAGTTCGGCGGCGCGGCGCATGGCGTCCTGGTAATAACCGTTGGCGCCATCCACCAACAGATCGCCGGGCGCCAGCAGCATGGCGAGCTTGTCGATGGCCGCCTCGGTCGCCTCGCCGGCCGGCAGCATCAGCCAGACCACGCGCGGCGCCGGTAGCGCCGCCACCAGCGCGGCCAGATCGGCATGCGCCGTGACGTTGGCCTGCTCGGCGGCCAGATCGAGGCTGACCTGATGGTTGCGGTTGCGCGCGTGCACCCGAACGCCGCCGCGCGCCAGGCGCCGCGCCATGTTGCCGCCCATGCGGCCAAGACCGTAAAGGCCGATTTCCAGCATGCTCTGGTACTCCCGAATCGCGGACCCATATTGAAGAAAAGCGGCTTCCGGCCGTGGCGCCGCGTGGTGGCGCGGCGCCACGGACCGGACTCGCGTCATACAAGCCGGACATTACCACTCATCGATGACCTTTCGCGCGCGCGGCCACCATGATGCGCGGTCGCCATGGACGGCCTCCCGCGCGCGGCCGGCGGCGCGGGAAAGGTGACAGGCACGAGACCGCCATCGTTAGGATGATCCAACCGGCTGGAGCGATCCCGCATCGAACGACAACCGGACGCGCGCCGATCGCGGCCATATCGGCAAAGGAGTACCGCCATGCCACGCATCCTGATCGCGCTGATCGCCTGCCTGCCGCTGTTCGCCGCGGCGGTCTGTCCCGCCCCGCCCAAGGACTACGCGCCGCCAGCGGAACGACGCGTCCAGGTCGACCTGATCGCCGAACTGGCCCGGCCCTGGCAAGCCGGTGGCGAGGTGGTCGTGATCTGCGGCCCGCAAGGCTGGCCGCAAGCCGGCCGGCGCGCCGCGCCACCTCGCGACGCCGCCGAGGAAACGCAGCGCCGGCGCGAAGCCTGGAAACTGGTGCGCATGCTCAACCTGGCCCGCCGCGCCAAGGAAGTCAAACCCAAAAGCCTGCCGATCACGCCCGACCAGGAAGCCTTGCTCGAACGCTTCGCGCTGAGCGACGCCGGCGCGGTCTGGATGCGCGAAGTCGTCGACGACAGTCTGCGTCTGTTCAATCGCGGCGACCTCGACGCCCACCGCAAGGTCTGGGACCGGGCTCTGCGTACCGGAAAAATGCCGAAACTCGCCGACCTGCTCACCGGCAAGCTCACCGAAGGCGGCCAGTTCGCCGACGACGAACCGCTGTTCAAGTTCTACGCCTACCCCGGCGAGGGCGCCCAGGCTGAACCCGGCATCATCGGCCTCGGCGACGCCGGCTTCCGCTGCCAGTTTCCCGCCAGCAGTCAGATGGTCGACCCGCACGCCATCCTCTCGCACGAATTCGGCCACACCCGCTACGGCGACCCGACCAGCGCCGGCAGCCTGATGGGCGAGGCGGCCACGGTCGAGCGCTACGAAAACCCGGTGCGCGAGCGCAACGGCTACGAACCGCGCACCGTCTACTACCTGCGCCAGCCCGGCGGCGAACTCCAGGAAGGCAAGACCGGCCTGCTCAAGCGCCTGCTCAAGCTGCAAACCGTGGAGGGCATCAGCGTCGAGGACCGCACCGCCATCGAACAGATTCACTGCCAATGCCCGGCGCCGCTGCCGGTCATCCTGGATTGCGAGGTCCGCCAGCGTCCATCCGGCGAGCAGACCGGAGCCGACAGCCTGCCGATCGGCCCGGACATGGACTGCAAGGTCAACTGGAAGCCAAAGCCGGCCAGGAAGGAATGAGGCCCGGGATCGCGGCCGCATCGCCGATGGCGGAGCTATCGTGGCGACGTTTCAGTCCGGACCGTCAGGGGAAGGCGCCAGCCCGGCCGGTCCGGAATCGCTCCCCGATCCGGCGTTGTCGGGGATTTCGACGACAAACACGCTGCCGCGTCCCGGCCGGGAACCTACGTCGATACGGTAGCCGAGCAGTTCGCATTGCTTGCGCGCGAGCGCCAGACCGAGACCGAAGCCCTTGTCGGCGCTCCGGCTACGGTCGTCGAAGCGCCGGTAGGCGTCGAACAACAGGGGCAGACGCTGGGCCGGGATGCCGGGGCCGGTGTCCCAGACCTCGACGCGCCATGCCGCGCCACGCCGCCGGAGCGCCACCAGCACGCCGCCGCGTTCGGTGTAGCGCACGGCGTTGGCGATCAGGTTGTCGAAGATGGATTGCAGCATGCGTTCGTCGCTCGCCAACTCGACGCGAGCCGGCACGCGCGGGACGACGCGCAGTCCTTTCCCGAGAGCGGACGGCGTCACCGTGCGGCAGGCGGCCAGCAACAGTCCGACGACGTCGGTCGGCAGACGTTTCGGCTGCACCGCGCCCGATTCCAGACGCGACAATTCCAACAGACGGGAAAGCTGCCCACCCATGCCGGCCAAGGCCTGTTCGATGCCTGGCAAGGCGCGGGCAAGGCCATCGGGTTGCACTTTCAGATAACCCAGATAGTGGCCAAGGGCGTTGAGAGGGTGCTTGAGATCGTGACTGACGCCGGCCAGGAACAGGGATTTGCCGCGAGAAGCCTCTTCAACGGCGGCCTTCTCCTCGCGCAGGCGCGCGACCAGATCGGCGTTTTCCCGGCGCAGGCGGATGCTGTCGGCGATCATCCGGTGCACGGTGCGGTTGAAATGGGTGAGCGCGGCGATGCCGAACAGCATGATGATCGCCGCCGCGACATAGGTATCGCCGCCGATCAGCAGCGCCTTGACGGCGAACGGCAACACCGCCGGCCAGACGAACCAGGAAAAGGCGCCCGACAACGCCGCGAGCGTGGCGGTCGCCGACCCGGCCATGCCGAACACCATGGCCGCCGCCAGATAATCCATCACTACCTGGTCGCCCCGCCAGACGAACCAGGGCACCAGCCCCCAGCACAACCCGGACAGCCCGGCTAGGCGCGCGTGCAGGGTTTCCATGCCGGTCACCTGCTCGGCGGTGCCGGTGGCGACCGCCCCGCCATGGCGTTCGATCAGGCGCAGACGCAGCAGGGAAACGAACAGCAGCACGCAAAACCAGGCCGTGGCGAACGCGAACACATCGGCCACGAGATTCGTCCAGGCCAGATAAAGAAGGAAACACCCCATGATCAGTTGGGCGAAAATCGCCGGCCGCCCCTGGCGAAAAAACAGGTTCAGCCGCTCGCGGCGATCCGCCACTTCTCCGGGGTTTGCGTTGGACATGGGAGAGCGGATTTCATGACGGAAGTGGGTGCGAGCATGGTACGAGTGCTGCTGGCCGAAGACCATACGCTGGTGCGCGATGGCCTGCGGCTGCTGCTTTCCGTGCAACCGGACATGCGTCTGGTGGCGGAAACCGACGACGGCCGCGCGGTGATGGCGATGACGCGGATGCATCGACCCGACGTGTTGCTGCTGGATCTCGGCCTGCCCGGCATGGATGGCCTGGAGATCATGGCGGAACTGGCGGACATGCCGACGCGGCCCCGGGTGCTGGTGGTGACCGCCCGTCTCGACGCGGCCTCCGCGCGCGCCTGCCTCGACCTGGGCGCGGACGGCTATCTGCCCAAGAGCGAGAACAGCGACGCCTTGCTCGCCGCCATCCGCGTCGTCGCCCGTGGTGAAACCTATGTGAGCCCCGAGATCGCCTCGCTGTTCGAACCGGCGACCGTCGCGACCGACCCGCGCGAACCCACCAGCGGCCTCACGGCGCGGGAGCGCGAGATCCTCGCGCTGGTCGGGCAAGGTCTGTCGAGCAAGGAGATCGCCCACCGCTTGGGAATCTCCAATCTCACCGTGCGCAAGCATCGCGAGAACCTTTGCCGGAAACTCGGCGCGCGCAACGCCGCCGAACTGATCGCCCGCTCGATACGGTTCGCCGGCTGAAGCACGCCCGCCTACGGCAACCGCCGTATTGCCCCCCCACCTGCCGGTCGGTATCTTCCGCCACCTGAACGGGGCCGGCGGATATCCGGCCCCCCCCCTGGACAGGCGGGCATGGACATTCGTGAAGAGCGGTTGGGGAATCTCGTGTCGACGGGCAGCGCGAACGGACAAGAACAAACATGAACGACATCCATTTCACGGCATCCGGCCGTGCCGGTCCGCCACCAGGCCTTCATCGTGCCCTGGCCGCGCCGATACTGGCCGTTGCGCTGGGCATGGCGCTGGGCATGACCCCGGCCTGGGCCGACGAAAACTGCGGCGACGATCCCGCCAGCGCGGTCAACCACACCGATCACTACATCCTGGGCGAAATCGGCGGCGACGCCGTGGCCATGCACTGGCACAGCGGCCTGGTATGGAAGCGTTGCGTCGAAGGGCGTTCCGGCGCCGGCTGCGAATCCGGCGGCCAGGCGACCACCGGGTTGTGGCACGGCTGGGCGGCGAACCATCTGCCGTTGTCGTTCAGCGGCCAGGATGCTTGGGGCGTTTCCGCCGATACGAACGTGAACCGGCTGGCGAGCGGTGATTGGCGCATGGCCTACGTGAAGGAACTGGAGGTGCTCGCCACGGGGTGCGGCGGCATCCCCATGATCAACCACACCGTATTCCCGAATACGCCGTATTCGTACCATGCCTGGTCCGGCTCGCCCAACGCCGGCAACACCAGCCAAGCGTGGCTCATGTACTACGGCATGGGCAACGCCTTGAGCAACAGCCGGCTCCTCGATCTCCACATTCGCCTGGCGCGCGGTGGCCAACCCTTCTCGCCGCTGGCCTCGCCGGTTGCCCGGCAGGCCAGGGCCGGCAGTCGGATCGTGGTCGGATCGGTCACGTTGACGCCGGCCTCCGGCAATGGCGCGGCCTGGGGTGGCGCGCGCATCCAGGGCGACGGCAATCCCGAATTCCAGATCAACGGAGACGGCCCCTGGCTGACCGAAGCGGTGGTGACCAGCGGCGACACCCTGACGGTACGCATGATCGCCGGCTCCAGTGGCGACGTTCGCACGGCCACCCTGACCCTGCGCGGCGCTCAGACCACGGGTACGTCGGATGGCGGCGGCAACGGCGGCAACGAATTCACCGTTCCCTACCAAAGCCAGGCCGTGTTCACCACGCAGGCCATCCATCCGGTCGTCAAGCGGATCGTCATCGACCCGAACGCCCCCTCGACCCTCCATGCCCTGGTCAGCGGCGAAGGCGTCTTCGCCAGCCTCGACGGCGGCGCCAACTGGAGCGCCTGCGCCGCCCAGCCCGCCGATTCCGATCCGCGAACCCTGGCGGTGACCGCCAACCAACGGTTGTATGCCGCCGGCGCGGACGGGGTTCACGTCAGCGACGACGACTGCGCGACCTGGACCACCTGCCCGACCCAGCCCTCCGGTCTCGACATCCATGAGCTGCTGGCGGCCACGAACAGCCGGCTATACGCCGGCGGCGCCGGCGGCGCGCACTACAGCGATGACGGCTGCGCCACCTGGACGGCGATCAACACCGGCCTGCCGGATTAATTGGAGCTCGCATGAAGATTGCATCGCTTTCCGACTTGGGCGCCCCACATGTCGTCAAGCGCCCGATCGCCATCACAATGGCGCTGGCGCTATCGATGGCATCCCTGCCCACCTGGGCGGCGGAAACCTGCGGTGACGATCCGGCCACGTCCATCAACCACTCGTCCAATTACATCCTGGGCACGATCGGCACGGACGCGGTCGCCATGCACTGGCCCACCGGACTGGTCTGGAAACGTTGTCTGGAAGGCCAGACATGGAACATCAGTGGGACTTGCCTCGACAACGGGTTCGAGGAAGTCTGGGGCATCTGGATGTACAACCATATGCCCAAATCGTTCTCCGGGCAGGATGCCAGAGGGATCGATGGCGGCCTGAGCGCCGATCGTCTCGCCGATGGTGGCTGGCGCCTGCCCTATTCGAGCGAGTTGCATGGATTGGCGACCGGATGTTTGCTGATCCCCCCGCTAATCGCCACCATGAACCCGATCGTGTTTCCGGGGATGCCGGCCAACGCCACCTGGTCAGGATCGCCCGCGAGCGACGACTTGAATCGCGCCTACCTCGTCTATTTTGGTAACGGCCAGGTATACAGCGCCATGCACTCCTTTTCAGAGCGCGCGCGCCTCGTGCGCGGCGGGCAAGCTTTCGGCGCCTTGGCGCCATCGGCCGGCCTGGCGGTCGCGCCCGGCGCGCAGGCAAGCTTCGGTCCGATCGTGCTGCCCACCGCATCGGGAAGCGGGGCCGCCTGGGGCGGCGCGCGGATCAGCGGCGACGCCAGCGCGCAATTCCAGGTCAATGAAGGCCCCTGGGTGACCGAGTCCATCGTCTCGAGCGGCGATGCGATCACCGTGCGGATGACCGCCGGAGACGCCGGCAGCGCGCGCATCGCCACGTTGACACTGCGCGGCGTGGAGACCACCGGCACGACCGCCAATGGCGCCAACGGCGGCAGCGAGTCGAGCGCGATGCGGCGGACCGAGGTCGTCTTCTCCGCGGTCGCCGCGACGGCGGCGGCGACCGCCATCACCAGCCTGTTGCCGGACCCGGCCGCGGCGGGCACGGTATACAGCGGCGTCGATGGCATGGGTATCTACAAGACTCTCGACCATGGCGCCAACTGGGCCGCCGCCATTACCCAGCCGACCAACACACGCATCCGCGCGCTGGTGATCGAGGACAGCGACACGCTGTACGCCGCCAGCCATGGCGGCGGCGTGTTCAAGAGCATCGACGCCGGCCTGAACTGGGTCGCCTGCGCCAGCCAGCCGGACAACCTCAATCTGTATTCCCTGGCCCGCGCCACCAATGGCTTGCTCTATGCCGGCGCCGAATCCGGCGTCTTCGTCAGCGCCGACGGCTGCGAGACCTGGGCGGCGATGAACACCGGCCTGCCCGACTGAACAGCCCGGCCGGATGCCCGCCCTGAACCGAACGGAGTCTTCCATGATCCCGACCGATCCCACCCACGGCACCGGCCGCCTTCCCGTGAAGCTCCGACAGCATCTGATCCTGTTCGCCGGCTTCGCCACCTTGCCCGTCCACGCCGCCACCGATACCTGGGAAGGCAGCGGCCCCTTCGCCACCGGCGCCGGCAACCGGGTCATCCACGCGCTGGCGGCGGGGCCGGATGGCCTGACGATTTTCGCCGGCACCGGCAGCGGCACGGTGTTCCGCTACGTTCACTCCAATAGCGTGCCGACGCCTTTCGGCTTCAGCGCGCAAGCCGGCGTCGTGCCCGGCACCGAAGCGGTTTCGGACGAGATCGCCGTGCAGGGCATCAACGTCCCCGCCCCGATTTCCATTGCTTCCTGCACCGGCACCGCGTGCGCCTATTCGATCAACGACGGCGCCTGGAGCGGTGGCCCCGGCATGGTGGCGGTCGACGACCGGGTGCGGGTCCGGCAGACGGCTTCCGCCAGCCACGCCACGCAGACCGTGCTGACCCTGGAGATCGGCGGCGTCAGCGGCGCCTTCAGCGTCACCACCGCGCCGGCGCCGGTGTTCGAGCACGGTGCCTGCGGCGGCGCCCACGCCATCCCCAGCCTGACCGCGCCCTTGAGCGGGCTGTGCGCGGTGGGCACGGCCGGCGCCGTCACCAGTACCGCCAGCGCTTATTCCTGGACCTGCGCCGGCAGCCTCGGCGGCGACAATGCCGCGTGCGCCGCGCCCCGCCAGTACGAAGTCACGCCATCGGCCGGCGCCAACGGCGCGATCGCGCCCGCCGCCACGCAAGCGGTCACCCATGGTCAGACCATCGGCTTCACCGTCACCCCGGACAGCGGCTTCGGCATCGCCTCAATCACCGGTTGCGGCGGAACCCTGACCGGCAACCTCTACACCACGAGCGCGATCACCGGAGCCTGCGCGGTTCATGCGACCTTCACCGCGGCGCCGGTCGCCGGCCAGTGCGGCACCGCGCACGGCCAGGCCAGTCTGCTGGCGCCGACGACGGGACTGTGCGCGATCGGCACGCCCGGCGCCGTCACCAGCGCCGCCGGCCGGCACGACTGGCTCTGTCAGGGCGCCAACAACGGCGGCGATCAGACCTGCGCGGCACCCGGCGCGAGCGCGCACGGCGGCGGCGGCACCATCACGCTCCAGCTCACCGGCGGCGGCTGCGTCATCGACTCCGCCACGCCGGTCGCCCCTCCCCTGGGCGGCCCGACCGGCGTGACCATGCCGCTCGACGCCCTCGGCCTCACCCTGACCGGCTGCGGCACCGGCGGTAGCGCCCAGGTGACCGTGACCTATTCCACCCCGGTGGATCGCATGCGTTACTGGAAATACCTGAACGGCGCCTGGACCGCGATCCCGGCCACGCTCTCGGGCGACAGCGCCGTGTTCACCCTGATTGATGGCGGCGCCCTCGACGCCGACGGTCAGACCAACGGCGTCATCGTCGACCCGGGCGGACCGGGCCTGGACGACGCCATGCCGATTCCGGCCCTGGCGCCCTGGGCGTTGGCGCTGCTGGCCGGCTTGCTGGGCTTGCTCGGACTTGGCGCCAGCGCCCGGCGCGGTCGCGGCTGACCCGGACGCCGGTCGGCCTCAGGCCGGCGTCGACAGCTTGAGGCCGACGATGCCGGCGATGATCAGCGCGACGCTGGCCAGCCGCGCGGGGTTCGCCGATTCGCCGAACAGCAGGATGCCCAGCGCGACGGTACCGACCGCGCCGATCCCGACCCAGACGGCGTAGGCGGTGCCCACCGGCAGCGAGCGCATCGCGACGCCCAGCAGCCAGACGCTGACGATCATCGCCAGCAGCGTCCCGATCGTGGGCCACATTCGCGTGAACCCGTCGGTGTACTTCAACCCGATCGCCCAGCCGACCTCGAACAGTCCGGCGATCGCCAGAATCAGCCAATCCATGAATTTGCTTCCTCGAATGCCGGGGTCGTCCCCGATATGAAAGGGAATGGCGGGGTCGTCCCCGCCGCCCTCCTGAACCGCTCAAGCACTTTTCCGTACTTCGTAACGCAACTCGACCAAGCCCGAGCCCATTTGACGCACGGACATCAGTCGTAGCGCCGGACCGAGGACACGGCGGGGAAAAACCGGTTTGCCCCCGCCAAGAGTGACCGAGCCGACCTGAACGATCACTTCGTCCAAAAGACCCGCGTCGTGAAATTGCCCGGCAAGATCGCCACCACCGACGATCCAGATGTTCTTGTTGCCGGCGGCCGCGCGCATTTCGGCATGAACCGGCCGCACGTCACCCCGCGCGAAGTTGAGGTTGGCGCCATCGATCACCGGCAGGGTCCGACTTGAGAATATCCATGCCGGCTGGGTATATGGCCACGGCGAACCAATTTCCTCCACGACCTTGTCCGCGTTCCGCGCCATCCATTGGTATGTCGCCGACCCCATCGCCAGAGCCCCCACTTCGGAGATGAACGCCGGATAGCTGGAATCCGCCGGATCAGCCAGCGGGAAAAGCCAGTCCAGCGAGTCATCCTCGGTGGCGATGAAGCCGTCGAGGCTCGCGGCCGTGTAGTACTGGGTCTTCACGATTCGCTCAAGGCGCGGCCGCCGCCGACGCCAGCGGCACGAAACGCAGCCAGCCGCGCAGCGTCGCCGCGTCGGGGCCGGAGGCGCCGGCCACCACGAGTTGCGAACCGACCACGGCGGCGGCCTTCGCCACGCCGGATGGCTGATCGGACAACACCGACGACTCCAGCTCCACGCCCTCCGACGAGACCTGGCTCAGGCGCACCTGCCAGGCACCGTCATCGGCCGGGACGGTCTCGCTGACCAGATACATCCGGCCACCGGTCACGACCATGGCGGTGGCCCAATCGGTTTCGATGGTGCCAAGCTGGGCGACCAGGCGTGACGCCCCGCTGGCGAGATCCAGCTCGACCACGAACAGATCGGCGCCGCCGACCACGCCGCCGCCGAGATCCTGGAATGTCGAGCCATAGACCAGCGCCTTGCCGGGTGATGCCAGATGCAACGCGCCAACGCCATCGAAGCGCCCTTGCGTGAGCTGCATGGCCCATGTCTGGGTGCCATCCGGCAACCTGCGCTCCAGCGTGATACCGCCGGACGGGCCGGCATCGGTGCCACGCGCGAGCAACAGCGAGCCGTCGGCAAGGCCGGCGACATCGAAATAGCGGTCTCCCACCGCCGTATTCGCGCGTCGCAGCCATTGCAGCCCGTAACCCGCGCCCGAGGAGCCAACGCCGGCGATCCAGGGATCTTCCCAAGCCTCGACATAGTTGGTCGGCACGTACACCTCATCGTTGCCGATCAGCGCGTGCGTACCGCCGGACAGGTCGATCAGGCGCAACGGCCGGTTCGGCCTTTCATCGCCCAGGCGCGACAAACCCTGTGGCTGGCCGGCCGCATCGAGCCGGCCGATCAGCACGTCGCTCTTGCCGTGGGCGGGCAAACCGGCGATCGCGCCATCGGTCCAGCCCAGGTAGCGGATGCCGTCGCCATATGGCTCGATGCGCGAGACGACATCGGTGCCGTTGCTGTCCAGCAGATGGCGCCAGTCCTCGCGCACCACCCCATCCGCGCCCAGGGTCAGGCGCAGCACGAAGCCCTTGGTGTCGCCGGCCGGCTCGAACGGATTGGCGGCGCCGAAGAAACCGCTCACCAGCAGGCCGCACGGGGACACCGTCAGCACGTCGGTGATCATCGCGCCGGTTTCCGCCAACTGATGCGTCGCCGGCCAGTCCGGACACGCCGGGGTGACGGGTGGCGGCTCACCGGGTCCGGGGCCAGGGCCTGAGTCGCCGTCGCCACCGCCACAACCGGCCAACGTCGCGAGCAGGAAGGCGGCCAGCAGGGCTGGCATGCGCGGGCGGATCATGGCCGGACCTCCGAGGTGACGCCGAACACGGCTTTCCAGTTGGCGGGATTCGCGAAGGCCGCGTAGTCGGAGGCCATCTCCGGTGTCAGCAGTTCAAGCAAGGTATGGTTCTCGACCCAGACCTCGACCACCTGGAAGAACGAACCACGCGAACCGGTCTGGCAGTGCCAGCCCTGCTCCGCGCACAGCCGGTGAATCGTCCGCTCGTCCACGGGCACCGAGATCGCGGCATGAAAGGCGCTGCGCGGCGAATCCTCTCCGGCGACCAGCGCGGGCAGATCCGGCGTCGACGGCTCAAGCACCCGACCGGCCGGATAGACCTCGATCGCGGTCGCGCCACCCTCGTCCGAAAACACGATGTGACTGTCCTCGTACATCGGAAACGGCAACACCTCGGAACGCCAGAAGGCGGCCAGCACCCGCGCCACCCGCGCGGGCTCGCGGGCCGGAATCGAAATATGGTGTATCAAGACGCATCCCTCCTGTGATTTAATGTCATGGATACTGACATCAATAATCGGGCCGCGCAAGCGCAAGCCCGCGCGTCCCGCCCCGGCGGCCCGTCAATCAGGAGAACGCACGTGCGCAAACGGCAATACGACAATCGTCAGCGCGAGGAAAAGGCCGCCGGCACACGCACCGCCATCCTGCGCGCGCTCGCGCGCCAGCTGGTCGACAACAACTCGCCCGATTTCTCGGTCGCCGATGCCGCGCGGGAAGCCGGAGTATCGACGCGCACGGTATTCCGGTACTTCCCGACGCGTGAACACATGCTCGAAGGCGTATCGGAATGGGTCAGCGGGGTCACCGGCCAGGTGCCGGTGCCCGCCACGCCCCAGGAACTGCCGGCAACCGTGGCCACCAGCTACCGCTTTTTCGACCAGCACGCCGAGCTGATGCGCGCGCTGCTGCTGTCCGACCTCGGTCGCGGCATCCGCTCGCGCCTGGCGCCGCATCGACGCAAGGGGATTTCACGGGCGCTCGATCCCGTCGTCGCCGGACTTACGCCAGCGCGGGCGGCGCCGGTCAAAGCCATGATCGGCCATCTGGTCACGGCGGAAACCTGGTGGCAGTTGCGCGACGGTTTCGGCATCCAGGGAGATGACGCCGCCGCCGTGGCCGCCTGGGCGGTGCGCCTGATGATCGATGCGCTGGAACGCGGTGACGATCCATACCGGGCAACCGGCGCGCCCGCCCGGCCATGAACGCCGGCTCCAAAGCCATCGACCATCGCCGCGACGGAGCCGTTCAGCCCCTCGGCCGCCATCATTCACGCCAGTATTTCGGATCGGCGAGCGCATCGGCGCAGACCACCCGCGAGCAGGCATTGGGGATCGCGCCCGCGCGCAGCTCCAGCACCATCCAGGCGTCGACGTTCTTCTCCGGGATGGGATAAGGCGCCGACAAGCCCCGCATCCCGGCCGCCGAAAAACCGAACCTCGGGTAATAGCCGGGATGGCCGAGCACGAACACCAGGCCCACGCCCGTATCCGCGAGATGTCGCAGGCCGGCCGCGACCAGTTGGCCGCCGATGCCGCGCGACTGGTGATCCGGGTGCACGGCAAGCGGCGCCAGCAGCGCGGCGGCGACATCGGTTCCGGCCGGCTCCAGGCGGACCCGGGTGAACAGGACATGGCCGACGACAACGCCATCGATGGTCGCCACCAGCGACAACACCGGCCGGGCCGTCGCATCCCTGAGCAGAGCGTCGATCAGGCCGACGATCTCCGCCCCCTCCGGTATGCCGAACGCGGCCAGGGCCAGATCGGAAATCGCCGCCAGATCGGCGGCGGTGGATTGGCGGATTTCCACGCGCGTCATCGGTGTCATGATCGACCGCTGGCCGCGCCACGCCCGGCAAAGCGCCGACCGGCCGGCGCCACGACGCAGACCTCATGCCTCCCGACAAGCACTTCCAAAGCCTCCCTCACCCTTGCCATCGCGAACCTCTCCATAACCACCCGCGCGAAATTCGATCAGACAAAACCCGTTGCCGAACGGATCATGCATCGTCGCGAGCCCGCCCCACGCGAACGACCTCGGCGTCCCCTCCAGCCCACCGCCCGCGTCGATCACCCGCGCCACCGCCGCGTCCAGGTCCGTGACCATGAAATCCAGATGCACCGGCGTCCAATGTCTGCGGTAATCGCGGCGTATCGAAGCACCCGGAACCGCGTCACTGCCCGCCAGCTTCTCCAGCAGGTACAACGGCGCCGCCCCACCCGACATCTCAGCGACCGTACCCTCGAACAACCAGCGGCCCAAGCGCAACCCCAACCCGTTCTCGTAGAAGGCAACCGCCTCGCCGATATCCGGCACGTCGATGTTCACGATGAATGACATACCCCGCCCTCCTCCACGAACCGGCCGCGCGGCAATGGCGCGAACCCGATCAAACCGAGCCGACCTGACGCGGCTCCGACGACTGGCAGGCCACATCGAGCGCGGCGATAACCGCCCCCGGGTTTGAAAATCTCTTCGAGATTCGGTTAAGGATCACGCAGCAGCCGCAATCTTGGCCTGATCAGTCGTACCCTCCCGGTTCCATCCATTCACACGAACGAGCCCCCGGTGAAGTCGATAAGCCGGTTTCGCGCTATGTGGTCGATGTTTATCGTTGACTTCGTTACTGCTCGCTGGCGGTCTGGCTGGCGATTCCGCGCATGGGGAATATAGATCAAGGCGGCAGCGGCGGGGCTGTGAGATTAACCGGGATGCGGGGATGTCCAAGGCACGATCCGTGAAACATACCGGCGGTGGGCCGCGCATCGCGTTGGGGGAGTCGGGCTGGATTCCCGAGCGCGCGGGGGGCGCGTTCTGGCTGGGTGTCTGGCGGAAGCGGTGAGATTCGAACTCACGGATGGTTGCCCATCGCCGGTTTTCAAGACCGGTGCCTTAAACCGCTCGGCCACGCTTCCGGTGGGGGCGGATTGTAACCGCCCGGTGGCTTGGGCCGAAGCCGGGCATTGTTGTAGGCTTCGCGGCGTTTTCCCGCAACCATTCCGGAGTCCGTTCATGTCCAGAACCATCATCGCCACCGCCGAGGCGCCGCAGGCCATCGGTACTTATTCGCAGGCCGTGCGGGTCGGCGATACCGTGTATCTGTCCGGCCAGATCGGGCTGGACCCGGCCAGCATGAATCTGGTGGACGGCATCGAGGCGCAGATTCATCAGGTGTTCCGCAATCTGGAGGCGGTGGCCAGGGCCGCCGGCGGCGGTCTGGCGGATGTGGTCAAGCTCAACGTGTTCCTGACCGATCTGGGCAATTTCGCCAAGGTCAACGAGATCATGGCCCAGTATTTCAGCCAGCCCTACCCGGCCCGCGCGGCTGTTGGCGTGGCGTCGCTGCCGCGCGCGGCGCTGGTGGAGGCGGATGCCGTGATGGTGCTGGCCTGAGCCGCGCCGCGCGGGCATGGCCGATGCCGATGAGGTCGCGCGCAAGCTGGGCCACGCCGCCGCCGGCGATCTGATCCTGCACCTGCCGCTGCGCTATCAGGATGAGACCCGGCTGACGCCGCTACGCGATGCCCGCCTGGGCGAGACCGTCCAGGTCGAGGGCCGCGTGGTCCATGCCGAGGTCCGGCCGGGGCCGCGCCGGCAACTTGTGGTGGAGATCGAGGAAACCGGCGACGGCTCCGCGCGGCTGTTTTTCCGTCTGCTGCATTTTTATCCGAGCCAGGTCGCGCAGTTGCGGCCGGGCGCGCGCGTGCGCCTGTACGGTGAAATCCGGCCGGGTTTCTTCGGCGCGGAGATGGTGCATCCGCAATGCCGGCTGGTGCGCGAGGACACGCCGCTGCCGGAGACGCTGACGCCGGTGTATCCGAGCGTGGCGGGGTTGTCGCAAAACACCGTGCGCAAGGCGGTGGCGGCGGCACTGGCGACGGCCGATCTGGCCGATTCGTTATCTGATTCGTCGTCCGACTCGTTGTCCGATGGCCTGCCCGGCCGGCTCGGCCTGCCGACGTTCGCCGAGGCGCTGACGGCCCTGCACCATCCGCCGCCGGATGCCGATCTGGCGGCGCTGGAGACGCGCGCGGCGCCGGCCTGGCGGCGGATCAAGTTCGACGAGCTGCTGGCCCAGCAGCTTTCCCTGCGTCTGGCGGCGCGTCGGCGCCAGACGCTGACCGCGCCGGTCCTGGCCGGCGATGGCGGCCTGGGCGCGCGTCTGCTGGCCGGGCTGCCGTTCGGCCTGACCGGCGCGCAACGGCGCGCGCTGGCGGAAATCCATGCCGATCTGGCCGGCGCGCGGCCGATGAACCGGCTGTTGCAGGGCGACGTCGGCAGCGGCAAGACGCTGGTGGCGGCGCTGGCGGTGCTGCCGGCGCTGGCCGCCGGCCGCCAGGTGGCGGTGATGGCGCCCACGGAAATCCTGGCCGAGCAGCTTTACCTGAAGTTCGCGGAATGGCTGGCGCCGCTCGGCATCGCGGTGGTCTGGCTGGCGGCCGCGCTCAAGGGCAAGGCCAAGAAGCAGGCGCTGGCCGACATCGAAAGCGGCGCCGCGCCGGTGGCGGTGGGCACCCACGCGCTGTTCCAGGCCGGTGTCGGTTTCCGCGATCTGGCGCTGGCGGTGGTCGACGAGCAGCACCGCTTCGGCGTCGGCCAGCGCCTGGCGCTGCGCGACAAGGGCGCCGATGGCAAGGGCGCCACCCCGCATCTGCTGATGATGTCGGCGACGCCGATTCCGCGCACGCTGGCGATGAGCTACTACGCCGACCTCGACGTTTCCGTGATCGACGAGCTGCCGCCGGGGCGCACGCCGGTGGTCACCAAGCTGGTTTCCGCGCGCCGCCGCGACGAGGTCATCGGCCGCCTGCGCGATTATTGCCGGACCGGCGCCCAGGCCTACTGGGTGTGCCCGCTGGTGGAGGAATCGGAAAAGCTGCAATTGCGCGCGGCCGAGGACAGCCACGCCGAACTGGTCGCCCGCCTGCCGGAACTGGCCATCGGCCTGGTGCACGGACGCATGAAAGCGGACGAGAAGGCGGCGGTGATGGCGGCGTTCAAGGCCGGCGCGCTGCATCTGCTGGTGGCGACCACGGTGATCGAGGTCGGCGTCGACGTGCCCAATGCCGCGCTCATGGTCATCGAGCATGCGGAACGCTATGGCCTCGCCCAGTTGCACCAGTTGCGCGGGCGGGTCGGCCGCGGCGCGCGCGAATCGGCCTGCGTGCTGCTCTACGAGGAGCCGCTGTCGGAAACCGCGCGCCAGCGCCTGCGGGTGATCCGCGACCATGCCGACGGCTTCGTCATCGCCCGCGAGGATCTGCGCCTGCGCGGCCCCGGCGAGTTCCTGGGCGCGCGCCAGTCCGGCCAGCGCATCCTGCGCTTCGCCGATCCGGAGACCGATACCGATCTGCTCGAACAGGCGCGCGACGTCGCCGGCACCCTGCTCGCCGACGATGCCGGCGCCGTCGAACGCCATCTGGCGCGCTGGCTGCCGCGCGGCTTCGATTACCTGCGCGCCTGAGTCCGCGCCGATGGTCGGCGGCCGCTGTCGACACCGCCGGAATTCAGGATAATCCAGGGTTTTCCATCCCCCCGAGCAACCGGATTTCATGGCAACCGCATGGCAAGACGCCGCCTGGCACACCGGTGCCTGGCGGAGCTGGCTGACCGATCCCGGCTCGCTGACCCGGCGCCTGCAACGGGCCTGCCCGGCGTTCCGGGTATCTTGCCTGCGTCAGGGCCACGGCCTGCCGACCGAGGATGAACGCGGCCGTCTGGGCCTGCGCGCCAAGCGGCGCGCGCTGATCCGGGAAGTGTTGCTGCTCGACGGTGACCGGCCGCTGGTGTTCGCGCACAGCGTGATCCCGCTGGCCGGCCTGCGCGGTCCCTGGGTGGCGCTGGCCGGGCTTGGCCAGCGGCCGCTCGGCGCGGCGTTGTTCGCCAATCCCCGGATCGCGCGGGAGCCGCTGGAATGCCGCCGGCTCGATCGCCGCCATCCACTCCACCAGCGTGCCGCGCGCGCGCTCGGCGGCGCCGTGCCGACGGTGTTGTGGGCGCGCCGCTCGCTGTTCAAGCTGGCCGGACGGCCGATCCTGGTCACCGAAGTCTTTTTGCCGGAAGTGCTGAATCTGTCATGACCCTGCGTGAACGTCTGAACGAATACGAAAAGCTGATGCGGCTGGACAAGCCGATCGGCATCCTGCTGCTGGCCTGGCCGACCCTGTGGGGGTTGTGGCTGTCGAGCCTGGGCAAACCGGATTTCATGGTGCTGTGGGTGTTCGCGCTGGGCGTGATCCTGATGCGCTCGGCCGGCTGCGTGATCAACGACTACGCCGACCGCGATTTCGACCCGCACGTCGAACGCACCCGCGACCGCCCGCTGGCGGCCGGCCGGGTCAGCGGCCGCGAGGCGCTGATCCTGGCCGCCGCGCTGGCGCTGATGGCCTTCCTGCTGATCCTGCCGTTGCGGAACCCGCTGCTGATCCAGTTGTCGGTGGCGGCCGCCTTCCTGGCCGCGACCTATCCGTACACCAAGCGCTTCCTGGCGATTCCGCAGGCGTATCTGGGCATCGCCTTCGGCTTCGGCATTCCCATGAGCTTCGCCGCCCATCTGGATTCGGTGCCGCCGGTGGCGTGGGCGCTGATGGCCGCCAACGTGTTCTGGGCGATCGCCTACGACACCGAGTACGCCATGGTCGACCGCGCCGACGATCTCAAGATCGGCATCAAGACCTCGGCCATCACTTTCGGCCGCCATGACGTCGCCGCCGTCATGGCCTGTTACGCCATCGCGCTCGGGCTGCTCGCCTGGGCCGGCCGCATGGTGTTCCTGCCCTGGCCGTACTACGTCGGCCTGGGCGTCGCCGCCGGCATCGCGGCCTACCACTACACGCTGATCCGGACGCGCGATCCGGCCCGCTGTTTCCGCGCCTTCCGCCACAACAACTGGTTCGGCGCGGCGGTGTTCGCCGGCCTGGTGGCCAGTTTCTGGAAATGAGCGCGGCCGCCGTGCCGGCGCGCTTCGAACGCGCGGAAATCCTGATCGGCGCCGATGGCCTGGCGCGCCTGGCGGCCAGCCACGTTTTCGTCGCCGGCCTCGGCGGCGTCGGCTCCTGGTGCGCGGAGGCGCTGGCGCGCGCCGGCATCGGCCGGCTGACCCTGGTCGACATGGACGTGGTCGCCACTTCCAACATCAACCGCCAGTTGCCGGCGCTGGATTCCACGGTCGGCCGCCTGAAGGCCGAAGTCATGGCCGAACGCATCCGCGACATCAATCCGGATTGCCGTCTGAACGTGCTGACCGAATTCCTGACGCCAGACAACATCCCCGAACTGCTGCCGGCCGACGCCGATTACGTCATCGACTGCATCGATTCGCTCAACTGCAAGGTGGCGCTGATCGTCGCCGCGCGCCGGCGCGGCCTGGCGGTCGCCGCCAGCATGGGCGCCGGCAACAAGCTGGACCCGACGCGCGCGCGGGTGACCGACATCGCGCGCACCCAGGTCGACCCGCTCGCCCGTCTGGTGCGCAAGCGGCTCAAGCGTCAGGGCGTGGAAGACGGCGTGCTGTGCGTGTGGAGCGACGAACCGGGCCGGCCACCACGCCCGCCGGAAGCGGTCACGCACGGCCGCGCCCGCGCGGTCAACGGCACCATCGCCTACCTGCCGCCGCTGTTCGGCCTGATGCTGGCCGGCGCGGTGACGCGGGAGCTGCTGTTCAGACCTGAAAGCGACCCGCGTCCTGTTCCAGACGCCGCGCCAACTGCTTGAGGTGGCCGGCCGCCTCGGCGGTGCGCTGGGCGGTGGCGCGTGAACGCTCGCTGACCATGGCGATGTTTTCGACACCCCGGGCAATCTCCTGCGCCGCGATGCCCTGCTCCTTGAGCGCGTGCGAGATGTCCTCGACCGAGCGCAGCACCTGATCGGCGCCGGCCTGAATGCCGGAAATGCTCCGCCCGGCCTCCTGGGCGACGCGGGTGCCGTTCTCGACCTGACTGACGCTGGTCCGCATCCGCTCGACGGCATCGCTGGCGCCGGACTGGACGCGGCCGATCATTTCCGTGATCCGCTGGGTCGAACTGGCGGTGCGCTCGGCCAGCTTGCGCACTTCGTCGGCGACCACGGCGAAGCCCCGGCCCTGTTCGCCGGCGCGCGCCGCCTCGATGGCGGCGTTGAGCGCCAGCAAATTGGTCTGGTCGGCGATTTCCTTGATCACGGTGACGATGTCGGCGATTTCACCGGACAGCGATTCGACGGCATGGATGGCCGTGGCCGAGGCGTCGACGGTGGTGGTGATGCGGCCCATTTCCTCGACCGCCGACAGGATCACGGTGGCGCCATCGCGCGAAGCGCGGCCGGATTCCTCGGTGACGCCATGGGCATCGTGGGCATGCTCGGCGACCTGATCGACCGAGACCGACAATTCCTCCACAGCCGCCGCCATCCGAGCCGACAGTTCCGATTGCGTTTCCGCCATTTCCGAGGCGCCACGCGCGCTGTCGTCCAGTTCCTGAGCGGCTTCCTGAAGAATGCCGGCATCGTGGCGCACGGTATAGGCGATCTCGAACAGGCTGTCGCGCATGCGTGTGAGTTGCACGAACAGATCGCCGATCTCGTCGTGGCCGGCGGCCGGCAACGGGTGGCGCAGATCGCCCTGGGCGATGGCCTGGGCGGCGCGGCTGGCGGCGCGTACCGGCGTGATGACGGCGCGAATGAGTAGCCAGGCCAGGAACAGGAAACCGAGACCACCGACCACGATCATGCCGATCGAGCTCCACAACGCGAATTGGTAGCGGGCCACGGCGGCCTGGTATTCGTGATTGGCGGCCTCGGCCTGATAGGCCATCAGGCCGGCCAGCAGCTTGCGCGCCTCGGCGCCGACGCCCTGGTCGTTCTTCAGGAAGGCGGACAGCACGGCATGGTCGAAACGGCCTTCGGCGATCTCGCGCGCGGCCGGGTTCAGATAGTTGCCGACGTAATCCTTGCGCGTTTCCGTGAAGCTCGCGGCCAGCGCGGCTTCATCCGGCTCCATGTCGCGGCCCATGTAGCGGTTCCAGATTTCGTCGATGCGTTCGCGGTTGCGCGCGATCGCATCGGTATGCAGGCTGGCCGGATGCGCGTGCAGGTGGGCCTGACTGGAAGCCGGATCGTGCTGATAGCCGCGCAGCACTTCGTTGACGTTCTCGTACAGCAGCTTCTGGATTTCGGCGAGATCGTTGAGCGGCAGCGCGCGCAGTTCATGCACCGATTTGAGGCTGGCCATGTCCTGGCGCACCAGCAGCACGCCGTTGACGCCCAGCACCAACATCAGCGCCAGCGCGATCATGGCCAGGCTCCACATGCGCCGCGACAGGCTGAGCCGGCGCACCGATTCCGTCAGGCGCCAGAGCAGACGGTTGGTGATCACCCGGCCGCCGGCCAACGCCACCTTCGCGCGGCCTTCGCGGATGTCGCGGTACAGCGCCTCGGCGGCGGCGACATCGGCCGGGTCCGGCTTCTGGCGCACCGACATGTAGCCACCGTCGGCCAGTGGCGTCACGCTCGCCCGCACCCAGTAATGAGAGCCGTCCTTGCGCCGGTTCTTGACCAGCCCGGACCAGGGTTTGCCCGACTTGATGGTGTCCCAAAGATCGCGGAAGGCCACCGCCGGCATGTCCGGATGGCGCAGGATGTTGTGTGGCTTGCCGAGCAGCTCCGCCTCGCCGTAGCCGCTGGCTTCGATGAAATCGTCGTTGACCTGGGTGATGCGGCCTTTCGCGTCGGTCCTGGAAATGATCGCCATGCCGTCGCGCAGAACGAACTCCTGCTGAGTCACCGGTCCGGTATCGCGCATGCTTTCACTCCGTCTGCTTAGGATTCGTCAACATTGTTGACTACTCGTCAATAGCTGCGGATTACGGCCAGGTCTTGGCGAACTTTAGTCAATTTACGCGCAGAAAGTGACGCCGATCATGGCATATCAAAAATTATCCGTGGCCGTCACCGGCTGCGGGGCCGCGCGCGCCGATCCGGACTGCGCCAGCAGGTAGATCGAGGGAATCAGCAGCAGCGTCACGAACATCGACACCAGCAGGCCGAACACCATGCACACCGCCAGCGGCCGCAGCATTTCCGAACCTTCGCCAAGGCCGAGGGCGAGCGGCGACATGCCAACCACGGTGGTCAGCGTGGTCATCATGATCGGTCGCAGGCGCAGGCGCGCGGCTTCCATCACCGCATCGATCAGCACGGCGCCCTGGCGGCGCGCGAGTTCGATGTATTCGACCAGGACGATGGCGTTGTTCACGACCACGCCGATCAGCATGATGACGCCCAGCCAGACCGGCATCGAGATCGGCAGGCCGGTGACCAGCAGGCCGACGGCCACGCCGATCAACGCGAACGGCACGCCGAGCAGGATCACCAGCGGATTGCGCAGCGATTCGTACTGCACGGCCATGACCACGAACACCAGGAACAGCGCCAGCCCGGCCAGTGTCATGACCAGCTGGTTGCCGCCGCGCAGGCTGTCGAAGGCGCCCCGGTAATAGATCGAGTAGCCGGTCGGGAGCTCGAAACTTTCCAGATCGGCTTGCAGCGCGCCCAGTACCTCGCCGAGCGGCCGGTCGCCGGTCAGCGCGGCGCTCACCTCGACGATGCGGCTCTGGTTCTCGCGGCGGATTTCGGTCTGCGCCACCACCAGCTCGATGTCGGCGACGTCGCCCAGATGCACCGCCGGGCGCCCGGCGCCGGCGCCGAACAACGGCAGCGCCGCCAGCGCGGCGGGGCTGTCGATGCCGGCCTGGGGCAGGCGCACGCGCACGTCGTAGGCGCGGTCGCCGTCGATGAAATCGCCGACGATGACGCCGTCGAGCGCGATGCGCAGCGCGCGGCCGACCTGTTCGACGTCGACACCCAGCTCGGCGGCGCGGGCGCGATCCGGCCGCACCGAAAACTCCAGTCGGCGTTCCTCGGCGGAATGGCGGGCATTGCGCAGGCCGGGACGGTCATGCAGACGTTCGACCAGGCGGTCGCCGATGGCGGCCAGGGTGTCGAGATCGGGGCCGCGCACGCGGATGCTGACGTCCTCGTCGGCGCGCGACACGCGCACGCCGCGCAGGCCGGCCGCGCGCGCGCGCGCCTTGACGCCGGCCAGCTCGGCCTGATTGACCGCCTTGGAGAAATCGGCCACCCAGGCTTCGATGCCACGGCCGCGCTGGGCCAGCGGTACCAGTTCGATGCTCAGCGTGGCGCGGTTCGGCCGCTCGCGCTGGCTGCGGCCGAAGATGCTGCCGCCGGTGATCACCGACAAACCGGCGACGTCGCCCTGATCCAGCGCGATGCGTTCCAGCCGGCGCACGGCGGCGTCCAATTCGTCGAGCGAGCCGCCGGAATCGGTGACGATCTGTACCTGTACGCGGCCGTCATCCATGGTCGGCAGGAATTCCTGCTTGCCGGCGCTGGCCAGGAACTGCCAGCCGAAACCACCCAGCAGCGACACCGCGACCAGCACCGACAGCCATGGCCGTTTCAGCGAAGCCGCCAGCACCGGCAGGTAAAGGCGCCGGGCGCCGGCGATGAAACCATGCGCCAGCCGGGTCACCCGCGACGGTGTCGTCGGCCGGCCGCGCGCGGCGAGCGCCGGCACCAGGGTCAGCGCCACCATCAGCGAGGCGACGATGGCGGCGCTGATGGTGAAGATCAGCTCGCGGAACAGCAGGCCGACCAGACCGCTGATGAACAGAAACGGCAGCACGGCGGCCAGGTTGGTGCTGGTGGCGGCGACGATCGGGCTGTTGACCTCGGCGGCGGCGTGCTCGGCGGCGGTCAGACCCTGCTCGCCCTCGCGCTGGTGACGTTCGATGTTCTCCAGCATGACGATGGTGTTGTCGACCAGCATGCCGATGCCCAGCGCCAGGCCGCCCAGCGTCATCAGGTTCAGCGACAGGCCGCCCAGCGCCATGATCACGAAGGTGATCATGATCGAGATGGGAATGGCGCTGCCGATGATCAGGGTGCCACGGACGCTGCCCAGGAACACGTAGACCACCAGCATCGCCAGCACCGCGCCGGCGAGCGCCGCCAGCGAGGCGTTGTCGAGCGACTGGCGCACGTACACGGCCTGGTTGGAGACCACGTCGACGCGGATGTCCTCGGCGATCAGGTTCTGTTCGCGCAGCTCCGCCAGGCGAGCGGCGACCACGTCGGCGACACCGACGGTGTTGGCGTTGGGCTGTTTCTGCACCGACACGCGCACGCCCGGCGTGCCGTTGTAGCGCACGCGCACGCGCTCGTCCTCGCTGGCGTCGATCACCTGGGCCAGCTCCGCCAACGGCCGGGTGCCACCATCGGGCAGGCGGATCGGCAAAGCCCCGAGCGCGGCGACGCTGTCGACCCGGCCGGTGGTGCGGCTGGCGTATTCGCGCTCGCCCATGCGCAGGCGGCCGGCCGGAGCGTCGAGATTGCCGCGCTCGATGGCCTGGGTGATGTCGTCCAGGGTCAGGCCGAGCGCCGCCAGCCGGCGTGGGTCGGGCAGCACCTGGATCTCGCGGACCACGCCGCCACCGACTTCCACGGCCGCCACGCCGGGCAGGTTGAGGAAGAACTTGGCGAACACGTCGTCGGTCCAGCCGCGCAGTTCGGTCATGTCGCGCAGCGCCGAGCTGACCACGAACTCCATCACCGGAATCTGCGACGGATCGCGCTTGAAGATGATCGGCGGATCGATGGTGGTCGGCAGGATGCGCTTGGCCCGATCCAGCCGGGTGCTGGCGTCGCGCAGGGCGATGTCGATGTCCTTGCCGTAGTCGAAGTACAGCTCGATTTCGCTGGTGCCCTCGAAGGTGGTCGATTCGATGCCGACCGCGTCCTCGGTGATCGCCAGCTGTTCCTCGATCTGGCGGGTGACCCGGTCTTCCATGATGTTGGCCGGCACCGCCGGGTCGATGATGCGCACGCCGATCTCGGGGTAGATCAGTTGCGGCAGCAGATCGACCGGCAGGCGCGTGAGCGCGAACAGGCCGAGCACGATGGCGGTCAGGGTCAGCATCAACGTGCTGACCGGATGGTGGATGCACCAGCCGGCGATGCCGCCGCCGCGCACGATCAGGCCCCTTCCGGCGACTTGCCGGCCGCCGCCCCGGTTCCGGCCTCGCCGACCGGCTTCACCTTGCGCCCCTCGGCCAATTCCAGGAAGCCCTTGACCACCACGCGCGCGCCCGACTCCAGGCCATGGAGAATCTCGACGCGGTCGGCCAGGCGCAGGCCGCTGGTCACCGGCGCGCGGCGCACGCTGCCATCATCCTGGTACACGAACATGAACTCGCCGGCGCCATCGCGCTGCAAGGCCGCCAACGGCGCGATCACCTGCTCGTAACCCTCGGTGGCGAAGGTCACCCGGCAATACTGACCCGGCCGCGCGCCGGTCGGCGCCGGCTCCAGCAGGACTTCGACGCGGCCGCCGCGGGTGGCCGGATCGAGCGCCGGATGGATGCGCAGCACCCGACCGGAATACGGCTCCGACCCGAGCGCGTCGATGCGCACCCGGGCGGCGGCGCCGACGCGCAATCGCGGCAGCGCCAGCTCGGACACTTCGACATCGGTGACCAGGCGGCGGGGATCGATCACGGTGAGCAGATGGCTGTGGCGGGCGGTGGCGTCGCCCGCTTCGACCAGGCGTTGCGAGACCACGCCGGCGATCGGCGCGGTCAGGGTCAGATGCGACAACCGCGCGCGCGACAGACGGACCTCGGCGCGCGCCAGCTCGCGCGCGGTTTCCGCCCGCGACATCGCCTCGGCGCTGAGGAAGCCTTCGCCGACCAGACGTCGGGCGCGATCGAAATCGGCCTCGGCCTGGGCCTGGGCGGCCAGCGCCTTGTCCAGTTCGGCGCGGGCGATGCGATCGTCATAGCGGACCAGCACCTGGCCGGCGGCGACGCGGTCGCCCTCGCGGACGCTCAGCTCGACGATCTGGCCTTCCTCCTGATTGACGATGCGGACCTGATGCAGGGCGCGCAGGCTGCCGGCGCGGTCGGCGGCGTACTCCAGCCGGCCGGACCCGGCCTCGGCCAGTTCGACCAGATGCGGGCGCGGTCCCTTGTCGCCGCCCTTCTCCTCGGTCTTGGCGCCACAACCAGCCAGGCCGATCAGCGCCGCGACGCACGACACCCATGCCAGCCGGGAACACAGGATGGCGACGATGCGCGGGCGATGGCGGGACGGCTCGATCATGGCGGCGGTGGGGATGACGGAAAGGGGTGGAGGATAAGCGAACGGGAATGGTTCCTGCATGGCGCTCCGGCTCAGCGCGCCTGCCGCCGCGTCAGCCGATAGCTCTCGCGTTCCTCGCCGAGACCGTCGCTCGCCGAGGCGCGCTTGTCGACGCGGACCACGCGGCCGGCTTCCGGCGCGTACCAGGCATCCAGGGTCAGACGCGAGCGGACGGACTGCTGCGGTTGCCGGCGGAAATCGCAGACCAGGCGCAGGCGGGTGGCGGCGAACTCACCGGCCGGCGTCGCCACCGTTTCCACGCCGCGCAGTTCGACCTGGCCGGAACACTCCCCCATGTCGCCGAGCGGTAGCGCCACCCGCCGGTTCCAGCCCGGTTCCAGCGCGCCAACGTCGAGCCAGGGCGAGAAATCGGTGATCCAGTAGTTGGTGTCGTTGGGCAGGCGGAACATGAACAGGTCCGGCTCCGCGCCCGGACGCGCCTCGCGGGTGAGCACGCGCGCGCCCTGATTGACGACGATGCGCTCGCCGACGTATCCGGGCGCGGCCTTGACCACCTCGACCCGGTAGCCGCCGACAACGCGGCCGCCATACAGCTCGGCGACCTCGTATTCCCAGACATCACCCGGCGTCGGCGCCGCGATGGCGAGCGGCCGCGTCGTCGCCGGCGTGGTTGCCGGCGCCTTGGCGAGCTGGACCGGCGCCGGCTCCGGCGTCGGTGGCGGACTTGGAGCCGGCGCCGGCGCGGCCTGGATGGCTGGCTTGGGTAGTGGCACGGGCTGTGAGGGCGAAGCCGCGGCCTTGGCGGGTGTGGCCGGGGTTGGCGTGGGGGTTGGCGTGGATTTCGGCGCCGGCGCCAGGCTCTTGAGCTTGCGTTCGGCCAGGCCGGCGAAGGTGCCCTTGGGATAGCGGTTCAGATATTCACGGAAATCCTCCGCCTCGCCGCTGTGCTGGATCGCCTGCCAGAACGCCAGTTCCAGATTGACCGGCGCTGGTTGCGGGGGTGGCGGCGGTGCCGGTTCCGGCGCCGGCCGGAAATAGAACTCGCCCTTGAGCAAGCCTTCCATCCACGGCTCCTGCTTGCCGGCGGATTCCCGCTCGACGCCGAGCGCGACGCGCTTTTGCACCTGCTCGATGGTCAGCCCCGGCTGGTCCATCGCCTCCAGCAAATGGCGGGTGTAGAGACCGTTGTCGCCATCGCCGTCGGCGGCCACGCTGCCCGGCCGGGTGGCGTAGAAGATCAACGTGCCGGACGGCGCCGACACCCGCGCCAGACCGCGGGCGGCGCTCCGGAAGGAACGCGAATACGGGTTGTTGCGGCAGGCGTCCAGGAACACCAGGTTGACGCCCGTCCTGGCGCCTTCCATGACTTCCAGCACCTTGTTGACGTCGATCGACTGGGTCGGCACGTCTTCCTCGCCGTGGATGTCGGCATCCACCGCCGGCAGGTAGTTGACGCCGTTGATCTGGAGGCCGTGGCCGGCGTAATAGAACAACGCGGTGGCGCCGGGCCGCAGGCGCGCGCGGAATTCGCGCAGCGTGGCGCCGATCTGGCGCTGTTCGAGGTCGTGCTTCTCGATCACCTCGAAGCCCTGGGCGCGCAACCGGACGGCCAGGGCGCGGGCATCGTTGACCGGGTTGCGCAGCGGCGCGCGGTGATAGTCGGCGTTGCCGATGACCAGGGCGACGCGCGGGCCTTCCACCGTTTCCACCCGCAGCGCGCGGGCGTCGCGCGCGCTGGCGGCGCCGGCCAGCGTCAACGCCAGCCAGACCAGCAGCAGCGTCGCCGCCAGCCGGCGGACGGCGTCAGACGGCCACGCCATTGCCATCACCAACCTCCGGCGCCGGCCGCCGCGCCGATTTCGGCCGAAATGCCCTGACCACCTCGTCGCGGGTTTCCAGATACGGCCCGCCGATCAGATCGACGCAATACGGCACCGCCGCGAACACGCCATCCAGGGTTTCCCGGATCGCCTTGGGCTGGCCGGGCAGGTTGAGGATCAGACAGCCGCCGCGGACGACGCCGACCTGGCGCGACAGGATCGCGGTGGGCACGTACTTCAGGCTGACCGCGCGCATCTGCTCGCCAAAGCCGGGCAGCACCTTGTCGGCCACCGCCAGGGTCGCTTCCGGTGTCACGTCGCGCGGCGCCGGGCCGGTACCACCGGTGGTCAGCACCAGACAGCAGCGCCCGGCCAGTTCGATCAGCGTGGATTCGATGCCGGCCTGGTCGTCCGGAATCAGCCGCTCGACGTATTCCAGCGGGTTATGCAGGGCGGCCTCCAGCCACTCCCGAAGGGCGGGCAGGCCCTGATCCTGGTAGACGCCGGTGCTGGCGCGGTCGCTGATGGAGACGATGCCGATGGTGGCGGGCTGGTACATGCGTGCGCTTCCTTTTCGGGGTGCCTGGAAACATCATGCGGCGGATGACGACCCATTCCGGAGCATGATCTTGCGCGCCATTTTCGCTCACATCGCCGCTTTGTTCGCATTGATCTTGTCGGCGCCGACGCTGGCCGATCCGCCGGCCGGCTACCCCTTCCTCGACCACGACGCCGGCCTGCGCCTGGCGCGCGCGGAAAACCGACCGATCCTGCTCTACTTCGGCCGCTACGGTTGCGCCTGGTGCGACCACACCAACCGCAAGACCTTCGTCGATCCGGGCCTGAAGAAGCTGCTCTCGGAACACTACGCGCTGATCTACGCCGACGCCGAAAGCGGCCGGCGCATCCGCCTGGCCAGCGGCGAGCGGGTCACCGAGGCGGAACTGGGCACCCGCCTGGGCGCCTTCGCGACGCCGCTGTTCGTGTTCATGAGCCCGGCCGGCGAATTGATCGCCAAGATCCCCGGCTACAAGACCGTCGACGATTTCCTGGCCTACGACCGCTACGTGCGCGGCGGCCACCACCGGGAAAAATCGCTCGCCGAATTCCTCGCGGGCAAGCCCTGATGGCGCGCTCTCCGTTTCTTCCGGCCGGCCTCGCCGGCCTGCTCCTGGCCGCGCTGGCGCTGGCCATGCCGGCGGCCGCGGAATCGGTGATCGAACTGGCCGCCGCCCGCGCCGGCGTGTTCCATCATCTGGACGCCTCCGGCCGGCGCGCGCTGGCGGTGGCCGGCGAGCGTGTCGGCCTGGTCTGGGAGGACAACCGCGACGGCGCGCCCGCCTGCCACTTCGCCAGCAAGACGACGGCCGAAACCGGCTTTCGGGAATTCCGCTTCGGCACCGGCGAATGCTTCGAGCCGGCCATCGCCGCCGATGGCGCCGACGCTTTCCTGCTGATCTGGGAAGACGAGACCGGTGTTCAGGCCGCCCGCGCCGGCGCCAACGGCATCGGCGCGGCGACCCGACTGGCGCCGGCCGGTGGTCAGGGTGCCATCATCCGCCATCCGGAACAGGGCGTGATCGCCGTCTGGAGCGCGCCCGACGGCCGCTGGCGCCGGCTCTGGCGAGCGCGTCTGGACGACGCCGGCGACGGCGGCCTGATCGCGCGCGCGGCCGCGCCGGTCGATCCGCAGCCGGCGCGCGACGATCAGGCCTACCCGACCCTGGCGGTGGCCGGCCCGGAACGCCATCTGGTGCTGGTCTGGGAAGACCGTCGGCCCGGCCATACCGTGATCTTCGCCAGCCGTAGCGCCGATGCCGCCGCCTGGTCGGCGCCGGCCCGGGTCAGCCGCAACCCCACCGGCGCGCAGCCGGGCGGCCTCGGCCGGGGCACCGGCGCCATGCGCCCGGCCATCGCCGCGTTCGGCGCGCGGCTGGCGGTGGTCTGGCTGGACAAGCGCGATTTCCTGTCCGGTTACGACGTCTACGCCGCTTTCAGCGACGACGGCGGCGCCAGTTTCGGCGACGATCTCAAGGTCCAGGACAGTTTCGGCGACGCCATCGCGCAATGGCACGCGGCGGTGGCCGGCAACCCGCGCGGCGACCTGCGGGTGGTCTGGAGCGACGACCGCGACGGCAACGCCGACCTCTGGCTGAATCGCCCGGCCGGAACGGCCTTCGGCGACGATTTCACGCTGCCGGAAGTCAGCGGACCGGCGCATCAGGCCGACCCCGCCATCGCCCTCGACGACGCCGGCAACCTGCATCTGGCCTGGCTGGAACGGGATGCCGGCGGCGCCACCCGATTGCGCTATCTGCGCCGGCCGGCCAGCGGCGGCGATTGACCGGCGGGCCGGGGACGCGCTGAACCGGGGCTATCGATCAGGCGGGCGATCCGGGAGTATCTTGTCCGCATGCACCTGCTGATCATCGAGGACGATCACACGATCGCCGAAAACATTTACGAGTACCTCGAATCCCGTGGCCATCAATGCGACTACGCGGATCGCATCGCCACGGCCGCGCCCCTGCTGGCCGACACCGCGTTCGACGCCGTCGTGCTCGATCGCAACCTGCCCGACGGCGACGGCCTCGCGCTCGCGCGCCGGTTGCGCGTCGAGGGCAAGGCCACGCCGGTGCTGGTTCTCACCGCGCGCGACACCCTGGAGGACAAGCTGCTCGGCTTCGAATCCGGCGGTGACGACTACCTGGTCAAGCCGTTCGCGCTAAGGGAGCTCGAAGCGCGTCTGCTGGCGCTGGTTCGGCGCGGAGTAGCCCGGCGGACCGACCCGTTGCTGCGCCACGGCGACCTGGAATTCAACGGCGCGACCCAGGAAGCACGGATGGCTGGCCGGACGCTCGCGCTGCCGCCCAAGGCCTTGCGCCTGCTGGCCGTGTTGCTTTCCCAGCCCAACCGGGTGTTTTCCCGGCGCGAACTGGAAATCGCCGTGTGGGGCCACGAACAGGACAGCAGCGACAACCTGCGCGGCGTCCTGCACACGCTGCGCCGCGCGTTGGGCGACGAAGCCCGGACCCAGGTGGTGAACGTCCATGGCCTCGGCTACAAACTCGTCGACCGCTGACGGGAACCCGCGCCCGGGCTGGCGGCGCTGGCTGCCGCGCGGCATGCGCATGCGCATCGCGGTATCGACCTCGGCGCTGTTTCTTGTCCTCATCCTCGCGCAATCCTTCGCCCTGGTGACGCTGTTCGAGGAAATGGAAGAGGATTTCATCGAAAGCACGCTCGACCAGCAGTTGCGCTACAGCATCGAGCACAGCCGCCAGCTTGGCACGCTGATCCAGCCGCGCACGCCGAACATGCGCCTGTACCGGTTCACGCCCGGCGCGCCGCCGCCCACCGACCTGCCACCGGCGCTGGCCGGACTTCCGGCCGGCCATCATGAGATCGGGTCCTCGGGACGCGAACTGCATATCGCGGTACGCGAAGCCGACGGCCAGCGCTACCTGCTCGTTTATGACGAGAGCGAACATCTGGCCAGGGAATCGACGGTCATGACCGTGACCATCCTCGGCGGCCTGATCCTGACCATCCTGGCGTTCATCCTCGTGCACGCGACCGCCGCCCGGCTGACCCACGGACTGGAGAAGCTCGCCGAGCGCGTGGAACGGGAAGACGACGACACGCCGTTCTCGCGGATCGGCCTCGAAGACGAGCTGCTGGTGGTGGCGCGCGCGCTGGAACGCGCGCAAGTGCGCCATGCCGCCCTGCTGGAACGCGAGCGCGAATTCAACGCCAACCTGTCGCACGAACTGCGCACACCGCTGGCGGGCATTCGCAGCGATGCCGAAATGCTGCTGGCCGATCCTGCCCTGCCCGACAAGCTCCACCGCCGCGCCGAACGCATCATCGCGACCACCGACCGCACCACCGCGCTCGCCCACGGCCTGTTGCTGCTCGCCCGCGAAGCGCGCGCCCGGACGCTCGAGTCGGTCAATCTGGCGGCGGCGGTGGACGAGGCATGCGGCGCCCTGAACGCGACCGAGCCTCGGACCAGCCCGCTCACCATCGACATCGATCCGGAAGTCCACGTCGACGCGGATGCCATCCTGCTCCGGCTCATGCTGCGCAACCTGATCGAGAACGCGCTGCGGCACGGCGAGGGGCGCTCGATCGAGATCGCGCTCGATGGCGGCAGCCTGAACGTGCGCGATCGTGGCCCCGGATTCGGCGACGACGATCCGATGCGCTGTTTCGAACGCTTCCGGCGCGGCGACCGCGAACCCGGACATGGCCTCGGTCTCGCCCTGGTCAGGCACATCTGCGCCGCCCATGGCTGGGTGGCGCGCGCCGCCAACCGGCCGGGCGGCGGCGCCTGTCTGTCGATCGACTTCGGCGCGGGCCTGAAATCGACGCGCCCGAACTGACCTCGGACCGACCTCACACTTTTCTCACAACCCCCTCACACTTTCCTCACGGGCCGCTTCGTAGATTGCATGGAACCACACGGTTCACCGCGATCCCATGCCCCAACCCGAAGCAACATTGGTCGCGAGCGCGACACCACGCCACCGGCACGATCCGTACCCGGCATCCGGTCCGGGCGCGCTGGCGCGCTGGCGTCCGGAAATGTCGACCGAAAGCCTGCTGCTCGCGCTCAGCCTGTATTTCACGCTGTTCTGCAACATGCCGTTCTGGCGCGCCTTGCTCGCCGGACGCGCCATCGAAACCGGGGGTCTCGCCTATGCGCTGGCCGTGGGCATCGCGCTGACGGCGCTGAATTTCGTGCTGCTGGCGCCCCTGCTCAATCGTTGGACGACGAAACCGCTGATGGCCCTCCTGATCCTGGTCGCGGCCACCACCAGCTATCACGCCGGTCAGTTCGGCGTGTATTTCGACACCGGCATGATGCGCAACGTGCTGCGCACCGATCTCGCCGAAGCGCGCGAATTCCTCACCGTCGGCCTGTTCGTCCACGTCCTCGGCCTGTCGCTGCCGGTCCTGTTGGTGCTGCACCGCGTCCGTCTCCATCGCCGCCCGCGCACCCGCGCGCTGGGGATCCGCGCGGCCGCCATCGGTCTTGCCCTGATCGTCCTGGCCGGCGCGCTCGGCGGCGTGTTCAAGGATTTCTCGAGCCAGATGCGCAACCATCGGGAAATCCGCCACCTGGTCACCCCGATCGCGCCGATCTGGTCAACGGCACGGGTACTGACCAAGGATGCCCGCGCCGCCGACAGCGCGCGTCAGCCGCTCGGCACCGATGCCCGCCTGGGCGCGACCTGGGCGTCGGCGAACAAGCCGGTGCTGTTCGTGATCGTGGTCGGCGAGACCGCGCGGGCGGCGAACTGGGGCCTGAACCGGACGTCCGGATTCCCGTCGGCGCGCGATACCACGCCCGAGCTGGCGCGCCGCGACGTCCTCAACTTCGCCGAGGTCACGAGCTGCGGCACGAACACCGAAGTGTCGTTGCCCTGCATGTTCTCGGCGCGTGGACGACGCGACTACGACGAGGACGCGATCCGGAACAGCGAATCCCTGCTCGACACCTTGCGGCATGCCGGCCTGCGCGTGGCGTGGAACGACAACCAGTCCGGCTGCAAGGGCGTCTGCGCCGGCGTGGAAAGCATCCGCCCGGACCCGACCACCCTGCCCGGCCTGTGTCCGGATGGTCGTTGTTTCGACGAGGCCCTGATCGAGCACAGCCGTGAACTGGCGCGTGACGCCAACGGCAATCTGGTGCTCGTGCTGCATCAGCTCGGCAACCACGGCCCGGCCTATTTCCGTCGCCATCCGGACGCTTTCCGGCGTTTCACGCCCACCTGCGACGACGAGGATCTGTCGAAATGCGATCGCGACCGGATCGCCAACAGCTACGACAACGCGCTGCTCTATACCGACCACGTGCTCGCGCGCGCCATCGATCTGCTCAAGGAGCTGGAGGTCAGCCATGACACCGCGTTGCTGTATGTCTCGGACCACGGCGAATCGCTCGGCGAGCGAGGCCTCTACCTGCATGGCCTGCCGTACTCGATCGCGCCCGACGAACAGACCCGGGTACCGATGGTGATGTGGTTCTCGCCCGGTTTCGCCGCGCGCGGCGGGCTCGACCTGAACTGCCTGCGCGCGCGCGCGGCGATGCCGGCCTCGCACGACAACCTGTTCCATACCGTGCTCGGCCTGCTCGACATCGAGACTTCGGCGCGCGTCGACGCGCTCGACCTTGGCGCCACCTGCCGGAACACCGGGCATGCCGGCTGAAACCCCGGCGGCGGCGGCGCCGGTATTCGCGTTCAGCCAGGCACGCGCATGGACGCGCCGGCAAACCCTGGTACTGGCCATCACCGCCGCGCTGATGCTGCTGGTGTTCGAGAACACCGATCTGGATCGCCAGCTTGCGGGATCGTTCTTCGATCCGGAACTCGGGCTGTTCCCGTTGCGGCGCGACTGGCTCCTGGAAACGGTGATGCACAAGGGCGCCCGGCTGGTCAGCCAGATTCTGGTGGCGGCCAGCCTGCTCGTCTGCTGGCACGGCTGGAAGGGCCGGCTGGCCTGGCTGCCGCCGCGCAATGCCTTGCTGGCCGCCATCGGCATGCTGGCGATTCCGGCCGCGACCGCTGTCCTCAAGCTGCTGACGAACCGGCATTGCCCGTGGGACATCGCCGATTTCGGCGGCTACGCCCCCTACCTGCGCTTGCTGGAAATGACGCCACCGGGCATGCGGTCCGGGCGCTGTTTTCCCGCTGGCCATGCCTCGGCCGGGTTCCTGTGGATCGTCTGGGCGGTAGCGCTCCGACCGGCCGGCATGGGCGCCGCGCGGCTCGCGCTGTTGGTCGGCCTGATCGCCGGCGGCCTGCTCGGCGCGACGCAGATGGCGCGTGGCGCGCACTTCCTGTCGCACACGCTCTGGACCCTGTGGCTGGCCTGGGCGTTGACCGTGCCCCTGGCGATCGCGGTGCGCGCGGAAATCAGCCCGGGCGGCGGCGCATCGTCATCCCGGCGCGCTCAGCGACCGAGCAGCTGATCGACCACCGCCCGGTGGCCGGCGATGCGGCCAATGTCCTGCGCCGAGACGCCGGACGGATAGGTATGGCCATCGCATTGCGGGTTCTCGGCGAAAGTACGGACGTTGGCGTCGGCGCCATGGGCCAGCAGCAGCGTCACCATCGCCGCCTGGCCGCCGCGCGCGGCGCTGTGCAGCGGCGTTTCGCCGGTCCGGCTGTCGGCATGGTTGACGTTGGCGCCGTATTCCATGAGCAGGCGGGCCATGGCCAGATCGCCACGCCAGGCGGCGGTGTGCAACAGCGTGCCGCCGGTCATGTCGGTCTGGCGAACGTTGGCGCCGCTGGCCAGCGCGGCGCGCGCCGCCGCCAGGTCGCCGGCGACCACCGCCTTGTCCAGGGCATGGTCAGCCGGATTGCCGGCATCGGTCGTGACCAGATGGATCACACCAAAGAAAACCACCACCGCGAACGCCATCTTCGCCAGCATGCCCAGGGTCAGGCCGGTGGCGCCCGGTTTGGCGGCGCCCACGGTTCCGGTCGCGGAGAAATCCGGTTTTTCGGTTCGGTAATCGCGCATCGTCGCACTCCAGGTGAAGACCGCCACGGTTGGCCGGGGTGGCTGTCCGATTCGCTTTGTAGTCCGATGCGCGGGCGGCGGCAAGCCTGGTCCGGAAACGGTCCTTGCCGGCGATGGCCGTGGTCAGCGGCCAACCGGGAACCGCGACGGGAACATCAGGGCCACCACCGCCAGTAGCCATGGTGAAAACTTGGCCAGCGGTAATACGGGTAGTACCACGGATGCGCGTCGCGTCCGGCGCGGAACCCCTGGAGTCGGGCGGCATCGATCCGGGTCTGCTGCATCTCGTCGATGACCCGGTCGGATACGCCCTGATCGCGCAAGCGTGCCAGCGCCGATGCCGGCAGGTCATAGATCGCGTCGCTTTCGCGGATGCGTTCGATGATCGCGTCCGCCGGCACGCCGGCCTTCGACAGATCGACGATTTCCTCCGCCGCCGGCGGTGGCGGGCGCGGCGCGGTGGCGCAACCGGCGGTCAGCAGCAGGCCGGTCAGCAGCGCGGCGGCCAACGGATTCGGATACGGTTTCATGGTCTTGCCTCCTGCCGGCGAGTCACCGGAACTTTCCTCGCATTTTGACCTGACGAGTACCGGCGCGGTTCGCGGGCGGACGGCGCCACCGCGACCTGCCCGCGGCCATGGCGCCGGAATCGGAGTCAGCCGACCAGGAAGATTTCCAGTTCCAGACGTTGCCAGGGGTCGGTGCTGGCGCGCTTGGCGCGCACCCTGGCCTGCAATGGCCGGCCGCGATCCATCAGGCTGGCGAGCGTGGTGTTTTCCGCGCGGGGGACGTAGCCGAGCTTGCGGCCGAGGTAGTCGACCCGGATCGCGCGCGGGTCGCGCGGGTTGTCCGGCTCGCGCGCCAGGGTCAGCGGCGCGCCCGGGTAGAGGTCCGGCCACAGCGTCTCGCCGTGGTGGTACTGAAAACCGGCCAGCGGGGAGGTTTGCAGCAGCAGGCGCCGAGACGGCGCGGCGCGGGCGGCGGCCGGGGCGATCAGTGGCGGCGCGGCGAGACTGGCGTAGCCGAACAGACGGGCGAGAAAGGCGCGGCGTTGCATGACGGGCTCCGGAAGTGGTGACGATTCCGTTTTACCCGGCGCCGTGCTCAAAACCTGAGCACGCGCCCGCGCCGTCCTCAATCCGCCTCGCGATAGCGTTCGAGCGCGCGCGCCAGGCACTCGCGCACCTGGTCGCGCAGCGATGCCGGCGCGATCACCTCGACATCCGGGCCATGCCTGAGGATGTCCAGGATCAGTTCGCGCGGATCGCCGTAGGGAATCTCCAGCTCGTAGGCGCCGTCCGCCAGCCAGCGGCCACGCTGGTCGGCATGCCAGCGTTCGTCGGCGACCCAGCGCGCGCGTTCCGGGCTGAAACGGAGCACGGCGTGGTGTTCGGCGGCGCCGGAGAAGATGCCGTAGCTGGCGCGGAAATGGCCATCCAGTTCGGCCTCGTCGAGGTCCAGCGCGACGCTGTCGAGCAGGCGCGCGGCGCGCACCCGCTCCAGCGCGAAGCTGCGGATGCCGGCGCGGGCATGGCACCAGGCGTCCAGATACCAGTTGTCGCGGTAGTGGATCAGACGCTGTGGCGAGATTTCGCGCGTGCTTTCCTCGCCGCGCTCGCGCCCGGCGTAACGCAGGTCGACGCGTCGGCGCCGGGCGGTGGCCTCGGCGAGCACGCGGAAATGGCCGGCATCCGGCTCGCGCGCGGCCTGACGCAGGATGCGCACGCGCCGATGCAGATCGCCCTGGCCGAAATGGGCGCCGGCCAGCAGCTTCTCGATGCGGCCGCGCAACGGCGCGAGCTGGGCGTCGAGCAAGCCCGGGTGGGCCTCGTCGAGCAGTTTCCGCGCCGCCAGCAGGGCATACAGTTCGGACGGTGTGAACCACAGGCCGGGCAGTTCGAAGGCGGCGTCGGTGTAGTGATAGCCGCCGCGCTCGCGATCGAATTCGACCGGCGCGCCGAGCTGGTCGCGCAGTTCGCCGATCATGCGGGTGAGCGTGGCGCGCGAGCATTCCAGTTCGCGCTCCAGGGTCGCGCGCGGCACCGGCACCCGGCGGCCGACGAGTAGCTGATGCAGGCGGTAGACGCGGTTGAGGCGGTCCACGCCGGCGTCCCCGGTTACAGGCTGCCCAGCCAGAGCAGGCCGAGCACCGCGCCCCAGAGCAAGGCCGCGCGCCAGATCAGCGCGGCGACCAGGGTCAGATGCCCGGGCTCCGGCGGCTCGTCGAGGCCGAGCTCGGGCCGGACCAGGATCTCGCCATCGACCGACAGGTCACCGCCCAGGCGCAGACCGAGCGCGGCGGCACCGGCCGCGAGCAGGACGCCGTCGTTGCCGGCGGTCTCGTCGCGCGGGTCGGTGGTGAACGCCGCGCGCCAGACCGGCGCCTGTTCGCGCCAGGCTTCCAGCGCGTCCTGGAAATTGCCAACGATGGCGAAGCTGAAGGCGGTCACGCGCGCCGGCGGCCAGTCCAGCCAGCCGGTGACGCGGTTGGCGCAGACGCCGAACCCGGGGGCGTCGCGCCAGTGCTCGCGCGCCAGCCCGGTCAGCAGGTAGAGCACGGCGCCGGCCACGCCGAGCAGGAAGAACCAGAACAGCACGCCGAACATGCGGATCAGCGACGACCGGAAGGTTTCCTCCAGCACCTGCAGGGTCAGGCCGTCGGCGTCGCCGGCCACCACCAGGCCGGGGCGCCAGTCACGCAACTGGCGGCGGGCATTGTCGAGATCGCCGGCATCGATCGCGTCGGCGACCGCCTCGGCGCGCGCCAGCGTATGCCGGTAGCCCAGGCAGAAATAGAGCACGAGCACGTCGAACAACCAGGCCAGACCGTTCCACAGGCCGCCGAGCAGGGCGCCGATCACGGCCACGGCGATCGCCGGCATCAGCACGCCAAGGCTCCAGGCGAGCACGCCGTGACGCTCGCCACCGGCGTTGAAATGTTCCTGGAACCAGGTCAGCCAGGCGATCGCGCGATCACGTGGCGCCACCGGTCGCAGCGGCTGGAAATACTCCCAGACCAGGGCGGCAATGGCGGCGAACAAACTCACCGGACCTCCAGCTCCGGCTCCGGCGAAGCCGGCATTTCCAGACTGAACAGCCCCATCTTCAGGGCGCCGCCGCTCGGTTGATAAAACTCGACGGTGGGCATGCGGATGCCGGTGCCGAGCGTCTGGAGATGGCGATCGAGGGCGAGATAGGCGCGGCTCGGCGCGAGCATGTGGCCGGCGCGCACCTGGACCAGCAGCACCGGCCGCGCCGGAATGTGGTCGACGGCCAGGGGTTCCGGCACGCGCGTGCCCTCGGCGATCAGGTAGCCGGCGCGCGCGCGGCGATCGTTGACCTCGACCAGATCCGGATTGGAGAACAGCACGGTGATCGCTTGGCCGTATTCGACGCCGGCCCGTTCCAGTTCCTCGCGCGCCTTGGCCGCGAGTTCCGGCAGCTTGGAGTAGTCGCCGCGCTGTTCCAGATAGGCGTAGGTGTAGGGGCCGCGCTCGGCGGTCTCGATCGATACCGGCGCGAAACCGCCCCACCAGGCGTAGATGGCGACCAGGGGCAGGACGAAGGCGAGCAGGAAGGGCAGGAACTTCTTGACGATCACGGGACACGGATGGGCTACCGGGGCCGGCAAAGATACTACATTGGCGGCCTTGCCCGCTTCCCTATACTTGCCACCCCGCACCCGATCGAGGAGACCGCCGATGCCCCCGTCGTCCCACCGCGCCAACCCCCTGTCGCCATTCCTGATTTTCATGGTGCTGCTCGCGCTGGCGGCATCCGTCCGGGCGGCGCCGCCCTACCCGCCGGTCACCGTCAACGTCCAGGCCGAGCATCTGATCGGACACAGCTACTACGTGCCCGGTCTGGCCGGCGCAGCCAGCACCGCCAACCAGGGCTTCATGTCCAATGCCGGTTTCGTGGTGACGCCGGCCGGCGTCGTCGTCTTCGACACGCTCGGCTCGCCGTCTCTGGCGGCGGCCATGGTCGAACGCATCCGCGCGATCACCGACGCGCCGATCCGACGGGTGATCGTCAGCCACTACCACGCCGACCACTATTACGGTGCCCAGGTGTTCAAGGAAGCCGGCGCGGAAATCTGGGCGCACGAGGCGGCGCGCGGCGTGCTCGGTTCCGAGGCGGCGCGCGAACGTTATGCCCAGCGCGTCGAAATCCTCGGCGACTGGATCAATCCGGCCACCCAGCGCTTCCCGAGTCCCGACCTGTGGCTGTCCGGCGATACCGATTTCGAGCTCGGCGGCGTGCGTTTTCTGATCCGCCACGTCGGCCCGGCCCATTCGCCCGAGGATCTGGTGATGTTCGTCGAACCGGACCGCGTGCTGTTCGCCGGCGATCTGATCTTCAAGGGCCGTGTGCCGTTCGTCGGCGATGCCGATTCGAAGCGCTGGCTGGCCGCGCTCGACCGCCTGATCGCGCTCCAGCCCAAGCTGCTGGTGCCCGGCCACGGCGGCGCTTCCGAGGAACCGGTGGAAGACCTGACCCTGACCCGCGATTACCTGCTGTTCCTGCGCGAACGGATGGGCCGCGCGGTCGAGGACATGGTGCCGTTCGACGAGGCCTACGACGCCGTCGACTGGGGCCGCTACCAATCCATGCCGGCGTTCCAGGAAGCCAATCGGCGCAACGCCTACAACACCTACATCCTGATGGAACGCGAGAGCCTGGGCCAATGAGCGACGCCAATACTCCGGAAATGCCGCGCGCCGAGGTCGAACGCGCCCTGTCGGCACGCCGCCAGGCCGAACTGGGCATCGACGCCTGGCCGCTGTGGAAGGATGGCGTCGGTAGCCGGGTGCTCGACCACGATGCCGTCGAGCGCAGCTATTTCCTCGAGGGCACCGCCATGCTGACGCCGGAAGGCGGTGAACCGGTGCTGGTCGGCAAGGGCGATCTGGTCACCGTGCCGGCCGGCCGGTGCGTCTGGGAAGTGATCGACACGGTGCGCCGGCGTTACCGCTCGGACGCGCTGTCGCCGGCCTGCTGCATCGTCTGAACCGGCCCGGAGTCGACCCCGACGCCGGATTTCAACGCCGGCCGCCGCCAGATGCGCGCAGCAGGACGCGGTCCATCATGCGCGTCGACAACACCCGCCTGAGCCACCAGAACGCCACCGATGGCAGCGTGACCGGATAGCGCGGACGCGGGCGCCGGCTTTCCAGGGCATGCACGACACGCGCCAGCACGGCTTCCGGACCGAGCGTGAATGGCGCCGCCGGGCCCGGATTGCGCAAGCGGTCGAGCTGGCTTTCGTAACTGGCGTGATGGACGCTGGCACGCCAGTCGATGTGCTTCTCGAAATGCGGCAGACAGTTCTCGCGGAAACGGGAGACGATCGGCCCCGGTTCGATCAGGCTGACGTCGATGCCGGTGCCTTTCAGCTCCATGCGCAGACTGTCGGTCAATCCTTCGAGCGCGAACTTGACGGCGTTGTAAGCACCGCGATACGGGAACGCGGCATAACCGAGCACCGAACTGTTCATGACGATGCGGCCGCGGCCCTGCTTGCGCATCGCCGGGATGACCCGGTTGGTCAGTTCCACCCAGCCGAACAGGTTGGTCTCGAACTGTTCGCGCAATGCGTCGCGGGTGAGATCCTCGACCGCGCCGACCTGGCCGAAGCCGCCGTTGTTGAACAGCGCGTCCAGGCGTCCTTCCGCGCGCGCCATGACCTCGGCGACGGCGGCGCGGATGCTCTCGCTGTTGTCGAGATCGAGCGGCAGCGCTTCCAGGCCTTCGTCGATCAGCCGGGCGACGTCGTCGGGCGCGCGCGCGCCGGCGAACACCCGCCAGCCGCGCGCGCGCAGGCCATGGGCGACGGCATGGCCGATGCCGCTGGAACAGCCGCTGATGAGGACGGTGCGCGGCGCGATCTTCATGGCCGGCGCGCGATCACGGTTTCGAACACCTTGCGGCTGTCGCCGGGTGCCGGGAAGGCGTCGATCGATGCCGCCAGGATCTCCCAGCCGGCCAGCACGCCCTGGATCGCGCCGGGCGCGAACAGGTGGTAGTGGCCGGGCTCGAACATGCCCAGGTAGCTGGTGCCCTCGATGAGCACGTTGATCGCGGCGACCCCACCCGGCCGGACGTGGCCGGCGATGTCGGCAAGCAGTGCGTGGGCGGTTTCGCGCGGGAAGAACATGAGCAGACCGATGGCGACGATGGCGTCGTAATCACGTTCGATCCGGTGGCGGCCCAGATCGGCCTCGCGGGCTTCCAGCGCCAGCCCCGCGCAGGCCGCGCGTTCGCGCAGGTTGCCGATGGCGGTGACGCTGCCGTCCAGCGCGGTCACCCGGCAGCCGGCGCGCGCGGCTTCCAACGCCAGGTTGCCAATGCCGCAACCAAGGTCGAGCACCTCGCCGGACAGATAGGGCAGCGTCAGGCGCTCGAACGGATTGAGCACGAATTCGCCCTCGCGTACCTGGCGCTGGAACTGGTTCTCGAAGAAACGCACGGATTCGGTGGCCACGGCGATCATCCCTGCAATGCCGGGCGGCCCAGCCAGCGCATCAGGCGGATGTGGGCCGATTCGTAGAAGGACAGCATGGCCGGCAGCCAGAGCAGCGCGACGAAGGTGGTGAAGGCCAGGCCGAAGGTGATGCTGGTCGCCATCGGAATCAGGAACTGGGCTTGCAGCGAAGTTTCCAGCATCAGCGAGGACAGACCGCCAATGGTGGTCAGCGAGGTCAGCAGGATGGCGCGCAGGCGCAGGCAGGCGGCGTTGATCAGCGCGTCGCGCACCGGCACGCCCTGCTCGCGCTGGTGCCGGTAGAACTCGACCAGAATGATGGAGTCGTTGACGACGATGCCGGACAGGCCGAACAGGCCGAACAGCGACAGGATGGTCAGGTCGATCCCGGTCAGCCAGTGGCCGAACACCGCGCCGGCCAGCCCGAACGGGATCGACAGCATGATGATCAGCGGCCAGCCGTAATGACCGAACACCCAGGCCAGCACGATGAAGATCAGGGCCAGACCGAGCATCAGGCCGGTCTTCATGTCGGCCATGGTCTCGCGCTGATCGGCGGCGCGGCCCTCGAACGACCAGCTCAACCCGTACTGGCGTTGCAGGCGTGGCAGATCGTTCTCGGCCAGGCTGGCGAGGACCTCGTTGGTATTGGCGACGGCGCTGTTGATGGAGGCGTTGACTTCCACCGCCAGCGCGCCGCCGGCATGGCGCAGCGACTCGAAGCCCTGGCGCGTGCTCCAGCGCGCCACCGTCGCCAGCGGCGCCCACTGACCATTGGGCGCGCGCACGTTCAGGCGCTCCAGCAAGGCCAGGCTGGCGCGCTCGTCGCGCGGCAGGCGGACGCGCACTTCCACTTCGTCCGGTCCGTCCTGGAACAGCTGCACCAGGCGGCCATCGAAGGCGGCGCGCAACTGGCGGGACAGCTCTTCCACGGTCAGGCCCATGGCCTCGCCGGCCGGCGTCAGCGTGAACACCATCTGCTCGCGGCCATAGGGCATGTCATCCTCGATCGCGTAGACACCGGCGATCTGGCGCAGCGTGGTCTGCAATTCCAGCGAGGCCTGCTTGAGCGTGTGCGCGTCGCGGCCGCCCAGGCGCACCACCAGGTCGTTGCCGGGCGGTCCGCCGATGCGCGCCGCGAGCACGAAACTGTCCAGGCCGGGCGGCTGGATCACGCGCGCCTGCCAGGCGGCGATGAAATCCGGCGTGCGCGTGTCGCGATGGTCGGACGGCGTCAGTTCCACGGTCATGCCGCCGAACTGGTCGCCCGACCGCGGATTGGCGTCACCGGCCAGGCTGCCGGAACGGCTGACCGCGCGCTGCACCAGGGTGGCGCCGAAATGCCGCTCGGTCTCGGCCAGGGTCTGGCGCAGGTGATCGAGGAAGGCATCGACCCGCTCGCGCGGCGTGCCACTGGCGAAGGTGGCGTTGGCGTAGACGATCTGCGGTTCCGGCGTCGGGAAGAAGGTGAACTTGACGCGGCCGCCGGCGAGCAGGCCGACCACCAGGATCAGCACCATGACGCCGATGGCCAGGGTGACGCCGCGATAATCGATGGCCAGCGTCACCGCCGGTCGGAACAGGTGGTCGCGGAAATGCGCGAAACCGGCCTCCAGACGCTCGCGCAGCCGATGCCCGCGATCGCGGGTGTCGTGGCTGAAGGCGTTGCGCAGATGGCCGGGCAGGATGAAGAAGCATTCGATCACCGACGCGATCAGCACGCAGATCATCACGAACGGGATGTCGAACATGATGTTGCCCATCGGCCCCGAGATCATCATCAGCGGGATGAAGGCGGCCACCGTGGTCAGGCTGGACGCGATCACCGGCCAGAACATGCGGCGGGCGCCGCCCTCGGACGCGTACATCGGCGATTCGCCCATCTTGTAATGGGCATAGGCGTCCTCGCCGACGACGATGGCGTCGTCGACGATGACGCCGAGCGCCATGATCAACGCGAACAGGCTGATCATGTTGATCGAGCCGCCGACCAGCCAGACCACCGCCAGCGTCGCCATGAACGCGGTGGGGATGCCGAGCGCCACCCAGAAGGTGACGCGACCGTTCAGGAACAGGAACAGGATCGACACCACGATCAGCAGACCGAGGCCGCCATTCTTCAGCAACAGGCCGATGCGGTCCTCGATCAGGCTCCAGGATTCGTCGTAGACGTTGAGCGCGACCGAAGCCGGCAGGGTCGGCCGGGTGGCCTCCAGCCAGTCCTGGAGAATCCTGGCGGCCTTCAGCGAATTGCCGGTCTCGGCGCGCTTGAGCACCAGCTCCACGGTCGGCCGGCCCTCGACCTCCAGGAACAGGCTGCCGTCGCGCGGCGCCCGGGCGATTTCGGCGATCCGCGCCAGTTCGACCCGGCCGCCGGTATCGGTGGTCACCGGCAGATCGGCGTAATCGCGCGGATCCCGGCGCAGGTTGACGCCGCGCACCTCGCGCTGGACCTCGCCCTCGCCAAGCTTGCCGGCCGGAATGTCGCGGTTGATCTGGGCCAGGCGGGCGCCGATCTGGTCGAGCGTCATGTCCAGCCGCTCAAGCTCGCGGCCGGGAATGGCGATGGCGATCTCCTCGTCCGGCAGGCCGAGCAGGTCGACCTTGTCGACTCCGCGCGCCAGCAGTTCCTGTTCGAATCCGCGCGCCAGCCGGCGCAGCTCCGGCAGGCTGTCACCACTCAGGAGCACGCGCGCGATCGGTTCATAGCGGACCACCCGCGCGACCTGGGGCGTTTCCGCCTCGATCGGCAGATTGCGGAATTCCGCCACCGCCTGCTTGACCTCATCGACCGCCACCACCGGGTCGGTGCCCTCGCGGAACTCGACGCTGATCGAGCTGATGCCCTGGCTCGACGTCGAGGTCAGATTCTTGATGCCGGCGACACTCTTGAGCTTCTGCTCCAGCGGCGTCGTGATGCCTTCCTCGACGTCCTCGGCGGTGGCGCCGCGCCATTCGACGCGGACGGTGACCACATCGAGGCTGAAATTGGGGAAGAACTGGACATTGAGCCGGGTCAGCGCGAAGGCGCCGGCCAGGATCAGGATGGCCATGAACAGGTTGGCCGCCACCGGATGGTGGACGAAGGTACCGAGCAGATCCTGGCGCCGCTTCATGGCCTGGGCTCCGCGCCGCGCGCGCGCGCCGCCGTCACTTCACCACCTCGACCTTGAGCCCGGATACGGCGTTGGGCAGATGGGTGGCGACCAGGGCGTCGCCGGCCTTGAGCGCGGCGGCGCGCACCAGCAGGCGGCCGCCGACGGCCTCGCCGAGCACCTCGACCGGCACCGCCGTGATGCGTGCATCCCCCTGTGGGTCGGTTCCGATCCGGTACACCCGGTCGCCGCCGAACAGCGCGGTGTAGGGAATCGGTACCGCGTCGTCGACCGGCGTGCGCGCCACCCGCAGCGTCACCAGCTCGCCCACGCGCAGGCTGGTGGTCGGCCGCCGGGCCACGAAAAAGGCATCCAGGCCGCGCGCGTCGGCGGTGCCCGCCAGCCGGCGCATCGAGAATTCCAGGGTTTCGCCACCGATCTCGGCGCGCGCGTCCGGATGGCGGCCGGCGCGCATGGCTGCGATGAATTCGTCCTGCAGGGTCGCCGGTAGTTTGGCGCGCACTTCCAGGCCGGCCGCCGGATACAGCGAAATCAGGCTCTGGCCGGCGCCGACCTGGTCGCCGACGGCGACTTCGACCTTGGCCACGAAGCCGGCGAACGGCGCGATCACCCGGCTGCGCGCCAACGCCAGCTCAGCCTGGTCGAGATTGGCGACGGCCTTGGCCCGGCGCGCCTGCAACTGCGCCAGACGGGCACGGTGGTCGGCGATCGCGAGCTCGCGCGCGCGCACGCTGATGCGCTGGCGGGCCAGGTTCTGGCGACCCTGATCGACCGCCGCCTCGGAATAGAAATTCTCGCGCCGCAAGGTCTCGAAACGTTCGACCTCGGCGGCCGCGAAATCGAGCAGGCGGCGCTCCTGTTCGAGCTGGTCCCGGTCGGATTGGTAACGGAGCTGTTCACTGGCGATGGCGGCATCCAGCTCCGCCACCTCGGCGCGCGCCTGTTCGACCCGGGGCACGAAGTCGCGGCCATCGAGTTCGAGCAGCAGTTGCCCGGGCGCGACCGCGCCGCCCTCGCGCACGTGCACGTCCAGCACCCGGCCGACGCCGGGCGCGGCCGCGCGGGTCTCGTCCGGACTTTCCACGCGGCCGTTCAGGGTCGCCAGCGGGCTCGCGCGGCCGGGCTCGGCGACGAAGGCCTCGACCCGCCAGACCGGTTCCTTTGGCGTCACCACCGGTGGCTTGGCGCGGGTCGCCTTGAGCGCGGCGAAACCACCGACGCCAATGGCCAGGAACAACACGGGCAACAACAGTTTTTTCTTGTTCATCGCGCGACCGGATCGGGAAACGGTGGGTGGACGGAAAACGACGCCGGATTATCCCGTCGCCATCGGACAAAGCAAAGGCGGCCCGGCCGACGCGCGCGGACATGGAAAAAAACCCCCACGCCGCCGGGAACTGCGTATGATGCGCGGGCGCTTGCATCAAGTGGTTGTGTTTGTGGTATCCGCGTGGTCAGGCCTGACGGCGCCTTCATGGTTCCCGTCCGGCCGAATCGGTTGGAGTTCCTCGGTAGCATTCCTTGAGCTTGGGCATATTTTCGGGCCATCCGGCCCATTCACTTCGCAAGAGGAAAGTTACACATGAGCACCCAAACCGGTACCGTCAAATGGTTCAACGACGCCAAGGGCTTCGGCTTCATCACCCCTGATGGCGGCGGCGACGACCTGTTCGCCCACTTCAGCGAGATCCAGTCCAATGGCTTCAAGACCCTGGCCGAAAACCAGCGCGTCCAGTTCGAAGTCACCCAGGGCAAGAAAGGTCTCCAGGCCAGCAAGATCCAGTCGATCTGAACCAGATCGGCAACCAATGAAAAACGCGGCTTCGGCCGCGTTTTTCATTGGTCGTCCCATTTTCATTCGGCCGCCGGCCGCGCCACCCCGGCGACGGGACCAACCGGCAGGCTGCTGGTGTACAGCCGCCACATCGCCGGGCGCGCGGAAGTGTCCCAGACCGAGAGCAGACCGACGATATGGCGGCCATCGGCGGACAGAAAGGCGCGCAGATTCTTGATCGCCGGCTGGTCCTCGCCGCGCTCGATTTCCGGCTGGCGGCCATAGGGCCGGAAATCGAGACCGTCCTCCGAGAAGTAATGCCAGATCTGGGTGGGCTGCCAGCGATTGCTGAGCCACAGATGCCATTCGTTGTCGGCGACCCGCAGCACGTTCGGAAACGTCGCCGGATCCGGTCCGGCCGCCGCGCCCGGCGCCAGCGCGCGGATGGCGCCGTGTTCATCGCGCAGGAAGCGCCAGGGGCCGGCCAGCTGGTCGGCTTCCAGCGCGCTGACCGCGCCGGGTGGATCGGCGTAACCGTTCAGGTAGATGCGCCAGCGACCATCCTTCAGCCGGAAGATCGCGCCACCGTCGCTCCAGACCCGGCGGCGGGCGGCCTCCTCGGCGGGTTCGCCGGTCAGTTGGCCGAGATAACGCCAGTCGCCGGGTTCTCCGGTCGTCGACACGATCAGCGCCGGGTGCAGATGGACGCCGAATTCCGGATAGACGCAGACCAGCCCGACGTAACCGATGCCATCGACATGGGTGACGAACTGGCGCGACCACGAACGTCCGGTTGCCGGCCGCGCCGGGTCGTCGGGCTCGGCGACGTCGTCGATCAGGTCGGCGAGCCTCGCCAGCGTTTCCGGTGGCTCCAGCGCGTCGAGACGGACACCGCGCTGACGGGTCAGGCGGTTCACCTCCATGTCCAGCCGGCCATCGACCAGAACCCAGTCATGGCCGGTGTTCCACAATTCGTACGTCCCGTCGCGCCAGGTCAGCGACGGATAGGAACCGGGCACGCGCGTGTCCTTGAAATCGGGATTCCAGTAACGGATGTCGCGCGGCAGCATGTCGGCGACCGGTGGCGGAGCCGCCTGGGCCTGATCATCCGCCAGAGCCGGAACCGGCGTGAACGCGAACAGGACGACGGCCACGGTGGCCACGAAAGTGGATGGAAACGGGAACATGGCGCGAATCTCCAGCATCGTCGGCATGTCGACCCGACCGGAAGCCCCGATCATGCCGGCGTCGTCAGGCCGCGCCTTCATTATGCGCGGACGGCGCCTCGGCGTGGTGGGTGGCCAGTCGGTAGATACGCAGCAGATCGTCCTCGGTGACATCGATGAACGAATCGATCTGGGACAGGGCGTAGACCAGGTCGCTGTGCGCGATCATCAATTTTTCCGCCGGCTCGGCCGCGACCGTGTCGCGCTCGCCGGCTTCCGCCAGCCGGGCGATCCAGAGCGGGTAGCGGCGCCGCGCGAACGGCGCGTTGAACAACATGGCGACGCCCAGCAGCAACAGCACGTTGAGCAGGATCGGCGTGACCAGGTAGGCATAGCCGAGCGCGCGCACCGACTCGCCGCCGATCACGATCGCCAGCGCCGAGGCGCCGCCGGGCGGATGCAGGCAGCGGCCGTAGTACATGGCCGCGATCGATAACGCCACGGCCACCGCCGAAGCGGTCAGGACATGATCGATGTGGAGCGCGCAGGTCACGCCGATGGCCGCCGACACCAGATGTCCGCCCAGCACCGGCCAAGGCTGCGACAGCGGGCTGTGCGGCGCGGCGAACAGCAGGACCGCCGACGCGCCCATGGAAGCGACCACCAGGCCCGCGCCCTGAATGCCGAGAATGCCGTCGCTGATCACCAGCAGGCCGAGAATGCCCAGAAAGGCGCCCAGCGAGGACAACAATTTCTCGCCATGGCTGGCCGGATGCGGGTTGTCGCCGAACCAGCGATGCCAGCGCGCGCGCCAGTCCGAAACCGTCATGCGCCCGGCCGCTCCCCGGCGCGCACTCGCGCGCCGACATTCCGCGACGGTGGAACACAACACGTTGGAACAGCCATGATGGACAGGGTCTCCGATGGACGACGTTTCAAGTCTATGGAGCCCCCCGCAATCGGACAAACGATATATTTCGCGGTTAAATATCGGAGTTATCGATATTTAACCCGGGACATGGAAACCGAATACGCGCGCACCTTTCTCGCGGTGGCCGCCGCCGGCAATTTCGTCGGCGCCGCCGAACGCCTGCACGTCACCCAGTCGACCGTGAGCAGCCGCATCCACGCCCTGGAAACGGACATGGGCGCGCGTTTGTTCAAGCGTGGTCGCGGTGGCGCCGAACTGACTCCGGCCGGCCGCCGGTTCCTGCGTCACGCCAAGGCCCTGGTGCGCACGCTGGAGCAGGCCCGGCACGAAGTCGGCCTGCCCAGCGGTTACAGCGGCGGGTTGACCGTGAGCGGGCGCATCGCCCTGTGGGAGGATTTTCTGCCGCGCTGGGCGGACTGGATGCGGACCGCGGTTCCCGATGTCTCCCTGCGCCTGGAAATCGGTTTCGAGGAGGGCATCATGCAGGGGCTGGTGCAGGGCACCATCGACATCGGCGTCATGTACACGCCGGAAAGCCGGCCCGGACTGGTCGTCGAGCGGCTGTTCGACGAATCACTGGTGCTGGTGACCAGCGATCCGGACCGCCCCTGGCCGGACGCCGGCTATATCCACGTCGACTGGGGACCGGAATTCCACAGCCAGTTCGGCGCCCGCTTTCCGGCGCTGGACACCTCCGCGCGCGGCGTCAACATCGGCTGGCTGGGACTGCGCCTGATCGAGACCGGCGGCGGCTCCGGCTACTTCCCGGAACGGCTGGCGCGCGTCCCGATCGAGCAGGGTCGGCTTTGGCGGATGGAGGAAAGCCCGCTCATCGCCCTGCCGGTGTACATGGTGTACGCCATCGACCGGGACGACCCGGCGTTGCGCCGGGGTCTGGAAAAACTGCGGGAACTGGGTCGCGAGGAGCAGGGCCGGAAAGCACGACCCCGGCGCTGACCGGGCGGGAGGTCAGCGGCGACGTTGCTGGCCGCGCGGCGCCATCGGCGGCGGCATCGAACTCGGCCGTTCGTCCTTGTGCCGGAAGCTGATGCGGGCCTTGGTCAGGTCATAGGGCGACAGTTCCAGGGTGACCTTGTCGCCGGCCAGGATGCGGATGCGGTGTTTCTTCATCTTGCCGGAAGCGTAGGCGGACACTTCCATGCCGTTGTCGAGGGTGACCTTGTAACGACTGTCCGGAAGGACCTCGTTGACCACGCCTTCCATTTCGATCAGTTCTTCCTTTGCCATCGGGCGGATTCTCCACGGCGCGCGGCGGGCGCGCCTTGCTTGACTGGACTGGACGCCGGATGGCGCCGAAAAAAGACCCGCGAGGTTAACATGCCGGCCTGACCATCGCCATCGGTGGCGGCTAAAATGCCGTTCCTTTACGCCATCGCCGCGAAATTCCGCACACATGGACACCGACCGCATCCAACCCTTCTTGTTCGATCACCTCGACATCCGAGGCACCCTGGTCTCGCTGGACGAGACCTGGGCCGGACTGACGGCCGGTCGCGACTACCCGGCCGAGGTCGCGGGCGTGCTCGGCGAGATGGCGGCGGTGACGACGCTGATCGCCGCCAACCTGAAACAACCCGGGCGCATGACCTTCCAGTTGCGCGGCGACGGCGCCATCGACCTGCTGGTGCTGGATTGCGACGAACAACTGCGTCTGCGCGGCATGGCGCGCTGGCTGCCGGACCGGCTGGCCGCCGCGTTCGGCCCGGAAGCCAACCTGCTTGGCCAGGGCCAGCTCATGCTGACCCTGGACGCGGTCGACATGCGCCAGCCCTATCAAAGCATGGTGCCGCTGGAAGGCGACGACATCGCCGCGATCTTCGAGCATTACCTGAACCGCTCCGAGCAGTTGCCGACCCGGCTGCTGCTCGCCGCCAACGACCAGCGCGCGGTCGGCCTGCTGATCCAGAAGATGCCGGACGCCGACCGACGCGACACCGATGGCTGGAACCGCGTCCAGCACCTGCTGGCGACCCTGAGCGCGCCGGAGCTGCTCGCGCATCCGCCGCTGGCGCTGCTGCGCCGGCTGTTTCCCGAGGAGGCCGTGCGCGTGTTCACGCCGCGCCCGGTGATCCATCACTGCCCGGACGATCCCGAGAAAATCCACGCCATGCTGCGCGGGCTGGGCCGCGCCGAATGCGACGCGGTACTGGCCGAGAAAGGCGAGATCCACGTCCGCGACGACATCTGCAATCGCGACTACCGGTTCGACGCCGCCGCCATCGACGACATCTTCGCGGCGCCCGGCCAGCGCATGCACTGATGGCCGCGCTGCTTCCGGCCCGGCCGGTCATCGCCGCGGACGGCACTCCGCGCAGCGAGACCCACGACGACGTCTACCATTCCGCCGACGGCGGTCCCGGCCAGGCCCGCCACGTATTCCTGGCCGGCAACGACCTGCCCGCGCGCTGGGCCGGGCGCGACCGCTTCGTCATCCTGGAGAACGGCTTCGGCACCGGCCTCAACTTCCTGGTCACCTGGGCCGCCTGGGCCGCCACGCGGGCAAGCCGGCCGGCCAACGCCCGCCTGCACTACCTGGCGACCGAGAAGCATCCGATCCGACGCGACGATCTCGCCGCGCTGCACGCGCTCTGGCCTGAGCTGGCCACCCAATCCGCCGCCCTGCGCGCCGACTGGCCGGTGCCGATGCCCGGCTTCCACCGCCTCGAATTCGCCGCCGACGACGTCATCCTGACCCTGATGCTGGGCGATGCCGCCGATTGCCTGCGCCAGTTGCGCGCCGAGGTCGACGCCTTCCATCTGGACGGTTTCGATCCACGCAAGAACCCGGACATGTGGTCGCCGGCGCTGTTCGGCCGCTGCGCCCAACTGGCCGCGCCGGACGCCACGCTGGCGACCTGGTGCGTCGCCGGTCCGGTGCGCGCGGCGCTGAGCGCGGCCGGGTTCGCGGTCGAGAAGGCGCCGGGCTACGGCCGCAAGCGCGAGATGCTGCGCGGCCGGCTGGCGCGCCCACACGCGGCGCCGGCGCTTTCCGGGCGTCCGACCCACGCCCGCGAGGCGGTCATCCTCGGCGCCGGTCTGGCCGGTTGCGCCGGCGCCGAGCGCCTGGCCGCGCGCGGCTGGCGGGTGCGCGTATTCGACCGCCACGCCGGCCCGGCCGGCGAGGCTTCCGGCAATCTGGCCGGCATCGTCCGGCCGCTGCTGTCGCGCGACGACAACCGCGCCTCGCGCCTCAACCGCGCCTGTTTCCTGCATGCCGCGCGCGCCTGGAATCAGCTCGAACGCGCCGGCCTGGCGCCGCTGCGCGGCCTCGACGGCGTCCTCCAGATTGCCCGCGACGATGATCACGAAGCCCTGCTGCGCGCCATCGCCGCCGAGCACGGATTGCCCGATGACTACGCCCGCGCGCTCGACCCCGACCAGGCCGGCGCCTGGCTGGGCACGACGGTCGCGCGCGCCGGCTGCCTGTATCCGGGTGGCGGCTGGGCCAACCCGCCGAGCCTGTGCCAGGCTTGGCTCGATGCCGGCGGCGCGCGCATCCACCTGTCCGGAAACACCGTGGTCGCCGGCATCGAACGCGCCGGCGATGGCTGGCGGCTGGTCGGCGCCGACGGCGCGACGCTGGCGGAAACCGCGACCCTGATCCTGGCCACCGGCGCCTCCGCGCGCCTGTTGGCGCCGGCCGCCGAACTGCCGATCGCCGCCATTCGCGGCCAGGTCAGCCACCTGCCCGCCGGCAGTCTGCCGGCGTTCGGCCACGCTCTTTGCCGGGAAGGCTATCTGACGCCGGCGGTGGACGGCATCCACTGCCTGGGCGCCACCTATGCCCGCGATGGCGACCCCGAATGCCGGCTCGCCGATCACGCCGAGAATCTCGAACGTCTGGAACAGATGTTGCCTGGCGCCGGCGCCGACCTGGCGGCGGCACGGCTGGCCGGCCGGGTCGGTTTTCGCGCCGCCGCGCCCGACCGGCTGCCCCTGGTCGGCGCCCTGCCCGACCCCGCCGCCCAACTGACCCGCGCCGCCCGGCTCGCCGAGCTGCCGCGTCTGCCCGGCCTGCATGGTCTGCTCGGCTACGCTTCACGCGGTCTGGTCTGGGCCGCGCTCGCCGCCGAAACTCTGGCCAGCCAGCTCGACGGCGAACCGATGCCGCTGGAAGCCGATCTGCTCGACAGCCTCGATCCCGGCCGCTTCCGTCTGCGCGCGCACCGGCGCGGACGCTGACCGGTCGCCACGACCGCGTCGCCGGACGGAGCATTCACGCTCGCCGGAAAACCTCGCTTGGCCCGGAAACTCGCGGCGCGCGCCGGATGTCCGAGGCAACGCCCGCCCCCACCATCGACAAGGAAGCCAACGCTCATGAACCCCGAACAACAGCAAGCCATCCTGACCATCGCGCTATTCGCGGCCTTCGCCGATGGCGCCAATGACGAGCGCGAACGCGAGGCGGTGCGCCGCATCGCCGAATCCCTGGCCGGTGAACCCGGCGCCCCCGACCTTGCCGGGCTGTACCGCGACGTGCTGCTCAAGCGCGTCGGGCTCGCCGACGCCGCGGCCCGTCTGACGGACACCGGCGAGCGCCAGCTCGCCTACGAGATGGCGGTCAGCGTCTGCGACGCGGATGGCCGCGCCACCGACGCGGAGCGGATTTTCCTCGCCGACCTGTCGCGAGCGCTCGGCCTCGACGCGGCGGTCACCGCGCCGATCGACCGGCAGGCGGACGCGATGGCGGAACTGACCGAGACGGCCGCGCCGGCGGCCGTGGCCGCCAGCCCCGTGGTCGCCGCCGTGCCCGACGTCACCGAGGCGGAACTCGATCGCTCCATCCTGAATTACGCGATCCTCAACGGCGCGCTTGAACTGCTGCCGCAGTCCTGGGCGTCGATGGCAATCATCCCGTTGCAGATCAGGATGGTCCATGGCATCGGCAAGGCGCACGGCTATCAGCTCGACCAGGGGCACATCCGCGAACTGCTGGCGACGCTTGGCGTCGGCCTGACCTCGCAGTACCTCGAACAGTTCGGCCGCAAGCTGCTTGGCGGTCTGCTCGGCAAGGCGGCCGGCGGTCTCGCCAAATCGATCGGCCAGTCGGCGACCGGCGTGGCGTTTTCCTTCGCCACCACCTACGCGCTCGGACAGGTCGCGAAACGCTATTACGCGGGTGGCCGCCAGATGAGCGGCGCGTTGCTGCGCGAAACCTTCCAGGAATTGCTGGGCCCCGCGAAGCGGATGCAAACCGATTACCTGCCGCGTATCCGTCAGGAGGCCGGCAATCTGGACATGAACCGGATCATGTCGATGGCACGCGGCCAGTAAGGCGACGGCAACCGGCGGGGAACGGGCCGGCATCCGCCGGTTCAGCGTTCCGGCGGGAACGCGCCAGCTTCCCGGTAGCGCCTGGCATCCAGCCCGAGTTTGCGCATCTTGGAGCGCAACGTATGCGGGTTGAGATCGAGCAGGCGAGCCGCGCCAAATGGGCCTTCGACACGACCGTGGCAGCGCGCCAGGGCCATCTCGATGTGTTCTCGACTGGCGCTGGCGAAGCTCGCGAGTCGCCCCGGGCCGTCGGGCGCGGCGCCCTTGGCGCGCGCGGTCGGCCGCGTTTCCCGATGAACCTCGACGGCGTGTGAAGGCGCCGGGATGCCCAACGCGCGCGCCACTTCCAGCCGGCGGCCATCGCCCAGAATGGCGGCGCGCTCGATCACCGAGGCCAGCTCGCGGACGTTGCCGGGCCAGGGATAGGCGGCGAGCAGCGCGAGGTCGGCGGCGTCCGGCATGCGCGGTGGCAGACCCAGGCGCTGCGCGGCGCGCAGCGAGAAGTGGGCGGCCAGCGCGGGGATGTCCTGGATGCGTTCGCGCAGCGGCGGCAGCGGGATCGGGAAGACCGCGACGCGGAACCAGAGATCCTCCCGGAAGCGGCCGTCGCGCACGGCCTGGCGCAGATCGCGGTTGGTGGCGGCGACCACGCGCACGTCGACGTTGAGCGCGCGTTCGCCGCCGACCCGCTCGAAGCTGCCATCCTGCAACACCCGCAGCAGGCGAACCTGGGCGGCGGCCGGCAGTTCGCCGATCTCGTCGAGAAACAGGGTGCCACCGTCGGCGCGTTCGAACCAACCCCGACGCGTGCCGGCGGCGCCGGTGAAACTGCCGCGCTCGTGGCCGAACAACTCGGAATCGATCAGCTCGGGCGGGATGGCGCCGCAATTGACGCGCAGGAACGGCCCGCCGACACGGCGTGACTGACCATGCACGGCGCGCGCGACGACTTCCTTGCCGGTACCGGTTTCGCCCAGGATCAGCACCGGGGTATCGGCGCGCGCGACCTGGCGCACCGCCGCCATGACCTCGCGCAGGCCGTCGTCGGCGCCGACGATGGCTTCGTCCAGACCCGGACGCTTGAGCCGCCAGGCGCGGCGCTCCTCGCCCAGACGCGACAACAGACGGCGGGCGGCGGGTCCGATGCGGGCACCGAGTTCGTTGAGGAAATCATCCAGGTCCGCGTCGCTGGCGGCGGCGCGTTCCGCCAAGGCTTCCAATGCGTCATCACCGATTTTCCGTTCCATTTCAACCTTCCTGTTTCATTTCACGGTTTTTCATGGATATGGCCAATATAGCCAGCCCGGCGCGATGCGCAAAATCAACCGGGAGATGCCCGGCCCCGCGCACCGGGCGGCCATGCGGCCGGCGGCGGAGTTTCTTCGACACCATGGCGCGGTTGGCACCGGATATGCAAGGAATCCGGCAAACCCGCTTGAGGAGCCGATCATGTCCCTGCCCATTCCCGCTCTCGTCTCGGTGCTGCCCGCCCTGCCCGGCCGGCGCACCCGCATCTGGCTGCTGCTGGCGGCGGGATGCCTGGCGATCCTGACCGCGCCGGCCTGGCTGACCGCCTGGCCGGAACTGGCGCCGATGGCGCCGGCGCTGCCAGTGGCGACGCTGCTGGCGATATTCACCGCCGCGCTGGCCTGCGAATACATGGATTCCAGCCTGGGCATGGGCTACGGCACCACGCTGACGCCGTTGCTGATGGTGGCCGGCTTCGAACCCCTCCAGATCGTGCCGGCGGTGCTGCTGTCGGAACTGGTCACCGGCCTGAGCGCCGGACTGCTGCACCAGCACGACGGCAACATCGACTTCCTGCGCGATGTCCGCGCTCGCCATACCACCGTCCTGCTCGCCAGCCTGTCCGGCGTCGGCGCGGTGCTGGCGGTGTGGCTGGCGGTAAGCATCTCGAAGTTCTGGCTGGGTCTGTTCATCACCGCCATCGTGTTGTCGATGGGCGTGGTGATCCTGCTCACGCGCGACCGCCGACTGCCCTATCGGGCCGGCGGCATCATCGGCATCGGCGCCGTGGCCGCGTTCAACAAGGGACTGTCGGGCGGTGGTTACGGACCGCTGGTCACCGCCGGCCAGGTGGTGTCCGGTCTGCCCGCCAAGCAGGCGGTGGCGGTGACCTCGGTGGCGGAATCGCTGACCTGCCTGATCGGCGTGCTCGCCTATCTCGCCATGGGCCAGCGCATCGCCTGGGAACTGGCGCTGCCGTTGGCGCTGGGCGCGCTGCTGTCGGTGCCGATGGCGACGTTGACCGTGCGCCGGGTACGCGAACGCACGCTGCGCGGGCTGGTGGGCTTGGGAACGCTGATACTCGGCATCGTGGCGCTGGCGAAGCTGCTTGGCTGATGGCGCCCGCGCGCGCCACGGGTACCCGCATTCAGCGACCGATGGCGCGCTTCAGGGCATCGGCGAGCGCGCCGCCGGCCTGTGGCGGACTCGCCGGTTTGCCGGTGCCCGGCCGGCGGCTTGCGGAAGCCTCGGCCGGGCGCGTGGCGCGGACATCGCCGGGCTGATCGCTCATGCGCATGGTCAGGGCGATGCGTTTGCGCGCGATGTCGACCTCCAGCACCTTCACCTTGACGATGTCGCCGGCCTTGACCACGTCGCGCGGATCCTTGACGAACTTCTCGGCCAGCGCGGAGATGTGCGCCAGGCCATCCTGATGCACGCCGATGTCGACGAAGGCGCCGAAGTTGGTGACGTTGGTGACCACGCCTTCCAGGGTCATGCCGGGGCGCAGATCCTTGAGGTCGTTGACGCCGTCCTGGAAGGTGGCGGTCTTGAACGCCGGACGCGGATCGCGGCCGGGTTTTTCCAGTTCCCCGAGGATGTCGCGCACGGTCGGCAGGCCGAATCGCTCGTCGACGTACTTGCCGGCGTCCAGACGCTTCAGCACGCCGCTGTTGCCGATCACGCCCTTCATGTCGAGCTTGAGGTCGGCGAGGATGCGCCGTACCACCGGGTAGGCCTCGGGGTGCACCGCCGAACTGTCGAGCGGATTGTCGCCGCCCGGCACGCGCAGAAAGCCGGCGGCCTGCTCGAAGGTCTTCGACCCCAGTCGCGGCACGTTCTTCAGTGCTTCGCGATTCGGGAACGGGCCGTGCGCGTCGCGATGCGCGACGATCTGGCTGGCGAGCGTGGCGTTGAGACCGGACACCCGCGTCAGCAGCGCCGCCGAGGCGGTGTTGACGTCGACACCGACGGCGTTGACGCAATCCTCGACCACCGCCTCCAGAGCCTGGCCGAGCTTGGCCTGGCCGAGGTCGTGCTGATACTGGCCGACGCCGATCGCCTTGGGCTCGATCTTGACCAACTCGGCGAGCGGATCCTGCAAGCGCCGCGCGATCGACACCGCGCCACGCAACGACACGTCGAGATCCGGAAATTCGCGCGCGGCCAGTTCGGAAGCGGAATACACCGAGGCGCCGGCCTCGCTGACGGTGACCTTGGTCAGCTTCAGCTCGGGGTGGAAACGCATCAGATCGGCGGCCAGCCGGTCGGTCTCGCGGCTGGCGGTACCGTTGCCGATGCTGATCAGTTCGGCGCCGTGCCTGGCCGCCAGCGCGCGCAGGGTGGCGAGCGAACCATTCCAGTCGTTGCGCGGCTCGTGCGGGTAGATGGTGGCGGTATCCAGCAACTTGCCGGTGCGGTCGACCACCGCCACCTTGACGCCGGTGCGGATGCCGGGATCGAGGCCGATCACCGCCTTGGGCCCGGCCGGCGCGGCCAGCAGCAGATCCTTCAGGTTGCTGGCGAAGACGCGGATGGCCTCGGCCTCGGCGCGCTCGAACAACGCGTTCATCAGGTCCAGTTCGAGATGCAGCGACAGCTTCACCTTCCAGGTCCAGCGCACGCAGTCCATCAGCCACTTGTCGCCGGGACGGCCCTGGTCGCGCAGGCCGAAATGCGCGGCAATCATGCCCTCGCAGGGCGTCGCGCCGTTGAAGTCCTGGCGCAACTCCTCCGGCAACTTGACGGTGACCGCCAGAATGCCTTCGTTGCGACCGCGGAACAGCGCCAGCGCGCGGTGCGACGGCATCGCCCGCCAGGGCTCCTCGAACTCGAACCAGTCACGGAATTTCTGGCCCTCGGCTTCCTTGCCCTCGATCAGACGGGAAACCACCAGGCCGTTGTCCTGCAAATGCCGGCGCAGCGTTGCCAGCAGCGTCGCGTCTTCCGAGAAGCGTTCCATCAGGATCTGGCGGGCGCCATCCAACGCCGCCTTGACGTCGGCGACCCCCTTGTCGACGTCGACATAGGCGGCCGCCTCGGCCTCCGGGTTCAACATCGGATCGCCGAACAAGGCGTCGGCCAACGGCTCCAGCCCGGCTTCGCGCGCGATCCGCGCCTTGGTCCGGCGCTTCGGCTTGTAGGGCAGGTAAAGGTCTTCCAGACGCTGCTTGGTCTCGGCGCCGGCGATCTCGGCGCGCAACTCCGGCGTCAGCTTGCCCTGTTCCTGGACGCTGGCCAGGATGGCCTCGCGCCGCGCCTCCAGCTCGCGCAGATACCCCAGGCGCTCATCCAGATGCCGCAACTGCGTGTCATCCAGCCCACCGGTGACCTCCTTGCGGTAACGCGCGACGAACGGCACGGTGGCGCCCTCGTCGAACAACGCCACGGCGGCGGCGATCTGGTTCGGATGGACGTTGAGTTCCTGGGCGATGCGGACTTCGATGGACGGCAACATGACGGTATCGAGTGAGGCGAAGGCCGGGCAGGATGCGGAAATCCAGCCCGGCCGGCAAGACTTGACTACTTGAACGGGATGGGCCTAAAGCGGTGACGGCTTCCAGGTTTCCAGAGCATGCTGCACCCACGGGGGTACCGCGGGGTGGCGGGTGTTTGTCACCGAGAGAAATGGGTGCTGGCGAGCTTGAGCACCTCGTGGCGCGGCTCGCCGGCAATATCACCTTGACCATGACATGGGCGGAGTGGCCATGCAAATCGCTGACCACCACACCCAGGCGAACCCCGCTATCGGTCAGCACTGATGGCCAAGGCCTACGGCGCGGAAGGCGTGGCAACACTGCGCAGTGGGGGGATTTCAGGCAAGAAAAAGGGCCCGGAGATTGTCCGAGCCCTTCAATTTGGGGGCGGATGGTTGACGGCAGAACTGGGTTCTCGGTCAGCCGTTTCGGAGCGGTGCGAACGAGCGCGAAATCCCGCGTAATCAGCGCGACAGCAGCTCGATGTAGGGCTGGTAGCTGTAGCTGCGATTCTTCTTCTGGCCGGTCATTTCCGACACGATGCCCAGATCTTCCAGTACCTTGACGGCGGCAGTGGCGGTCGGAAAGGTGGTTTCCAGTTTTTGCCGCACCCGCTCGATGGTGAAGCGCGGCATCATTGGCAGCAACTCGAACAGCCGGTAGCTGGAGGGGCTGGCCTTGGGTGTTTCGAGCAGGCGGCGCCGATCCGCCGCGATCAGGCTGGCGATGGCGACGATGCTGCGTTCGGCGTCACTGGCGGCCGTCGCCACGCCTTCAAGGAAGAACGCGACCCAGGATTCCCAGTCGCCTTCGGTGCGGATGATCGACAGGCGCCGGTAGTACTCGGCCTGATGCCGCTTCAGGTAACCGCTGACGTACATAAGCGGTTCCGCCAGCAATCTCCAGTGTTCCAGCAGTGCGGCGATCAGCAAGCGCCCAATGCGACCATTGCCATCGAGGAAGGGGGGGATGGTTTCGAACTGGGCGTGTGCCAGCGCGATCCTGACCAGCGGCGGCAGCGTGCCTGCCTCGTCGTGAATGAATTGCTCCAGGTCGCCCAACAGATCTCCCACCCGGTCGGCCGGCGGCACGAAGGCGGCGTTGCCCGGACGGGTACCGCCAATCCAGTTCTGGGAGCGCCGCGGTTCGCCGGGCTGCTTCCCGGCACCTCGCACCCCGTCCAGCAGGACACGGTGGGCCTCGCACAGGAGGCGCACACTGATGGGCAGCCCGTTGGGATCGCGCAGGTTGTCCCGCACCAGCCGAAAGGCGCGCAGATAGTTGGTGACTTCCTCGACATCGTCCGTGTTGCTGACGGCGAAACCTGCTTCCTCGTCGAACAGATCGGTCAATGTCGCCTGGGTACCTTCGATTTGTGAGGTGAGCAGGGCCTCCTTGCGGATCGCGCTGTACAGCAGCCAGTCCACCGACGGCACCAGCCCGGACACCCCGGACAGGCGGGCGAGCGCCAGCTCTGCCTGATGATTCAGGTCGGCATACGCCTCTGGGGCCAGCTCAGGGTTGCTGGGCGGCAGGGGATGTGGAACGAAGGCCCGAACCGGTTCACCCGGCGTGGTCGAGAGGGCGTAAGTACCCGTGGTCCGCTTCATGCCAAAGGATTCTTTAATATTCAGCACCAGTACTAAAGCAGCCTTTGATCGGAGGGGCTGGCCGCCAAGTTGCATTGCTTGGCGTCAAAGCATTTGCCATCAGCGGCAGTGATTCGAGAACTTCGAATAACTGAAGTCCATCATGCGCGTGGATGCCCCGGCTGCCACGAGGCGGACAGCACCTCCGCTTGCGGCGGTACCGTCTGCACCGCCGCGTCCTGCAGGTCGGGCGGATAGCCGTACTTGCGCAGGATGCGCTTGACCAATACGCGCAGCCGCGCACGCGCCGATTCACGGTGAGCCCAATCGACGGCGACGTTCTAGCGCAAGGACAGCCGCTCAAGGGCGTAGCGGGTCAAGACCAGATTGAAGTCTTGCCGGGTCTCGCGGGCGCGGGTGAGCAGGCAAGCCCGCACCGAAGCGGCCGTTGTTGCGCTGGTTCATGACAGGCTTTCCATGTAGGGGCGCATCACATTGGCCACTCGGCACAGCGATGCATAGCGCCAGAGTTCGTCCATGCTCACGCGCTTGGCTCGCCAGGCTTCCCGCAGGGCTTCCATCGCGACATCGAGGCCGATCTTGTTGCGGAACTTGAAGCAGTCGGCCACGGTGCGGGCGATGTTGGTCACGCGCACGGTCCATGAAGGCGCTGTTCCGTCCGCGAGCCAAGGCAATTCCAGGAAACGCCGCTACTCCGGCAGATCGTTAAGCTCGTAGCTGGTGCTGCGCCCACCCGCATCGGATTTGCGCAGCACGCCCCGCGTCAGCAGATCGTTGATGTCGCGCAGTGCCGTGTCCGGCGAGCATTTGGCGATGGCCGCCCACTTGCTGCTGGTGAGCTTGCCTTCGAAGCCGTCGAGCAGCTTGTTCAGCAACTTCACCTGTCGCTCGTTGAGTGGTGTGGTCGCCCAGCGCTGCCAGAACCGAGCCTTGGTCAGCACGGCATCGAGCGTGTGCTGGGCCTCGTCGACGGCGCGATGTAGGGCATCGAGAAACCACATGAGCCACTCGGTGACGTCCATCGACCGCTTCTGCGTCCGCTCCAGGATGTCGTAGTAGGCCTTGCGTTCGCGCTGGATCTGCGCCGATAAACTGTAGAAGCGCTGCGGGCTGCCGTCAGCGCGTGCCAGCAGCAGGTCGCCGATAGCCCGGGCGATACGGCCATTGCCGTCGTCAAACGGGTGCAAGGTGACGAACCACAAATGACCGAGGCCGGCCTTGAGCAGCGGCGGTTCGTTCGATGTGCTATTCAACCAGTCGAGGAAGCGGCCGGTTTCGGATTCCAAACGGCCAGCTGGCGGCGCCTCGAAATGCACACGCTGCCGGCCAATGGGGCCGGACACCACCTGCATCGGGCCGGTGGCATCGTCGCGCCAGCCGCCGACCTTGATCTTGGAGAGCCCAGAGTAGCCGGTAGGAAACAGTGCGGCATGCCAGCCGAACAGACGCTCACGCGACACCGGCGCCTGACAGTTGGCTGTGGCGTCGAGCACCATCTCGACCACGCCCTCGACGTGGCGATCGACCGGCGCGAGCGCGCCGATATCCACGCCCAACCTGCGGGCGATGGAGGAGCGCACGGATTCGACATTGAGCTGCTCACCCTCGATCTCGCTGGTCTTGACCACGTCCTCGGTGAGCGCAGCCAAGCTCGCCTTGTCGCGCAGCGCCATGCCCACGTCGGCCAGGCGCCCCATCAATAAACCCTGGGCACGACTGACCTCGGCCATGAGGCCAGCCAACGCCGCCAGGTCGAAGCGCCAGTTCGGCCAGTCATTGGCCTGCCAGATGTATTTGTAATCGCCGCCATTCATGCGGAGATTATGGCCAACAATCTCCGCATGCGCAAGTCAATCGCTGCACCTTATGCGGTGAATATGGGCGTCATTCGCCGCATGGCGGATCGCCTTGCCCCAGGAATGGGTGTTAATGGGTGTGTTATTAGTTGTAGCAACGGACGCGGGTTCAGTTCCGTTTCGGGAACTGAACTGGCTACGAAAAGCAGACGAGGTTGAGCAGCCTTTCCGGTGGCCAATCAGAGCGAAAAACCCGTCTGATTGTCCGCAGCCAATGGCCGTATCGGTAGGCTTTTCGATCCGGTTCGCACGGGTTCGCAGCAGCCCGCAGCGCTTCGATTCCGTACTTTCAATAGTCAATAGTCGTTTGATGCGGGGTACCATCCCACCCCGATGCCGCAATCCAACCGTTTGATTCGTCCGCGCGTAACTCTTTGATCTGTATGGGGCTGACTAATGGCCTTTGCGGACTTCTGGCCAGTTTCAGGGAGCGAGGTCGGAGCTAGGAATGGCCAGGAGAGAGTGGAATATGGCCCGAAACGGGCTGGAAGGCTGACCGGTGCAGTCCGCAGACTTCCGCAGGAACCCCCAACAACACGCGGGAACCGGCGCGATCGGGCAAGAAAAAACCCCAACTGTGCCGTTAAGCAAAATACGGCCAGAATTCAAGCAATTGCTGGCCGTTTCAGCACCTACCTAGCCCCGACGTCTAAGTGCATTCAAACATATCCTGGCCCATCAGGACGAAATAAAGCATAAGTTGTCAGAAGTATTTTTTCGTCACGTTCGGCCACGAATTGCTTGAAATCGGACGCCGGTTCGATTCCTGTTTCACCTTCTTTGGCAGCCACCTACCACCAATTCGGCCGTTTTGGCTCAGGAGCATCAAGTATCGGGTCAGAGATGGGGACAAGCGGGTCCAATCCATCAGCCTTAGCCCGTGCCCAAGCAATCCATTCACACTGTTCCGCTGAAATTTCGGCATCAGCTTTTGCCTGTTCCTCAACCGCAGCCACAAAGGCCCGAATTTTCGCAGCACGCTCCCATTCGTTTGCTTGGAGCTCTAACTTCTTGAAGCGCTCGATTTCCTCTGCTCGGCGTTTCGATAGAAATTCATAGCGAGCCACCGCACGACGTTGCGCTTCAGCCCGCCGGGCTTCCTCCATTTCCTTGGCATGAGTATCTTGGATTAGCACCAGGATGCCCCCCACTACTTCTCCGAGTCGTAGCTCAAGCTGCTTCCTGGGTGTGTCTTTCCATGACTTGGACGGCCAACGTCCAACCTGAATGGTCAACACACCTGTCGGTGTGTAGTCATACATCGGCACATGGGGAAAACTCATAGTGAACCGCCCCGGATTTTGAGGAGGTTCCTTTCCTTGAGAAGATGGAGCCATGAT
>DYFK01000034.1 GCA_020725265.1 Hydrogenophilus sp. | reverse complement strand
GCCAGGCTCTCCGTCGGGTTCGCCGACCACGCCAGCGGGCTCAGCACCCCCAGCGCCAGCCCCAGCGACAACACCTTCAATCCTTTGCGCATCGTCTTCTCCTATTTTCTCCGGGTAGTCGGGATGGCCCGCCAGATGGCGAACCCGCTAGCCGCGTGAGTACAAAACGACTATCGGCGGCGGAGAGTACTGAGCACGCGGGGAGCGAAAGGGAGAAAACGCGCCGGGGGCTTGATCCCGGTCAATTATTGGCCGAGCGGAGTCTGGCCGGGATCCGCGGCATTGGCGTTGATCCGCGCCAGTTGTCCGGCGTCTCGCACCTGGATCAGACTGCCCCGCACCCGGATCAGGCCCTGCTTGCCGAGCATGCCGAGCATGCGCGAGAAGGTTTCCTGGGTCAGTCCGAGCTTGGCGGCGATGTCGAGCTTGCGCGCGGACAGCTTGATTTCGAACACCTCGGCATCCGGCGCCGGCCGGTGTTGCAGCAGGAAGCAGGCCACCCGCTGCATGCTCGAACGCTGGGCGCAGGTTTCGACGTCGCGCAGCGTCGTCAGCAAACGCGTGGAGACGATTCTCAGCATGCGCTCGGTCAGCGACGGGCTTTGCTGCAACTCCTGACGGAAAATCAGCGCATCGATACTGAGCACATGGCTGTCCTTGCAGGCGACCACCTCGAACGGACAGGGTTCGTTGAGCACCAGGCAGGATTCGGCGAAGCTTTCACCCTGCCCGATCAGCGCGACCACACGCTCGCCGCCGCTCGTCAAGGGAATGAACAGACGCAATTGACCGCTGACCACGACGTACAGGGCATCGGCATGCGCGCCCTTGCGGATCAGCGGCTGCTGCTTCTCGATCACGAACTGGCGCGCATGTGGCGCCAGACGCGCCAACTGCGCCGGATGCCAATCCCGGAAATACGCCAGCCGTGCCATGTTCTCCAGAATCTGGGCTTGCGGTAGCGGCAGGAAATTCATGATTGAACGCTTTCGGCTTCGGGGAAATCGATGCGTAATTTCATGACATTGAGATCGCAATATTTGTGCCAGCCTTGAAATTTCCTTACATTCTCCTTACAACACCTTGTTTTGATTATGGATAAATCCTGGATTCAGTTTGCTCTCCCGGCTTTTGAAAGCCATGGCGTTCCGCGTGCGTTACCCTTCGGTAACCTTACCGGAGCCGGATTTCCCAGCGACTGGCCACCTGTCCCTCGGATTACCCGGTCAGCGCATCCGTGCGCAGGCATTTCATGGGCGCGACCACGCGCCAACCCGGACCGTCACACGCGAAGTCCTTGGACAAATGCGTTACCAGAAGGTAACTTTTGACCGTCATCAATTTCCCGGGCGTTACAGCTCGGTAACGAGACCACGACACCCATGCCTGGATCGGTTTTCACGCGGCATTTCCTGATCGGCCTGCTTCTGGCATGGATTGCCAGCGCGCAAGCGTTCGCGGCGCCGATCCGCCTGGGTATCTCCCCCGCCTTCCTGCACGATCGGCATGCCCTGCTGGGCGAATGGAAGACCTATCTGGAACGCCAGCTTGGCCAGGAAGTCGCTTTCGTCCTGCGCGACAGTTACCGCGACATGCTCGAACTGGTCAGCCAGGGCAAGCTCGATGCCGCCTGGCTGTGCGACTGCCCTTATGTCACCGCCAATCCGGCGCTGCGCCTGATCGCCACACCCGTGTTTCGCGGCCGACCCTATTACCAGGCCTATCTGATCGTGCCGGCGCGCGATGTCGCCACGCGCGGCATGGCCGACCTGAAAGGCAAGGTGTTCGCCTATGCCGATCCCTATTCCAATGCCGGGCATCTCAGCGCCGTCCGGACCATCGAGCAACTCGGCCATGCGCCCGACCGGTATTTCCGGCGCACGTTCTTCACCTGGTCGCACCGGCGCGCGATCGAAGCCGTGGCGACCGGCATGGCTGATGCCGCGACGGTCAGCAGCTACATCTGGGAAACCCTGGACAGCCAGGCCTCGTCCGCGACCACTCGCACGCGCGTGGTCGCGCGTTCGGAGGAGTACGGCTTCCCGCCACTGGTGGCCGGCGCCTCGCTGACGGAAGCCGGTTTCGCCAACCTGCGCCGGGTGTTTCTGGACATGTCCCGGGACGAGGAAGGGCGCGGCCTGTTGCGCAAGATGAATCTGGACGGATTCACCCCACCACAACCGGCCTATTACCAGCGTTCACGCGAAATGCTGGTCCCCACCCCGCGTCCTTGAGATCACGCCGATGCGCCTGTTCGATCTGAGCCTGCGCCACAAGCTGCCGTTGTGGGGCGGCATCCTGATCGTCATCACGGCGTTGACGGTCGCGGGCAGCAACATCCTGCTGACCCGCGAGAACCTCAAGCGCAACATGCTGACGCGCTCGGAAATCCTCGGCCACACCCTGACCCAGACGCTCTACACCGCGATCACCCAGGATGATGTCTGGCGCGCCTACGAGACCCTGGACGCGCTCAAACGCTCGGAACTCCGGCATCCCGGTTTCCAGATCGAGGACTTCATCCTGCTCGATCACGACAATCAGGTATTCACGTCCACCCTGCCCGAACACTATCCCTTGCAGATCGAACTGGATGCGATCGATCCAGGATTTCTGGGCTTGCGGGAGCGGCTGGCGGCGGCCGGCAAGAACGTCCTGGTTCACGAGATCGGCGACAAACTGCTGCTGGCGGTGCCGGTGATCGCCGATAACGTCAAGCTGGGCACGCTGATCCTGGTGCATCCAACCGACTACTATCTGGCCAGTTTCACGCGCATCCTGAAACGGACGGCCTGGACCACCCTGGTGGTCATGCTCATCCTGCTGCCGATCAACTGGTACTGGGGCCGGCGCATGACCGCGCCGCTGAGCCTGCTGGCGGATCGCATGGGCGACCTGGGCAAACGCCCGCCAGAGCCGATTCCACGCCACATGCACGCGAACCGCGACGAACTCGGCCGGCTGTTCGCGGCGTTCGACCGCATGAGCGTGGAGCTGGAGGAAAAGGAGCGGATGAAGCGGGAGATCGTGAAATCCGACCGGCTCGCCGCGCTCGGCCGGCTTTCCGCCGGCATCGCCCATGAAATCAACAATCCGCTCGGCGGCCTGCTGACCGCGCTCGACACCCTCAAGCGTCACGCCAGTCCGGACCCGGTCCTGACGCGGGTGTTGCCGCTGCTGGAACGCGGATTGACCCAGATCCGTGACGTGGTCGCCGCCCTGCTGGTCGAGGCCCGCGCCAGAAGCCGGCCGCTGACCGGCCAGGACATCGACGACGTGCACACCCTGCTCGGCCAGGAAGCCCACAAGCGCGGCGTCGAAACACGCTGGGAAAACAGCGTGGCCGGCGAGATCGGATTACCCGCCAGCCTGGTCCGGCAGATTCTGATCAACCTGGCGCTCAACGCCATCCAGGCCGCCGGCGAACACGGCCGCGTCACGATCCGCACGCATCTCGTCGAGGAACATCTGGTGCTCGACATCCACAACGACGGCCAGCACATTCCCCCCGAGCTGATGGAGCGCCTGTTCGAGCCGTTCACCGGACAGCGCGAGGACGGCATGGGCCTGGGCCTGTGGATCACGCACCAGATCACGCGCCAGTTGAAGGGCAACATCGTCGTGCACAGTCAGCCCGGCGACACCCGTTTTTGCATCACGCTACCCCTGGGAGACGAAAATTGGCTGGCGGACGCATCTGCCTGATCGAGGACGACGAAGTCATGGGTGGCGCGCTCGCCCTGCGTTTCGAACTGGAAGGCTATGCCTGCGACTGGCACCGGACCGGTCGCAACGCGCTGGCCGCGCTGGAACACCAGCACTACGACGCCGTGGTCAGCGACATCCTGTTGCCCGACACCTCCGGCGAAGCGCTCTACACCCGCCTGCTCGAACAGCACGGCAGGCTGCCGCCATTCGTGTTCATGACCGGCCACGGCGTGGTCGACCAGGCGGTGCGCCTGCTCAAGCTGGGCGCGGTCGACTATCTGCTGAAGCCGTTCGAGCCGGATCTGCTGCTCGCCAAGCTCAAACAGCTTGGCGGCTTCGCCGGCGCGGCGGCGCCCGGCGCCGACCAGCTCGGGATCTCTCCGGCGATGCGCGCCATCGAGGAATTGTTGCCGCGTCTCGCCCACAGTCCCGCGACCGTGCTGATCACCGGCGAATCCGGGGTCGGCAAGGAAATGGTCGCCACCGGTCTGCACCGCCACCGGGACGGCGAACGGCCGTTCGTCGCCGCCAACTGTGGCGCCTTCACCGAGTCGCTGCTGGAAGCCGAACTGTTCGGCCACGAGAAAGGCGCCTTCACCGGCGCCGCCAAGGCCAAGCGCGGCCTGTTCGAGCAGGCCGCCGACGGCACCCTGTTCCTCGATGAAATCGGCGACATGCCGCTGTCGATGCAGGTCCGGGTGCTGCGCGCGATCCAGGAACGCTGCATCGTCCGGGTCGGCGGCGAAACGCCGCTACCGGTCGATTTCCGCCTGATCTCGGCGACCCATCACGACCTGAAGACGCGGGTCGAGCAGGGGCTGTTCCGCGAGGATCTGTACTACCGGGTCAACGTCATCCAGATCCGCGTGCCGCCGCTGCGCGAGCGCAAGGAAGACATCCTGTGGCTGGCCGGCCGCTTCCTGGAACGCGCCGCCGAAACCGACGAGGGTCGCCGCAAGCTGCTGTCGCCGGCGGCCGAACGCGCCCTGCTCGATCACGACTGGCCCGGCAACGTGCGCGAGCTCAAGCATGTGATCGAACGCGCCTGCGTGCTCGACGACGCCGCCGTGCTCTCGCCCGAATCGCTGTTCGGTGAACGCGCGCCGGGCATCTCACCGGCGCCGGTGGCGCCGCTCGGCGACTATCTGAGCGGCCACGAACGCGATTACATCCTGCGCGCGCTCGACGCGCGCGGCTGGCGCATCCACGACACCGCCACCCTGCTCGGCATCAGCCGCAAGAACCTGTGGGAGCGCATGAAGAAGCTCGGCATCGAACGGGGGGCGGAACGATGATCGTCGGCATCCGGCGTCTGCTCGCCACCTGCGCCCTGCCGTTGGCGACGATGGCCGCCGCGGCGCCGCCGTTGCCACCGCCGCCACCACATGCCGAGGCCGCGCCCGGCTATCGCGAATACCGGCTAGCGGCCCCGGCCAAGGCGTTCGTGGTCGCGCCCGGCGGGGTCTGGACCTGGCGCGCCCAGGCCAGGGACAGCGAAGCCGCGCTCGCCGAAGCGCTGGCCGATTGCCGGGCGCGTACCCGGCAGCCCTGCGTACCCTACGCGCTCGATGACCGCGTGGTGTTCGACGCGCACGGCTGGGCCGGTCTGTGGACCCTGCCGGGTGGCACCGGAGCGCGCCGGGCGCCGGTCGGCAACGCCCGTGGCGAACGTTTCCCCGACCTCGCCTGCCAGCGCGAGGATGGCCGCCGGCAGACCCTGTCCGGCCTGCGCGGCAAGGTCGTGATCCTGCATTTCTGGGGCTCCTGGTGCGGTCCCTGCCGCAAGGAACTGCCGGATTTCCAGGCTCTGCGCGCGGCGCTCAAGGACGAGCCGGGCATCGTCTTCCTGTTCGTCCAGGTCCGCGAGCCGGCCGACCACGCGCGCGCCTGGCTGCGCGGCCAGGGCCTGCGCCTGCCGGTCTGCGACAGCGGCTCGACCGGCGCCAATGACGACCGCGTCCGCCTCGCCGATGGCGGCATCCGCCGCGACCGCGAGCTGGCGCGCGTGTTTCCGTCCACCTACGTGCTCGATGGCGATGGCCGCGTGCTGTTCGGCCATGCCGGCGCGGTGGCCGACTGGCGCGAGTACCTGCCGCTGCTGCGCCATGCCGCCACCCGCGCGCGCGGTGGCCGCGATCGGTGACAATGCCGGCTTCGCCCTTCCAATCCGCACGCGCATGAACGTCCACGGCATCGCCACGCAAACCATCGCCGCCATCGGCGACGACCGGGTCGAGATCATTGACCAGACCCGGTTACCGCACGAATTCGTCCGCATCCTTCTGACCAGTCCGGCCGACGCGGCCGAAGCGATCGCCGTGATGCGCGTGCGCGGCGCGCCGCTGATCGGCGCCACCGCCGCCTACGGCCTGGCGCTGGCCGCCGTCACCGATGCCGGCGACGCCGCCCTGGCGGACGCCGCCGACCTGCTCGCGGCGACCCGGCCGACCGCGGTCAACCTGCGCTGGGCGCTGGAACGCATGCTCGCCCGCCTGCTGCCGTTGCCGCCGGCGGCCCGACGCGCCGCCGCCTGGGCCGAGGCGGCGGCGATCCGCGCCGAGGACATCGCGCAAAACCGCGCCATCGGCGCGCACGGCCTGCCCTTGCTGGCCGCCATCGCCGAACGCCGGCCCGGGCCGGTGAACGTGCTCACCCACTGCAATGCCGGCTGGCTGGCCACGGTCGACTGGGGCACCGCGCTGGCGCCGGTGTACGCCGCCGCCGAGGCCGGCATTCCGGTGCATGTCTGGGTCGACGAAACCCGGCCGCGCAATCAGGGCGCCAGCCTGACCGCCTGGGAACTGGCCAGCCACGGCATCGCCCACACCGTCATCGCCGACAACGCCGGCGGCCATCTGATGCGGCGCGGCGAGGTCGACCTGTGCATCGTCGGCACCGACCGGGTCGCCGCCAACGGCGACGTCGCCAACAAGATCGGCACCTATCTGAAAGCGCTGGCGGCGTTCGACAACGGCATACCGTTCCACGTCGCCGCGCCCGGGCCGAGCATCGATTTCGCGCTGGCCGACGGCAGCGCCATCCCGATCGAGACGCGCGCCGGCGACGAGGTCAGCCACATCCTCGGTCGCGCCGACGACGGCCGCCTGCTGCGCGTGCGCCTGACGCCGGCGGCGAGCCCGGCCGCCAACCCGGCGTTCGACGTGACGCCGGCGCGTCTGGTCACCGGCCTGATCACCGAGCGCGGCCTGGTCGCCGCCGACACCGCCGCGCTTGCCGCGCTGTATCCGGAAAGGCAGACGCGATGACCCCGGCCACGCTCGCCGGGGAAGTCGCCCGCGTCGCCCGCGACAGCGTCGCGCTGGGCCTCAACCAGGGCAGCTCCGGCAACGTCAGCGCGCGTCTGGCGGCGGACTCGGCGGCGCTGGTGATCACGCCGTCGGCGCGCGACATGCGTGAACTGACCGATACCGACATGGTCCGCCTGGACGCCGCCGGCAACGTCGTCGGCGACGGCCGGCCGTCCAGCGAATGGCGTTTCCATCACGCCATCTACCATCGTTTCGCCGAGGCCGGCGCGGTCGTGCACGCGCACTCGCCGTTCGCGGTGGCGCTCAGTTGTCTGCGCCAGCCGATCCCGCCGTTCCACTACATGGTCGCGCTCGCCGGGGGCGACGACATCCGCTGCGCCCGCTACGCCACCTTCGGCAGTCAGGCCCTGTCGGACGCCGTCCTCGACGCGCTGGACGGACGCCGCGCCTGCCTGATGGCCAATCACGGCCTGGTCGCCTGGGGCGCCGACCCGGCCGACGCGCTGGCGCTGGCGCTGGAAGTCGAAGCCCTGTGCGGCCAATACCTGCGCGCCCGCCAGATCGGCGAACCGGTGCTGCTGAACACGGCCGAGATGGCCGAGGTGCTCGACCGGTTCCGCGCCTATCGGGCGCGATCCTGAGCGCGATGCCCGGCATCCGCGCGCTGGCGGCCCGCTCGCTGTTCGTTCTCGCCATCCTCGCCGCCAGCGCGATGGCGGCATTGTTCCTGCTGGCCACCTCGTCACGCCCGGCGGTGAATCTCGACACCGGCCCGGCCGTGGCCGATCTCGACCGCGCCCGCGTCATCCTGCGCAAGCTCGGCCTGCGCGAACTGCGTGAAGGCCGCTGGCGCGAGGGCGAAACCCGGGTGGTCGAGCTGACGCCGGATGAACTGCGGCTGGGCCTCGACCACCTGCTCGCCGATTTCGGCGGCGGCCGTGCCCGCGTCGAAACCACCGACCACCGGCTGCGCCTGCTGGTGAGCTGGCGCCTGCCGGCGGCGTTGCCCGGCGACCGTTTCGCCAATCTGAGTCTGACCCTGGCCACGGATGGGCAACGGCCGATCCTGGAAGCCATCCGCCTCGGCCGGCTGCCGCTGCCACCAAGCCTGGTCACCCGCGCCGGCCGGTATCTGCTCACCCGGCACGAAAACGGCGACCGGATCGAAGCCACGCTGACCAGCGCGCTGGCCATGCTGACGCGCGTCGGCATCGATGCCGACGGCCTGCGCCTGGAATATGTCTGGCGTGGCCGGCATCTGGTCGAAGCGCTGACGCTGCCCGGCGTCGATGCCGCGACGCTGACCGAATACCGGCGCGCGCTGGCCCGGGTCGGCGGCCGCGAGTTCCTGCCCTATCTGCGTGCCGCCTTCGCCCTCGCCGAACGACGCGCGCATGCCGGCGAGCAAGGCGACCCGGTGGTGGAGAACCGCGCCGCCCTGGCCGCGCTGGCCGAGATCGCCCTCGGCGCCGAACTGATCCGCCCGGATGGCCGCCTGCCACCGCTCGGCAAGGGCCGCGTCAGACTGGCCGGGCGGACCGACCTGGCCCAGCATTTCGCGCTGTCCGCCTTCCTGGCCGCGCGCGGTGGCAGTCATCTGTCCGACCTCGCCGGGCTCTACAAGGAACTGCGCGACGCGCGCGGCGGCAGCGGTTTTTCCTTCGCCGATCTGGCGGCGGACAAGGCCGGAGCCCGCTTCGGCTCGGCCTGTGTGACCTCACCCGAGAGCGCCCGACGAATCCAGGCCCGGCTGCGTGAAATCAACGACAGCGCGGTGTTCTTCCCCAGCCTGGCCGGCCTGCCGGAATTCCTGCCGGAGTCGGCCTTCCTGCGCCGTTATGGCGGGATCGGCGCGCCCGCCTATCTGGAACTGGAAGCCGACATCGAACGACGCGTCGACAGGCTCGATCTTTACCGCCAGGAATGACTGAGCACTCGAACGCACCCGTGTTCAATACAAAGGCACCAGCGTATCCTTGCCGCCCGCATGGTCATCGCCGCGTGTTCATTGCCGCTTGGCGACAATCCCTCGCGGCCAAAGTCCCCCCACAACCGAGGCCATCTTGACCGTTTCCGACCCCACGCCGCTCGACACAGGCCCGTATGCCGGCGGAACCGCCCATGAGCACCTGCGCGCGGCCACGCACGCCGCGCATGCCCGGCTGAACCGGCTGCCGCGCCTGGCCGCGCTGGCGCGTGGCGAACTCGGACTGGAGGAATATGGCCGGTTGCTGGCCGACTATCACCGGCTGTACGCAGGCCTCGATCCCTGCCTGAGCGGCTGCGATGGCTATGTTCCCCGTCTGCCATGGCTGGCCGCGGATCTCGATCACCTGAAGCACCCCCTGGCGCCCCCGTTGACGTTCGCCTGCCCGGCCGACGCCGCCGCGCGTATCGGCCTGCGCTACGTGATCGAGGGCTCCAGCCTGGGCGGCGCGGTCATCGCCGCGCGCGTGCGTGAAACCCTGGATCTGGACGCGACCCGCGGCGCCCGCTTCTTCCACGGCCACGGCGATGAAACCGGCCCTCGCTGGCGGGCATTCCTGACCCTGGCCGAGCACGCGTGCGCGCAAGCCGATCAGCGGGAGCGCGCCACCCGGGCAGCGGTCGAGCTGTTCGAACACTTCGAAACAGTGCTCGCCGGCACCATCCCCCGATAACGCGAGCATTTCCCCGACAGCACCAGGCATGCGGCCCGACCCGACCATTCCCGGCCCCACCTCGCCCGAGCTGGTCGCCGAAGCCTTGCGCCATTGCGAGAGCGAGCCGATCCACCGGATCGAAACCATTCAACCGCATGGCTTGCTGTTCGCCTTCGACCCCGCCGACGGCCGCATCGTCAAAGCCAGCGACAACACCGGCGCGCTGTTCGGCAGGCGGGCCGTCGACCTGATCGGACAGCCCCTGGCCCGGCTGCTCGGCGCCGAACAGTACGAGCGCCTACGCGACATGACGCTCGACGACGATTGGCGGCCCCGGCGGGCCTTCGCGCTGAATCTGGCCGGCCGTCCGGCCGACGCTCTGCTCCACCGGTCCGGCGATCTGCGCGTGCTGGAGCTGGAAATGCCGGCGCGCGACCGCTTCGCCCAGTTCTACGCCGACACCTTCACGCCGCTGCGCGACGCGCTCTGGTCCCTGGATGGGGAAACCGACCTGGACCGTTACCTGGAGCGGGTCGTGGAGCTGACGCGCCTGCTCACCGGCCACGACCGGGTCATGATGTACCGGTTCGACGAAAACTGGGATGGCGAGGTGATCGCCGAAGCCCGGGCTCCCGGCCTCGGCAGCTTCCTGGGCCAGCGCTTTCCGGCCGCCGACATTCCAGCGCAAGCGCGCGCCCTCTATCGCCGCAACCCCAGCCGATTGATCGCCGACACCCAGGCCCGCCCGGTCGCGCTGGTCGGCGGCGACGCGCCGCTGGACCTGACCTGGTCGGAATTGCGCGGCGTCTCGCCCGTTCATGTCGAATACATGCACAACATGGGCGTGCGCGCCTCCCTGTCCATCTCGCTGCTGCGGGATGGACAGCTCTGGGGACTGATCGCCTGCCACCACCATCAACCCAGATGGCTGCCCATGCGCGAGCGCGAGCTGCACGAAATGCTCGGCCGCGCGGTATCGCTGAAGCTTTCCGATCTGGAACACCGTCGGCGCGACGCCGACCGGACGCGCATACGCGAACTGCTGCACGACCTGATCCGGGAATTGCGCGCGCAACGCGACCTCGACGCGGTATTCGGCGCGCGCGCCAACGACATCATGGCGCTGGCGCGCGCATCCGGCGTCGTCATCGCCTTCGACCGACGCCGCCTGGTCTACGGCCACGCGCCAATGCCGGCCGAGCTCGATCGTCTGGAAGACTGGCTGCGCACGCGCATTCCCGCCGAGATGTACCACACCGAGTCGCTGCCGGCCGATTTCCCCGAAGCCGCCGCCTGGGGCGACCTCGCCCAAGGCATCCTGGTGGCGCCGCTCGAACAGGGCCGACTCGACTACCTGATGTGGTTGCGCCCGGCCGTCGACCGGGTCGTCACCTGGGGCGGTCGGCTCGACAAGCAGATCGTGTCGCGCGACGGCCACCCCCGCCTGACCCCGCGTCAGTCGTTCGAAATCTGGCTGGAGCACCACAAGGACAAGTCGCTGCCCTGGACCCCGCTCGAACTGGAGGCCGCCAACAGCTTCGGCCACGCCATCGTCGAAGTGCTGACGCGCAACGCGCTCAGTCTCAGCGAACGCCGCTACCGTCTGCTGTCCGAGCACTCCACCGACATCATCGCCGTGCTCGATCCGGACTTGCGCTACCGCTTCGTGTCGCCATCGATCCAGGCCACGCTTGGCCGATCACCCGAATCCCTGCTCGGCCAGCCGCTCGCCGACACCGTCGTCGAAGCGGATCGGGACACCTGCCTGGGCATGATCCGCCGCGCCCTGGAAAACGATCAGCCGGTCATGCACATCCACCGGCTGAAAGCCAGCGACGGCCGCACCGTCTGGTGCGAATCGGTGTTCAAACGCGTACGCGGCGAAACCGGCGACGAGATCATCGTCAACACCCGCGACATCACCCAACGCCACACCTACCAGCTCGCGATCGAGGATCTGCACCAGCGCCACGCCGCGATCCTGGACACGGCCGGCGAAGGCGTCATCGGCATCGACGACGATGGCGACCTGGTCTTCATCAATGCCCACGCCGCCAGCCGGCTCGGCTATCGGGAAGATGCGCTGATCGGCCGGGCCGCCCGCGATTTCATCCAATCCGCGCGCCTGGAACGGGAATGGATCTGTCCCGCCGAGCACACCCTGAAGTACCGGCGGACCCTGCGCGGCGAGGATCTGTTGCTGCGCCGGCATGACGGTCAGACCCTCACCGCCGAATACATCTGTTCGCCGATCGACTGGAGCGAAGGCCATCCCGGCGCCCTGATCCTGTTCCGGGAGTTCCAAGGCAACGTCGGACCGCTCGAACAGTTGCGGCGCACGGAACAGATCCTCGACCAGACCAGCGAAGCCATCATGGTCACCGACCGACATGGCGTCATCACCTCGATCAACCGCGCCTTCCGCGAAATCACCGGCTATGAGGACGACGAAGCCTTGGGCCATTCCACCAGACTGCTCAAATCCGGCATCCACACCCCCCAGTTCTACGAACGCATGTGGCAGACGCTGAACAGCCATGGCAACTGGCGCGGCGAGATCTGGAACCGGCGCAAGAATGGCGAGATTTTCCCGCAATGGCTGAGCATCAACGCCATCAGCGACCGCGCCGGCGCGGTGACCCATTACGTCGCCACCTTCTCCGACATTTCCCGGGTCAAGGAAGCGGAGGAAAAACTGCACTACCTGGCCACCCACGACAACCTGACCGGCCTGCCCAACCGGGCCCATTTCAACGAACACCTGACGCTTGCGCTGGAACGCGCGCGTCGCGGCAATTTCCGGATCGCGGTCGCCTTCGTCGACCTCGACCACTTCAAGGACATCAACGACAACCTCGGCCATCACATCGGCGACCAGTATCTGCTCGACATCTCCCGCCGCCTGCGCGACGTCACCCGCCAGCAGGATCTGCTGGCGCGCTGGGGGGGCGACGAATTCGTGCTGGCCGCCGAGGATGTGCCGACGGCGCGCCAGGTCGAGGAAATCGCGGAACGCCTGATGCGCGCGCTGAAAGCGCCCTTCTCCATCTCCGGTTATGACATCCAGCCGAGCGCCAGCATCGGCATCGCCTGCTTTCCGGACGACGCCGTCAATCTCGGCGATCTGGTCAAATGCGCGGATGCCGCGATGTACCGCGCGAAGGACAGCGGGCGCGCCGGCTATGTCGTGCATTCCAGCGCGCAGTCCGAGGCCAGCCGCCATGCGTTTTCCCTGCTGTTCGATCTGCGACGCGCCCTCGCCGATGAAGCCATCGCGCCGGTCTATCAACCCCAATTCGACGCCAACGGCCATCACCTCACCGGAATCGAAGCGCTGGCCCGCTGGCATCACCCCCGGCACGGCGCGGTCCCTCCTTCCGAATTCGTGCCTCTGGCGGAAAGGAACGGGCTCATCGGCGACCTCGGCGACACCATGCTGCGCGCGGTCTGCCGGGACATCATCGCCTGGCGCGACGCCGGTCTGACGGTCCCCCGGGTCGCGGTCAACATTTCGCCCCTGCAACTGCGTCCGGGCTTCGCCGAGCGGATCGAGCGCATCCTGAACGATTTCGGTCTCGCTCCCAGCCACATCGAACTGGAAATCACCGAACAGGCGATCGGCCGGAGCGACGAGATGTGGCCGGTCATCGAACGCCTGAAATCCCTGGGCATCCGCATGGCGGTGGATGACTTCGGCACCGGCTATTCCGCGCTCGCGCAACTGAAGAATCTGCCGGTGGAACGGCTCAAGATCGATCAATCCTTCATCACCGGCCTGCCCGGCGACGAGCGCGATCGCGCCATCGTCCACGCCATCCTGTCGCTGTGCGAAACCCTGGGCCTGGAATGCGTCGCGGAGGGCGTCGAGACCGCCGAACAACGCGATTTCCTGGCGCGTTCGGGGATCTGTTCGCTACAGGGCCACTATCTCGGAATGCCGGTCCCGGCTGGAGAGCTGGCGACACGGCTCAGCCGGTAACGTTTGGTTACAACCTAAAACGCCGCCGACACGGCGGGCTTACAGCGCCCTCCTAGAGTGGAGTCACCGACACGGCGAATCGTCCGGTCGGCCCCTCAACCGAACAGGAGATCGCCATGAAAACCGCCACCTTCCAGCCCGTCGACTTCACCAGGAACCTCGGCATCGCCACGCTGACCGCCCTCGCCCTGCTGGCCGGAAACAGCCAGGCCAACGACCGCTTCCCGCACCGGGACGGCTTCATGAATCAGAACGGCTTCATGCACGCCAGCGTGCCCAACCAATACGGTTTTGGCCCCGGATTCCGCTCGCAACGCGATGCCGTGGATCACCTGGAAGACCGCCAGCGCCAGCAAACCTCACGGATTCATGCCGGCATGGCCAACAACCGGATCTCGGGCAAGGAGGCCCGGAATTTGCTGAAGGAACAACGCGAGATCGACAACGCCATGCGCCGCTATCTGAGCGATCGTCGCCTGGAGCCACGCGAATGGATCGAACTCAACCGGATGCTCGATCGGGCCGAGCACAACATCCGCGTCGCCAGCCACGATCGCCGCTGGCGTTGAAGCGGCCTCAGCCGGAACAGCGGATGGCTTCGGCGCAGGCCGCGCCGAGGCCGGCCGGGCTCCGGGCCACCACCACGCCAACCTTTTCCAGCGCGGCGATCTTGTCCTCGGCCTTGCCGGAACCGCCGGCGATGATGGCGCCGGCGTGGCCCATGCGCTTGCCCTTGGGCGCGGTGAGGCCGGCGATGTAGGCCGCGACCGGTTTCGTGACATGCGCCTGGATGTACTCGGCCGCCGCCTCTTCCGCCGTGCCGCCGATCTCTCCGACCAGAATGATGGCTTCGGTTTGCGGATCGGCCTGGAACATTTCCAGGCAATCGATGAAATCGAGACCCTTGATGGGATCGCCGCCGATGCCGACGCAGGTCGACTGGCCCAGCCCAAGTTGCGTGGTCTGCCAGACCGCTTCGTAAGTCAACGTGCCGGAGCGCGACACGATACCGACCTTGCCCGGCTGGTGGATGAAGCCCGGCATGATGCCGATCTTGCACTCGCCCGGCGTGATCAGGCCGGGGCAGTTGGGGCCGATCAGGTTCGCGCCGTTGGCCCGGATCGCCGCCTTCACGTTGATCATGTCGCGCACGGGAATGCCCTCGGTGATGCAGGCGATGACCCGGATGCCGGCGTCGGCCGCTTCCAGGATGCCGTCGGCGGCGAAGGCGGCCGGGACGTAGATCATGGTGGCGTCGGCGCCGGTCTCGCGCACCGCGCCCTTGACGGTGTTAAATACCGGCAGGTCGAGGTGGGTCTGGCCGCCCTTGCCCGGGGTGACGCCTCCGACCATCCGGGTGCCGTAGGCGATGGCCTGCTCGGAATGAAACGTGCCCTGCTTGCCGGTGAAGCCCTGGCAGATGACCTTGGTGTGCTTGTTAACCAGAATGCTCATTCATTTCGCTCCGCCCGTCATTCCCGCGCAGGCGGGAATCCAGGCCAGTTCAACTGGGTTCCCGCCTGCGCGGGAACGACAAATCACTTCGCGGACTCCACGGCGCGACGGGCCGCGTCATTCAAATCGTTGGCGGCGATGATGGCCAGCCCGGAACCGGCCAGCAACTCACGACCTTTGTCGGCGTTGGTGCCTTCCAGGCGCACCACCACCGGCACCTTCACGCCCACCTCCTTCACCGCCTGGATGATGCCCTCGGCGATCAGGTCGCAGCGCACGATGCCGCCGAAGATGTTGATCAGCACCGCCTT